>DASQIC010000064.1:0-59174 GCA_035631755.1 Steroidobacteraceae bacterium
GCAGCTGCGGGCCGCCGACATCGATGCGCTGGTGATCCGCGTCGGAGACTGAGGGCTCAGCGCAGCCGCCGGCGCGCCCCGGCCCGCCGGACATCCGCCGCGCGCTCACTCCCCCCGAGCTGCTCCAGCCGGTCCAGGACGTGAGCGAGGAAATGGCTACTGACCGTCATGAGGCAGGCGTGAGCGCCTGCGCGCATCGCCGCGGTTCATTCCTCGCTGATGTTCCTGAAGTCGACCCCGAGCGACCGGAGCTTCCGGTACAGGTGCGTGCGCTCCATGCCGACACGCTTGGCGAGCTGGCCCACCTTGCCGTTGCACAGCAGCAGCTGCTGCTGCAGGTAGGCGCGCTCGAACTGCTCGCGCGCCTCGCGCAGCGGCAGCGCCAGCAGGTCCTGCTTCACCAGCGGCTCGTCCGGTGGCGTCTGCACCGCCAGCTCGCGCTCGATCTCCTCGAGGCGGATTTCCTCGGCACCGCCGTGGATCAGCAGGCGATGCACCAGGTGGCGCAGCTCGCGCACGTTGTCGGGCCAGGGATAGTTGCGCAGGCGATTCTGCGCCGCCACCGAAAAGCGGCGGAACGGCAGCCCGTCGGCATCGACCAGGCGGTCGACCTGGTGGCGCAGCAGCTCGGGCACGTCCTCGGCGTAGTCGCGCAGCGGCGGCACGCGCACGATCAGCACGTTGAGATGCGCGAGCAGGTCGCGCCGGATCGAGCCCTCGCCGGCGCGCTGCTCGAGGCCCGGCTGTCCGGAGGACAGCAGGCGCGCACGGAACGGCTGCTGCTCGGCACCGCCCAGGCGCGTGAACTGCCCCGCCTCGAACACCCCGACCAGCAGCCGCTGCACGCCGGCCGGCAGATCCTCCAGCTCGTGGATGAACAGCGTGCCGCCGGCGGCCTCCTCGAGCAGCCCCTTGGGGGCGCCCGGCTCCTCGCGCCCGAACAGTCGCGCCTCGGCGTCGGCATCGCGCAGGCTGGAAGCGATCAGCGGCACGAACGGCGCCTGGGCGCGCCCCCCGTGCTCGTGCAGGTAGCGCGCGAACGCCTCGCGGCCCGAGCCGGGCTCGCCGATCAGCAGCACCGGCGAGGGGTTGGTCGCCAGCTGCTGCAGCTCGGCGCGCAGCTGCTGCATCAGGCGGCTCTTGCCGATCGGCACCGCGAGGGGCGAGCCGAGCAGCTTGCCGGCCTGGCGATGGCGCCGGCCGGCATCGAGTGCGCGCTCCACGGTGCGCAGCAGTTTGGCGAGCGACAGCGGCTTCTCGACGAAGGCGAAGGCGCCGAGGCGCGTCGCCTCGACCGCGGTCTCGACGGTGGAGTGGCCGGACATCATGACCACCGGGCAGCCGTCGGTGGCCGCCGCCGACCACTCGCGCAGCAGCGTGATGCCGTCGACGGCCGGCATCCAGATGTCGAGCAGCACCAGGTCGGGCACCTGGCGTGCGCGCGAGGCGCGCGCCTGCGCGGCGTTGGCGGCCACGTCCACCTCGTAACCCTCCTCGGAGAGGATTTCCTTCAGCAGGCCGCGGATGTCGGCTTCGTCGTCGACGACGAGAATATGTGGGCTGCTCATGCTCGCTCTCTCCGTAACTGATCGCGCCGCTCGCGCGCCCCGCCGGTGGCGGAGCGAGTACTGTCTTTCACCGGCAGCACCACGCGGACGCGGGCGCCGCCCTCGGGGCGGTTGTCCGCGTCGATGCGGCCGCCGTGCTCCTCGATGATCTTCTTCACGATCGCCAGGCCCAGGCCGGTGCCCTTGGGCTTGCTGGTGACGTACGGGTCGAACACGCGCCCGAGCAGCTCGCGCTGGAATCCCGGGCCATTGTCACACACGGTCACGGCGGCGTACTCCGCCTCGGCCGTGCTTTCCAGGCGCGTGGCAATCTCCAGCTGCGGGGCGCTGACCCCATCCAGCGCTTCCAGCGCGTTGGTGACCAGGTTGTTGAGGATCTGGCGCACGCGGCCGCGATCGGCCTCGATCGACTCGACCTGTTCGTCGAGCTCGAGGCGGATACGGGTGCGCGGATCCTGCGAGCGGTACAGGTCAGCCACCTCGGTCACCAGCTGGTTGAGGCTGAAGCGCGTGATCTGCATCTCGGGGGCGCGCGCGTACTCCGAGAACGCGTTCACCATCTGCTGCATGGTCTCGACCTGCTGCACGATGGTGCGCGTGCCGCGCTCGAGAATCTCCGCGTCCCGCTCGCTCATGCCGGTGAGCAGCCGCCGGCGCAGCCGCTCCGCCGAGAGCTGGATCGGGGTGAGCGGGTTCTTGATCTCGTGCGCCAGGCGGCGGGCCACCTCGCCCCAGGCGGCATCGCGCTGCGCCTGCAGCAGCGTCGTGATGTCGTCGAACACGATCACGAAGCCCATGTCGCGCTTCTCCCCCGGCAGCGCGGTGCAGGCGCACATGAGCGTGCGGCGGCCAGCAGCGCCGTCGAGGTCGAGCTGCTCGCGCCATTCCTCGCGTCCGGCCGCGAAGCGCACCGCGAGCGCGGCGACGAACTGGCCGAGCCGCTCGTTGTCCGCGGCGAGCTCGGGCAGCGGCCTGCCGACCGCCGCCGACAGATCGCTGCCGAGGATGGCGCCGGCCGCCTGGTTCGCCATGCGTACCGTGAGACTCCGGTCGACCGCGAGCACACCGGTCGAGAGGCGCGCCAGGATGATGGCGAGGCGCTCACGCTCGCGCTCCACGGCCTGCTGGCTGTGGGTGGCCTCGGCGCGCGCGCGCCGCAGCCGCTTGGTCATGTCGTTGAAGGAATGCACCAGGAATCCCATCTCGTCGCGCGAGGGCAGTGGCAGGCGCGTACCGAAGTCGCCCTTGCCGACCGCGCGGGTGCCCTCGATCAGGTCCTGCACCGGGCGCACCAGGCGCTGCGCCGAGAAGATCGCGCCGTAGATCGCGGCCAGCATGGCGAGCAGCAGCACCAGGGTGAGCGTCAGGCGGAAGCTGTACTTGAGGGGCTCGCGCATGGCGGCGAGGTTGCCGTACTGCGAGTAGGTGTTCTGCACCGCCTCGGAGAGCGCCGCGAGCTGCGCCGGCACCGGGTAGAGCGCCACCACGAAGCGGGACCCCGCGGAGCCGCCGTCGGCGAGCGCCGCACCGGTGCGGATCAGGTAGCGGCCGCCCGCCTGCGGCTCGAGGCTCACGTACGGCAGATGCTGTGCGACCTGGCGCACCAGATCCGGCGGCGGCTGCGACGGCAGCGTCGCCAGCGGATTCTCCAGGCTCACGGCGTGTATGTGCCCGTGCGGACCGAACAGCGCGATCTCGAGCGCCTCGCTCGCACGGCGCTCGGCGTCGAGCTGCGCCTGCATCTCGCCCGGCGCCACGCCGGAGAGCGTGCGCGCCAGCGCCTGGGTCCGGCCGGAGTACTCGCGCATGCGCAGCTCGAGCGCGGCGCGCGACAGCACCACGGCGTCGTTCAGGCCGTGGCGGACCTCGACGGTGAACCAGCTGTCGATGCCGCGGTTGAGGAACTCGAGCGAGGACAGGTAGACGATCAGCAGCGGCGCCACCACCAGCGCGCCGAAGATTCCGACGGTGCGGGCGGTGAGCCGCGAGCCGGGCACGTGCGCGCGGTAGTCGCGCACCAGCCGCCAGATCTTGCGCACCACGAGCACGGTGAGCACCAGCACCGTACACACGGTGTACAGCAGGATCCAGCGCTGCAGTCGCTCGAACTCCGCCGAGTTCTGCACGCTCTTTGCGAGCAGCAGGAACGCGGCGAGTCCGATCACCGCCCAGAAGACGCCGAGCACGAGCGCGTTGCGGCGGGCGCGGCGCTGTGCCTTCGGATTCAGACCGGCAGTGACCATGAATACCACTCGCTCTGCCGCGCCCAGTCGTCGGTCCAGAACAGCAGCGCCCGCAGCGACGCCGGCAGCCGTCCGCGGCGCACTCCGGCGCGCACGCTGATCGTGTAGTTGCCGCTGTCGAGCTGCGGCTCCACCACGATCGGCCAGCCGTTCACTTTGCCGAGAAAATCGAGCGCCTCCTCGAGCGTCGCGAAAGTGTCCTGGTCGCCGCTGCGGGTATCGCGCACCACGTAGCGGTCGCTCACCGCGTGGTAGCTGAGCTCCCGCAGCAGCGTCAGGTCGACGACATTGGCGTTGAACCAGAAACGCCGCTCACGGTCGATGCGGGCTTCCACGTCGAAAGTGAGGGTGATGCCGTCGCGCAACGCGGTGCGGATCGCCGGGCTCACCGGGTACTCGATCCGCGCGTAGAGCAGAAAGACCCCCTTGTCGACGTTGACATAGGCCGAATGCACGTCGAGCGCGCCGTCGAGCGCATCCGCGAGCAGGGTGCCGCCTCCGGCACCGAGCGCGAGCAGCCCGAGCGTCGCGAGAAGCTTCCGCCCGATCGAACCGTCCCTTGCTGGATCGTCGCGTAGCATGGATGCAACGACTGGCCTCGGATGATGCGACCGGCCGCAGGCGTTTACGTTCCGGTCGTTGTCTTTTCGACACAAGCATAATAGAAGCCGTCCGTCCCCGCCTCTGCCCCCGGGAGCAGCTGCGCGCCGACGCGGCGTTCGAGCGCGCCGGGGGCGAGCGCCGGGGCGGGGGGCATGGGCGCGGCGGCAAGCGCCGGCGCCGACGCGAGGAGCTCCGCCACGACCTCTTCGTTCTCCTCCGGCAGCACCGAGCAGGTCGAATAAAGGAGCCGTCCTCCCGGGGCGAGCAGGCGCGCCGCCGCCCGCAGGATCGCGAGCTGCCGGCTGCGCAGCTCCGCGAGGTCGCCCGGCCGCCGCAGCAGCTTGATGTCCGGATGGCGCCGGATCACTCCGGTCGAGGAGCAGGGCGCGTCGACGAGGATCCGCTCGAAGGGACGGCCGTCCCAGAAGCCTTCGGGCTCACGGACATCGGCCACGACGAGCCGGGCACGGCGCCTGAGGCGCTCGAGGTTCTCGCCGATGTGTGCCACCCGCTCGGCGTCGATGTCGACCGCGGTCAGCTCCGCCTCCTCGCCCATCAGCTCGAGGAGGTGTCCGGTCTTTCCGCCCGGTGCCGCGCAGGCGTCGAGCACCCGCATACCGGGGCGCACGTCGAGGAGCGGCGCGGCGAGCTGCGCCCCGGCGTCCTGCACCGACACGACTCCCTCCCGGAAGCCGGGTAGCCGCCCGATACCCACCGGGCGCACCAGAGTCACTGCGAACCTGGACCATTGTACGTGCAGCGAGTCAATCGATGCGCGCGCGAGCTCGCCAACGTAGGCCTCGACGCTCGAGCGGGACAGGTCGACTCGCAGCGTCATCGGCGGGTGTGCGTTGTTGGCAGCGAGGATCGCGTCGCGGTGCTGCGGCCAGGCCGCGCCGAGGCGCTCGATCAGCCAGGCGGGGTGCGCGGTGCGACCCGGTAGCTCCGCATCCACCCGCTCGAGGAGCGCGGATCTCTCGCCGACGAAGCGGCGCATCACTGCGTTGACGAGCCCGGTGGCACGCTCGCTGTGCAGAATCCGCGCGGCGTCGACCGCTGCGTGCACGGTCGACTCGGGGACGTTGCGCGAGTACTCGACCTGATGCGCCGCCACGACGAGCAGCGCCCGGACGGGTCCCGCGACGCGCACCGATTCGCTCAGCAGGCCCTCGATGGCGGGCGCGAGGCGCAGGTACCAGCGCAGCGTCCCGAGCGCGATTGCGCGGATGGCCGCGCGTTCCAGCCGTCCCTCGAAGCGCGCGAAGGCAGCATCCGCGGACTGGCCTTTGGTGATTACGGCATCGACCACCGTCGCCGCCGCGGCCAGTGCCGGGGCGGCCGGGGCCCAGACGGTCCTAGCCAAGGCGGCGTCCCGCGAGCGCGTGCCCGCGCTCGAAGTCCGGGGCGGCGAGCACCCGGCCACCCGGTCTCTGGAGGCTTCGGATCGCCAGGTACCCTCGCCCGCACCGTACCAGCACGGTTTCGTCCTGAACGCCGATGATCGTGCCAGTTTTAGCGGAGTTAGCGTATTTTACCGGTATGTTTGATCCCGTTTCGATCTCCGCCCGGGCATCCGCGGCGTAGATGCGAAGCTGCTCGCCATCGAGGCGTGTCTCCGCCACGGGCCAGGGGTTGAAGGCGCGCACCTGCCGCGCGATGTCGTGCGCGTCGGTTGTCCAGTCGATGCGCGCCTCGGCCTTCTGCAGCCTGGGAGCGTGGGTGACCCCCTCGAGCGGCTGCGGGACTGCGCGGAGCGTCCCGGCAGCGAGCCCCGCGAGCGCCTCGAGGAGCGCGGCGGCGCCGAGCGTGGCGAGCGCCTCGAGGAGCGATCCGCCGGTGTCGTCGGGGGCGATGGTGTATGGGCGCTGCAGCAGGATCGGGCCCGTGTCGAGCCCCTCGTCCATCCGCATGATGGTGACGCCGGTCTGGGCGTCGCCGGCGAGGATCGCGCGCTGCGCCGGGGCCGCTCCGCGCCAGCGCGGCAGGAGCGAGGCGTGGATGTTGAGGCACCCGAGGCACGGCAGCGCGAGGATGGCGGGCGGCAGCAGCAGCCCGTAGGCGACTACCACCAGCGCCTCGACCGCCCAGGCCCGAAGCTGCTCGAGCGCCGCATCGTCGCGCAGCGTCTGCGGCTCGAGGAGCGCCAGCCCGCGAGCCTGCGCGAGCGCCTTGACCGGGCTCGCACCCGGCGCACGTCCGCGCCCCCGGGGGCGGTCGGGCTGCGTCAGGACTCCAACGACGCTGTGGTGCGCGAGCAGCGCCTCGAGTGCGGGCAGTGCGAATTCCGGCGTCCCGGCGAAGGCGACGCGCAACGCTACCAGCCTGTCGGGCGAGCCGACCCAAATCCCTGGCCGAAAAAGCGCCGCAGGCGACTTTTTCCCATTGACTAGTACGCGCGGCGCGCGCCCGGCGCGCCGGCGGTGACGCGCGCCACGCGCTCCTTGCGCTCCTTCTCCAGTTTCTTGCGGATGCGCTCGCGCTTGAGGTCCGACAGGTAGTCGACGAACAGCTTTCCCTCGAGATGGTCCATCTCGTGCTGCACGCATACCGCGAGGATGTCGTCGCAGTCGCGCTCGAAGAACTCGCCGCTGCGATCCTGGGCGCGCACGCGGATGCGCGCGGCGCGCTTCACCTGATCGAATATCCCCGGCACCGACAGGCAGCCTTCCTCGCTGCTCGCTTCGCCCTCGCGCAAAATGATTTCCGGATTGATGAGCACCAGCGGCTCGTTGCGCTCCTGGGAGATGTCGATCACGACCAGGCGCTGGTGCACGTCGATCTGTGTGGCGGCGAGCCCGATCCCGGGCGCCGCGTACATGGTCTCGAGCAGGTCATCGACCAGCGTGCCGAGTGCCGCGCCGAACTCGCTCACCGGCCGCGCGCGGGTGCGCAGCCGGGGGTCGGGGAACTCCAGGATGGTTCGTACTGCCATGCTCTCGATCCGATATGGGGGTGCCGCCGCCCGTGATCCAGCGCACAAAGTTGACATTAATTCGTGTGCCGGCGCGGCTGTCGGCCAGTATAACAATTAGAATCCCGCTGCTGCTGGTGTGCCCCGCCTCGCGCGGAATGAGGAGTGGAGGATGGTCTCGAATCAAGTACTTGCCCGCCTGATCGCGGGCCTGCTGACGCTCCCGTTCGCGCTCGCCGGGTGTGCGCACCTGCACCACCGGGGCGAGAGCACCGCCGCCGCCGTCGCGCCGCCGCCCAGTGCGAGCGCTGCGGCGCAAGCCGCGACGCCTGCGCCTGCGCAGGAGGAGACGGCGACCGAGGCTGCGATCAGCGCAGCCGGCGCCCAGGCGAGCGCGCCGGCAGCGGCTCCCGCCGCCAGCGTCGTCAATCCGACGGCGCCGAAGCACTACGTCGTCAAGCGCGGTGATACGCTCTGGGGCATCGCCTCGATGTTCCTCAAGGACCCGTGGCTGTGGCCCGAGGTCTGGATCATCAATCCGCAGGTGCCCAATCCGCACCTGATCTACCCTGGTGACACCCTCGCCCTCGCCTACGGCGCCGACGGGCGGCCGCAGGTGGTGCTCGAGCAAGCCGGGGCGGCGCGGCTCGATCCGCGCCTGCGCAGCACCGCACTCGACACCTCGATTCCGACCATTCCCTACGCCTCGATCCAGGGATTCCTCTCGCATCCCACACTCCTCGCGAGTGAGCAGATCAAGGCCGCTCCCTACGTGCTTGCCTTCCGCGACATGCACCAGGTCGCGGGCTCGGGCAACGAGGTCTACGTCAGCAACCTCACCGCCCAGCAGAACGCGCGCTACGCCGTCGTGCACGTCGGCGACGAGCTGCGCGATCCGGATGACAATGCGCTGCTCGGCTACGAGGGCATCTACACCGCGACAGCCATCGTCGAGCGTCCGGGCAACCCCAGCAAGGCGGTGCTCATCGACCCGGCGCGCGAGACCGTCGCGGGCGATCGCCTGTTGACCTCGGACGAAGAGGCGACGCCCGTCAACTTCACGCTGCGCGCGCCGGCGGGTGATATTCACGGGCGCATCATCGCGATCGTCGGCGGTACCGATCTCGTCGGACAGTTCGAGGTGGTCGCGATCAACCGCGGCAAGCGTCACGGTCTGGAGGCCGGTAACGTGCTCGCGGTCGACTCGGCGGGAGAAGTCGTGAGCGATATGGCCGGAAGGACGGGCGGGATGATCGGCAGCCGCTCCGCGTTCGCGCGCACGGTGCAACTACCCGACGAGCGCAGTGGAACGCTGCTGGTCTTCAAGGTCTTCGACCGGATGAGCTACGGCCTGATCGTCGGCGCCTCGGACACGATCCACCGCTTGGACGTGGTGCGCAATCCTTAAGCGGCCGCGTCCCCTCGGCAGCTACCCCGCCGACCGCCTGGCCCTCGGGCGGCATTCCACACGCAAAACCAGTCGTTTCGGCACGTAACGCGCCGCGCAGCCCCGTGCCGCGCGCAGCGCTTGCTATGCTCGGCGCGCCATGGACGCCTTGGCTGCGCGAGCGCTCCTCGCACGCACGCCCGGACTCACCGCGGAGTCCGTGACCGCACTGCTGGCCGCCGCCGGCGGCGACCTCACGGGCATCGCCCGTGCGGCGCATGCGCTCGGCGCTGCGATACCGCCCGGTGCGCGCTCCTTTCTCGCTGCGCCCGATGCGAGCGCGCTCGCCGCCGACCTCACCTGGCTCGGGCAATCCGGCGCCACGATCGTGCTCGCCACCGACCGCGAGTACCCGCCGCTCCTCAAGCAGCTCGCGGGCGCGCCGGCGGCGCTCTACCTGCTCGGCTCGAGCGCCGTGCTCAGCACGCCGCAGCTCGCCATGGTCGGCTCGCGCAACCCGACCCCGATGGGACGCGCGACCGCGCGGGCGTTCGCCGCGCACTTCGCGCGCGGGGGTCTCACCATCACCAGCGGGCTGGCGCTCGGCATCGACGCCGCGAGCCACGAGGGCGCCCTCGCGGGCGGCGGGCCGACGATCGCGGTATGCGCCACCGGCCTCGATTCTGTCTATCCGCGTTCCAACCGCGCCCTCGCCGAGCGCATCCGCGCAAACGGGGCGCTGGTGTCGGAGTTCCCGCCGCGCACGGCGCCGCTGCGGGGCAACTTTCCGCGGCGCAATCGCATCATCGCCGGACTCGCCCTCGGTGCCCTCGTGGTCGAGGCCGCGCGCACCAGCGGCTCGCTCATCACCGCGCGCCTTGCGCTCGAGGGGGGCCGCGAGGTGTTTGCGGTCCCGGGCTCGATCCACAGTCCGCTCTCGCGCGGCTGTCACCAACTCATCCGTGCGGGCGCCCGGCTGGTGGAGCAGGCCGACGACGTGCTGTCGGAGTTGATTTCGGTGCCGAAAGAACGACTTAGCAACGCACCGCCGCCGTCGTCGCCGCCGCCGGAATTGGACAAGGAGTATGAAATGCTGTTAGATGCGCTCGGCTTCGAGCCGGCGACCATCGATAGCCTGGTCGCGCGCACCGAGCTGCCGGGCGAATCGATCGCCTCGATGTTACTGATACTCGAGCTCGACGGGCGCGTGGCGACTCTTCCGGGCGGCCGTTATGGCCGTATACCTCGATGATGACTGACAGCATTCTCGACATCCTGATCTACGTCTTCGACCGGTACATGCTCGAGCCGGTGCCGGAGGTGCCGCAGCGCGAGCATCTGGCGCGCGACCTGGAGCGCGCGGGCTTCGCGCGCGTCAACGTCGACCGGGCGCTCGACTGGCTCACGGACCTGGCCGCCGAGCACGGCCGCGCGCCGCTGCCGGAAGCGGCCGCGGGCGCCGCGGTGCGCATCTTCTCCGACAGCGAGCTCGCGCGGCTCTCGACCGAGTGCCGCGGATTCCTGCTCACCCTCGAGCGTCTCGGCGTCCTCACGGCGCAGCAGCGCGAGATCGTCATCGAGAGGATGCTGGCGCTCGATGCCGACGAGCCCGACACCGAGCAGCTGAAGTGGGTGGTGCTCATGGTGCTCTCCAGTCAGCCGGGACAGGAGCTCGCCTTCGAGCGGCTCGACGGGCTGGTGTCCGAGGCGGGTGCCAATGCGCCCCACTGATGCGCGCCGCGCTACCGTGCTCAGGCAAAGGTCCGCGGCTCGTCCGCGGTTTTTCGTTTTAGGCTGAGGCGTTTTTCTCATCCATGGCAGAGAACCTGGTAATCGTCGAGTCGCCCGCCAAGGCCAAGACCATCAAGAAGTATCTCGGCCGCGAGTTCGACGTGCTCGCCTCCTACGGGCACGTGCGGGACCTCGTGCCCAAGGAGGGCGCGGTCGATCCCGATAACGGCTACGCCATGAGGTATCAGGTGCTGGAGAAGAACCAGCGCCACGTGGAGGCCATCGCCCGCACGCTGAAGAAATCCCGGGCGCTGTACCTCGCCACCGACCCGGACCGCGAGGGCGAGGCGATCGCCTGGCATCTGAAGGAGATCCTGCGCGAGCGCGGCGATCTGGACGGCAAGGATGTGCACCGCGTGGTGTTCTACGAGATCACCCGCAACGCGATCCGCGCGGCCGTCGAGCAGCCGCGCGACCTCAGCCTCGAGCTGGTGAACGCCCAGCAGGCGCGGCGCGCGCTCGACTACCTGGTCGGCTTCAACCTCTCGCCGCTGCTGTGGAAGAAGGTGCGCCGGGGACTCTCGGCCGGTCGGGTGCAGAGCCCGGCGCTGCGCATGATCTGCGAGCGCGAGGAGGAGATCGCCGCCTTCAGGGCGCAGGAGTACTGGACCATCGAGGGCGAGGGCAGCTCCGGCGGCCAGGCGTTTCCGCTCAAGCTGCTCGAATACCGCGGCCGCAAGGTCGAGCAGTTCACTTTCACCAACGAGGCGACGGCGCGCGAGGCCGAGCG
The DNA here is from genome assembly GCA_035631755.1 of Steroidobacteraceae bacterium. Taxonomy (GTDB): domain Bacteria; phylum Pseudomonadota; class Gammaproteobacteria; order Steroidobacterales; family Steroidobacteraceae; genus 13-2-20CM-66-19. The sequence goes on from DASQIC010000064.1 coordinate 11,234, forward strand.
CACGCTCGCGGCGGCGGCGCGCGCCGCGGGTGGCGCCCCGGAACTCAGCGTGCTCGCCATCGACCGCAAGCAGCGCCGCCGCAATCCCGCGCCGCCGTTCACCACCTCGACGCTGCAGCAGGAGGCCGCGCGCAAGCTCGGCTTCAACGCCCGGCGCACCATGCGCCTCGCGCAGCAGCTCTACGAGGGGCTCGACATCGGCGAAGGCAGCGTCGGGCTGATCACCTACATGCGCACCGACTCGGTGTCGCTGGCGGCCGAGGCGGTGCAGGAGATGCGCGAAGTCGCCGCGCGCCTGTACGGCAAGGACGAGGTGGCCGAGGAGCCGCGCATCTACCACACCAAGTCGAAGAACGCGCAGGAGGCGCACGAGGCGATCCGGCCCACCTCGGCCGCCATTACTCCAGGGGACGTCGAGGGCAGGGTCGACGACGACCTTTACCGGCTGTACGCGCTCATCTGGAAGCGCGCCGTCGCATCGCAGATGAGTCACGCCATTTTCGACACGGTGGCGGTGGATCTGCTCGCCGGGGCCGACGGGCCCGAGCACCATCTGCTGCGCGCCAACGGCTCGACGCTGGTGAAGTCCGGCTACATGGCGGTGTACCAGGAGGGCAGCGACGATGCGCGCACCGAGGAGGGCGACCACGTGCTGCCACCGATGCAGGAAGGCGGGCGGGTCGCGCTCGGCGCGCTCGCCGCCACGCAGCATTTCACCGAGCCACCGCCGCGCTACAGCGAAGCCTCATTGGTGAAGGCGCTGGAGGAGCACGGCATCGGGCGCCCGTCGACCTATGCCTCGATCATCTCGACGCTGCAGGACCGCGAGTACGTCGAGATGGACAACCGGCGCTTCGTGCCGACCGACATCGGCAAGATCGTCAACCGCTTCCTCACCCATCACTTCCACCGCTACGTGGAGTACGGCTTCACGGCGGCCATGGAGGACGAGCTGGACGCGGTGTCGCGCGGCGAGGAGCCCTGGACCACGCCGCTGCAGAAATTCTGGAAGCCGTTCATCCACCAGGTCGAGAAGATCGAGAAGACCGTGACGCGCGAGCAGGTGGCGCAGGCGCGCGAGCTCGGACGCGATCCGGCCACCGGCAAGCCGGTCACGGTGCGCATGGGCCGCTACGGGCCGTTCGTGCAGATCGGCACCAAGGACGACCCCGAGAAGCCGCGCTTTGCGGGCCTGCGGCCCGGGCAGAAGATGGACGCGATCGCGCTCGCCGAGGCGATGGAGCTGTTCAAGCTGCCGCGCGAGCTCGGTGTCACCGCGCAGGGTGAGCCGGTGGTCGCCAACGTGGGCCGCTTCGGCCCGTACGTGAAGTACGGAGCCAAGTACGTGTCGCTCAAGGAGGACGATCCGTACACCGTGACGCTCGAGCGCGCGCTCGAGGTCATCCGCCTCAAGCAGATCGCGGATGCCAACCGGATCATCCTCGAGTACCCCGCCGAGGGTATCCAGGTCCTCAACGGCCGCTACGGCCCCTATGTCACCGACCGGAGGAAGAACGCCAAGGCGCCCAAGGACCGCGACCCGAAGACCCTCACCCTGGAGGAGTGCCGCGCGCTGCTCGCCGCGGCCCCGGAGCGTGGGCGCTGGGGGCGGGGTCGCAAGAGCGCGCCGGCGCCGGCGGCCGGCGATGGAGCGGCAGCCCCCGCTGCGGCGTCTGCGCGCGCCGCGGCACGCGCCAGCGTGGTGAAGGCCGCACCGGCCGGCAAGCCCGCCGCGGGACATACCCGCACCAAGCGCGCGGCACGGACCGCCCGCAAGGTCCACGCCGGCGGCAAGGGTGCGCCGCGCAAGGCGCGCCTCGCGCCCAAGGCGGCGGCCGGCCGGGCACGCGGGGTGAAGTGAAGCGCGGCGTGCAAGCTCGCCGCCCATGAAATACCGTCACAGCTTCCACGCCGGAAATTTCGCCGATCTTCACAAGCACGTGACGCTGCTCGCGCTGCTCACGGCGCTCAAGCGCAAGGACAAGGGGTTCCTCTACCTCGACACCCACGCCGGCCGCGGCAGCTACGACCTGTCGCAGCCCACGCCCGAGGCACGCGCCGGCGTCGGACGTTTCCTCGGGACCGGGCCGCGCGCCGCGGAGCTGCGCCACTACGCTTCGCTCCTCGAGCGGCTGCGGCATGCGGGCGGCGAGCGTGCGCACTATCCCGGCTCGCCGCTCATCGCGGCGAGCGAGCTGCGAGCGCAGGACCGCGCGGTATTCATCGAGTGGCTCTCGAGCGAGGCACAGGCGCTGCGCGCGGCGCTCGCGGGGGCCGCCGCGCAGCACGCGCCGCCGGCGCGCGTGCGCATCGAGCGCGGCGACGGTCTCGCGCTGCTGCGCGCTCACCTGCCCCCGCCCGAACGTCGCGGCCTCGCCTTCATCGATCCGCCCTACGAGGCGCCGGCCGGGGACTTCGCCGCGGTCACCGCGGCGGTCGCCGACGGGCTGCGCCGTTTTCCAACCGGGGTGTTCGCGGTCTGGTACCCGATCAAGCAGCGCTCCGACGCGCTCGCCTGGCACGCGCGCTGGTCGGGCAGCATCGCCGCCCCCACGCTCCTCAGCGAGCTGTGGCTGTATCCGCTCGACTCGCGAGTGTCGCTCAACGGCTCGGGGCTGCTGATCGTCAACCCGCCCTGGCGCATCATGGAGCGCATGAGCGACTGGTTGCCGGAGCTGCACTCCTGTCTGGCCGTCGGCAGCTCGGGAGGCACCGACGTGCGGATGCTGTCACAATCCGCTCGCCCATGAGCGCCTCACCCGAGCAGTTCGGCGTCGTCGGACACCCAGTCGGTCACAGCCTGTCGCCGTTCATTCACGGCCTGTTTGCGCGCGAGACGGGCCGGGCGATCACCTATCGTCTGTTCGACGTGCCGCCGGCGGAGTTCCGCGGCTGGGTGCGCGATTTCTTCGCTCGCGGCGGCCGCGGGCTCAACGTCACGGTGCCGCACAAGATCGCCGCGGTCGACGTGGCCGACGATCTCAGCAACCGGGCGGCGCACGCCGCCGCCGTCAACACGCTCACCCGCACCGCCGGGGAGCAGATCCTCGGCGACAACACCGACGGCACGGGACTGGTGCGCGACCTGTGCGACAACCTCGGGCTGATGCTCACCAAGCGGCGCGTGCTCATCGTCGGCGCGGGCGGTGCCACCCGCGGCCTGCTGGCGCCGCTGCTCGCACTCGCGCCGGCCGCAGTCGTGATCGCCAACCGCACACCCGAGCGCGCCGCGGCGCTCGCCGCGGCCTTCGCCGATCTCGGCTCGGTGAGCGGCGTGCGTTTCGAGGACGTCGGTCCCGAGCCCTTCGATCTGATCATCAACGCGACCTCGGCGAGCCTCTCCGGGGAAATCCCGCCGCTGCCCGCGAGCGCGCTCTCCCCTGCCACGGTCTGCTACGACCTGGCGTATGGGCGCAGTGCCACCGCGTTCGTGCAGTGGGCGCGCGCCTGCGGCTGCCATCAGGCGCTGCAGGGCTGGGGCATGCTGGTCGAGCAGGCCGCCGAATCGTTTCTGGTATGGCACGGCATCCGCCCGCCGACGGCGGCGGTACTGGCGGCGCTGCGCGAGCGCGGCGCAACGCCGTGAGAGCCGGCCGCCGCCGCTAGCGCAGCGTCACGAACTCCTCGGCCGTGGTCGGATGGATCGCCACGGTGTCGTCGAAGTCGCGCTTGGTCGCGCCCATGCGCACCGCCACCGCGAATCCCTGCAGCATCTCGTCCGCCCCCGGCCCCACCACGTGCAGGCCGACGATGCGCTGCTCGGCGCCCGTGGTCACCAGCTTCATCTGGCAGTGCGGCTTGGCGGCGGTGACCGCGTGATACAACGGCACGAAGCTCGCACGGTACACGCTGAGTGTCTCGCGCCCGTAGCGCTCGCGCGCCTGCGGCTCGCTCAGGCCGACCGAGCCGATCGGCGGGTGCCCGAAGATCACCGTGGGAATGTTGTGGTAATCGAGGTGCCGCCCGCTCGCGCCGCCGAACAGACGGTCGGCGAGGCGCCGGCCGGCGGCGATCGCTACCGGCGTCAGCTGCGCCCGCCCGGTGACGTCGCCGATCGCGTAGACGCCGGGCGTGCCGGTCGCCTGGTAGTCGTCGGTGGCGATGAAGCCCTGCGCATCGAGCTTGACCCCGGCGTGTCCGAGCGCGAGGTCCTCCAGCAGCGCTCCGCGGCCGATCGCCCACAGCACGCAGTCGCAAGGACCCAGCTGCCGGCCGTCCTCGAGGGTGAGCTCGAGCGTGCCGCGGGGGCGCTCGAGCGCCGCCGGCGTCGCGTGGGTAGCGATCGTGACGCCCGCCTCGCGCAGCGCCGCGAGAGTCGCCTCGCCGATCATCGGATCGAAGGCCCGCAGCGCCGAGTCGGTGCGCAGCACCAGGGTGGTATCGGCGCCGAGGGCGGCGAAGATCCCGCTCAGCTCGACCGCGATGTAGCCGCTGCCGACGACCGCGACCCGCCGCGGCAGCGCGCCGAGCTCGAAGAACCCGTCGGAGGTGATGCCGAGCTGCGCCCCCGGAATCGCCGGCAGCAGCGGCCGTCCGCCGGTCGCGAGCACGATGTGCGGCGCCTCGAGCGTGCGCCCCGCACAGCTCACCGTGCGCGCATCGCGCAGACTCGCGCGCGCGCGCACCAGCTCGACCCCGCGGCGCGCGAGATTGGCGGCATACAGGTCGTTGAGCCGCGTGAGGTACACGTCGCGCTTGTGCTTGAGCAGCGGCCAGTCATGCCCGTGCTCCGCGGGGCCGAAGCCGTATTCGCGCGCATCCTGGAGCGCGCCGGCAAGCTCGGCGGCGTTCCACATGATCTTCTTCGGCACACAGCCCACGTTGACGCAGGTGCCGCCGAGCCGGCCGGATTCCACCAGCACGGCGCGGGCGCCGTGCTCGGCCGCCCGCTGCGCCGTCGCCAGCCCGCCGCTGCCACCGCCGATCACCACCAGGTCGAATCGCTCGCCCATACGCTCTCCAGCCGACGCGTCAACCCCGCGTGTGCCGCCATGTTATATGAGGGCCGGTCGCGCGGCCCTGCCCCCCGGCGCCGCGCGCGGCACGCGCGGCGGCTACAATGCAGTGTCATGAGGCCTGCGACCGGACCACCCCTCACCCCGGACAACCCGCTGCTCGGCGAGGATCCGCTGCCGCGCTTCCTGCAGATCCGGCCCGAGCACGTCGAGCCGGCGGTGCGCACGCTGCTCGAGCGCAGCCGCGCGCGCCTCGGCGAGCTCGCCGCCCTCCCGCGCCCGACCTTCGCCACCCTCATCGAGCCGCTCGAGGACCTGCGCCACGGGGTAGCGCGCGCCTGGTCGCCGGTCAGCCACCTGAACGCGGTGCTGAACTCGGACGCGCTGCGCTCGGGCTACAACGCCTGCCTGCCGCTGCTGTCGGCCTACCAGACCGATCTCGCGCAGAGCGAGCCGCTGTTCCGGGCCTACCGCGCGATCGCCGACGACGAGGGCGCCGCGCTCGCGCCGGTGCAGCGGCGCGTGATCGAGCAGGCGATGCGCGACTTCCGCCTCGCCGGGGTGAGCCTGCCAGCCGAGCGCAAGCAGCGCTTCAAGACGCTGATGCAGGAGCTCACCCAGCTGCAGGCGAAGTTCGAGGAGAACGTGCTCGACGCCACCAACGCCTGGAGCTACCACGTCGCGGACGCCGACGAGCTGCGCGGACTCAACGACATGCTCATCGAGCGCGCCGCCCGCCGCGCCCGCGAGCAGGACGCCCCGGGCTGGATGCTCACGCTCGACCAGCCGAGCTACGTTGCCGTGGTGACCGACGCGGAATCCGAGCCGCTGCGGCGCGCCTTCTACGAGGCCTGGACCACGCGCGCCTCCGACCGCGGACCGCTGGCGAACCGCTGGGACAATTCCAGCGTGATGGAGGACATCCTGCGCCGGCGCCACGAGGCCGCGCGCCTGCTCGATTTCCCCAGCTACGCCGAGTACGCGCTCGCGACGCGCATGGCCGGCAGCGTCGGCGAGGTGCTCGACTTTCTGCGGCAGCTGGCAGTGCCGGCGCGCGCCGCCGCTCGAGCGGAGTTCGCCGAGCTCGAGGAATTCGCCGGCCACGAGCTCGCGGCCTGGGACGTGGGCTTTTACGCCGAGCGGCTGCAGCGCTCGCGCTTCGCCGTTTCGCAGGAGGAGCTGCGGCCCTACTTTCCGCTCCCCAGGGTGCTCGGCGGGCTGTTCGTGGTCGCCGAGCGGCTCTTCGGGCTGCGCATCCACGAGCGCAGCGGCGTCCCGGTATGGCACCAGGACGTGCGCTTCTTCGAGATCGAGAGCGCCAGCGGTGAGCCGGTCGGGAGCTTCTACCTCGACGCCTATGCGCGGCCCAACAAGCGCAGCGGCGCCTGGATGGACGAGTGCGTCGGGCGCAAGCGCCTCGCCTCGGGCAGCGCGCTGCCGGTCGCCTACCTGGTGTGCAACTTCCTGCCCCCGGTGAGCGGCCGGCCGGCGCTGCTGACGCACGACGACGTGGTGACGCTGTTCCACGAGTTCGGCCACGGCCTGCATCACCTGCTCACCCGCGTCGACTATCCGAGCCTCGCGGGCATCAACGGCGTCGCCTGGGACGCGGTCGAGCTGCCGAGCCAGTTCTTCGAGAACTACGCCTGGCACCCGGAGGTGCTGCAGCAGCTCTCCGGCCACTTCGCGAGCGGTGCGCCCCTGCCGCACGAGACGCGGGCGCGCCTGATCGCCACGCGCAGCTTCCACGCGGGCCTCTCCATGGTGCGGCAGCTCGAGTTCGCGCTGTTCGACTTGCTGCTCCACACCGGTTACTCGGCCGAGCGCGGCGGGCGCATCCTCGAGACGCTCGGCGAGGTGCGGCGCGAGGTCGCGGTCGTGCCGGTGCCGGAATGGAACCGCTTCCCACACAGCTTCGGGCACATCTTCGCGGGCGGTTACGCCGCCGGCTATTACAGCTACAAATGGGCCGAGGTGCTGGCGGCCGACGCCTTCGCGGCCTTCGAGGAGAGCGGCGTGTTCGACCGCGCGACCGCGCAGCGCTTTCTCGACGCGATCCTCAGCCGCGGCGGCAGCCGCGACGTGCTCGAGGCCTTCGTCGAGTTTCGCGGCCGCCGTCCCGACGTGCGTCCGCTGCTGAAACTGCACGGCATCCTGCCGGGCGCTGGACCCGGGGCATGAGCGCACCCGCCGCGGCGTGGCTGCTGCCCGGGCTGCTCGCCGCCGCGGCGTACGCGGCCTCTCCCGCGGCGGCGCCGCCGGCGAGCGCGCCCGCCGCGGACGCTGCGCAGGTGGCGGCTCTCAGGCAGGAGGTGAGCCGCCTGCAGGCCGAGCTCGACGCCCAGCGCGCCTCCGTGGCAAGCGCGCCGCCGGTAATGGACGCGGGCGGTGCGCAGCCGGCGCCGCAGCATCCCGCGGGCTGGACACGCCTGCTCGGCGCGACGCTCATCGCGCTCGTCGCCGGCTTCGCGCTCGGGTGGCGGATGCTCGACCGGCGCATCCGGCGCAGGTACGGCGGGCTGCGCATCTACTGAGAAGGCAGTCAGGTGCGCATCGCGACCTGGAACGTCAACTCGCTGCGGGTACGGCTGCCGCAGCTGCTCGCCTGGCTCGCCGCGACGCCGGTGGACGTGCTCGCGCTGCAGGAAACCAAGCTCCTCGATGCTGACTTCCCGCGGGACGCGCTCGCCGCGCTCGGCTACCAGGTGCTGTACGCGGGGCAGAAGACCTACAACGGTGTCGCGCTGCTGTCGCGCTGGCCGTTCACCGCGGTGGCGACCGACATTCCATCCTTCGAGGATCCGGCCCGGCGGGTGCTCGCCGCCAGCACCGGCGGCGTGCGCGTCGTCAACCTCTACGTCCCCAACGGCCAGACGGTCGACTCGGACAAGTACCGCTACAAGCTGCGCTGGCTCGCGGCTCTCGAGGGCTGGCTGCGCGCGGAGCTGACCGTCCACCGCGCACTCATCGTTCTCGGAGACTTCAACATCGCTCCCGAGGACCGCGACGTGCACGACCCCGCCGCCTGGGTGGGGAGCGTGCACGTGAGCGAGCCGGAGCGTGCGGCGTTGCGCGCCGTGCTCGATCTCGGCCTCATCGACGTGTTCCGCCGTTTCGAGCAGCCGCCCGGGAGCTTCAGCTGGTGGGACTACCGCATGCTCGCCTTCCGCCGCAACCACGGCTTGCGCATCGACCTGCTGCTGGCGGATGCGGCCCTCGCGGCGTCCTGCACCGCGTGTGTCATCGACCGCGAGCCGCGCCGCGCCGAACGGCCCTCCGACCACGCCCCGGTGATCGCCCACTTCGCGGCCACGCCCGCGCCCGGATGACGCCGCACCCGCACCCCGGAAAAGCTGGGCAAAATGTGCGGTGGGTCGCGGCCCGCCCGCGCGATAACTGCCTAAACTGTGTGTTAGATCACTAAAATCGGGGCCCTCGGGCAAAACGAGCCGCCGAAGCCCGCAGCATCGGCACACGCCAGACCATGAACAGTATCCGGCGCAGCGATTTCGACGTGACCAACACGGTGCAGGTGAGCTCGCCGCAGGCGGTATATGCCGCGGTGGCGCAGCTCTACCGGTCCACCTGGCCGGGGCTGTCCCTCGACCCTCTGGAGCGCGCCTTCGAGCACTTCGAGCGGCTGTTCGCCGGCGAGGTCCCCGGATATCACGGCGTCGACACGGTCTATCACGATCGCCAGCACACATTGGACATAACGCTGGCGCTCGGCCGGCTGCTGGTGGGCTACGAGCGCCAGCAGCCCGCGGAGAGGCGGCTCGGCGGGGCGCGGGCCGTGGTCGGACTCATCACCGGGCTGTTTCACGACGTCGGTTACCTGCGGCGTACCGACGAGCGCGAGTCGTGCAACGGCGCCGAGTTCACCCGCGTGCACGTGTCCCGCGGTGCGCGCTTCCTCGAGGAATACCTGCCGGTACTCGGCTTCGGCGCCTGGGTTCCGGCCGCCTGCGAGATCATCCACTTCACCGGCTACGAGGTGCCGCTGGCGCTGCTCGAAGGCCGGCTCGCCGACCGGCGCGACGTCACGGTCGGCCACCTGCTCGGCACCGCGGACATGATCGCGCAGATGGCGGACCGCTGTTATCTGGAGAAATGCCGCGACCGCCTGTACGCGGAGTTCGTGCTGGGCGGCGTGGCGTTGCCGTTCGCCGACGGCAGCCGTCAGGTGAAATACGCCTCCGGCCTCGACCTGCTGCGCCAGACGCCGGAGTTCGTGGAAGACGTGCGCGAGAACCGCCTGGAGCGCGCCTTCGCCTCGGCCTACCGCTATGTCGAGATCCTCTATGGTGGGCAAAACCCCTACATCGAGGCGATCGAGCGCAATGTCGAATATTTGCGACAGGTGCTGCGCAGCGAGAACTGGCACCTGCTGCGGCGCCGGCCGCCGATCTTCGCCGCCACCGTCGATCCCATGTCGACCATGCGCGGCCTGATGCTCGGATATATAAAAAGAGTCTGGGCGAACAGCTGAAGCGGGCCTGAAGCTCCGCTGGCGGGGGCACCGGCCCGGCGCGTAATATGAATCCCCGTTAATTGGGGGAACTCGCCTCCCGGGGACAAGGGGATCCCCCGGGGCGGTCAACTACGCCAACAGTGACTGCCGCCAGCTTCAGCTTCCGACACGCGCTCGCCGCCTTCCTGGTCGCGTTGCTCGCCGTGGCCGCGGTCAGCGTGCTGCTCGTCTATCGCCACCAGGCCGATACCCGTGCGCTCGGCACGCTCGCCGAGCAGGCCGCGCGCGCGCGCCTCGAGCCGGAGTTGCAGGCGCGCGCGCGCAGCGTCGCGGCGCACGCCGCCGATTCGATCGCCGCCGCGGTGCGCGCCGGCGATGCCGCCGGCGTGGCGCGCCGGCTGCAGCCCTTCGCCGACGATGCGACGGTGGCAGCGCTCACGGTGACGGACCGCTCCGGGAAGGCGCTCTATCGCTGGCAGCGTCCGGGCGCGCCGGCCGCGGGAGCCCTCAGCGCGGCAGCGGCGGCGCCGGTCCAGCTGCCGGCGGAGAACGTCCCCGGTACCGCGACGCCGGTGACGCTCGCGACGCTGCGGGTCACGCTCGCGCAAGCCTCGCCGGTGCCCCCCGTCAGCCTGAGCGGCCAGCTCGCGGCGGCGAGTGCAGCACACGAGTGGCTCACCGGCTGGCTGGCGCTCTCGCTCGCGCTCGCCGGCGCGCTCGCCGCCGCCGTCATCACCTGGCGCACGGTGCAGCAGCTCGGGCGCCCGGTCGACTCGCTCATCCGCAGCGCCGAGCGCATCGGGCTCGGTGACTACTCGCGGCCGGTGGAGGTCGGCGAGCGCGATGTGCTCGCCGGGCTCGAGCAGGCGCTCGAGCGCATGCGCGGGCGGCTGCGGCAGTCGACCATCAACAAGAACTACCTGCACAGCATGCTCAACAGCATGACCGATGCGGTGTTCGTCACCTCCCCCGACGGCGTCATCAAGCTGGCGAACCTTGCGGCCTGCAAGCTGCTCGGCTTCGCCGAGGAGGAGCTGCTCGGGCGCAGCATCCTCACCGTGCTGGAGGAGGGCGAGCGCGCCGAGTTCGACCTGCTGCGGGCGGCACAGGAGACGCGCGAGACGGTGGTGCGCACCCGCAGCGGCCAGACGATCCCGGTGTCCTTCACCGGCTCGGCGATAGACAGCGACGATCCGCAGTTTCAGGGCAACATCTTCGTGGCGCGCAACATCACCGACCGCAAGCGCGCCGAGCGCCGCATCCGCTATCTCGCCCGCTACGACGCGCTCACCAAGCTGCCGAACCGCATGCAGTTCCATCACGTGCTGCAGCAGACCATCGCCCGCGCGCTGCGCTCGGGTCAGGTGGTGGCGGTGCTGTACCTCGACATGGACCGCTTCAAGGAGGTCAACGACACCTTCGGCCACGGCGCCGGTGACCGCGTGCTCGAGGTGCTGGCCGAGCGCCTGACGCGTTCGGTGCCCAAGGAGACCGTGGTCGGGCGGCTCGCCGGGGACGAGTTCGCGCTGTTCGTGGACGGCCTGCCGGCCGACAGCGACAACCGCGGTCCGATCGCACAGCTCGCGCGGGCGATCCTCACCGAGATCTGCCGGCCGTTCCAGCTGAACGAGCACGAGGTGTTCCTGACGGCGAGCATCGGCGTCGCCTTCTGCCCGCGTGATGCCGAGAACGTCATCGATCTCATCCGCAACGCCGACGCCGCCATGTATTACTCCAAGCAGAACGGCGGCAACACCTTCGCGTTCTACTCCCCGGAGATGAACGCGGCCGCGGTCGAGCGGCTGATGCTCAAGAGCAAGCTGCGCCGGGCCCTCGAGCGCGACGAGCTCGAGATCCGCTACCAGCCCAAGGTGGATCTGCGCAGCGGGCGCATCATCGGCGCCGAGGCGCTGCTGCGCTGGCGCCTGCCCGGGCACGGCGACATTCCGCCCTCGCAGTTCATACCGCTCGCCGAGGAGACCAACCTGATCCTCGACATCGGCGAGTGGGTGCTGAACCGCGTGTGCATGGACTACCGCCACATGCAGAGCGAGGGCGGCGACCCGGGGCGCATCTCGCTCAACCTGTCGCTCAAGCAGCTGCGCCAGGCGAGCTTCATCCTGCGCTGCCGCTCGGTGTTCCGCCGTCACGGCGTGTCGCCGACCGCCTTCGAGCTGGAGATCACCGAGACCACGCTGATGGCGGACGCCCAGCGCACCGTGCGCCTCCTCGACGAGCTGTTCGCCATGGGGCTGCACCTGTCGATCGACGACTTCGGCACCGGCTATTCCTCGCTCTCGGCGCTGCAGCAGTTCCCGATCGGCACGCTCAAGATCGACCAGTCGTTCGTGCGCGACGCGAGCGAGGACGCGGGCGATGCCACCATCGTGCGCACCATCATCGAGATGGGGCGCAGCCTCGGCATGGAGGTGATCGCCGAAGGCGTCGAGTCCTACGCCCAGCTCGATTTCCTGCGCAAGAACGCCTGCCTGTACGCCCAGGGTCGGCTGTTCGGCGAGCCGTGCACGGCCGCCGAGCTGCTCTCGCTGCTCACCGTCCAGGCCGCCGGCAACCTGCCCTTCGCCCATCTGCTGCGCCGCGCCGAGGCGGTCGCGCCGCGCACCGCCTGAAGCCGCGCGGGCGCGCTCGCCGTCAGTGCGCCGGCGCCGCCGCCTCCCGGTCGGTGCGCACCGCCTCCGCCGCCTGACGCGCGAGCGAGCCGAGCGCCGCCCCGCTCGCGCGCTGGAAGGCCGCGACCACCGCGGCCAGGCGATCCTCGCCGGCCGGCGCGCTGCCGCGCGCGACGAAGCTCGCGAGCACCTCGCGCCCGGCGCTGCGGCCGAGCGTGCAGTCGAATACCACCTCGATCTCGGGCGCGGCGGACCCCGCGGTGTAGTCGGCCTCGAAGCGGCGCACCGAGATCTCGAGCAGGTATGCGGACGGGAAAGCACTGCCCGAGTCCTCGACCGAGGGCCATTCGCCCGAGGCGCGCAGCGTCTGCACCACGAGCGCCTCGACCAGGTCCGGCAGCGGTGCCGCCCAGCGACTCGCGGCGTAGAAGTTCATGCGATGGTCGGGCTGCACCAGCACGATGTGCGCGCCGTCGAGCCCCGGATCGGACAGCGGGTGCGCCACCCGCACCGAGGCGCTCGCGGGCAGCGCTCCCGCGCCGGCCGGTGCGCCCGCGGCCGAGGCGACGCCGGTGCTCGCCGCACCGGGAGTGCGCAGCAGGTAGACCTGCTCCGGAACCGCGTCGCTGTGGAAGAGCCCGGAACAGCCGGCCGTGGCGAGCGCGGCCGCCGGCAGCAACCCGGCGAGCGGCATCCGCCGCGCCCTCACCGCCGCACCTCCACGCCGCGCTGCGGCGGCTGGTAGAGCAGCTGCGCGGGATTCTCGCGCAGGCTGTCGGAGAGCTGGCGGATATCGTGGGCGGCGGCCCGGCCCTCGCGCGCGAAGCGCTCGATCTCCGGCAGGCCCTCGCGGATGAAGGAGCGCACGTCCTGGCGATTCTCGGCGACCAGCCGGTCGAGCTGCGCGGTGGCGCTGGCGAGGTTGTCGGCCACCGTATGCATGCGCTGGGCGGTGGCGCGCACGTCCGGCTGCACCGCATCGAGCACCGCGTGCGCGCTGTGCGCCGAGGCGGACAGCTCGGCGCCCGCGCCGCGCAGCTCGGCGATCAGCGCGTCGAGATCGTGCAGCGTCCGCGGCAGGGCGTTGCTGGCGTTGTCGAAGTTGTGCACCGCGGAGGCGACCGCCGCCAGGTTCTGGTCGCTCAGCAGGCGGTTGGCCCGCTCGACCACCTCGCCCGCGGCCGCCACCAGCTGTGGCAGGCTGGAGAGGAACACGTCGAAACGCGACGGCGCCGCGCGGATCACCGGGTACGTGCGGCTCGCCACCGACGGGCCGGGCGCTTTGTCGCCCGGCTCTTCGCTCAGGTCGATGTACAGCAGACCGGTCACGCCCTGCAGCTGCAGTTGCGCCACGGTGTGCTCCGATACCGGGGTGACGGCGTCGATGTCGACGATCACTTCGACCCGGCGCGAGTCGCGCGGGTCGATGCGCATCTCGACCACGCGTCCCACGCCGACGCCCAGGTAGCGCACCGCGGCACCCTTGTCGAGCCCGCTGACGCTGCCGGTGAAATAGATCTCGTAGCGGCGGTAGTTGCGGTGCTCGCGGGTGTCGGAATACCAGTACACGAACAGCGTCCCGAGCAGCGCCACGATGAGCACGAAGGCGCCGACCGCGGCGTAGTTGGCCTCACGCTCCATGGGGGCCTCCGAGGCGGGCACGGGCCCGCTCGCCGTGGAAATAGGCCTGGATCCACGGGTGGGGGTGGTCGACGATGCGCTCCAGGGTATCCGATTCCATACGGTGATCCACGATTACCCCGACACGATTGCAGGTACGGAAGATGCTGTCCAGATCGTGGGTGATCATGACGATGGTGAGCTTCAGATGCCGCTGCAGGTACAGCACCAGCTCGTCGAACGCCGCGGCGCTCACCGGATCGAGTCCCGAGCTGGGCTCGTCGAGAAACAACAGCCGCGGGTCGAGTGCCAGGGCGCGAGCCACGGCGGCGCGCTTCACCATGCCGCCGGAGAGCTGCGCGGGGTACTTGCCGGCCGCATCGCCCGGCAGGCCGACCAGGCGGACCTTGAGCAGCGCCAGCTCGTCGAGCGCCTCGCGGGAAAGCTCGAGGTGCTCGATCATCGGCAGCTGCACGTTCTCGAGCACCGTCAGCCCGGAGTAGAGCGCGCCCTGCTGGAAGGCGACCCCGTAGCCGGCCTTGACGGGGCGCAGCTGCGCCTCGCTCAAGCGGGTGATATCCCGCCCGTCGATGCGTATCACCCCCGCCTGCGGGCGCTGCAGGCCGAGGATCGTCCGCAACAGCACCGACTTGCCGGAGCCCGAGCCACCGACGATGCCGAACACCTCGTCGGCGCCGACCTCCATGTCGAGTCCGTCGTGCACCACCTGGTTGCCGAAGCGGTTCACCAGACCCTGCACTTCCACCACCGGCTGCATCAGACGTTCATCTCCATGAACAGCACCGCGAACAGCGCATCGGCAAGGATCACCAGGAAGATCGCCTGCACCACCGCCACGGTGGTGAGACGCCCGAGCTCGCGCGCCGACCCGCGCACCTGCATGCCGCGGTAGCAGCCGGCGATCGCGATGAGCACCGCGAACACCGGGGCCTTGATCAGCCCCACCCAGAAGGTGGTGGGCGAGATCGCAACGGTGACGCGATGCGCGTACTGCGTGAGCGGCATGTCGAGCAGATAGCGGCACAGCAGCGCCCCGCCGGCGAGCCCGATGAGGTCGGCGACGATGGTGAGCAGCGGCACCGCGATGGTGAGCCCCAGCACCCGCGGCAGCACCAGCAGCTCGATGGGGTCGGCGGCGGTGGCGGTGAGCGCATCGACCTCCTCGTTGAGCTTCATCGAGCCGAGCTCGGCGGCGAAGGAGCTGCCCGAGCGGCCGGCGACGATGATGGAGGTGAGCAGCACGCCGAGCTCGCGCAGTACCCCGATGGTGACCAGGTCGACCACGTAGATTTCGGCGCCGAGCCCGCGCAGCTGCTGCGCGCTCATGTAGGCGACGATGACGCTGATGAGGAAGGCGATCAGCGCCACGATCGGCATGGCCGTGATGCCGGTGTCGTACACGTGCCGGGCAATCGAGATCGGGCGCAGCCGGCGCGGGCGTGTGAGCCCCGCGAGCAGCGTGACCGTCACCCGGCCGAGGAAGGCGAGGCCCTGCAGCAGGTCGCGTCCGGTGCCGACCGTGTGGCGGCCGATCACGGTGAGCGGATCGGCCTCCGCGCCCGCGGCCGGCGGCCCTCCCGGCGCGCCGGTCTCTTCGGCGAGCGTCGACTCGACCAGGCGCAGCTGATCGGGCGGGGCGCCGCGGAAGGCGACTTCCGCGCCGGCGCGCCGTGCGCGCCGCAGGAAGGCCCGCAGTGCCCAGGCGCCGGCGAGGTCGAGAGCGCCGACGCGCCCGGTGGCGATGCCGATGTGGCGCACCGCAGCAACGTTGATGGCGCCGAGCGCCGCCTCGACGGCGGGGAGCTGCCGCAGGTCCCAGTCGCCCGTCAGCTCGAGCTCCAGGCCCTCGTCGGTGTGGCGGACCTCGACGGGCATGGCGCCGCTGAAAGCCGTGCGCCGCTCAGCGCTTGGCGTGCAGGTGCGCCTCGAGGAACCAGAGTTGCTTGTCGTTCTCGCGCGAGATCCCGGTGAACAGGTCCGCGGTGTCGGCGTCGCCGAGCCGGCCGCTCGTCTCGATCGCCGCGCGCACCCGGGCACCGAAGTCGGCGAGCGCCGCCGACAGCGCGTCGACGTGCGCCAGCCCCTCGGAAATATCGTCCGGGTAGGCCTTGAGGCTGGTGGCGCGCGCCACCGCGGCGAGCGTGCCGTGGGCGACGCCGCCGAGTGCGGTGATGCGCTCGGCGAGCGAATCGATGTGCTCCTCGACACTCTCGGCCACCTTGTCGAACAGCTCGTGCAGCGCGATGAAGCTCGGGCCCTTGACGTTCCAGTGGGCGTGCTTGGCCTGTGCGCCGAGATCGATGGCGTCCGCGAGGCGCGCATCGAGCAGCTCGATCACCTTGCCCCGGGTGTTGGCCGGCAGATCGTTCCTGGTATCGAACATGGAGGTCTCCTTCGCTGGCCGCTCGTTGGCGGTACGGCTCATTTGAGCATCGCGCCCGGCGCCGCGCCAATCGCCTGTCCGTATCGCGATGATAAGCGCGATCTATCGCCGCAGCGAGAAATCGCTGCCCGCCGCCTCAGGTATCGTCGCGATAACGGCGGATGCGGGTCGCCGCAAAGGCGAACGCCGCGGCCGCGAGGACTCCCAGCCACAGATCCAGGTCGGTGAAGGCGGCGCCGAGGTGGAGCTGATCGAGCGCGGAGGCGAGCGCGAAGGCGCGGCCGTGGCCGAAGTGCATGTGGGCGAAGAGCTCCGGCCAGATGCCGAACAGCCGGTAGGCGATGAAGCTGGCGAGGTAGTGCGTCCCGAAGGCGACGCGCTCCAGGATCTGCGCGGCCAGCGGCGGCAGCAGCATCCACAGGAACGGGC
Source organism: Steroidobacteraceae bacterium (assembly GCA_035631755.1). Classification (GTDB taxonomy): domain Bacteria; phylum Pseudomonadota; class Gammaproteobacteria; order Steroidobacterales; family Steroidobacteraceae; genus 13-2-20CM-66-19. The sequence continues at coordinate 27,743 of DASQIC010000064.1, forward strand.
TGCGGCGCGCCCAGGCCGAGACCACCAGCAGGTACGCGGCGCACGGCGCGTACCAGAGCGCAGCGACCAGCAGGCACAGCAGCAGCGCGAGCTCGGCCCGCAGCCAGCCGATCAGGTCCCAGCCCGGGATTGAAGGGACCCGTCCGAGGGCGGCATCCAGCTCCCAGATCCCCGTGAACAGCAGCGACAGCAGCAGCCCGAGCGCGAACACCGCGAGCGGCACGATGACGAGTGCCACCAGCAGCTTCGACAGCACGGTCAGTCCGTCGGACACCGGCAGGGACTTCCAGAAGAGGATGCTGCGGTCTTTGCGCTCCGCGTACAGGCAGTCGAGCAGATAGAACACCAGCACGATCAGCGTCACGGCGGAAAGCGGCGTCGAGACGAAGCCCTGCGCGACGGCATACATGCTCATGCCCTCGTGCGTTCCGTGGTCGTCGGAGAGATCCGCGCCCGGCAGGCGGTACTTCACGGTGGCCACCAGGGCGCCGAGCAGCATGAGCGCGGCGACCGCGAGTGGCGCGATCCACAGCGCGCGGTTCTCCCACAGCTCGCGCCGCACCAGCATGACGAGCACGGCAAGCGGCGGGCGGGCGGCGGACGGTGCGGGGGCTCCCGGCGCGTCGGACGCGGCATCCACGGCGGCGTTCATGTGCTGGCGCTCCCCTGCATCTTGCTCCCCTGCATCTTGGCGACAAACAGGTCGGCGATGGTGGGCGTGCGCAGCTCCCCGAGGCTCGCGAGCTCCGCGCTCGAGCGCCCCTCGAAGAACATCGCCACGCGGCCGAAGACCTCGCGCTCGTAGAAGGGCCGCAGCGCTCGCGCCTGCGAGGCGCGTTCGGCGCTGAGCGTCAGCTGCTGGTAGCGGCTGCCGAGGTCCTCGACCGAGGCGCTCAAGGCCACCTTGCCGCGGTTGATGAAGATCACGTCGGTGAACAGCTGCTCGACCTCCTCCACCTGGTGAGTGGTGAGCAGGATGGTGCGCTGCTTGTCGAAGTAGTCGTTGAGCAGCGCGTCGTAGAACTGGCGCCGGTACAGCAGGTCGAGCCCGAGGGTCGGTTCGTCGAGCACCAGCAGCCGCGCGTCGATCGCGAGAATCAGGGCGAGATGCAGCTGCGTCACCATGCCCTTGGAGAGCTGGCCGACGCGGCTCGAGCGGTGTATGTCCGTCTTGCCGAGGAAGCGCTCGGCGATGGCGCGGTCGAAACGCGGGTGTACCCCCGCGACGAAGTCGAGCGCCTGCGCGACCCTCAGCCAGCGCGGCAGCACCGCCACGTCCGCCATGAAGCACACCTCGCGCATCAGCGCGTCGCGTTGCGAGCGCGGATCGAGCCCGAGCACGCGCAGCTCGCCGCCGAAGGAGGTGAGCCCGAGGATCGCCTTGAGCGCGGTGGTCTTGCCCGCTCCGTTCGGGCCGATGAGCCCGACGATCCGGCCCGGCTCGACGCTGAAGCTGATCTGATCGAGGGCGCGCGTCGCGCCGTAGGATTTCTCGAGTCCGCGTGCTTCAATGACCGCCGTCATCTTGCTCACCCTTGTTGCCCGACGCCGGCCAGGGCGTGGCGGGCGCTGCAGCGCCTGCGCGCAGCAGCTCTTCGCTCGAGAACCCGAGACGCTGGATGGTCGCGTAGACCCTGGGCCACTCGTCCTCGAGGAAGCGCTGCCGTTCGTCCTTCATCAGCGCCTTGCGCGCGCCGGCGCTGACGAACATGCCGCGGCCGCGGCGCTTCTCGACCAGCTGCTCGTCGACCAGCTGCTGGTAGCCCTTGAGGACCGTCAACGGATTGACTCGGAAGTCCGCCGCGACATTGCGCACCGAGGGTAGCGGGTCCCCCTCCTTGAGCACGCCCTCGAGGATCATGGCAACCACCCGATCGCGCAGCTGTCGGTAGATGGGCAGGCTGTTGTCCCATTGCGGATCCATGCGTGCTCGTCGAGGGGTAGGACCGTTACGGGAGATTAGCGGACTAATCTACCAAAACGGCCGGCTGCGGCTGCCCGAACCAGGACGGCGTCGTGGTGTGCGCGACGACGGTGCTCGTCTGGGCGCGCGCCCCCGGCGGAACTGCGGTCGACTCGATGAAGGCCATGCTGAACACCGTGGTGAGCAGCAGTGCAGCGGCGGCGCAGGTGACATCGCGATAGAGCGTAGCGGCGAAAGCGTTCATGATTTTCTCCTCTCTGTCTCGTCCGGCGGTTGCACCATGCATCCGCCTTTCTTGGTGATGTACTCTAGTAGAACACTACTTAAGTGTCAAGCTATCTCACTAATATAATTTCAGTGGCTTGCGGGAGCCGGGGCTCGGGAAGGGCCCGGTGCCCTGTCGGAGGCCTCGCCAGACGCCCTTTAAGAGCCTCTGGCGCCGCTTTTGAGGCTCAACGGGCTCCCGGGGTTTGAAAGCGCCCCACAGCCGGGGCTATCGACGGGCGCGCAGGCTAGAATCCCGCCCCCACCCCCCGTGACTACCTCCATCGCGATGAAAGCTGCCGTGAATGTCGCCATCACCGGCGCTGCCGGGCAGATCGGCTATGCGCTCGCCTTTCGTGCCGCCTCGGGTGCGCTCCTCGGGCCCGAGACGCGCGTCAACCTCGCGCTCCTCGAGATCACGGCGGCTCTGCCCGCGCTGCAGGGCGTGCTCATGGAGCTCGACGACTGCGCCTTCGGCACCCTCGGCAGCGTGACCGCGACCGACGATCCGCTCATCGCATTCCGCGACTGTCAGGTAGCGCTGCTGGTGGGCGCGCGGCCGCGCGGGCCCGGCATGGAGCGCAAGGACCTGCTGCTCGCCAACGCCCGCATATTCTCCGGGCAGGGCAAAGCGCTCAATGCGGTCGCGGACCGCAACGCCAGGGTGCTGGTGGTCGGCAATCCCGCCAACACCAATGCCCTCATCGCCCGCGCCAACGCCCCCGATCTCAACCCGCGCAACTTCACCGCCATGACGCGCCTCGATCACAACCGCGCGCTGGCGCAGCTCGCGCTCGCGACCCGCGCGCACGTCACCGAGATCGTGCGCATGACCATATGGGGCAACCATTCCGCCACGCAGTACCCCGACCTGCGCCACGCGCAGGTGCGCGGCCAGCCGGCGAGCTCGCTGGTGAGCCGGCAGTGGATCGAGCAGACCTTCATCCCGTTGGTGCAGCAGCGCGGCGCCGCCGTCATCAAGGCGCGCGGCGCCTCCTCGGCCGCCTCGGCCGCGTCCGCCGCCCTCGATCACGTCCGCACCTGGGTGCACGGCACATCCGCGGGAGACTGGGTGAGCATGGCGGTGCCGGCCGACGGCAGCTACGGCATCGGCGAGGGGGTGATCTACTCCTACCCCGTGACGGTGGCGAACGGCGAGTACCGCATCGTGCCGGGTCTCGACATCGACGAATTCAGCCGCGCCCGCATGGACGCGACGCACGCCGAGCTGCGCGAGGAGCGCGACGGAGTGCGGGATCTGCTGGGATAGGAGGAAGTCTCATGGTGGGCGCGGTCGTCTCGCTGATCCTGATCGTGGCGGCCGCTTACGCGGTCACCCAGGTCGGGGGCTGGATCACGCTGCTGTTCATCGCGGCGGTGCTGTTCCTCGCGTACCGGCGGCTGTCGCTGCTCGCCTTCACGATCACCTTCACCGTGCTGCTCGCCGCCTACACGCTGCTCGGAGCCAGCAGCGCCCCGGCGGGCATCTGGAAGGGGTTCCTGTGGGTGATGCTCGCGGCCCTCTGGCTGCTCAATGTACGGCCGCTGCGCAAGGCGCTGATCACGCGCCCGTTCATGGGCACGTACCTGAGACAGCTGCCGTCCATGTCGCAGACCGAGAAGGAGGCGCTCCAGGCGGGCACCGTGTGGTGGGACGGGGAGCTGTTCACCGGCGCGCCGCGCTGGGCGAAGCTGCTCGCCGCGCAGCCCCCGCGGCTCACTCCGGCGGAGCAGGCGTTCCTCGACGGTCCGTGCGAGGAGCTGTGCCGCATGCTCGATGACTGGAACATCACCCACGAGCGCGCCGACCTGCCGCCCGAGGTGTGGGAGTTCCTCAAGAGCCGGGGCTTCTTCGCCATGATCATCCCGAAGAGGTACGGCGGGCTCGAGTTCTCCGCCTATGGGCACTCGTGCGTGCTCGCCAAGATCTCGAGCCGCAGCGCCACCTGCTCCTCGATCGTGGCGGTGCCGAATTCGCTCGGCCCGGCGGAGCTGCTCAATCACTACGGCACCGAGGAGCAGAAGAACTACTACCTGCCGCGGCTCGCGCGCGGCGAGGAAGTGCCCTGCTTCGCGCTCACCGGTCCGCGCGCGGGCTCGGACGCGGGCTCGATCCCCGACACCGGGGTGGTGTGCCGCGGACAGTGGCGCGGTGAGGAGATCATCGGACTCAGGCTCAACTTCTCCAAGCGCTACATCACGCTGGCGCCGGTCGCGACCGTGATCGGGCTCGCCTTCCGCATGTTCGACCCGGAGCGGCTGCTCGGCAGCAAGACCGACATCGGCATCACCTGCGCGCTGATCCCGCGCGCTACGCCCGGAGTGAGCATCGGCCGCCGTCACTTCCCGCTCAACGTTCCCTTCCAGAACGGCCCGATCGAGGGAAGCGACGTGTTCGTGCCGCTCGACGCCATCATCGGCGGGCCGGCCATGGCCGGCAGCGGCTGGCGCATGCTGGTCGAGCAGCTGTCGGTCGGCCGCTGCATCTCGCTGCCCTCGAACGCCACCGGGGCCGCCAAGGCGGCCGCCTGGGCCACCGGCGCCTACGCGCGTATCCGCACCCAGTTCAACATGCCGGTCGGAAGGTTCGAGGGCGTCGAGGCGGTGCTCGCGCGCATGGTGGCCCTCACCTACACCATGGACGCGGCGCGCTCGGTGACCGCCGGCGCCATCGACGGCGGCGAGAAGCCCTCGGTGCCGTCTGCGATGCTGAAGTACCACGTCACCGAGATGGGCCGCCAGGTCGCCAACGACGCGATGGACGTGCACGGCGGCAAGGGCATCTGCCTCGGGCCGCGCAACTACCTCGGACGCGGCTATCAGATCGTGCCGGTGGCGATCACCGTCGAGGGCGCGAACCTGCTCACCCGCAATCTGATCATCTTCGGCCAGGGCGCCATCCGCTGCCACCCGTTCGTGCTGCGCGAGATGAGCGCCGCGCACAATCCCGACCGCGCCGCCGGAGTCGACGACTACGATCGCGCGCTCTTCGGGCACATGGGTTTCGCGATCTCCAACGCGGTGCGCTCCCTCATCATGGCGCTCACCCACGCCCGCTTCACCCGCTCGCCGGTGCGCGGGCCGACGGCGCGCTACTACCAGCACATCGTGCGCTTCAGCGCCTCGTTCGCCTTCGCGGTGGACGTGGCGATGCTCACGCTCGGCGGCTACCTGAAGAAGAAGGAGAGCCTGTCGGCGCGCCTCGGCGACGTGCTGTCGTGCATGTATCTCGCCTCGATGGTGCTCAAGCATCACGAGAACCAGGGACGCCCGGCCGAGGACCTGGCCATAGTCGAGTGGGCGTGCCGCAATCTGCTCTACCACGCCCAGGAGCAGCTGCACGGCTTCCTGCGCAATTTCCCCAACCGGCCGCTGGCGGCCGTCATGCGCGCGCTCATCTTCCCCCGTGGGCGCATCTACTCCGCCCCCGGCGACCGGCTCGGACAGCAGGTGGCAAGCCTGGTGACCACGCCGACCGACGCGCGCGAGCGGCTGTGCCAGTACATCTACTGGACGCTCGAGCCTGGCAACCCGCTGGGGCTCCTGCAGGAGGCGATGCTGCTGGCCGTGCAGCTCGAGCCGCTCCTCAAGCGCATCCGGGTCGAGGGGGTCAAGACCGGGCAGGTCACGGCGCTCGATCTCCCGGGACAGATCCAGCAGGCGCTCGCGCTGCGGCTCGTCTCCGAGACCGAGGCCGCGGCGCTGCGCGATTACGACCGCAAGGTGATGGAGCTGATCCACGTCGATGATTTCGAGCCGCGCGAGCTCGGCACACAGGCCGAGCCGCGGGCGGCCGCGCAGGTGCGGCCCCACGTCGCATGAGCAACCCGGCGCCGGCCGGCTCGGCGGCGAGTGCGGCGGCGCCGCTGGCCGCAGCGCCGCAGACCGCGGCGCCCGTGCCCGCGCCGGCGCCGTCCGCGCCCGCCATCCGGCTTTGCGACAACTGCGGCGCGAGCAGCGTGCCGGGGCGCTACTGCGGCGCCTGCGGCCAGCGCCTCGAGCCGCCGATCCACTCGCTGTGGCACTTCCTGCGCGTCGCCGCCGAGGACCTGACGCACGCCGACTCGCGGCTGTGGCGCACCCTGATCGCGCTGCTGCTGCAGCCGGGGTTTCTCACCCGCGAGTTCCTCGACGGGCGGCGCGCCCGCTATCTGCCGCCGGTGCGGCTGTACCTGGTGCTCTCGGTGGCGTTCTTCCTGTGGGCCTCCGCCACGCGCACCAATCCGCAGGTGGTCGCGATCACCGTGCCGGACCACGGCGCTGCGAGCGCCGCGGTCGAGCCGCTCACGGGCGAGAAGCCGACGGGCAAGAAGGAGTTCAGTGTGTTCAGCCAGGCCCTGCCGGGGGAATCACCCGAGCAGCGCGCGACGCGCATCTGCGCCGGGCTCACCGCGGATTACGACGGCCCGTGGGCGCGGCAGATCGTGCCGGCATGGCGCAAGTCGTGCCCGAGGATAGTGATCGACAACGGCCGCTCGCTCCAGGCGGCGTTCCTCCACAACCTGCCGCGGGCGATGTTCCTGTTCCTGCCCCTGCTGGCCGGGGTCATGATGCTCCTGTACTGGCGGCCGCGGCACTACTACGTCGAGCACCTGCTGCTGTTCGTGCACAACCACGCGTTCGTGTTCCTGGTCGTGATGCTCGCCTGGGCCGCCGGCGCGCTGGTGCCGCCCGCGGCCGCCTGGATCGACCGGGCGCTGGCGCTCTACGTGCTCTGGTACGTGTACCGCTCGATGCGCGTCGTCTACGGCCAGGGGAGGTGGCTCACCTCCGCCAAGCTCGTGCTGCTCGCTTTCCTCTACCTGGTGAGCGGGGCGATGATGCTCGCACTCACCTCGGTCTATAGCGCTCTCACACTCTAAGGAGGAGTCGCCATGCGTGCCCTGCTCGTCGCCGCGCTGCTCGTCACCGCGCCGCTTGCCCTGGTCCCGTTCGCCCCTGCACAGGCGCCCGCCGCCGCTCTCGAGCGCACCCCCTCGCCGCCCGGCGCCGAGGTCTACATCATCAGCCCGAAGGACGGCGCCAGGGTGAAGAGCCCGGTGCTGGTGCAGTTCGGGCTCAAGGGCATGGGGGTGGCGCCCGCCGGGGTGAAGTTCGAGAACACCGGACATCATCATCTGCTGATCGACGCCGATCCGCCCGCCAACATGGGCGCGCCGCTGCCCGCAACCGACAACATCAGGCACTTCGGCAAGGGTCAGACCGAGGCCTCGCTCACCCTGACGCCCGGTAAGCACACGCTGCAGCTGCTGCTCGGTGACGCCAACCACGTGCCGCACGAGCCGCCGGTGATCTCCAGGAAGATCACCATCACGGTCGAGAAGTAGCGTGCTGCGCCATCGCTCTCACGGAGGACCATGAGCCGCGCCGTGCTGCACGTCGACATGGACGCCTTCTACGCGTCCGTGGAGCAGCACGACGATCCGTCGCTCGCGGGTCTGCCGGTCATCGTCGGCTGGACCGGCGGGCGCGGCGTGGTCGCGGCGGCGAGTTACGAAGTGCGTGCCTTCGGGGTGCGTTCGGCGATGCCGATGCGCACGGCGCTGCGGCTGTGCCCGCACGCCCGCTGCGTGCGCCCGCGCATGCAGCGCTACCAGGAGGTCTCGCGGGTGCTGTTCGGCGTGTTTCGCGAGATCACGCCGCTGGTGCAGGGGCTGTCACTCGACGAGGCGTTCCTCGACGTCACCGCCAGCCAGGCGCTCCTCGGCGATGCGGTGGCGATCGCCCGCCGCATCAAGGCGCGCATCCGCGAGCTCACCGGACTCACCTGCTCGGTCGGGGTGGCGCCCAACAAGCTGGTAGCCAAGATCGCCTCGGACCTCATGAAGCCGGACGGCCTCACCGTGGTCGAGCCCGCCGGGGTGCGGGGGCTCCTCGATCCGCTCTCGGTGCGCCGCCTCCCGGGACTCGGCCGCAAGACCGGCGCGCGGGTCGAAGCCGCCGGGATCCGCACCCTCGCGGAGCTGCGCAGCGCACCGGATGCGGTGCTGTGGCCGCTCTTCGGCCGCTACACCGCCTGGGTGCGCGAGCGCGCCTCGGGGGTCGATGACCGGCCGGTACTGCCCGATGTCGAGGAGAAATCCCTCAGCGCCGAAGACACCTTCGAGCACGATCTCGCCGACCACCGCGCGCTGCAGGCCGAGCTCGCGCGCCTGGCGGAGCTCGCCGCCTCCAGGCTGCGCGCCCGTCAGCTGGTGGCGGGGTGCATCGGCGTAAAGATCCGGCGCCACGACTTCCGCACCTTCACCCGCCAGCGTGCAGTGTCGCCCGCGACCGGCGCCGGACGGGTGATCGCCGGGGTGGCAGCGGAGCTGCTGCAGCGCTGGCTCTCGACGCACGCCGGGGCGAAACTTCGGCTGCTCGGGGTGGTCCTCACGGAGCTGCAGCCCGCCTCCCAGCTCGGTCTGTTCGAGGACTCGCGCCGGGGGGCCCGTCTCGATGCCGCGGTGGACGAGGCGCGGGCGCGCTTCGGCGAGCGGGCGCTGCGGCCGGGTGACGCCATCGAGTAGCATCCTTCCCCATGTATCTGAGCTTCTTCGGGCTGAACGAGAAACCGTTCGCGATCACACCGGATCCGCGCTACCTGTTCCTGAGCGAGCGCCATGCCGAGGCGCTCGCCCACCTGATGTACGGCATCAACGAAGCCGGCGGCTTCGTGCAGCTCACCGGCGAGGTCGGCACCGGCAAGACCACCATCGTGCGCTCGCTGCTCGCGCAGACCCCGAAGGACGCCGAGATCGCACTGATCCTCAATCCGAAAGTGACGCCAGCCGAGTTCCTGCTCACCATCTGCGAGGAGCTCGGCATCGGCGTGCCCGACGCGGCGCTGCACAGTCTCAAGGACCTGGTCGACATCCTGTCGCACCATTTGCTGCGGGCCCACGCCGCCGGCAAGCGCGTCGTGCTGGTAGTGGACGAGGCGCAGAATCTCTCGCCCGAGGTGCTCGAGCAGGTGCGCCTGCTCACCAACATCGAGACCAACACGCAGAAGCTCCTGCAGATCATCCTGATCGGCCAGCCGGAGCTGCGCGAGCTGCTGTCGCGCAACGAGCTGCGCCAGCTCGCGCAGCGCGTCACCGGCCGCTACCACCTGATCCCGTTGTCGCGCGCCGAGACCATCGCCTACGCCTGCCATCGCCTGCGGGTGGCGGGCGCCACCACCGACATCCTGAGCCCACGGGCGCTCGGTGAGGTGTTCCGCCTGTCCGGCGGCGTACCCCGCGTCATCAACGTCATCTGCGACCGCGCGCTGCTGGGCGCCTACTCGCTCGACCGTCACCGCGTCACCGCGCCGCTGGTGCGCGACGCCGCAGCCGAGGTGTTCGGACGGCGCTTCGCGCCGGGCTGGCTCCTCTGGGCGGGGAGCGCCGCGCTCGGCGCGGCGCTGCTGTTCGCAACCGCCGCACTGTGGAATCTCGCACCATGGGGGCCGGCGAGCCGCGGTCCGGCGGCACGCGCCACCGATCCCGCCGGGGCCGTCGCGCAGCCCGCTGCCGCCTCCGCCGCCGCCTCTGCCGGCGGTGAGCGCGGCGTGGCATCCGCGGCGCCGACGCTCGCGCAGCTGCTCACCGCCAATGCCGCCGAGACCGACACCGACGGGGCTTTCACGAAGCTCTTCGGGCTGTGGGGCGCGACCTACCAGGCCGACGGCACCGACCCGTGCACCCAGGCATCGCAGCAGCACCTCGAGTGCGTCGCCGAGCGCGGCTCCTTCGGACAGTTGCGGCTCTACAATCACCCGGCGATCCTGATGCTCAGCGACGGCGCCGGCACGAATCACCAGGTGGTGCTCACCGGCCTCGACGACGAGCACGCGCGGCTCGAGCTCGGCGGCTCGCACGCCGTGAGCATCGGCGAGCTGTCGCACTACTGGCTCGGGGATTTCGTGATGCTGTGGCGTCCGGTCAACTCCCCGGTGAAGACGCTGTCGGCCGGGATGCGCGGCGCGCAGGTCCGCTGGCTGCGCCAGAGCCTGCAGCGCCTGGCGCACGTCGAGACCAACGCTCCGGTGAGCGACGTCTTCGACGCCGACCTCGCCGCGCTGGTGCGCGACTTCCAGCGCCGGCACCAGCTGTCGGTCGACGGGATCGCGGGTGTGCAGACACAGATTGCGCTCGCGGGCGCGGTCGCCGGGCCCGGCGTGCCGCTGCTCTCGAGCGCCGATTCTCATGGCGGGTAACCGATGTCGTTCATCCTCGATGCACTGAAGAAATCCGAGAACGATCGCCAGCGCCAGAGCGGCCCGGCGCTGTTCGAGGTGAAGGTCGCCGCGCCGCGCAGCGCGCTGCCCCTCTGGGCCATCGCGATCGCGGCGCTGCTCGCCGTGAATCTCGGGATCGTCGGCTGGCTCCTGGCGCGCCACCCCGGCGCGCACAGCGCCGCGCCGGCTGCACCCGCAGCGGCGGCCACCGCTCCCGCCGCCGCGCCACCGGCCGTAGCGCCGCCGGCCGTAGCGGGTTCCGCCGCCGCGGTTGCGCCACCGGCCGCGCCGGCGAGCGGCGTGCCGCCGGGGACGCAGCCGGCGGCCCGGGCGGCACCGGCGGCTGCCGTTGCCGCGGACAATCCAGGGCCCGATGACACGGCACCGGCCGTCGAGCCGCCGCCCGATACCGCCCTCGGCCACGTGAAGCGCGGTACCGGCCTCGGCATGCCGCTCTACCAGCAGGCGGCCAGCGCTCCCGGCGCGCAGCTGCCGCAGCTGCGCCTCGATCTGCACGCCTATGCCGAGCGGCCGCAGGATCGCTGGGTGATGATCAACATGCACAAGCTCCGCGAAGGCGATGCGCTTGCCGAGGGCGTGCGCGTCGAGCACATAATCCCCGAGGGAGCGGTGGTCTCCTACCAGGGATCGCAGTTCCTGCTGCCGCGCGATTGAGGCCCCGGGCCCCGCGCCTTCGGGCCCGCGGGGCGGTGTTGGAGCGGAACCGCTTCACACCTTGAACCAGTTCACAGAATGAGCTTCACAGAATCCGTCGGTCCCGCGCGACAGAGGCCGGCATCTGGGCCATGTTGTTTGAATGACGGCCCGACGCGACACGCCTCCGGCACGCATACTCATCGTCGACGACGACGTTCTCTACGGGGAGTGGCTGCGCCATCACCTCGACGTGCTCTGCCCGCATGCCAGCGTCAGCATGCTCAACCTGGCGGAATTCGAGCGCTGGTGCACGGGTTTCTCCGGCCGCGACTGCGATCTGGTGATGCTGGTGTGCGCCTTCGGTACCAGCCCGGAGGACCCCAGCTCGCTCGGCCTGACGCTGCTGCGCCGGCTGCGCGACCAGCCCGCGGCGCCCGCAGTGATCGCGATCGCCGAGGACGGCAACGAGCTCACCGCGGTGCGCGCGCTGCAGGTCGGGGCGCTCGACTACCTGCCCAAGCGTCTGCTCACCCCGGAACGCCTGAGCACTTCGGTGCGCGTCGCGTTGCGGCGCATCGAGCGCCGCGTGGCGCGCCGTCTCGCGAGCCTGGCACACCTGGCGCGGGACCGGGCCGCGCAGGCGGCCGCCGGCGGGGAGCAGGCCCTTGCGCCGGACGCCGGTCAGGCCGCCGCCGAGCCCGCGGCGCCGGCGCTGCCGGCGCCGGGCGTCGTGTCGCTGCTCACCACGCCCGCGGGCGAGGAATTCATCCCCGGCTACACACTGCGCCTCAGGATCGGCGAGTCGGAGAAGGCGGTGGTGTACCTCGCAACGAGCGCCAGCCGCGGCCACAACGTCGCGCTCAAGGTCTCCAAGTCGCTGCGCGACGAGGCCGCCGGTCGTCAGTTTCTCGAGCGCGAGTACACCGCAGTGCTCGCCATCAAGAGCCCGCTGGTGGTCGAGATCTACGACTACGGCGTACACGCCGGCTTCGAATACCTCGCCATGGAATACCTGCCGCTCGGCGACCTGAAGGCGCGCATCCAGCGCGGCCTCGGCGAGCGCGAGGCGCTGCAGTACCTGCAGGAGATCGCCGCGGCGCTGCAGGTGGTGCATCAGGCAGGCCTGGTGCATCGGGACCTCAAGCCCCCCAACGTCATGCTGCGCGACAACGATACGGTCGCGCTCATCGACTTCGGTCTCGCGCGCTCGCTCGACGGCGGCACCACGAGCATGCGCACCGGCCAGACCGGGGTGCTGCTCGGCTCGCCCTACTACATGAGTCCCGAGCAGGCGCTCGGGGAAGAGCTCGACGCCCGCTCCGATTTCTACAGTCTCGGCGTCATCTTCTATGAGATGCTGACCGGCCAGAAGCCCTACACCGGAGGCACCGCGCTCGATGTGCTGCAGCAGCACGTGAGCAGCCCCCCGCCGGTCCTGCCGCCCGGTCTGCGATGTTACCAGCCGCTGCTCACGCGGCTGCTGGCCAAGTCGCGCGCCGATCGCTTCTCGAGCGCGGCCGAGATCCTCACGGCGGCCGGCGAGCTGCGCGCCGGCGCCGCTCCCGCGGTCGCCTCGAGCGCTGCCTAACCCCCGGCCGGGGCGACCGTGACCCCGCGGGCGCGCTCCTGAGCACGGCCGAGCGCGAGCGCCAGCACCGTCCACAGCGCCGAGATCAGCGCTCCCAGCCAGCCGATCGCCGCGGGCCCCGCGCCGAAGCCGCCGGTGAGCTCCTTGTAGAGCGAGCCGCTGAGCGCATCCCCGCCGCGGTACACGAAGGTGTCGATGAGGCTCTTGGCCTTGTATTTCTCCTCGCGGCTCACCACCGTGAACAGCGCATCGCGGCACGGACGGGTGAGCGCGTAGTCGGCGACCCGCCGCACGGCGTACACCACCACCAGCAGCATGAAGCCCGGCGCCATGGCGAACAGTGCGTAGCCTGCGGTCATCAACACCGGCACCGACGCCAGCACCACCCGCAGCCCCACCCACTTGAACAGCCGCCCGAACAGCAGCAGCTGGATCGTGAGGGAGGCCGCCTGCACCCAGAAGTCGATGCCGCCGAAGAAGCTCGCGCGCTGGTCGGCGCTGGTGAAGGCCCGGGCGACGAACGCCTGCTGCTCGAGGTACAGGAAGGTCGACACCCACGTCATGAGCAGCACGAACGCCGCGATCCCCAGCAGATACGGCGAACGCACCACCTGCGCGAAAGCCGACCAGGTGCCTCCGCCGAGCGCGTCCTCCGCGCGCGGCGCGGCCGCAGCGCCGGCGGCGCGCACCGCGCCCCGCCGGCGCTGCCAGCGGATGATCTGTCGCATGAAGACGAGCGACACCAGCAGCAGCGCCGCCGAGATCGGCAGCAGGTTGATCGCGCCGACCGGCACCGCGAGATAGTGATCGATCAGCGGCCCGATCAGCCCGCCGGTGCTGGCGCCCGCCCAGATGAAGCCGAACAGCCGTCCCGCCTGCTCGCGATCGAACACATCCGCCATCAGGCTCCAGAACGCCGCCACCACGAACAGGTTGAAGACGCTCACCCACACGAAGTAGGTGCGCGCGATCCAGGTGCGGTCTGCCTGCAGATGGAACCACAGGTAAAACGCGATGAGGTTCGCGGCGAAGAAACCGTAGACCCACGGCAGGAACACCGTGCGCGGGACGCGCGACGTGAGCCAGCCGTAGACCGGCTGCAGCAGCAGCATGGTGGCGAACACACCCCAGAAGAGGTAGGGAATCTTCTCCAGTCCCGAGGTGATGCCGAGCGCGTCGCGCACCGGACGCAGGATGGTGTAGCTCGCGAACATGCACAGCAGCGTCGCAAAGGATGCGAGCAGCGCCGGCGCCTCTCCGGGCTGCAGCACCACCAGGCGGCGCAGCAGCTGGCCTACACCCGTGGCGCCGCCCGGATGCGATGGGGCCGGATCGGTCATGAGTCATCTTGACGAGGAGCGGCGTGCGCGGCAACCTCGGTCTCGCGCCTTGCGCCAGGGGGGACCATGAAAAGAAGAACCTTCGTCGCGGCGGGCCTCGCTGCGCTCGCGTCGGCTTCCGTTCCACAGCGCCGTGCCGCCGCGGCCGCAGCCACCGGGGGTGATATCCCCGCGATCGGACTCGACGGCCGGCAGCTGACGCTGCCCGCCGCGGAAATCGAGGAGCTGCGCGCAGCGCTGCGCGGCGAGCTGCTCACCGCCGATAGCACCGGCTATGACACCGCCCGCAGGCTGTGGAATCCGGCGTTCGAGCGCCATCCTGCCCTCATCGTGCGCTGCGTCGGCGCCGCCGATGCGCGCCGGGCGGTGGAGTTCGCTGCTGCTCACCAGCTGCTCACCGCGGTACGCGGCGGCGGGCACAGCGTTTCCGGACAGTCCGGGTGCGACCGAGGCCTGGTGATCGATCTCTCGCCCATGCGCGCGGTCGAGGTCGATCCGCTGAAGAAGACCGCGCGCGTCGAGGGTGGTGCGCTCCTCGGCCAACTCGACCGTGAAGCGCTGGCGTTCGGGCTCGCCACGCCGGTCGGCACGGTCGCCGATACCGGCGTCGGAGGACTCACGCTCGGCGGCGGTGTCGGCCGCATTGCCCGCAAGTTCGGGCTCACCTGCGACAACCTCGAGGCGGTCGAGCTGATCACGGCGGACGGCCGCTGGCGGCGCGCGAGCGCCGCCGAGAACCCTGAGCTGCTGTGGGCGCTGCGCGGCGGTGGCGGCAACTTCGGCGTCGTGACCGCGTTCGTCTTCCGGCTGCACCCGGTCGAGCCGCAGATGTACGGCGGACGGCTTACCTTCCCGCTCGACGGCGCGCGCGAGCGGCTGCGCAATTTCGCCGAGGTGGTCGCCGGCGCGCCGGACGAGCTGTACGTCGACATGGCGATGGGAACCGCGCCGCAGGGGGTACGCTGGCAGGCGTTCGACGTGTGCTACTGCGGAGCGCCGGCCGCGGCGGAGCGCGCAGTGGCGCCGCTGCGCAAGCTCGGCAAAGCGCTCAAGGACGAGCTCGGCCCGGCGCCTTACGACAAGCTGCAGGGCAGCAAGGATCTGCGCGGCATCAGCCCGTTGGGGAACTACGGCAAGGGCGGGCTGGTGTACGGCATCACGCCGGTGCTCATCGACACCATGGTGACCGCCGTCGAGAGCTCGCAGTCCGATGGGCTGATGACGTGGCTGCAGCACCAGGGCGGTGCGATCAGCCGCGTGCCGCCGCACGGCACCGCGTACTTCAACCGCGGCGCGAGCCACAACGTCGGGATCTTCGACTCCTGGAGCATGCCGTCCGCGGACGCCGCGCAGCGTACCGAGTCCGTGCGGCACGCGTGGGCGCAGATCGAGCCGCTCACCCGCGGCCAGTACGTGAATCTCGCCGCCACCGATGATCGCGAAGCCCGCGTGCATGCGGCCTACGGCGACAACTACGCGCGCCTCGCGGCGCTCAAGAGGCGCTACGATCCGGGCAATCTCTTCCGACTCAACGCCAACATCAAGCCGGCCTGACCATTCGGGTGCGGTCTGCGGCCGCGCCGCGAGGCTTGACACCCCTGCGTCATGAAGGTGCAATGGCCTCCTGCATGGCCGTGCATCTCGTCGATACGACTCTCTTCTATTCGCCGACCAGCGGCGGCGTGAAGCGCTATCTCACCGCCAAGCACACCTGGCTGGCGGCGCACACCTCCTGGGCCCACACGATCGTCGTCCCGGGGCGCGGCGAGCATTTCGAGCGTGGCGGCGTGTGCACGCTCGCCGGCTACCCGGTGCCGGGCACTTTCAACTACCGCCTGCCGCTCAATCCGCGACGCTGGACGCGCATCCTCGACGCGCTCGAGCCGACGCTCATCGAAACGGGCGACGCCTTCCACCCGGGGTGGTGCGCGCACGCCGTCGCGCAGCGGCGCGGCATCCCGCTCGCGGGCTTCTATCACTCCAACCTGCCGCAGATCATGGGCCGGCGCTTCGGCGGCAGCGTGACGGGACCGGCGCTGCGCCGCTACGTGCGCTGCCTGTACGAGCGCTGCGACGTAGTGTTCGCGCCGAGCCGCCTGATGTGCGCCTACCTCAACGAGCTCGGCGTGCACCAGACGCTGCACCAGCCGCTCGGCGTCGACGCGGCGGTGTTCCATCCGCAGCGGCGCATGCCGGCGCTGCGCGCGCGGCTCGGACTGTCGCCGGACACGCGGCTGCTGGTGTATGCCGGGCGCTTCGCCGCCGAGAAGAATCTGCCGGTGCTGCTGCAGGCCTTCGCGCTGCTGGGCGCCCCCTATCACCTGCTGCTGATCGGCGGCGAGCACGTTGGGCGTCCGGCGCGCAACGTCAGCATGCTGCCGTACCGGCGCGACAGCCGCGCGCTGGCCGCCTGCCTCGCGTCGGCGGACGCCCTGGTGCACGCGGGCACCAAGGAAACCTTCGGACTCGTGATCCTCGAGGCCATGGCCTGCGGCCGTCCGGTGGTGGCGGCGCGCGCCGGCGCTTTCCCGGAGCTGGTCGACGAGAGGGTCGGCGTGCTCGCCGAACCCGACAGCGCCGCCTCGATGGCGGAGGCCATCGCCGCACTCTACACGCGCGACCTCGAGGCGGTCGGCGCCGCCGCGCGCGCGCGGGTGCTGCGTCAGTTCACCTGGGATCGCGCCTTTCACGCGCAGACCGCCGCCTACGCGCTGCTCATCGGCGCTCACCGGCCCATGGTCACGGCCGAGGCCGAGTTCGGCCTGCACTCACCCAGCCCCTGAGGCCCTGTCAACTGGAGTTCACGCGCGCTGTGTGTGCGCGGGCGCGACCGTCAATGCCTCAGCGCGCGCAGCGCGGCGACGCCCACGCGGCTCGCCGCGAGCGCCAGCACGGTCCTCCACAGGGCGCGCCGGGCGCGCGGCACCGGCCGCGGCGGAATCGCCTGGTAGAAGGTCCGCCCCACCTCGCGATGCAGGTGAACGGCGCGGGCATCGATGCGCCAGGTCTCCCCCGCCGTCACGATGCGGTACGCGACCCCGCCGTCATGCTCGATCAGCGGGTCCGTCAGCACCGCGGGGAGCTCCGGCACCTCCACGGCGGCGAAGCCGAGAGTGAGCGGCTCGTCGGGGGGCTCGGCGCTCGCGCCGCTGAGCGTCACGGCCAGCGGCGCCCCCGGGTCACGCCGGCAGCTCACCGCACCGCGAAACGTGGCGAGGCGCATGGGTGCGCGCGCCTCAGCCGTCGAAGGCCGGCTCGCACAGCACCTCGGTGGTGACCGAGTTGGCTATGAAGCACTCCTCGTGTGCGCGGTGATGCAGCGCCAGCTGCTCCTCGCGCGACGGCAGCCGCTCGCCCGAGAAGCGGACCCGCGGACGCAGCGTCACGCGCAGCATGGCCGTCCTGCCGGCGGCGTTCTTACCCATGACTCCCACCGCGTCGTCGGCGTAATCGTCGATGCGAAAGCCGCGGGTGGCGGCGAACGACAGGAAGAACAGCATGTGGCAACTCGACAGCGAGGCGACCAGCGCCTCCTCGGGGTCGACCGCATTCTCGGCGGACAACGGCACGCGCACCACGTATGGGGAGGAAGAGGCCGGCACTTCGACGCCGCCGTCGAAGCGCCAGGTGTGCGCGCGGCTGTAGCGGTTGTCGGTGAACACCGCGGTGCCGCGCTGCCAGTGGATGCGCGCCCAATACTCGTGGCCAGCCATGGTTCTCCTCCTCGGGCCCGGCCAATTGTACGATAAGCCGATGGACACCCCGGCAGTCGAGCCGCGCCGCGACCTCACTCTGGTGCACGCGACCTCGCTGGTCGTCGGCGTCATCATCGGCACCGGCATATTCCTCAAGGCGGCCAGCATGGCGCAGGCGGTGGGGAGCCCCCCGCTGGTGCTCGCCGCGTGGATCGCCGCGGGCCTGGTGGCGATGCTCGGGGCGCTGTGCTTCGCCGAGCTCGGTGCGCTGTTGCCGCACGCCGGCGGGGAGTACGTGTACCTGCGCACCGCGTACGGCGAGATCCCGGGGTTCCTGTTCGCCTGCAACGCCTTCGTGCTCGGCGGCGCGGCGGTCGCCGCCTACGGCGCAGCGGTCGCCATCTTCGTGTCCGACATCCACCGCTTCGATCAGAGCTGGTACCGCCACACGCTGCACCTCGCCGGTGTCGCCTGGACGCTCGAGTTCGGCGTGCGGCAGCTGATCGCGGTCGCCGTGATCGCGGTGTTCGCGCTGATCAACTGCCTGGGCGTCATGCTGGGGGGGCGCGTGCAGACGCTTCTCACGGCCACCAAGGTGGCCGCGATTCTCGCGGTGGCGGGCGGGGTATTCGTCTTCGGTGAGGCCCACGACTGGGCGAATCTGCGCGCCCCGCCGGGCGGCACCGGGGCCGGGGGGCTGGCGGGTTTCGGCGGCGCGATGTTCGCGGCGCTCTGGGCCTACAGCGGCTGGCAGTTCCTGCCGATGGCGGCCGGCGAAGTGCGCGAGCCGCAGCGTACGCTGCCGCGCGCGATCGTGGGAGGAACGCTGCTGGTGCTGGCGCTGTATCTCACCATCAACACCGCGTACCTCTACGCGCTGCCCTTCTGGCAGGTGGCGAGTGCCAACTCCACCGCCTATCCCGATGCGCCCTCGGTGGCGGCGCGCGCGGTGCAGACGTTCCTCGGCGGGCGCGCCGCGCCGATCGCAGCGCTCATCTTCCTGATCTCGACCATCGGCTCGCTCAACGGCGTGATCCTCGCCGCCGCGCGGGTTCCCTACGCCGCGGCGCGCGACGGGCTGTTCTTCGCGCCCTTCGGCCGCCTGAACCCTGCGAGCCGCGTTCCGGTCACCTCGCTGGTGCTGCTCGCGTTGTGGGGCGCGCTGCTGGCCGCGTCCGGAACCTTCGACCAGCTGACCAACATGGCGGTGATGTCCTACGCGCTGTTCTGGATCCCGGTGTCGCTCGCGGTGCTCGTGCTGCGGCGGCGCCTGCCGCACGCGCCGCGCCCGTTCCGCGTGCCCGGCTACCCGGTCGTGCCGCTGCTGTTTGCGCTGGTAATGGTGTGGATCGTGATCAGCGCGCTGCTGACCGCGCCCCGGGAATCGATCGCCACCGTGGTGCTGATCGCGCTCGGCCTGCCGCTCTATCCGCTGTTTCGCCGCCGCGGCCGCCGCGCGGGCGTGCCGGGCGCTACTGCGACTCGAGTTCCCACAGGGTGAGCGGCGCGCCGCGCCGCACCCAGAAGCCGAGCCCCGCCTCGCGGAAGTGCCGCCGCAGCCGCGTGCGGTACCACCGCCCGCTGCGCAGGTGCACGTCGGCATCGGTGCGCCGCGGGTCGCTGTTGCGCTCGAGATCGATGCGCGTCAGCGCGCTGAAGTACAGCACGCCGCGGCACAGGCGGGCGAAGTTGCGCAGCGCCCGCTCGGCCTCGCGCTCATCGAGATACTGCAGCACGTCGTAGCAGATGACGAGGTCGAAGGGCCGCCGGGCGCGGTAGCGCTCGATGCGCCCGTAACGCCAGCCGTGGCGGCGGCACAGATAGGCGCTCGCCTCGAGCGCGGTGTAGCGCGCTCGCGGCAGCGCCCGCAGCAGCGCCGCGCGCAGCAGCCCGGTACCGCAGCCGGCCTCGAGGATGCGCCGCACCGGCAAGCCCGCATGTGCGGTGAGCGCGGCGATGAGGCGCGCGCGGGCGCGCATCTCCGCGCGCGTGGTCACCGCAGTGCGTCGATCGTAGTAGTAGCGCCGGAAGTAGTCGGGCCCGAAGCGCCTGGCGCGCGCGGCGCTCACGGCCTGGAGGCACGGTAGGCGCGCGCCCACAGCGCCGCGAGATCGAGCCCGCGGGGCAGCGTGCCGAAGGCGGCCGGCGGGCCGGCCGCCAGGCGCGAGGCGAGGAACGCCTCGCAGGAAGCGGCCGGTCCGTGTGCGATGAGCAGCGCGGCCTGCACCGCGAGCGCGAGCCGCTGGGTGAGGTCGCGCGAGCGCAACTCGCCGTCGGCCCCATCGTCGAGATCGCGCAGCAGCGCGGCGACGAAGCGGTCGTAGCGCGCATCGCGGCCGCGCTGCTCGGCGAGCAGCTCCTCCAGCACCGCGCGCGTGCCCGGCTCGCGCGTCAGCGCCCGCAGCACGTCCAGGCACATGATGTTGCCCGAGCCCTCCCAGATGGAGTTCAGCGGCGACTCGCGCAGCCGCCGGGCGATCGGTCCGTCCTCGACGTAACCGTTGCCTCCCAGCACCTCCATCGCCTCGGCGCACACCGCCGGGGCGCGCTTGCAGATCCAGTATTTCGCCACCGGCGTCAGCACCCGCCGCAGCAGCGTAGCCGCCGCGTCCTGTTGTGCGTCGAAGGCGCGTGCCAGGCGCATCACCAGCATCACCGCCGCCTCGCACTCGAGCGCCAGGTCCGCCAGCACGTTGCGCATCAGCGGCTGGTCGCTCAGGTACCGGCCGAAGGCGCGACGGCCGTGCGCGTGGTGGATCGCCTGCGCCACGCACTGGTGCATGAGCCCGGCGGAGCCGATGGCGTTGTCGAGACGCGTGTACACCCCCATCTCGAGTATCACGGGAACGCCGCGCCCCTCCTCGCCAACCAGCCAGCCGCCGGCAGCGTCGAATTCGACCTCGCTCGAGGCGTTGGAATGATTGCCGAGCTTGTCCTTGAGCCGCTGCAACCGCAGCGCGTTGACGCTGCCGTCGGGCAGGAAGCGCGGTACGAGGAAACACGAGAGTCCGCCCGGTGCCTGCGCCAGCACCAGGAAGGCATCGCACATGGGCGCCGAGAAGAACCACTTGTGCCCGTTGAGACGGTACTCGCGCCCGGGGCCGGGAGTCCCCGCCGGCACGGCGCGCGTGGTGTTGCTGCGTACGTCCGAGCCTCCCTGTCTCTCGGTCATGCCCATGCCGGCCAGCACGCCGCGCTTGGCGGCGGCGGGCAGGAAGCGCGGATCGTACTCGCGCGACTTGAGCGCGCGCACCCACGGCTCGAACACTGCGCCCTGGTGCGCGAGCGCCGGCACCGCGCCGTAGCTCATGGTGGCAGGACACTGCGTGCCGTTCTCGATCTCGGCCCACATGAGGTAGCCGGCCGCGCGCGCCACGTGCGCGCCCGCACGGGGCTCGGCCCAGGGTCCGGTGTGCAGGCCCTCGCCGATCAGGCGTCGCATGAGCTCGTGCCACGCCGGGTGAAACTCCACCTCGTCGCGGCGCGCGCCGAAGCGATCGAAAAGGTGCAGCCGCGGCGGGTTGCGGTTGGCCGCATCGCCGAGCGCGAACATCTCCACGGTGCCGAGCCGCGCACCGAGCGCCAACAGCCCCTCGTGGTCGGCAGCCTCACCCTCGCGCCCCAGCGCGTCGCCGAGTGCTGAATGGCTGCTGAACAGGTTGTAGCCGGCGAGCTCGCCGGGTTGATTCATCGTGGCTGCCTGCGTTGTATGCTCGACGGCGGTGGAGCGCGTTGTTCCTAATATGTTCCGGCACCCCGCCCGCGAACAAGAGGAGGCCGCACGATGAGACTCAAGCCTGTCCGCACCGCGATCGCCGCTGCGCTGCTCGGCGCCGCGTTGTCGGCGTGCGTCGTGGCGCCCGGGCCGGAATACGGCGTCGCCGTCGGCTACGCGCCGCCGCCGCTGCAGTACGAGGTGGTCGGCGTGGCCCCGGCGCCCGGGTACTTCTGGATCGGCGGCGGATGGTTCTGGGAGGGCGGACGCTATGCCTGGCACCCGGGCTACTGGGCGGAGCCGCGGCCGGGCTACCGCTGGGTTCCCCGCACCTGGGTTCAACGCCGCGACGGCTGGCACGCGCGCGGTGGAGGCTGGGTGCGCCGCTAACCGGACCCGGTGCCACATTTGCACTCGGCGTGCCGGGCGCTGCACACTGCGCCGCTCCGGTGGCAGGTCCACTGCGATCGAGGAGCGGACACATGAGCACGGCGTGGGTTGCGGGGGCTTGGCTCGCGGCGACGGCGACGCTGGTGGCGGCGCAGGTGCCGTCCGAGAAGTCCTCGCAGAAGAGTAGTGCGGGAGGCAAGTTCACCCTCACCAGTCCCGACATCGCCCCGGGCAAGAAAATCGCCGAGCGCCAGGTCTTCAACGGCTTCGGCTGCAAGGGCGACAACGTGTCTCCGGCGCTCGCCTGGAGCAACCCGCCGGCCGGCACCCGCAGCTTTGCACTCCTCATGCACGATCCCGATGCCCCGACCGGCAGCGGCTGGTGGCACTGGGTCGTGTACGACATCCCGCCCGGGGTGAGCTCGCTCCCGCCCGGCGCGGGCGACCCCCACAGGAACCTGATGCCGGCGGGCATCATCCAGGGCCGCACCGACTTCGGCACCACCGGCTACGGCGGGCCGTGCCCGCCGCCGGGCAAGCCCCATCGCTACTACCTGCGGCTGTACGCGCTCAAGGTCCCGAGGCTCGAGGCGCCGGCGGATGCGACCGCGGCGCTGATCGGCTTCAACGTGCAGGCGAACTCCCTCGGCGTGGCCGAGCTCATGGGAGTGTATGGCCGCTGAGCCACGCCGCGCCCGCGAGCGCCGTGCGGCCATCTGGCCGTGGCTGCTCTTGCCGCTGATCGTGCTCGCGGTGTTCTGCACGCTGCTGCGCATGCATCACCGGCCCGGCGCGCCCTGGGCCGGTGCGTGGGGGCACGCCGCCAGCGCCGCGGATCCCGGCGCGGCACCGGCGCGCTAGCTGCGCATGCCGCACGCCGCCACCAGGCGCCGCCGCGGCGCGCCGCCGCGCCGACGCGCCCCGCGCGTCGGCTTCGTGAGCCTCGGCTGTCCCAAGGCGCTGGTCGACTCGCAGCGGATCCTCACGCAGCTGCGCGCCGAGGGCTACGAGGTGGCACCGAGCTACGAGGCGGCGGACCTCGTGGTGGTCAACACCTGCGGTTTCATCGACGCCGCGATCGACGAGTCGCTCGAGGCAATCGGCGAGGCCCTCGAGCGCAACGGTCGGGTGCTGGTCACGGGCTGCCTCGGCGCGAGTCCGCAGCGCATCCTCGAGCGCCATCCGCGCGTGCTCGGGGTGACGGGTCCCCAGGCCTACGAGGCGGTGGTGAACGCGGTGCACGCGCATCTGCCGCCGCGGCGCGACCCGTTCATCGACCTCGTGCCTGCGCAGGGTGTACGGCTGACGCCGCGTCACTACGCCTATCTCAAGATCTCCGAGGGCTGTAACAATCGCTGCAGCTTCTGCGTCATCCCCGCCATGCGCGGACCTCTGGTGAGCCGGCCGATCGACGCGGTACTGCGCGAGGCCGAGCAGCTGGTGGCCGCCGGCGTGAAGGAGCTGCTGGTCATCTCGCAGGACACCGGCGCCTACGGTGCCGACCTGCGCTACGCGGGCGGCAGCTGGCGCGGGACACACTACCGCAGCCGCCTGCTCGACCTCGCGCAGGCGCTCGGGGAGCTCGGCGTGTGGGTGCGCCTGCACTACGTCTACCCCTACCCGCACGTCGACGAGCTGGTGCCGCTCATGGCCGAGCGGCGCGTGCTGCCGTACCTCGATATCCCGTTCCAGCACGGCAGCCCGACGGTGCTCAGGCGCATGCGCCGGCCGGCGCATGCGCAGGACACGCTCGCGCGCATCCGCCGCTGGCGCGAGCGCTGCCCCGAGCTCACGCTGCGCAGCACCTTCATCGTCGGCTTTCCCGGAGAGACCGAAGAGGAATTCGCCGAGCTGCTCGCCTGGCTCGAGGAGGCGCAGCTCGATCGCGTCGGCTGCTTCAGATACTCGCCGGTCGCGGGCGCGGCCGCGAATGCACTGCCCGGCGCGGTCGCCCCCGAGGTGCAGGAGGAGCGCTACGGGAGATTCATGGAGCGCGCCGCGCAGATCAGTGCACGGCGCCTCGCCGCGCGTGTCGGGCGGCGCACGCGCGTGCTCGTCGACTCGGTGGCAGGCGATACCGCGATCGCGCGCAGCGAAGCGGACGCGCCGGAGATCGACGGCGTGGTGCGGATCGCGGGAGCGCGCGGGCTGCGCCCCGGCGACTTCGCCGACGTCACGGTCGTGGCGGCAGAGATTCACGATCTCGCCGCCCGGCTCGCCTGAGCCGGCCGCACGCGCCGACCGCGCCGCAAGGCGCTGCGAGCCGCCGCTAGTCCATCCGCAGCGACTTGCGGATCTGCGCCGCCTTGTCACGCGCCGCCTGGGCCTTGCTCACCGCCGTGACGAAGTCCCCCGAAGAGGCGGCGCTGGAAGCGGCGCTCCACAGCGACCTGAGCGACTCGAGCCCCGCGCCCGCCGCGGCGACCTGCTGGCGGGTGACGAAGCGGGGGAGCGCGGCGGACTTCGACAGCGTCGCGATGCGCCCGGCGATCTCCTCGATCGCTTTGGGCACCTCGGCACTCAGCGGACCCCAGTCGTCCTTCGCCCGGGCAAGCGCCGCCTCGGTGTCGGCCTTCTTCGCCTCGGCCGCGGTCTTCAGGCCCGCGATCGCCAGAGTGAGCTCCGGCGCCTCCCGCTGCACGCCCACGTAGTCGCCCCTGGCGAGGCTCGCCTTGAGGGCGGCGAGCTGCGCTTCCACGGCCTGCAGCTGGTCGGGAACGTACTTGTGCGCCGCATCACGCACTTCGGCGAGCGACGCCTCGGCACTCGCCACGGCCCGCTCGGCCGGGGCCTTGTGGTTCTCGCAGCCGGCGAGCAGCAGCGCGCCGAGCGCCGCGAGCAGCCACCAGCCTGACTTCTTCATGGAAAAAAGACTAACACGATCGCTCGCGCGGGATCACCGTGTCGCCGCCTGCGGTCGCGGCGTGACGCTCTGTCCGCGCACGGCATCATCGACGCTCGAGTAGTCGAGCGTGGCGGGCAGCAGCTGCGGGAGCGCGGCGCGCAGCAGCGCCTCGCGCACCGTGTGCCGCAGCCGCGCGACGCGGATCTCGATGTCGCGCGCGGCGAGCCAGGCGCAGAACTCCCCGAGCGTCTCGAGCGCGGTGCCGTCGAGATCGGGGGATTCCTCGAAGTTGAGCACTACCCGCCGGGTTCCGGGCGAGCCGAGCACCAGCTCCCGGGCCCGCAGCAGCAGCGGCTCGACGTTGCCGAAGAACACCGGCTCCTCGGGCCGCAGCACCAGCAGCCCCGGCACTCTCGCCGCCTGCGCAAAGCGCTCGACGTTCACGTAGTCGTGCTCGCCGACGCGCCCGAGCACCGAGATGCGCGGACTCGTGAGCGACTTCAGCAGCCACACGAGGCTGAAGGCGATCGCCGCCAGCAGGCCCTGCACCACGCCGAACAGCAGCACCGCGAGCACGGCGGCGAGCGCAACCTGCCAGTCGCGCCGCCAGCGGAAGTAGTTGCTGAACACCGCGAGGCGCAGCGACTTGCTCACCGCGTGGATTACGATCGCCGCCAGCACCGGCTCGGGCGTCAGTTCGATCCACCTCAAGAACAGCAGCACCACCACCAGCACCGCCGCCGCGGCCGTGAGGCCCGCGAGCCGCGACCGCGCGCCGGCGGCGTCGTTGGCCGAGGTGCCGGAGTAGCCGGCGCCGACCGGAGTGCCCTGCAGCAGGCCCGCCAACACGTTCGCCACCCCGAGCGCGAGCAGGTCGCGGTTCGGCTGCACGGCGTCGTCGTGCTTGAGCGCGAAGGTGCGGATCGAGCCGTAGGACTCGGCGTAGAGAATGAACATCAGCGCCAGCGAGAACCCGGCGAGCGCCAGCCAGGGCGCCGGCGCCGGCAGCGCGAACGCCGGCATGCCGAGCGCGAGCCGGATCGGCCCGGTGAGCCCGACGCCGTGCGCACCGAGCCAGGGAGCCGCGACGATCCCGGCGACGATCGCCACCAGCGCTCCCGGCACGCGCGGCACGCGCTCGAGCGCGAACAGCATGAGCAGCGCGGCGAGCCCGCAGCCGAGGCTCGGCAGCTGCCAGGCCGCGAAGCCGCGCGCGAGCTCGCCGAGCAGCGCGAGGAAGCCGGTGCTGTGGGCGTGCATGCCGACGAGCGTCGGCCACTGCTTGACCGCGATGACCAGCGCCAGCCCGAAGGCGTAACCGCGCAGCACCGGGCGCGCGATCAGATTCGACATGGCACCGAGGCGCAGCGCGCCGCAGAGCGCGAACGCCACCCCCGCCCCCGCCACCAGAATCGAGGCGAGCGCCGCGCGCTGTGCGGGATCGGCCGCCCCGAGCTCGAAGGTCGCCGCGGCGAGCACCGCGGCCGAGGAGGAAGTCGCCGAGACGATGGCGAAGCGGCTGCGGCCGACGAGGCCGTAGCCGACCAGGCCCGCGAAGAGCGCGATCACCCCGGCCTGGGGCGGCAGGTTCGCGACTCCCGAGTACGCCACCGCCTCGGGCAGCAGCAGCCCCGCGATGGCCAGTCCCGCGAGCAGATCCGCGATGCCGGGTTGCCGGGCGGCGCTCATTCGCGCGATCGTACCGCGCGCCGTCGCCCCCGGGGAGGCGCCGCTACTCGACGGTGACGCTCTTGGCGAGGTTGCGCGGCTGGTCGACGTCGGTGCCGCGCATGGTCGCGACGTGGTACGCGAGCAGCTGCAGCGGGATCGTGTACACCGCCGGCGCCTGGAAGTAGCTGACGTGCTTCGGCATCGTGATCACGGTGACGCCGTCCGAGGGCACGATGCCGGACTCGGGGTCGGCGAACACGTACAGCTCGCCGCCGCGCGCGCGCACTTCCTGCAGGTTCGACTTCAGCTTCTCGAGCAGGTCGTTGTTGGGGGCGACCGTGATGACCGGCATGTCGGCGTCGACGAGCGCCAGCGGTCCGTGCTTGAGCTCGCCGGCGGCGTAGGCCTCGGCGTGGATGTAGGAGATTTCCTTGAGCTTCAGCGCGCCTTCCATCGCGATCGGCGCCAGCGCACCGCGGCCCAGGAACAGCGCGTGGTGCTTGTCGACGAACTTCAGCGCCAGCTCGCGCACCACCGGATCCAGCTTCAGCGTCTCCTCGATCAGCCGCGGGATCTCGATCAGCCGCCCGATCAGCGCGCGCTCGCGCTCGCGGTCGATGCCGTGGTGCTTGCCGAGCGCCACCACCAGCATGCCGAGCGCCGCGAGCTGGGTCGTGAAGGCCTTCGTCGAGGCGACGCCGATCTCGGGGCCGGCGCGGGTCAGCATCACGAGCTCCGACTCGCGCACCAGCGAGGACTCGGGCACGTTGCAGATCGCGAGCGAGGACAGGTAGCCGGCTTCCTTGGCGAGCCGCAACGCCGCGAGCGTGTCGGCGGTCTCGCCGGACTGCGAGATCGACACGAACAGCGTGTTCCGCGGCACCACCGGGTTGCGGTAGCGGAACTCGCTCGCGATGTCGACCCAGCACGGCAGCCGGCAGATCTGCTCGATGAAGTAGCGCGCCACCGAGCCCGCGTGCCAGCTGGTACCGCAGGCGACGATCTGCACCGCCTCGGTGCGCCCCAGCACTTCCATCGCCGCCGGGCCGAACGCCGCCTCGAGCAGCTTGCCACCCGCGACCCGCTCCTCGAGCGTCTGCGCGACCGCGCGCGGCTGCTCGTGGATTTCCTTCAGCATGTAGTGCGCGTACTCGCCCTTCTCGACCGCCGCGGCCGACAACTCGCTCTCCATGACCTTGCGGTCGACCGGTCGGCCGTGGCCATCGACGATCGCGACGCTGCGGCGGTGGATCGCGGCGACGTCGCCTTCCTCGAGGATCTGGAAGCGGCGCGTGACCGGCAGCAGCGCCGAGACGTCCGAGGCGACGAAGTTCTCGTCGCTGCCGAGGCCGACGATGACCGGGCAGCCGGCGCGCGCCAGCACGATCGTGTCCGGCTCGCGCTCGCTCATGACCGCGAGCGCGTAGGCGCCGTGCAGTTCCTTGACGGTCGCCTGCACCGCCTCGAACAAATCCGGCCGGCTGGCGAGGTGCAGGTGGATGCGGTGCGCGATCACCTCGGTGTCGGTCTCCGAGGTGAAGCTGTAGCCGCGCGCGGCGAGGTCGGCGCGCAGCTCTTCGTGGTTCTCGATGATGCCGTTGTGGACGATCGCGATGCCGTCACGCGAGATGTGCGGGTGCGCATTGCGCTCGCTCGGCACGCCGTGCGTCGCCCAGCGGGTGTGCGCGATGCCGGTGTGGCCGTTGGTCGGCGTCTCCTCGAGCGCCTCGCGCAGCCGCGCGACCTTGCCGACCGTGCGCAGCCGCTTGACCTCACCCGAGCCGTTCAGCACCGCGACCCCGGCCGAATCGTAGCCGCGGTACTCGAGCCGCTGCAGGCCATCGATCAGGACCGGCAGGATGTCCCGCCCGGCGACGGCGCCGACAATTCCACACATGGCGTTCAGGCCTCCGTGCTGAGGGCGCGATTATGGCGCAACCGCCGGCGGCCGATCGTGAACCAGATCCGGCCCGGAGCGGTCGGAATGGACCCCCCGGTGCGCTAGGTGTGAAGTCTCAGTACGTTATTCCTGGTTGAAGGGTTGCCCATTCGGGGACATCCGATGAAGCTTTTGGTTACCAGGCCGAAAGTTACAAAGGAGCCCCGAATGGACGTGCACCAGAATGCAAGGCTCACGTTTGCCTGTCGAGTCTTGCTGGTGGAGCGGGTTTTGGCTGGCCGCCCAAAGGCCCAAGCGGCTCGAGAGCTCGGGATTTCGACCAAGACCGCGGACAAGTGGCTCAGGCGGTATCGGGAGTTGGGCCGGGATGGCCTGCACGATCGTCGCTCTCGTCCGCATCGATCGCCGTCAGCAACCGCAGCGGTTCTCAGAACGGCGGTAGTGGCGCTTCGACGCCAACGGATGACGCTGATCGCGATCGCCACCCAGCTTGGCCTGTCGCGTTCGACGGTCGCCCGAATCGCGAGAGCCGCGGGACTGAACCGCCTGTCGAAGCTCGAGCCGCCACCGGTCTACCGCCGCTATGAGCGTGCCGAACCGGGTGAGCTGTTGCATCTGGACGTGAAAAAGCTGGGTCGGATCGTCAAGGTCGGCCACCGCATCACCGGCGATCACAGTGGTCACCACAGCAGGCAAGGGCCTGGCTGGGAGTATCTGCACATCGCCATCGACGACGCCTCACGCGTCGCCTACGCCCAGCTGTTGCCCGATGAAGATGCTGAGTGCACCGTGGCGTTCCTCAGAGCCGCGGTCGCCTACTACGCCGCTCTGAACGTGCGCATCAAGGGCGTCTACACCGACAACGCTCTGGTCTACCGCGGCCGCGACTTCGCCACCGCCTGCGCTCAACTCGGCCTCAGCCATCACTACACCAAGCCCTATACCCCTCGCACCAACGGCAAGGCCGAGCGCTTCATCCAGACCTGCTTGCGCGAGTGGGCGTACGCTCGCGCCTACCATCGCTCCTACCAGCGCCGCGATGCACTGCCGTCTTGGTTACACGGCTACAACTGGCATCGACCCCACATGAGCCTCGCCGGACAGCCGCCCATCAATCGCCTACGCCTCAACAGGAATAACCTGTTGAGACTCCACAGCTAGGTCCCGGATTTGGAGCCGCCCGGCGCGGGCGGGGGCAGCGCGCCGCGCGCGATGCGGCGCTCGCGTTCGGCCGCGTCGGCCTTGACCGGCGTCGACCACGACGGCACCGAGCGCTGGTCGGCCCGCTCGAGCGTCAGCGCACCGCGCGCCGCCGGCTTGGTGACCGTCGAGCCGGCGCCGATCGTCGCGCCGGCACCGATCGTGACCGGCGCCACCAGCATCGAGCCCGAGCCGATGAACGCGCCGTCCTCGATCGTGGTCGGCCACTTGTTGACGCCGTCGTAGTTGCAGGTGATGGTGCCGGCGCCGACGTTGACCTTGCTGCCGACGCTGGCATCGCCCAGGTACGTCAGGTGGTTGGCCTTGCTGCCGACGCCGAGCGTGGCATTCTTGAGCTCGACGAAATTGCCGACGTGCGCCTCGGCGGCGAGCCGCGTCCCGGGCCGCACGCGGGCGAAGGGCCCGATCAGGCAGCGCTCGGCGATGTCGGCGCCGTCGAGCACGCTGTGCGCGTGCACGATCGTGTCGGCGCCGATGCGCACGTCGCGCAGCACGCAGCCGGCGCCGATCCGCACGCGATCGCCCAGCTGCACCTCGCCCTCGAGCACCACGTTGACGTCGAGCACGACGTCGCGGCCGGCGCTGACCCGACCGCGCACGTCGAGCCGCGCCGGGTCGATGAGCGTGACCCCGGCCTGCATCAGCTCGATCGCCCGCTGCGCGCGGTACGCCGACTCGAGCGCCGCGAGCTGCAGCCGGTCGTTGACGCCGAGCACCTCCGCGGCGCTCGCCGCGACGACGGCCTCGACCGCGAATCCGTCCCGGACCGCGTGCGTGACGACGTCGGTCAGGTAGTACTCGCCCTGCGCGTTGTCGTTGCCGACGCGCGCCAGCCAGCGGCGCAGCGCCGCGGCCGGCGCCACCAGCACCCCGGTGTTCGCCTCGCGGACCTGCAGCTCCTTCTTGGTGGCGTCCTTCTGCTCGACGATCCGGTAGACGTTGCCGGCGCGGTCGCGCAGCACGCGGCCATAACCGCTCGGGTCCTCGAGCATCACCGACAGCAGCGCCAGCGACTGAGGTCCCGCGCGCCCGACGAGCGCGCCGAGCGTGGCGGCGCGGATCAGCGGCACGTCGCCGTAGAGCACCAGCACCTGGTGCTCGTCCGGAATCGCGGGCAGCGCCTGCAGCACCGCGTGACCGGTGCCGTGCTGTTCGGTCTGCAGCACCCACTCGATCGGCCGGCCGGCGAACGCTGCGCGCACCGCATCGCCGCCGAAGCCGTACACGACGTGCACCGCGGCCGCCTCGAGCGTCGCGGCGGTCTCGAGCACGTGGCCGAGCAGCGGCCGCCCGGCGAGCGGCTGCAGCACCTTCGGCAGGTCACTCCGCATCCGCTTGCCCTGGCCCGCGGCCAGGATCACGACGCTCAACGGCATGTTCGCGCTCGAACCCGGGACCGGGGCATTGTCGCACGGCCCCTGAACGCGGCGCTCGCCGCCGCCGCCGGCACCCGCGGGCCGCCGCGTTCCGGTATCGTCGCTGGCCGGCGCCGCGCCCGCGCGCCGCAGACGGGGAACCCGGCTCATGCGTGAAGCACTCACACTCGGCGCCGGCTCGCTGGCCGCGCTCGTCGCTTCGCTCGCGCTCGCCGAGCAGGCCAAGCACCCGATCACGCACGCGGACGTGTGGCTGATGAAGCGCATCGGCGCGCCGGCGGTGAGCCCGGACGGGCGCCTCGCAGTCGTCAGCGTCACCGAGCCGGCCTACGACCGCAAGGACCAGCTCGCCCAGCTGTGGCTCGTGCCGACCGACGGCAAGGGACTGCAGACTGGCGTCAGCTGGTGCAGCGACGGAAGCACAGGGACGCGCTGAACCCGCTGCGACGGTTGCGCAGCAGAGGAGCTGCGGCGGGTAACGA
Organism: Steroidobacteraceae bacterium; assembly: GCA_035631755.1. Lineage (GTDB taxonomy): Bacteria > Pseudomonadota > Gammaproteobacteria > Steroidobacterales > Steroidobacteraceae > 13-2-20CM-66-19. The sequence goes on from DASQIC010000064.1 coordinate 59,011, forward strand.
TCCGCTCAGGTCGCACTCGTTCCAGCGGATCCAGGGGACCCGCGGATTTCTCGTCAAACGCAGCAGATACTCGGCGATCCTCCGTCGCCTCCTGCAGTTAGCATCGGGCGGATATGGGAGCTCGCCCTTCGCCCTCCGTCTTCGTGCGCACGATGCGCCTGAAG
>DASQIC010000065.1:0-44456 GCA_035631755.1 Steroidobacteraceae bacterium
CATCACCACCGGGACGGCCTCGCCTTCGCGGTACTCGACGCTGATCTCGCGCTCGAGCGGCACGAAATCCGCCTGCACCGCCGGCTCGTAGTGCTCGCGCGTGTAGGCGTAGCTCTTGGTCGAGCCCTCGTGGTCGTTGAAGGTCACGCACGGCGAGAGCACGTCGATCAGCGCGAAGCCGCGGTGCTTCAGGCCCGCCTGGATGAGCGGCACCAGCTGGCGCTTGTCGCCGGAGAAGCTGCGCGCCACGAACGAGGCGCCGAGCGTCAGGGCGAGCAGCACCGGATCGATCGGCGGCTGGACGTTGGTCTCGCCCTTCTTGGCCCGGGTGCCGATGTCGGCGGAGGCCGAGAACTGGCCCTTGGTGAGGCCGTAGACGCCGTTGTTCTCGATGACATACAGCATGTCGAGATTGCGGCGGATGGCGTGGCAGAACTGCCCGAGTCCGATCGAGAGCGTGTCGCCGTCGCCGGAGACGCCGATGTAGCTCAGCGAGCGGTTGGCGGCGTTCGCACCCATGGCGATCGAGGGCATGCGGCCGTGCACGGAGTTGAAGCCGTGGCCGCCGGAGACGAAGTAGGCGGTGGTCTTGGAGGAGCAGCCGATGCCGGACAGCTTCACCACGTTCTGCGGCTCGAGCGCGAGCCCCCAGCTCGCCTCGACGATCGCGGCGGTGATCGAGTCGTGGCCGCAGCCGGCGCACAGAGTCGACAGCGCCCCCTCGTAGTCGCGCCGCGTCAGGCCGAGCGCGTTGTGCGGCAGTGACGGGTGAGCGACCTTCGGTTTTGCGATGAAAGTCATAGCGGGGCTCCGTGCCGGCGCGGCCTGAGGATCTCAGCCATGGGCCGCGTCCTTGGGTTTCACGCGGCGCTCGTGCTGCAGCTCCGCCAGCACCCCCTCGACGATGAACGCCGAGGAGATGGGCAGGCCCGAGTAGTGCAGCAGCGAGCGCAGCTTCGATTTCTCCACGGCGGTCTCGAGCGTGAGCAGCGAGCGCAGCTGGGCGTCGCGGTTCTGCTCGACGACGAAATTGAGCTCGTGACTCAGGAGGAATTTCTCCACATCCTCGCTGAACGGGAAGGCGCGCACGCGCATGTAGTCCACGGCGACGCCGCGGCGTGCGAGCACGTCGCGCGCCTCGCGGATGGCGCCGTCGCAGCTGCCGAGCGACACGAGGCCGATCTTCGAGTCCGTGGTCGCATCGATCAGCGCCCGCGGCACCAGACGCTTTGCCGTCGCCCACTTGCGCAACAGGCGGTCGAGCACCAGCTGGTAGTCGGCCGCGTCCTCGGTGTAGGCGCCGTACTGGTTGTGCCCCGAGCCGCGGGCGAAATACGCCGCCTTGGGATCGACACCCGGGAGCGTGCGGTAGGCGATGCCGTCATCGTCGACGTCGAGGAAGCGGTAGAACTTCTTGAGCTTCTGGACCTCCTCCTTGCCGAGCACCTTGCCGCGGTCGGGGCGGTAGGCGTCGTCCCATTTCAGGTCGCGGCACATCCAGTCGTTCATGCCGATGTCGAGATCCGACAGCACCAGCACCGGAGTCTGCAGCCGCTCGGCGAGGTCGAAGGCCTGCACCGCCATGTAGAAGCATTCCTCGGGATTCGCGGGATAGAGGCACACGTGCCGCGTGTCGCCGTGCGAGGCGTAGGCGGCCAGCACCAGGTCGCCCTGCTGGGTGCGGGTCGGCATGCCGGTCGAGGGGCCGACGCGCTGGATGTCGAAGATCACCGTCGGCACCTCGGCGTAATAGGCGAGCCCCAGGAACTCGTTCATGAGCGAGATGCCGGGGCCGGAGGTCGCGGTGAAGGCGCGTGCGCCGTTCCACATGGCGCCGATCACCATGCCGACGGCGGCGAGCTCGTCCTCCGCCTGGATGAAGGCGAAGTTGCGCTCGCCCGTATCCTTATCGACGCGCGTGCGGTCGGCGAACATCTTGAACGCGTCCATGAGCGAGGTGGACGGGGTGATCGGGTACCAGGCGGCCACCGTGGCGCCGGCGAACAGACAGCCGAGCGCGGCGGCGGTATTGCCGTCGATCAGGACGTGGCCGGCGGTCTGGTCCATCTTCTCGACGCGCAGCGGCAGCGGGCAGGAGAAATGCTCGCGGGCGTAGTCGTAGCCGAGCTGGATCGCCTTCATGTTGCTCTCGACCAGCTGCGGCTTCTTCGCGTAGGTCTCGGCGAGCAGCTCGCGGATACGCGCGACGTCCAGGTCGAGGAGCGCCGCCAGCACCCCCGCGTAGCAGATGTTCTTCATCAGGATGCGGGTGCGCACGCCGTTGAAGCTCTCGTTGCAGAGGCGCGCGAGCGGCACGCCGAGCACCGTGATGTCGTCGCGCTTCAGCAGCGCCGGCCGCGGCCAGGTGGAGTCGTACACCAGGTAGCCGCCCGGGGCGACTTCGCGCACGTCGCGCGCGTAGGTCTCGGCATTCATCGCCACCATGAGGTCGATGCGGCCCGAGCGTGCCACGTAGCCCTCGCGGCTGACGCGGATCTCATACCAGGTCGGCAGCCCCTGGATGTTGGAGGGGAAGTAGTTCTTGCCCATCACCGGGATGCCGCTCCTGAAGATCGACTTCATGAGCAGCGTGTTGGCGCTCGCCGAGCCGGTGCCGTTCACCGTGGCGATCTTGATGGTGAAGTCGTTGACGCGTGTGGCGGTGGGGGACATCAGGCGATCTTCTTGACCGGCTCGGCCGGCAGGGGTTGCGGCTGGTCGGCGGCCTGCGGCCAGGTGAGCTCGGACTTCTGCATGTCCCAGGCCGCGGTCGGGCAGCGCTCGGCGCACAGCCCGCAATGCACGCACAGGTCCTCGTCCTTGACCATGACGCGCGCGGTCTGGGGAAGCGCCGCCGACACATACAGCGGCTGCGCCAGATTCCTGGCGGGCGCCTTGAGGCGCTCGCGAAGCTCGGCCTCCGGGCCGTTGTGGGTGATGGTGAGGCAGTCGACCGGGCAGATGTCGAGGCAGGCGTCGCACTCGATGCACAGCTTGGCCGTGAACACCGTCTGCACGTCGCAGTTGAGGCAGCGCTGCACCTCCTGCTCGACCTGCTCGGCGGTGAAGCCGAGCTCGACCTCGATGTTGAGCTTCTTGAAGCGCTCCTTGATCGACACGTGCGGCATCAGCCGCCGCTCGACCGGCGTGTAGTCGTTCGAGTACGACCACTCGTGCATACCCATCTTGCGGCTCTGCAGATTGATGCCGGGCGGCAGACGCTCCGTCACCGCCTCACCCTGGCAGTGGCGGTGGATGGAGATCGCCGCCTGGTGGCCGTGCTCGACCGCCCAGATGATGTTCTTCGGCCCGAAAGCCGCGTCGCCGCCGAAGAACACGCCCGGGCGCGTCGACTGGAAGGTCACCTTGTCGATGAGCGGCACGTCCCACTTGTCGAACTCGATGCCGAGGTCGCGCTCGATCCACGGGAAGGCGTTCTCCTGGCCGATGGCGAGGATCACGTCGTCCGCGGGCAGGAACTCCTCGCCCACCACGCGCTCGGCGGTGATGCGCCCGGCGCCGTCGAAGTCGTACTCCATCTTGTCGAACAGCATGCCGGTGAGCTTGCCGCCCTCGATGACGAACGCCCGGGGCGCACGGTTGACGACGATCCCGACGCTCTCCTCCTCGGCGTCCTCGAGCTCCCACGCGGAGGCCTTGAAGAAGGCGCGCGGCTTGCGCGCCATGACCTTGACGCTCTCGGCGCCGAGCCTGAGGCTCGTGCGGCAGCAGTCCATGGCGGTGTTGCCGACGCCGATGATGAGCACGCGCCGGCCGATCGCCGCGATGTGCCCGAAGGCCACCGACTCGAGCCAGGCGATGCCGATGTGGATATTGGCGGCGCCCGCCTCGCGCCCCGGGAGCGTGAGCTCCTTGCCCTTCGGCGCGCCCGAGCCGACGAATACCGCATCGAAGCCGCCCGCGCCGAGGAGCTCGCGCATGCTGGCGACGGGCGTGTTGAGCCTGAGGTCCACGCCCATGCCGGTGATCATCGCGATCTCTTCGTTCAGCACGCTGGCCGGCAGGCGGAACGAGGGAATGTTGGTGCGCATCAGCCCGCCGGGCTCGCCGTATTGCTCGAAGATGGTCACTTCGTAGCCGAGCGGCATGAGATCGTTGGCGACGGTGAGCGAGGCGCAGCCGGCGCCGATCAGGGCGATGCGCTTGCCGTTCTTGGTCTGCGGAATCGCCGGCAGCCGGCCGGCGATGTCATCGCGGTGATCGGCCGCGACGCGCTTCAGCCGGCAGATGGCCACCGGCTTCTGCTCGATGCGTCCGCGGCGGCACGCGGGCTCGCAGGGGCGGTCGCACACGCGCCCGAGGATGCCCGGGAACACGTTCGAGTGCCGGTTCACCATGTAGGCGTCGGTGAAGCGGCCCTGGGCGATCAGGCGGATGTATTCGGGGACATCGGTGTGGGCCGGGCAGGCCCACTGGCAGTCCACAACTCGGTGATAGTAGTCGGGATGGGAGGTATCGGTGGGTTCCATTCACACACTCGGGGGCGCGTGGGAGGGCAAGTATAGTGGCGCGCGGCGGAGTTTTTCCGTCGCGGATCGCGCATTTCAGCGCCGCCCTCGCCCGGAATCTGCCCATATTGCACCGCAGCAATCCCTGCGTCCAGCATTGCCTATACTGCACTTAAGTCATGTCCGGGCAGCTTGCCACCGAGATCCGGCTGCGCCGCGCCGCGCGCGTGCTCGCGGTGAGCTTCGCCGACGGCAGCCGCTTCGAGTTGCCGTTCGAGTACCTGCGCGTGCACTCGCCGTCGGCCGAGGTGAAGGGCCACGGGCCGGGAGAGGAAACGCTCGTCCTCGGCAAGGAGAACGTCGGCATCGTCGCGGTCGAGCCCGTGGGGCAGTACGCGGTGAAGCTCGTGTTCGACGACGGGCACGACACGGGGCTGTACACCTGGGCGTACCTGCACGAGCTCGGGCGCGAACACGCGGCGAAGTGGGCGCGCTATCTCGAGCGCCGCTCGCAGGCGCTCGCACGCTGAGTGCGCACGGCGGCGCGCGCACCGCGCGAGCTCTCCAAAAGCAAAGCGGGCCGGGCTGTCACGCCCGGCCCGCTACACACGCAAGACCCCCCTGAACGGTGCGGATTCTAGCGCATGCCCGCGGGAGGTTGGCAACGATGATCGCGCCGGGACGGCCGCCGCGATCGACTAGAATGCGTCTCATCTTTCCGGCCTGCGCGTGATCATGGCAGAGGAGCCCTCTACCGACTTCGGCTTCGAGCGCGTCGCCACGCCCGAGAAGGCGCGACGTGTGCGCGGCGTGTTCGACTCGGTCGCCGAGCACTACGACCTGATGAACGATCTGATGTCCGCGGGCGCGCACCGGCTGTGGAAGCGCTTCACGCTGGCCCTTGCGAACCTGCGCCCCGGACAGCGCGCGCTCGACGTCGCGGGCGGCACCGGGGACCTGGCCGCGGGACTGGCGCGCCAGGTCGGCGAGCGCGGCCTCGTGGTTCTCACCGACATCAACGCCGCGATGCTCGCGCGCGGGCGCGATCGCCTGATCGACGAGGGTTTCGTCGGCAATGTCGGCTGCGTTCAAGCCGACGCCGAATGCTTGCCGTTTCCCGACGGCGTCTTCGACTGCATCACCATCGGCTTCGGGCTGCGCAACGTGACCGACAAGCCGCGGGCGCTCGCGTCCATGCGCCGCGTGCTGCGGCCCGGCGGGCAGCTGCTGGTGCTCGAGTTCTCGCAGCCGCGCGTCGCCGCGCTCAAGCCGCTCTACGACGCGTACTCGTTCCGCGTCCTGCCGCTGCTCGGCCGGCTGGTGGCTCACGACGCGGCGAGCTATCGCTACCTCGCCGAGTCGATCCGCATGCATCCCGACCAGGAGACGCTGCTCGCCATGATGCGCGCGGCGGGGCTCGAGGGCTGCCGCTACCACAACCTCGCCGGCGGCATCGTCGCGGTGCACCGCGGCTACCGCTACTGAAGGCGTCATCCGCCGCACCGGAAGCGCAACACCCATGCTGAGCGGCACGATCGCCAATCTCCTCAACCGCGGACTGACGCGCTCGGTGCGCGCGCGGCAGCTCCTCGCCGAGCTCGCCGGCCGGAGCCTCGCGATCGAAGTGCGCGGCATCGTGCGGCTGCGGGTGCAGTCGAACGGCGCGCTGCTCGCCGTGGCGCCGGACGCGGCCCCCGCCGACGCCACGGTAAGCGGGGGGCTGCTCGGCCTGCTCACGCTCGGAGCCGAAACGGCGCCGGCGGCGCTCGAGCGGCGCGGTGTCGAGATCAGCGGCGATGCGGAGATCGCCGCCCGGTTCCGCGAGCTCGCGCAGCTGCTGTGGCCGGACATCGAGGAGGAGCTCGCGCTGCGGGTCGGCGACGTGCCGGCGCACCAGCTCGCGCGTCTCGGGCGGCTCGGCCTGCGCTGGACCCGGCGCGCCGCCGACACCGCCTGGCGCAACCTCGCCGAGTACCTCGGCCACGAGAGCGCGGACCTGGTGCCGCGCCGCGAGGGCGAGCAGTTCCTGCGCGGCGTCGATGCGCTGCGCGAGGACGTCGACCGCCTCGCGGCACGCCTCGAGCTCATCGCGCGCCGGCGGGCCGCGCCGTGAGCGGCAGTCGCGCGCCGTGAAGCTGCGCGTGCTCGTGCGGCTGATCGGGATCCAGCGCGTGCTGGTGCGGCACGGCCTCTCGGACTACGTCCGCGCCACTCATCTTTATAGGCCGCTGCGTTTCCTCATGTACGCCTCGCCGGCGACGTGGTTTGCGCGGCGCCGCGGCGGCACGCGCGCCGCGCGGCTGCGGCAGGCGCTGGAAGAGCTCGGCCCGATCTTCGTCAAGTTCGGTCAGGCGGTCTCGACGCGCCGCGACCTGCTGCCGAGCGACATCGCCGACGAGCTCGCGCGGCTCCAGGACCGGGTGCCGCCGTTTCCGGGCGCGACGGCGCGCGCGCGCATCGAGCGCGCCTACGGCCGGCCGGTCACGGAGGTGTTCGCCGAGTTCGACGAGACGCCGCTCGCCGCCGCCTCCATCGCCCAGGTGCACGCGGCGCGCCTGCACGGCGGGCAGCAAGTCGTGGTCAAGGTGCTGCGGCCGGGCATGCGCGCGGTCATCGAGCGCGACCTCGAGGTACTCGAGACGCTCGCCGAGCTCGCCCACCGCTACTGGCGCGAGGGCCGGCGGCTGCGGCCGCGGGAGCTGGTGGCCGAATACCGCAAGACCGTCCTCGATGAGCTCGACCTGATGCGCGAGGCGGCCAACGCCTCGCAGCTCAAGCGCAACTTCGCGGGCACCGACCTGCTGTACGTGCCGGAGGTGTACTGGGACTACTGCCGCGGCGACGTCATGGTGATGGAGCGCATCCACGGCGTGCCGATCAGCGATCGCGAGCGGCTGCTCGCGGCCGGCACCGACATCGCCCGGCTCGCCGAGAACGGCGTGCGCATCTTCTTCACCCAGGTGTTCAGACACAACTTCTTCCACGCCGACATGCACCCGGGCAACATCTTCGTGCTGGTCGACGACCCGAAGCGCCCGCGCTACGCGGCGGTCGACTTCGGCATCGTTGGCAGCCTCGATGCACGCGATCAGCACTACCTGGCGGAGAATTTCCTCGCAGTGTTCGACCGCGACTACCGCCGCGTGGCGCAGCTGCACCTGGAATCGGGCTGGGTGCCCGCCGGCACGCGCCTCGCGGAGATGGAGTCCGCGGTGCGCACGGTGTGCGAGCCGATCTTCGACCGCCCGCTGAAGGACATCTCCTTCGGGCGGATCCTGCTGCGCCTGTTCGAGATCGCGCGGCGCTTCGACATGCAGATCCAGCCGCAGCTGCTGCTGCTGCAGAAGACGCTGCTGAACGTCGAGGGGCTCGGGCGCGAGCTTCACCCCGAGCTCGACATCTGGAGCACGGCGAGCCCGATCCTGCGCGACTGGATGCGCGAGCGCTCGAGCCTCGGCGCGCTCGCGCGCAGCCTGCGCGATCACGCCCCGCAGCTCATCGCGGCCGCCCAGGCGTTCCCGGCCCTCGCCGCCGGTCTCGCCGCGCGGGCGGCGCGGCCCGCGGACGCCGCCGCGGCCGAGCTCGCCGCGCTGCGCGAGGAGCTCAAGACGGCGGCGGTGCGGCGCGATAGCCTCGCGGTGGGCAGCGCGCTCCTCGTCGGAGCACTGCTGTGGCTCGCGGTGCGCGGCGTGCATGGCCTCCCCGGCTGGGCGCTGCTCGCCGCCGGCATCGGCGTCATTCTCTACGGCACCAGGCGCTGACAGGTGCATCGCGCGCTCACCGAGGGCTCGATCCCGGTGGGGCTGGTCCGGTTCGCGCTGCCGATCCTGTACGCCAACGTGCTGCAGTCGCTCAACGGCTCGGTGAACTCCATCTGGGTCGGGCGCTTCCTCGGCGAGGCGGCTCTCACCGCGACCTCGAACGCCAACACGGTGATGTTCCTGCTGATCGGCGCAGCCTTCGGCGTGGCGCTCGCGGCCACCATCCTCATCGGCCAGTCGATCGGCGCCAACGACATGCCCGCTACCAAGCGCGTGGTCGGCACCAGCGCCACCTTCTTCGCCGGCATCTCGGTGGCGCTGGCGGTGGCGGGACTCGTGCTCTGCCGGCCGCTGCTCGCGGCGATGAGCACCCCCGCCGACTCGCTCGAGCTCGCGGTCGCCTACATGCGGGTGATCTTCCTGGCGCTGCCGTTCCTCTACCTGTACGCGTTCGTGATGGCGATGCTGCGCGGGGCCGGCGACTCGCGCACGCCGTTTCACTTCATGCTGCTCTCGGTCGCGATCGACATCGCGCTCAACCCGCTGCTCATCTTCGGTCTCGGCCCCATCCCGCGCCTCGGCATCGCGGGTTCGGCGCTCGCGACCTTCATCGCCCAGGCCGTGTCGCTCACCGCCCTGGTCCACCATCTCTACCGGCGCCGCCACGTGCTGGTGCTGCACCGGGACGAGCTCGCGCTGCTCAAGGTCGACTGGTCAGTGGTCGGCACGCTGGTGCGCAAGGGGATCCCGATGAGCGCGCAGATCCTGGTGGTCTCCGTGAGCGGTGTGCTCATGATCACGCTCGTCAATCGCTTCGGCGTCGACACCACCGCGGCCTTCGGCGCCGCGCTGCAGATCTGGAACTACATCCAGATGCCGGCGTTCGCGGTCGGCATGGCGGTCTCGGCCATGGCGGCGCAGAACGTCGGCGCCGGCCACTGGCACCGCGTGACGCGCATCGCGCGCTACGGCGTGCTCTACAGCGTGGCGCTCACCGGCAGCATCGTCGCCGCGGTGGAGCTGCTCGATACCCGGGTGTTCGCGCTGTTTCTGCCGGCGGGCTCGGCGGCGCTCGCGATCGGCTCGCACCTGAACCGCATCGTGACCGGCTCGTTCGTGTTCTTCGGAGTGTCGGTGGCGCTCTTCGGGGTGGTGCGCGCCACCGGCGCGGTGATCGCGCCGCTCGTGATCCTCGCGGTCTCGCTGCTGGTGGTGCGCTTCCCGCTGGCCGAGCTGCTGCTGCCGCGCTACGCGGCGGACGCCGTATGGTGGAGCTTCCCGGTGTCCTCGGCGCTCTCGGCAGTGCTCGCGCTCGCCTACTACCGTCACGGCGCGTGGCGCCGCGCGCGCATGAGCCCGGCGGCGGCGAGCTGAAGCACGGGCTGCGACGCGGCCGAGACCTCCCGCCCGGGCAGGGCCGGCTGCCAGGGTTGCGAAGAACCCCTACCTCTCCCGGGGATTGTCACGATTACCACCGGCGCGGCAGCGCTGGCACGATCGGCGGATGCGTCTGCAGGCAGTGAGCACTCCTCTGGCGATCGCTCCGATCCGCCATCCAAAGCGCGGGACCTGGTATTACGGCATGCACTGCGCCTGCCGCCGGTTTCTGTGCCTCTGCGAAGATCTCTTTGCGGGCCGGGGCGACGATCTGCGGCTGGCGGCGCCGATGCTACTCGAGGTCCGCTGCCAGTGCGGCAGGGTGAGCAACGTACGACGCCTGCAGCGCTTCAGGACACCATAGCCATCAGGGTGCGGCCCTCAGCGGGCCGTCTCGTCCGTCGCGCGCGGCTCGATCCACAGCGCGCGCGCCTTGCCGCACAGCTCGCCCTTGCCGTCGAAGAGCGCAGTGCCCGCCTCGTGCTTGCGCCCGCTCGAGCCGATCTTCCACCCGACGACCGTGCAGGATTCCCCGACGTACACCCGCCGGTCGACGTGCGCGGTGAATTCCGCGAGCAGCATCATGCAATCGTCGGGCGCGACCGCGTAGTAGCCCGGGCAGTCGAGCGCCGCGGACATGAACTCCGGGCGCACCTTGCCGTCGCCGCCGTCGAGCGAGCCGTCCGGCACCCAGGGCGCGGCCACCACGCCGCGCTCGGGAAGCGGACCGGCGAAGACCCGCATGCCGTCGCCGCGCACGCGCTGCGTGCCGCACACGAAGCAGGTCGGGAAGCGGTGATAGCGGAAGCCCGCGTAGCGACGCGAGGCTTCGAGCGCCTCGAGGTAGCCGGGGGCCGGCGGCGCATCGAGCTCGAGCGCCGCCGCGCGCGCCTCCCCGAATGCTTCCCCGCCGTGCGTCACCAGCCGCGTCCCGTCGGGCAGCGCCGTCAACAGGAGCTCCGCGTCGAGCGGCGGGGGCTTCAGCAGCCGCACCGTGACGGTGCGCGCGGCGCAGGCCGCGACCAGACCCGCGAAGTAGCCGCCGTTGGCGGAGGTCGGCGGGCCGCAAAAGCGCGCGGCGATGGTGAAACTGTCCATCAGGTGCGCAGCTCCCGCAGCCACGCCGCCGCATCCTCGCCACGCTCGAGCATCTCGACCAGGGCGGAGCCCACCACCACGCCGTCGACGTGGCCGCGCAGCCGCTCGACCTGCTCGCGGCTGCGGATGCCGAAGCCGGCACACACCGGCAGCGGCGAGGCAGTCCGCACCCCCTCGAGGTAGGCGATCACCTGCTCCGGCACCGCCACGCTCTTTCCCGTGGTGCCGGTCATGGTGACGGCGTATACGAAGCCCTCGCTTCCCGCACAGAGCGCGGCGAGGCGCTCGGGACCGGTGACCGGCGTCACCATCTGCACCAGCGCGAGCCCGTGCTGCCTGAGCGCGGCGCCGAGCTCGCCGCTCTCATCGAGCGGCAGATCCGGCACGATGAAGCCCGCGACCCCGGCACGCGCGGCGTGATCGGCGAGCCGCCCGAGACCGAAGGCGAGCAGCGGATTCAAGTAGCTCATGAGCAGCAGCGGGGCCGCGAGCCCGCGCAGCGCCGCGAGCTGCTCGAGTATCCACGCGAGGCTCACTCCCTGAGCGAGCGCCGCGAGACTCGCGCGCTGGATGGTGACGCCATCGGCCATGGGATCGGTGAACGGTACACCGACCTCGACCACGTCGGCCGCGGCGGCGAGCGAGCGCAGCTGCGCGGCGAAGTCCTCGCGCCGCGGGAAGCCGGCGGTGACATAGGCGATGAGCGCCGGCGCGCCGCGTGCGGCGGCGGTGCGGATCGCCTCGGTGATGCGCTCGCGTGGGCTCACGGACGGGGCCCTCCGAGCAGCGCCTGCGAGAGCGTCGCCATGTCCTTGTCGCCGCGCCCCGAGAGACACACGATGATCGAGCCCCCGGGGTGCTGGCGTGCCCAGCGCTCCGCGCCCGCGAGCGCGTGCGCGCTCTCGAGCGCCGGCAGGATTCCTTCGTACTCGCTCAGGTTGCGCACTCCCGCGAGCGCCTCGGCGTCGCTCGCGGTCTCATAGCGCACCCGGCCGAGGCGGGCGAGCAGCGCATGCTCGGGACCGACCCCGGGGTAGTCGAGCCCGGCGGACACCGAATGGGTCTCCTGGACCTGGCCGTCCTCATTCTGCAGCAGCAGCGAGCACGCGCCGTGCAGCACGCCCGGCCTGCCGTGGGCGATGGTGGCCGCGTTCTCCCCGAGCGCGGCGCCGCGCCCGCCGGCCTCGACACCGATGATCTCGACCGCGGTGTCGGCGATGAAGGCGTGAAAGGCGCCGATCGAGTTCGAGCCGCCGCCGACGCAGGCGATGACCGCATCCGGCAGCGCGCCGGTCGCGGCGAGGAACTGCGCGCGCGCCTCGCGGCCGATGACCGCCTGGAGCTCCCGCACCAGGTAGGGATAGGGGTGGGGGCCGACGGCCGAGCCGAGCAGGTAATAGGTGTCGAGGGGATCGGACACCCAGTCGCGCAGCGCCTCGTCGATCGCCGCGCGCAGCGTGCGGTCGCCGCCCGTCACGGGCACGACCCGCGCGCCGAGCAGGCGCATGCGTCCGACGTTCGGCGCCTGGCGCTCCATGTCGACCTCGCCCATGTACACCGTGCACGGCAACCCGAGCCGTGCGCACGCCGCGGCGCTCGCCACGCCGTGCTGACCCGCACCCGTCTCGGCGACGACGCGCGTGGCGCCGAGCCGCCGCGCGAGCAGCGCCTGGCCGGTGGCGTTGTTGATCTTGTGCGCGCCGGTGTGTGCCAGGTCCTCGCGCTTGAGCCACACGCGCGCACCCCAGCGCGCGGACAGCCGCGCGGCGAAGGTGAGCGCGGTGGGGCGGCCCACCCAGGAAGTGAACTGCCCGGCGAGCTCGCGCTGAAAGTCGGGTGCATGCAGATGCTCGCGCACCCCGCGCTCGAGCCGCTCGAGCGCGGGAATGAGCGTCTCGGGAACGTAGCGTCCGCCGAAGGGGCCGAAGCGCCCGTGCTCATCCGGCAGGCGGCCGGCGATCAGCTCGGCGAGCAGGCGCGGTGCGTCGGGCAGCGGTGCGGGTGCACTCATGGGGAATCCTCGCCGGCCGCCGCGCCCTCGAGCGCGCGCACGGCCGCCACGAAATTCAGGATCGCGAGCGGACTCTTGATGCCCGGGCGCTCCTCGACCCCGCTCGAGACGTCCACTCCGAAGGGGCGCACAGCGGCGATCGCCGCCGCGACGTTGCCGGCGTTGAGTCCTCCGGCGAGTACCACCTCGGCAGCCGCCGTGAGGCGCCGCGCCGCGGCCCAGTCGCTCGGGACGCCGGCCCCCGAGGCCGGCCCCTCGAACAGCAGCCGCCCGGGCAGGCTGGAGGGAGGGCGTTCGCCTGCGCGCACCACCGGCAGCCGCGCGAGCGATGCCGGCAGGCGCAGCGCCGCGAGATCCTCGATATCGGTCTGCAGGATGTCGGGCCTGAAGGCGCGCAGGATCTCATCGACCTCGCGCTGCGCGGGGTGGCGCGTCACCGCGACGCAGGGTACCCGGGCGCGCGCGCTGCGGGCGAGCTGCGCCGCCGCCTCGGGCGTGAGGCGCCGGGGCGAGTCGGCGAACACGAAACCGAGCGCATCGACCTCGGCCTCGAGCGCCGCGGCAATCGCATCCGGCGTCGTCATGCCGCAGATCTTGATCCACATGACTAATGCCCCCGGCTCGCGGCCCGCCCCGCCGCGAGCAGCGCCGCGGCGAGCCGCCCGGGATCCCCGCCGCGCATCAGCGCGCTGCCGACGAGCGCCAGCGCGTAGCCCGCCTCCGCCACCGCGCGCGCATCCGCCTCCGAGGCGACGCCGCTCTCGGCCACCCGCGGGAGCTCGGCGGGCAGGAGCGGCGCGAGCTCGGTGAGGCGCCCGGGTGAGACCTCGAGCGTCGCGAGGTCGCGGCAGTTGAGGCCCGCGAGGAGCTGATTCGCGCCGCGGTGCGCGCCGATGAGCCGGTGCATCAGCTCGACGTCGCGCGCGTCGAAGGCCTCGAGCAGCACGAACAGACCGAGCGAGGCGGCGCACTCGATGAGCGCCGCGGTGTCACCGGGCGGCAGCAGCCGCAGGATGACGAGCACGCCGCCCGCGCCCGCCGCGCGCGCCTCGAACACCTGGTAGGGATCGACGAGAAAATCCTTGCGCATCGCCGGCACCGCAAGCGGCGCGAGCGCGCCGGCGGCCTCGGTGAGGTGCGCGAGCGAGCCGTCGAAGCGGCTCGGCTCGGTGAGCACCGAGACGGCGGCGGCGCCGGAGCGCGCGTAGGCGCCGACCCGCGCGGCTATGTCCACGCCGGCCGCGGCCAGCGTCCCCGCGGCCGGCGAGCGGAGCTTGAGCTCCGCGATGAGATCGAAGCCGGACGGATCGAGACGCAGCGGCGGCGGCGGCGGGCGGCGGCGCGCTTCGGCTTCGAGCGCCGCGAGCGGACGCCGCGAGCGTGCGGCGTCGAGCCGTGCGCGGCTGCCGGCCGCCATCTCGTCGAGGAAGCCGCTCACCGGCGCCTCCCCGGCAGCGCCTCGAGGAGGCGCGCCGCCGCACCGCTGTCGATGGCCTCGGCCGCGCGCGCGATGCCCGCGCGCGGGTCGCTCGTCGCGCCGACCACCTCGAGGGCGAGGGCGGCACCGAGCAGCAGGCAGTCGCGGTGCGCGCCGCGGTCCGCGCCGGTGAGCACCGCGGCGAGGGCGCGGGCGTTGTGCCGGGCATCGCCCCCGGCGAGATCGGCCGGCACACAGCTTGCCAGACCGTAGTCCGCCGGGGCGCGCACCCCCACCTCGACGCGCCCCGGGCGCACGTCGAACACCGTGAACGGTCCTATCGGGGTCGGCTCGTCCCAGCCGGCGGCGCCGTGCACGACGAAGGTGCGCTCGATCGGCAGTCCCGCGAAGGTGTCGGCCATGAGGCGGGCCACCTCGAGGCTGAAGGCGCCGACCAGGTGGTAAGGGGGCTGCGCGGGATTCACCAGGGGACCGAGGATGTTGAACACCGTGCGCACACCGAGCGCGGCGCGCACCGGCGCGACGCGCGCGGTCGCCGGGTGATAGTGCGGGGCGAAGAGATACGTGAAGCGTGTCGCGGCCAGGCATTCCCCCGCGGTGCGCTCATCGAGCGGAATCGCGAGCCCGAGCGCTTCCAGCACGTCGGCGCTGCCGCAGCGGCTCGAGACCGAGCGGTTGCCGTGCTTGACGACCGGCACGCCGCAGGCAGCGGTGAGCAGCGCCGTGCCGGTCGAGATGTTGAAGCTGCCGGAGGCGTCCCCGCCCGTGCCCACGATGTCGATCGCGCGCAGGTCCGCGGGCAGGTCGGGGCGGCGCGCCAGGCGGCGCATGGCGCGCGCGAAGCCGCGCACCTCGTCGGCCACCACCCCCTTGGTGGAAAGCGCCGCCAGCATCGCGCCGGCCATGGCGGGCGGGAGCTGCTCGCCGGTGAGCTGCGCGAGCAGCTCCTCGGCTTCAGCCTCGGAGAGATCGCGCCTCTCGAGCAGCCGTTGCAGGAGCTCGCGCGGGCTCGCCACGGCTCAGCCTCCCGCCGCCGCGGCGCGCTCGCCCGTGAGCTGCGCGAGGAAGTTGCCGAGGAGCTTCGGTCCCTGCGGCGTCAGGATGCTCTCGGGATGGAACTGCACGCCCTCGACCGTGAGCGAGCGGTGCCGCACTCCCATGATCTCGCCCTCATCCGTGCGCGCGCTCACCTCGAGCACCTCCGGCAGCGTGCCGGGGGAGGCGATGAGGGAGTGGTAGCGGCCGACCTCGCAGGGCTGCGGCAGTGCGGTGAACACCGTGCGTCCGTCGTGGCGCACCAGCGAAGTCTTGCCGTGCATGAGACGCCCGGCGCGCACCACCTGGCCGCCGAACACCTCGACGATCGACTGGTGCCCGAGACAGACGCCGAGCACCGGGACGCGGCCCGCGAAGGCACGGATCATGTCCATCGACACTCCCGCGTCGTACGGCGTGCCGGGCCCCGGGGAGATGCACAGGTGGGTCGGCGCCCGCGCGAGCGCCGCCTGCGGCGTGAGCGCGTCGTTGCGGTACACCTCGACCTCGGCGCCGAGCACCAGGAACGCCTGCACCAGGTTGTAGGTGAAGGAGTCGTAGTTGTCGATCAGCAGCAGGCGCGGCTTCACAGACCCTCCCCGGCGAGCTCGAGCGAGCGCACCATGGCTGCGCTTTTGGCGAGCACCTCCTCGTGCTCGCGCTCCGGCACGCTGTCGGCCACGATGCCGGCGCCCGCCTGGTAACTGTACTCGTCGCCGCTGAACACCAGCGTGCGGATCGTGATCGCGTGGTCCATGTCGCCGCGGGCGCCGAAGTAGCCGACCGTGCCACCGTAGAGGCCGCGGCCCACGGGCTCGAGCTCGTCGATGATCTGCATGGCGCGCACCTTGGGCGCCCCGACCAGCGTACCGGCCGGGAAGGCCGCCGCGAACAGGTCGAAGGCGTCGCGCCCGGCGGCGAGCTCGCCATGCACGCCGCTCACCATGTGCATGACATGGCTGTAGCGTTCGATGGAGCGATAGGGGTCGACCGCGACGCTGCCGGCGCGGGCGACCCGGCCGAGATCGTTGCGGGCGAGGTCGACCAGCATCACGTGCTCGGCGTTCTCCTTGGGATCGGCGCGCAGCTCCACCTCGCGCGCCGCATCGAGCGCGGCGTCGGGCGAGCGCGGGCGGGTGCCGGCGATGGG
The DNA here is from genome assembly GCA_035631755.1 of Steroidobacteraceae bacterium. Lineage (GTDB taxonomy): Bacteria > Pseudomonadota > Gammaproteobacteria > Steroidobacterales > Steroidobacteraceae > 13-2-20CM-66-19. The sequence continues at coordinate 16,340 of DASQIC010000065.1, forward strand.
GCGCAGCTGCGCGTGAGCGCCGCTGAGCTTCACCAGCGCCTCGGGTGAGGAGCCGACCACCGCCGTGTCACCGAGCGCGCAGTAGTACATATAAGGAGAGGGGTTGATGAGGCGCAGCGCCCGGTACGCCTGGAAGGGATCGAGCTCGTGCCGCCCGGCGAAGCGCGCCGAGAGCACCAGCTGGTAGACGTCCCCGGCGGCGATGTACTCCTGCGTACGGCGCACCGCGCCGAGATAGGCCGCGCGGCTGGACGCGGCAGCGGGCGGCGAGTAGCGCCCCGGGCGGCCGCTGTTCGGCAGCGCCCCGCGCAGCGCCCGCACCACCTCGCGGCGCAGCGCCGCGCGCTCGGCGTCGCTCCCGGCGTGCAGCAGCGCGATGCCGCGCGTCAGGTGATCGAACACCAGCACCGAGCGCGGCGCGACGTAGTGCAGCGCCGGCACGCCGGCCGAGGCGCCGCGCGGCGATGGCAGCCGCTCGAAGTAGCGCACCACGTCGTAGGCCGCATAGCCGACCAGCCCGCCGGCGAGCGGCACGCCGGGAATGTCCGGCCGCGGCTGCGGCGCGCGGGCGAGCGCCTCGCGCAGCGCCGCGAGCAGCGCGGCGCCACTCGCGGGAGCGGGGCGGCGCTCGGCGCCGATCGCCAGCCCGGCCGCATCGAGCCGCACCTCCAGCCCGTCGCCGAAGCCGATGAACGAGTAGCGGCCGAGCCGCTCGCCGCCCTCGACGCTCTCGAGCAGGAAGCGCGGCCCGAGGGCGCCGAGCTTCATGAACGCCGAGACCGGAGTGTCGAGATCGCCGGTGATGTCGAAGGGCGGTTGTTGCACGGGGTCGCTCGCCTCCAAATCGCGCGCAGACAACAAAAAACCCACCCCCGGGGTCATCCGGAGATGGGTTCTGGTGCCGTCAGTTCTTCTTTGAGTCGCCTAAACCAAGCCAGCCGTCAGCCCACTCCGTCAGGAAGTGCGCCACCACCAGGAACGCGCCGTGCCGAAGGTCTCGTGCGACATGTTGCCAACGAGTATGGCGGGGGGGTGCTCGGCACGTCAAGCTCGGCGGCGCGCCCGCTCACGAAGTCACCGAGCGCGCCGTGCTCAAGGCGCTGGAAAGCGGGGGTGCTGCGGCCGCCGCTCCGTTAGAATGGCCGCCCCGAAAGAACGGCCACCCACGCCGAGGGGATCACCGTGAGCTTCAAAGAGCTGCTCGACAGCTGGCGCACGACCGCGGCCGCACCGCGCACCGCGCGCAGCTTCTCCGTGCGGCTGCCGGTCGAGTCGGCCGCGCAGCTCGCCGCGCTCGCCGAGCTGTTCCCGGGCCGCGCCCCGGAGCAGCTGGTCACCGAGCTGCTGGGCGCCGCCCTCACCGAGATCGCCGCCGCCATGCCGTACGTCGTCGGCAAGCGGGTGATCTCGACCGACGAGCAGGGGGACCCGGTGTACGAGGACGTCGGCCTCATGCCACGCTTCATGCAGCTCACCCGTGCGCACCGCGCCAGGCTGGAGGGGCGCGGCCGGCGCGCGGCGGCCCCGCAAGCAGTGGCGACCCGCCGCCGGCGCAAGACGCACCGCTAGAGAGCCGCCCGCAATGCCCTCCTTCGACGCCGTCTCCGAGCTCAACACCCACGAGGTCGCCAACGCCGTCGACCAGGCGAATCGCGAGCTCGCGCAGCGCTTCGACTTCAAGGACACGGGCGCGCGCTTCGAGCTCCAGGACTTCACGGTCACGCTGCACGCACAGGTCGAGTTCCAGTTGAAGCAGATGCTCGAGATCGTGAAGCTGCGGCTCTCCAAGCGCGGCATCGACCTCGTCTGCCTCGAGCCCAAGGAGCCGCAGACGACGCTCTCGGCGGCGCACCAGGAGCTGCTGCTGCGTCACGGCATCGATGCCGAGACCGGCCGCAAGCTCATGCGCATGGTGAAGGACTCGAAGCTCAAGGTGCAGGCGAGCCTGCAGGGCGACAAGATCCGTATCAGCGGCCGGCAGCGCGACGACCTGCAGGCGGCGATCGCGCTGCTGCGCGGCGCGAAGCTCGACCGGCCGCTGCAGTTCAACAACTTCCGCGACTGATCAGCGCGCTGCGGCCGCGGCGGGGCCGACTGCCGCGATCGCGCGGCACAGCTTGCCGGTGGCCTCGATGACGCTCGGCCCGAGACGACTCAGCCCCTCGTCCTCGAACGCCACCAGCCGCCCGTTGCGCACCGCCGCGAGCGCGCCGTAGCGCTTCCAGTCCGCGAGCCACGCCGCGCTCTCGCCGGGCGGACCCGCGGCGACGATGACATCCGGGTCGCGGGTGATGACCGCCTCGACGCTCACCACGGGTCCGGCCTCGGAGAGATCGGCGAACACGTTACGCGCACCGCAGAGCACGAGCGCATCGCTCATGAGCTGCCGCCCGCCCACGGTGTAGACGGGGCGATTCCACACCTCGAGCAGCACGCTCGGATGTCGCGCCGGGCCCCAGGCGCCGGCGCCGTAGCGCTGGCGCAGCGCTTCGAGACCCGCCTCGATGCCGCGCGCCGCGTCCTCGGCCTGCGCCTGCGTACCGGCGAGCTCGCCCAGACGGCGCACGGAGGGGGCAAGGTCGGCGAGGCGCTCGACCTGCTGGTCGTAGACCGGAATGTTGAGTCGCGCGATCTTCTCGCGCTGCGCAGGGTTGCCCCCCGCGGGCCACGCCACGACGACGTCCGGGTGCAGCATCACCAGCCGCTCGATGTCGACCGATACCGCATCCCCGATGCGAGGGATGCGGCGCGCGGCGTCGGGCACGTCGGAGTATTCGGTGGTCGCGATCACCTCACCGCCCGCTCCCGCGGCGAACAGCATCTCGGTGCCGCCGGGGCTCAGGCTCGCGATGCGCAGCGGGGGCGAGCGCACCGCGACGCTGCGGGCGGTGTCATCCCGGACACTGCGGATGGGCGCCTCGGGCGGCGGCGGCGAGCCACATGATCCGCGCGATACCCGACACTGCTGCGCCCACCCCGCGCGAAGGTCCGGGGCGGATCATGACACAGCAAGCGGCACCCGGGCCGCGGCGTGCGCTCGCTTAAGCGGCGCGCGCCTCGCCGGCGAGCGCCTCGCCGCCCGCGCCTTCGAGCACGCGGGCGACGGCATGCACGGTGGCGGCGATGCGCACCGCGCTCTGCACCGCCTCGCGCTCGAGCCCCTGCTCGCGCAGCTGCCGCTCGTGGGCGGCGACGCAGCTGCCGCAGCCGTTGATCGCCGAGACGGCGAGCGCGAGCAGTTCGAAATCGGCCCTGGCGATGCCGGGGCTGCCGATCACGCTCATGCGCAGTCGCGCGGGGAGCTTCGCGTACTCCTCGTCCTCCACCAGGTGCAGGAAGCGGTAATACACGTTGTTCATGGCCATGATCGCGGCCGCGGCGTGCGCCGCGCTCACGTGCGAGGCGTCCAGATGCCGCGCGGCGAGCGCCTGGAGGTCGCGCGTGAAGGCGGCGTTGCGCGAGGCGGCGGCGGAGGCGAGCGCCACCGCCCAGATCTGGCGCTCCGAGAGACCCGGAGCGCCGGCGGGGGTGAGCACGGTGCCGAGATTGAGCTGCAGATCGCGCGCGTAGCCCGGCAGCGCGTCGCGGAGGCTTTCGAGAGTCATCATGTCAGGCCGCCTCGAGGGTCTGCTCGCCCTTGCGCCAGTTGCAGGGACAGAGCTCGTCGGTCTGCAGCGCATCGAGCACCCGCAGCACTTCCTCCGGGCTGCGACCGACGCTGAGGTCGGTGACATACACGAAGCGGATCACGCCCTGCGGGTCGACGATGAAGGTAGCGCGCTGCGCGACGCCGGCCTCGGGGTCCAGGATCCCGAGCGCGCCGGCGAGCTCGCGCTTGACGTCGGAGAGCATCGGGAAGGGCAGATTCGCCAGCTCTTCCCGGTCGCGCCGCCAGGCGAGGTGCACGTACTCGCTGTCGACGCTCACCCCGAGCAGCTGCGCATCGCGCGTACGGAACTCCTTCTCCAGGCGGCCGAAGGCGGCGATCTCGGTCGGACACACGAAGGTGAAGTCCTTGGGCCAGAAGAACACCACCCGCCACTTGCCGGGGAAGCTGTCCTGGGTGAAGGACTGGAAGGCGCCTGCGGCGTCGCTGGAGACGACGCCGGTGAGCGTGAAATCGGGAAAGCGACGGCCTACGCCTGACATAGCTCGATACTCCTCGCAATCTGCGGTTTTGCCCGGTCCCTTACCGGACGCGGGCATGATGCCCGCTGGCCTGCTATCATTCCAATCGATTGATTTGATGATTTCGATAGATTTTGTATATTAAGGATCCCATGGAACTCAAGCTCAAGGACCTGCGCTATCTGGTGGCGGTGGCCGATCAGCGCCACTTCGGCCGCGCCGCGGCGCGCTGCTTCGTGAGCCAGCCCACCCTCTCGGCGCAACTGAAGAAGCTCGAGCAGTCGCTCGGGGTGCAGCTGATCGAGCGGGCTCCCAACAACGTCTCGCTCACCGAGACGGGCGAGCAGGTGGTAGCGCGCGCGCGGCGCATCCTCGAGGCGAGCGACGAGGTGGTGGCGCTCGCCCGCAGCCGCCGCGACCCGCTCGCAGGACGGCTGCGGGTCGCGCTGCTGCCGACCATCGGTCCGTACCTGCTGCCGCGGGTGGCGCGCGCGCTGCGCAAGGCCCTGCCGAGGCTCGAGCTGCGGCTCTACGAGTACCAGACCGCGCCGATGCTCGAGAAGCTGCACGCCGGGGAGCTCGACCTCGGGATCCTCGCGCTCCCGGTCGAGCTCGCCGGACTCGAAGCGCGCGAGCTCTACAGCGAGCCTTTCGTGGTGGCGCTCCCCGAGCGCCATGCGCTCGCCGCGCGCGCGGCGCTCAGGACCGACGACCTGCGCGGCGAGTCGCTGCTGCTGCTCGAGGACGGGCACTGCCTGCGCGATCAGGCGCTCGAGGTCTGCAGTCGCGCGGGTGTGAAGGACAGCCCCGATTTCCGCGCCACCAGCCTCGAGACGCTGCGCCAGATGGTGGCGACCGGCGCCGGGGTGACGCTGCTGCCCGAGCTCGCCAGCCGCGGTGCCTACGGCCACGCGCAGGGGGTCGCGATCCGTCCGTTCGTGCGCCCGGCGCCGTCGCGGCGCATCGGCGCGGCATGGCGCCGCAGCAGCGCGCGCCGCGAGGCGATCGAGGCGTTCTGCCGGCTGATCGCCGAGCACGCGCGGTGAGCGCCCCCGCCGCGCCCGCCGCCGGCCCGGCGGCGAGCCCGCTGCCCGTGCCGGTGAGGCTGCGGGCGCGCGACGGACGCGCTCTCGGGGGGCTGTGGCTCGAAGGGCGCAGCGGGCGCGGCGCGCTCGTGGTCAACGGCGCGACCGGTTTCCCGCGCGAGTTCTATCTCAAGTTCGCGGCCTACTGCGCCGCGCGCGGATACCAGACGCTGGTGTACGACTACCGCGGCATGGGCGCCTCGGCACGCGCGCCGCTCGCCAGCGAGCCGGCGCGCATGAGCGACTGGGGCCGGCTCGACATGCCGGCAGCGCTCGCTTACCTCGCGGAGCGCTTCCCGCAGCTGCCGCTCATCACGGTCGGCCACAGCGTCGGCGGGCAGATGATCGGCTGCATGCACAACCAGGCGCTCGCCCGCGCGCACCTCATGATCGCGACCTCGATCGGCTACTGGCGGGCCCTGCGCGCGCCGTTTCGCTACCAGGCGCTGCTCTTCTGGAAGCTCTACGGCCCGCTCGCGCTGAAGTGCCGCGGCTACGTGCCGCAGGGGCTCCTGTGGCGGGGCGAACCGCTGCCGCGCGGCGTGTTCCTCGAGTGGCGGCAGTGGTGCCTGCGCCCCGATCACTTCGCCTGCGATCTCGCGGCGGGCACACTGCGCGACAGCCAGTTCGCCGCGGTGCGCTCCCCCATCCTCGCCTGGAGCTTCAGCGACGATCCGATCGCCACCCCGGCGGCGGTGGCGGCGCTGCTCAGGTTCTATCCGAACGCCGCCATCGAGCGGCGCGCGACCACGCCCGCCGAGGCGGGAGTGCGCGCCATCGGCCACCACGGCTTCTTCGCCGAAGCTCACCGCGACACACTGTGGCGCAGCGCGCTCGACTGGATCGAGGCGCGCTCGAGCTGAGGCGCGCGGGCGGCTCAACCGGGTGACGCCGCGTCCGGTGCCGGCGCCCTGGGGCGCGACCGCGTGCCTCGCGAGGCGCGCGCCAACGCGATGCCGACCAGCACCATCACTCCGCCGAGCAGCTGCAGGGGCTCGAGCCGCTCATCGAGCAGCAGCCAGGCGTACCCGGCCGCAGCGACCACCTGCAGATAGAGCCCCACCGACCCCAGGGTGGCGGGCAGATGGGCAAGGGCGTATGCGATCAGGCTCTGTCCGAGCGCCTGGGCCGAGAGGGCGCAGCCGAAGAGCACCAGCCAGCCCTGCCCGGTGTGCGGCAGGAACTGCTCCCGGAGCGCGAGCGGCAGCAGCAGCACGCTGAAGATGAGCGTGCTCGCAAACATGACTACGCCCGTGCCGTGGCGGGCGCGCAACCGCGCCACCGCCAGGATGTAGGCGGCGTAGAACCAGGCGGCGCCGAGCGCGAGCGCGTCGCCGGCGAGCCCGTGACCGCCCGAGACGAGCTTGGGGCTCACGGTGAGGAGCATCCCGCCGAAGGCCAGCAGCGTCGCCAGCAGAAAACCGAGCCGCGGACGCTCGCCCCACACGGTCCAGGCGAGGATCGTCACGACGATCGGTGCAGTGTTGGCCTCGAGCGTCGAGGCGGCGACCGAGTTACGCACCAGCGACAGGTGCCACAGCCCGATGTCCGCGGCGAACAACGCTCCGGCCCAGAAAAACAGCGGGTCGGAGAGCGAGGCAGGCCGGACGGCTGTTACGGCGCGCACCGCGGCGCGGCGCTCGATGAGGGCCCACAGCGCGAGCGGCGGCAGCGCCAGCGCGCCGCGCCAGAATGCGGTGGCGAGCGGGCCGGTCTCGGAGATTCTCACGAAAATGCCCGAGCTGCCGATCGCCAGCGCACCGGCCAACAGCGCCAACAGGGCGGGAAGTTCCGAGCGCTCGGGCCTCATGATTCGACCGGCGCAGATCATAGTCGGTCGCGCCGGAAACCGTCTGGCATAATCGTGTCGGTGCGCGCAGCGAATCCCCCGATGCTGATCGCCGCGGCCGTCGCGCTGCTCGCGTCGCTCCCGGTGCGGGCGCAACCCGGCGCCCCGCCCGCCGCGAGCGCGAAGGCGCTCACCGTCGCGGATCCGTGGGTGCGTGCGAGCCCCGGCGTGGACGTCGCCGCCGCCTACATGACGCTGCACAACCGCGGCACGAGCGAGCTGGTCGTGATCGCGGTGCGCACGCCGCTCGCCCGCGAGGCCATGATCCACGAGACCCGCATCGAGCGCGGTGAGTCCACCATGCGCCCGCGCGCGCGCCTGCCGATCGCCCCGGGCGCGAGCGTGGCACTCGCCCCCGGCGGGCTGCACGTCATGCTGCGCGGCCTCGCCCACCCGCTCGCCGTCGGCGAGGAGGTGCGTCTCGAGCTGCTGCTCGCGGGCGGGGGGAGCGTAGCGGTGAGCGCGCGCGTGCGGCCATTGAACGCCGAGTGACCGCTCCCGACTCAGCGTTCGATCACGTCACCCCCTACGATCGCTTCGCATGGAGCGATACGCAGACCGAGCAGTGGCTCGCCTCCGGGGCGCACGCCGCCGAGCTCGGCGCTTTCTTCGGCGCGGGCGAGTACCGCGAGCTCGCACGCCTGGCACGCGCCGCCCAGCGCGCCCCGCTCACCCACCCCGGGCTGCAGGTGCTCATCGTGCCGGGCATCATGGGCTCGCAGCTCGGGATCCGGCGTTCGCGGCCGCTGCCCGACGACGTGCTGTGGCTCGATCCCATCGACATCCAGCACGGCCGGCTCGCGGCGCTGCGCCTGCCGGAGTCCGCGCCCGTGGTGCCGCTCGGCGCGGTGCTCTACTCGTACCTGCGCCTCAAGCTGCGGCTGCGCGCGCATGGTTTCGCGGCCGAGCTGCACGACTACGACTGGCGGCAGGGAGTAGCGGTGAGCGGCCGGGCGCTCGCCGCACGCCTCGCCGGCCGCGCGCGCTGCGCGCTGGTGGCGCACAGCATGGGCGGGCTCATCGCGCGCGCCGCGCTCGCGCTGCCCGGCACCGCACGGGTCGAGCGCGTGATTCTGCTCGGCACGCCGAACTGCGGCTCGTTCGCCGCGGTACAGGCGCTGCGGGGCACGTACGCCGTGGTGCGCAAGGTGGCACGCCTTGCCGGACATGCGAGCGCCGAGAGCCTGGCCGAGCAGATCTTCAGCACCTTCCCGAGCCTCTACGACCTGCTGCCGACGGGCGAGTGCAGCCCGCGCAGCGATTTTCTCGACGAGGCGGCGTGGCCGCGCGCTGGACCTCGGCCCCGCGCTGCGCTGCTCGCCGCGGCGCGGCCGACCCAGGGCCTGCTCGCCGCGCCCGACGGGCGCTTCGCGGCCGTGATCGGCGTCGGCGAGGAAACCGTCACCGCTGCCGAGCGCCGCGGGGAAGACTTCGTCTACACACTGACGCGGCACGGCGACGGCACGGTGCCGGCGGTGAGCGCGGCGCTTCACGGGGCGAGGACTTTCTGCGCGCGCGTCGCACACAGCGACCTCACCCGCGACCCGGTGGTCGCGGCCGCGGTGGCGGATCTCCTCGCGCGCGGCACGACGCGGCGGCTGCCCCGGCGTCCGGGTGCCGCCGGGCGGGCCGAGGCCCGCGTGAGCGATACGCAGCTGCGCCGCACGCACACGCGCAAGGTGGACTGGGCGGCGCTCTCGCCCGATGCGCGACGCGAGTTCCTGCAGAACCTCAACGAGCCCCCGGCGCTCACGCTGCGGGTGCCGGCGGCGCGGCTCAGATGAGCGACGCGTCGGTGTCGGCGACGCTGGTGCCGCCCGCCTCCACCACGCGCGCGAGCGCGAGCGCCGCGGGCAGCACCTGCGCGGCGTAAAAAGCGGCGGTACGCAGCTTTGCGGCATAGAACTCGCGCTCGCTGCCACCGGCGCTCCTGGCGGCGGCGAGCGCCGCGGACTTCGCCATCAGCCACCCGCCGCTCACATAGCCGCACAGCTTCAGGTACGGCACCGACACCGCCTGCGCACGCTCCGGGCGGCCCGCGAGCGCCTCGAGCAGCGCGCGCGTCGCGCGTGCCAGCAGCCCGACCGCCTCGAGAGCGGCGCCGCGGACCGCGGCGACGGTGGCATCGCTCTCCGGCAGCGCGCGCAGCTCCCGCTCCATATCGGTGAGCAGCGTGACCATGGCCGCGCCGCGATCGCGGGCGAGCTTGCGGCCGATGAGATCGTTCGACTGGATCCCGGTGGTGCCCTCGTAGATCGTGGTGACGCGCACGTCGCGCACGTACTGCGCCGCGCCGGTCTCCTCGATGAAGCCCATGCCGCCGTGCACCTGCACGCCGATCGCCGTCACCTCGTTGCCGATCTCGGTGCACCAGCCCTTGACGATCGGTGTCAGCAGCTCGCCGCGCGCCTGGCTCGCAGCGCGCACTTTCGCATCCGGGCTGTGCGTGGCGAGATCGAACTGCAACGCCGTGTAGAGTGTGAGGGCCCGCGAGGCCTCGGTCTGCGCCTTCATCTCGAGCAGCATGCGCCGCACGTCCGGGTGGTTGACGATCGGCGCGGCCGTCCCGGGCGGCACGCCGGGCGGACGCCCCTGTACGCGGGTGCGCGCCCACTCGGCGGCTCGCTGGAAGGCGCGCTCGCCGACCGCGTAGCCCTCGCTGCCGACCGAGAGCCGGGCGCTGTTCATCATGATGAACATGTACTCGAGGCCGCGTCCGGGCTCGCCGACGAGCTGCGCCGCCGCCCCGGCCTGCTCGCCGAAGGCGAGCACGCAGGTCGGGCTCGCGTGGATGCCGAGCTTGCGCTCGATCGAAAGGCAGCGCACGTCGTTGCGTGCCCCGAGGGAGCCCTCGGCGCTCACCAGCACCTTGGGCACGATGAAGAGCGAGATCCCCTTGACCCCGGCGGGTGCCCCTTCGAGGCGGCCCAACACCATGTGGACGATGTTGGTCGTGAGGTCGTGATCGCCCCAGGTGATGAAGATCTTCTGGCCGAAGAGGCGGTACGCGTTCCCGTCCGGGACGGCGCGCGTGCGTACCGCGCCGAGGTCCGAGCCCGCCTGCGCCTCGGTGAGCACCATCGTGCCGCTCCACTCCCCGCTCACCATCCTCGGCAGAAAGAGGCGCTGCTGCGCGGCGGAGCCGGTGAGCTCCAGCGCGTGCACCGCGCCGTGGGTGAGCATCGGGCCGAGCTTGAAGGCGAGGTTCGCCGAGCCCCAGAACTCCCCCACCGCGTTCACCAGCACCCTTGGCACGGGCTGGCCACCGAACTCGGCCGGCCCGCCGAGCGCGGGCCAGCCGCCGGCGACGAACTGCTGGTAGGCGGCACGAAATCCCGGCGCCGTCACCACGCCCTGCGGCGTCCAGCGCGCGCCCTCGACGTCGCCCGGCCGGTTGAGCGGATCGAGCACGGACTCGGCAAAGCGCCCGGCTTCCTCCAGCACCGAGCGGCCGAGCTCGTTGGAGTACTCGGCGAATCCCGGGCAGGCACTGAGGGAGCCGGCGCCGAGCAGCTCCTCGAGCACGAAACGCATCTCCCGCAGTGGCGCCCGGTACATGACTCCCCCAGCTTTCCGCAGTGTAGCGGGTCTTCAGGCGCGGCCGGCAGCCGGCAGTGCGAGCGCGGGAACGATGTTCGCGGCGAGGAAATCCACGAACTGCTGCACCCGCGGATCGGACTCGAGCGCGGCGGGATAGAGCGCGTAGAGCGCATCGGCCGGCGGCACCGTCCACTCCGCCAGCACCGCCTTCAGCCGTCCGGTGGCGAGTCCCTGGCGGCACAGGAACTCCGGCAGCAGTCCCACGCCGAGCCCGGCCGCGGTGGCGGCGTGCAGCACGGCGGGATCGTCCACGGCGAGCTTCGGGGTGAGCGGCACCTCGGCGCGCTGTGCGCCGCGGGCGAGCACCAGGTGAAACTCGGCCGTGCCCGAGACTTCGGGCGTGAGCAGGGCGTGGGCACGCAGCTCGTCGGGTCGGGCGGGAATGCCGTGCTTCTGCAGATACGCGGGGGTCGCGCACAGCAGCGCCGGCGGCGCGCCGAGCAGGCGCTGCGCGAGGCCCGAGTCGCCGGGCGGCCGGGTGCGGATCGCGACCTCCCAGCCGCCGTCGGTGAGCTGCTTCTCCTCGAGCGCCACCTCGAGCGGCACGTGCGGGAAGGCCTCGAGGAAGCGCGGCACGAGCGGCGAGAGCAGCACCCGACCGTAGGTCGGATCGGCAACCACCCGCAGCGGCCGGCCCTCGGGCGAGTGGAGCTTGGCGATCGCACCGCGCGCACCCTCGGACTCCTCGGCGATGCGCCGCGCGTGCGGGTACACGAGCCGGCCCGCAGAGGTGAGGGCGATGCGCCGCGTGGTGCGCTCGAGCACGCGCACACCGAGCACCTGCTCGAGGTCGGCCACGGCGCGGCTTACGGCGGCCTTCGGCACCCCGAGGGCGCGGGCGGCGGCGGAAAAGCCATTGAGATCCACGACCTTCGCCAGCATCGCCAGCTGAGCAGGCGTCCAGATGAGGTTCATGGCGGCTCCAATCCCCGTTGACCTTCCAGCTATTGTTTCACCCGGGAAGCGCGGATGCCAGCCGCCGCCGCTACAATCCGCGACCCCGGCGCAATCGGGTGTGGGTTCGAGGAGTCGACATGAAAATCTCGGTGCATGCACTGTCGGTGGAAGTCTTCGCCAACTCGCTCGGCCGTCTGTCGGCGTTCCTCGAGAAGGCGGTGGCGCATGCCAGGCAGCGCAAGATCGATCCCGCCGTGCTGCTCGGCTCGCGCCTGGCGCCCGACATGTTTCCGCTCACGCGCCAGGTGCAGGTTGCCTGCGATCTCGCCAAGAACTCCGTGGCGCGGCTCGCCGCCGAGGAGCCGCCGCGCTTTGCCGACACCGAGACCACGTTCGAGGAGCTGCAGGCGCGCATCGCGCGCTGCCTCGACTACCTCAAGAGCGTGCCGGCGAGCGCGCTCGAGGGGGCCGAGACGCGCGAGATCAAGGTGCCCGCCGGCGAGCGCACACTCGAGTTCAAGGGGCTTGATTTCCTGCAGCGCTGGGCGATCCCGAACGTGTTCTTCCACGTGACGACCGCGTACTGCATCCTGCGCCACAACGGCGTCGAGCTCGGCAAGCGTGACTTCATCGGCCGTTAACTCATTTCAATATGACAAATGACGCCGCGCCTGTCGCGCTTTGCTAACAGAACGCGAAGGCAATCACGGCAGCCGCGGCGGCCGGCTGCCACCCTGACGGCGTGAGGGATGCGGGCGCTTTTCAGGGGTGCACGCTCGGGTATCGGGTCCAGTTGAGGAAACCGCTTTGCGACCAAAAGCCACGGCAGTCCGCTCGGCAGGTGCGCCCGCGCTGACTGCGGTGCCGGTGAGCGAGCCGGTGTCGATCGCCGCGCTCGGTCAGCAGCTGCGCGCGGCGCTGCCGGAGCGGCGGCTGCATTCGGTGTCGCTGTGGGACCACGAAGGCAGCGTGCTGTGGCTGAGCGAGGGTGCGCTCGGACCCGACGAAAATATGCTGGTGTTCGAGGCCCTCGAGCAGCTCGCCACCGACCCCTCGCTGCCCTGCCAGGAAACCAGCCTCGAGGACGGCCGGCTCGCCGTGTTCCTGCCGGTGCGTGCACCCACCGGCGCCCTGGTCGGCGTCGCCATGATCCTCGCCGAGAGCAAATCGGTCGGCGACGACACGCTCGAGCGCCTCACCGCAGGGCCGATGCGCGCCATCATGCAGCGCCTCGCGGTGCTGCTGAAGCCCGCCGCGCCGTCAGCCAGTGGACCCGAGGCCGCCATCCCCGTGCTCGAGCTCGATCTCGACCCCGATTCGACCCAGCCTGCGGTACTGCCGGCTCCGTCCGCGGAACCACCCCCTCCGTCCGCACCCGACGATCGGCAGCTGATGACGAGCGAAGAGATCGACGACATCCTCGAGCTCGAGCTCGCTCCCGATGAGCCGATCGCCGTGACTCCCGTCAGTGTGACGCCCCGCGGCGTCGCGCCCGTGAACGGCCGCCCGGCGAATCTCCCGCCGCCAAGCCTGGCGCCTGCCAAGAGCGCTCCGCGTCCCGCACCCGCCCCGCCGGCCCCCGCGAAAGCGTCCCCGAAAACGGCACCCGCAAAGGCCGCGCCGGCGAAAGCAGCACCGCTCAACCGCGCTGCAGCCCCGCCAGCCGCCCGCGCCGAAAAGGAGGCGAGCGAGAACTCCCGCTCCGACATGGTGCGTCTGGAATTCATCCCGGAGCCGCCGGTCGTGAACGCGGCTCCGATCCAGCTCGCCCCCACGGCAGCCACCGGGCGTCTGCCGCGCCCAGCGGCGGCGGCGACGCCGGCCCCCGTACTGCCGGCGCCCCGGCCGGCACGCGTGCTGCCCCCGCCCGAGGTCCCCGCCCAGGCGCCCGCGCCGGTTGCGACGACCCCAAGCCCGATCCCCGCCCCGCAGATCGATCCGGCCAAGGCCAGCTCGATCGTGCATGGGGCAGCCGATGCCGGCCCGCCGCTCAACCTGCTGCCCTTCGCCAAGCTGCGCGCCGGCGGACAGACACGCCGCTTCCAGGTGCAGCTGCGCACCCCGACGGCGCATCGGGATCCCGCGGCTCTCGATGCACTCGTGCTGCAGCGTCTCGTCGGCTGGCTCGGCAGCAACCGCATCGCGTGGAATGCCCAGCCGACGAGCTTCACCGTGAACCTCTCGATCGCCACGCTCGAGGACGAGCACTTCGCGCACAAGGTGGGTTCGGTGCTGAATGCCAGCGGGATCGCCGGCGAGACGCTCGGCTTCGAGATCGCCGAGCCCCTGTGCGCGCAGCGGCGTGCCCTGGTCGAGCGGTTCATCGTGCAGTGCGAAAAACTCGGCGCCTGGGTCGTGATCGATGATTTCAGCCTCGATTCGCAAGTGCTGCCGCTGCTGTGCTCGAAGGCGGTGCGGCTGCTGAAGATCGATCCGCGCCTCACCTCCACGGCGCTGCGCGACAAGCTGGCACAGGCGACCGTGGTCGCGACGCTGCAGGCGGCGAAGGTGCTCGGCATTCACTGCGCGGCGAAGAGGGTCGACTCCCCGGCTTCGCTCCAGTGGCTGACCGCGATCGGCTGCGACTTCGCACAGGGGGCGGCCCTCGCCGCCGCGCACCCGCTCGAGGCGCTGGGCTCGCCCGACCCGGCGCCGCTTTTCGGCCGCTAAAACCCGATCAGAATCAATCTCTTGTAGAGGCAACGCTCCCGCCCTGTCCCCGGAGCGGCGCCGAGCTGCCTGCGATGAAACGAGCCCACGCTGCGTCCGCACCTGCGACCGGCGGCACGCGGTATGTCCTAAGCTTACCGGTCAGGTCCTAAGCGGGCGGAGAGCGCGGCGGACCTGCCGGGTGCGCCCATGAAGATGCCGACCATCGAGCAATTCCGTTCCAACCGCAACGTGCTGTTCTGGAGCCTGCACGCGGCGGGCTGGACCGCGTACGGCATCACGCAGTATGTGGGTGCGCTCTTCTACCCCCAGTCCTCGAGCTATCTGCCGCTGTTGCTGGTCGCGGCAGTCGCCGGCTTCGTGCTCTCGGCGCCGATGCGCTACATCTACCGGCGACTGTGGGGTCGCCCGCCGCGCACCATCATCGTCGGCGTACTCATCACCTGCTACATCACGGCGCTCGCGCTGCGCATGGTCATCAATCTCGCCTACAAGCAGTTCGTCGAGCCGGACTGGCAGGTGCAGACGGCATTCGAGCTGTTCATGGGCTCGCTCTCCACCGCCTATCTGCTGCTGTGCTGGAGCGTGCTGTATTTCGGCATCAAGTTCTACGAGTCGCAGCGCCAGCAGGAGGAAGCGATGCTGAAGGCGGTGGCGCTCGCGCAGGAGGCGCAGCTGAAGATGCTGCGCTACCAGCTCAACCCGCACTTCCTCTTCAACATGCTGAACGCCATCTCGACGCTGATCCTCGACAACCAGAATCGCAAGGCGAACCATGCGGTCACGCGGCTGTCGGAATTCCTGCGCTACACGCTCGACCAGGATCCGATGAAGAAAGTGACCTTGCGCCAGGAGATCGAGGCGCTCGACCTGTATCTCGGCACCGAGCGGCTGCGCTTCGGCGAGCGGCTGCGGCTCGAGTACGCGATCGAGGAGGAGGCACTCGATGCGCTGGTGCCGAGCCTGCTGCTGCAGCCGCTGCTCGAGAACTCGCTGAAGTACGCGGTCTTGGCGCGCGAGCAGGGCGGCCTGGTGCGCATCGAGGGGCGCGTGCGCGAAGGGCTGCTCGAGCTCTCGGTGATCGACGACGGGCCGGGTCTGCAGGCCGGTGCTCCGGCGGGCGAGCGGCGCGGCGTCGGGCTCGCCAATACGCGCGAACGGCTCGCGGTGCTCTACGGCGCGAGCTGCCGCTTCGCGACCCTCAACACCCACCCGGGACTGCGGGTCGACCTGGGACTGCCGCTCGAGAAGGCGCCGCCGGGCGAAACCGCGCGCAGCGCGCCGGCGGTGCGCGCCACCGGCGGAGCCCGCGCGTGAAAGTCCGCACGCTCATCGTCGACGACGAGGTACTGTCGCGGCGCGGGGTGGAGCTGCGGCTGCGCTCACTCGCGGACTTCGAGATCGTGGCCCAGTGCGCCACCGGACGCGAGGCGCTGGCGGCCATCCAGCAGTTCCATCCGGAAGTGGTGTTTCTCGACATCCAGATGCCGGGCATGTCGGGCTTCGAGGTGCTGGCGCACCTGCCGCAGGAGTCGCTGCCGATCATCGTGTTCGTCACGGCCTACGACCAGTACGCCATCCGCGCCTTCGAGGCGCGCGCCATCGACTACCTCCTGAAGCCGATCGACGAGGCGCGCTTCGCAACCGCCATCGAGCGGGTGCGCGAGCACCTGCGGGCGCGCACCGCCGCCGCGCAGCGCGATCGCCTGCTGGAGGTGATCGCCGAGATCACCGGCTGCGGGCAGCTCGCGCTCGAGGAGCTGCTCGAGCACGGAACCAAGGCGCTCGCGGGCAAACGCCCGGAGGTGCTGCCGATCCGGCAGGGACGCGAAACGCTACGCGTGCCGGTCGGCTCCATCCAGTGGATCGATGCGGCGGGCGACTACATGTGCATTCATGCCGCGGGCGAGACCCATATCCTGCGCGGCACGATGAAGGAGCTCGAGGAGCTGCTCGATCCGCGGCTCTTCCAGCGCGTGCATCGCTCGACCATCGTCAACCTGCGCCTCGTGAAGAGCCTGCGCGCGCACATGAACGGCGAGTACTTCCTCACGCTCGAGGGCGGGCATGAGCTGAAGCTCTCGCGCACCTACCGCGACAAGGTCGAGTATTTCCTCGCCGGCTCGGCGAGCTGAGCAAGCGTGATGCAGTTCGCACCGCCCGCCGGCAGGCGCTGCGGTGAGACCTGCGTCACGAACGCGCCGGGGCGGGCGGCGATATGTGAGCCACCGCGAGGCGCGCCGAGGCGACCGGTTGCTTAGATATGTCCGCATATGGAAGCCGCTCGCCCGTCGCTCGAGCCCCTGCCTGATCTGCCGGTCGAGGATCCGGCGGCGCCGGTCCCGGCGCCCCGCACCCAGGCTGGCGCGGCACCCGCCAGCGGGCCGCAGCCACCGCCGGCCACATCCTCGGCGCCCAGCGCCGACACGACGCTGACGCTCGAGTTCATCGATCCGGAGCTGCTGCTCGCCCCCGCCGACACGCCGGCAGCCAAACCCGCCCCGGAGCCGCAGGCCCAGGTGCTGCTCGAGATCGACCCACACGCCCCTCTGGAGCTCGCGGTGGAAGAGCCTCCGCTGACGCCCGAGCGAACACCCGCCCCCAGGCCCGGTCCCGTGCGATCCGGCGCGCCGCCCGTCGCACAGGCCGCATCCGCGCCCTCCGAGGCCGCGCCAGTGCTGGTGCCGCTCGCCAAGCGCGCCTCCCTGAGCGCCGCAGCCGCCAAGCTCGCCGCCGCGGCGGCCACTCAGCAGCAGGTGGCAAAACCCGCCCAGGCCGTGCCGACCGTCAACCCGTCCCCGGCCCCCGAAAAGTCGACGCCGCCGCCCGCCCCGACGGCGCGCCCCGCGAAGCCTGCAGCCTCCAGGGTGGCCGAGGCCCCGTCGCTGGCGGCCTGGACGAGCGCACGGGCCGCTGCGGCGCGGCCGCCTGCGAAGGCCGCGCCGGGCCGGGCGATGCACCCCGGCGCACCGCCCGCCAAGGCACTCGCCCCGGCCCCCGTGAGCACGCCGAAGCGTCCCGCGCCACCGCCCGCCACGGCGACCGCGGCCGTGTCGCCCGCGAGCGCAGCGCCCGCATCTGCACCGATGGACCGGGACTTCATCGCCCGCAACCAGGTGGTCGAGCGTTACCTCTCCGGGCGGCTGCCGCTCAAGGGAGCGACGGAATTCGAGCGCTACTGCCGCGAGCATCCGCAGCTTCTCGATGAAATCGGGCTGCCGGAGCGAGTCAACGCGGGGCTGCGCCTGCTCGAGGCGAGCGGCAAGCCGGAGCCGTGGGAGGAAGCAGCCCGGCCCGTCTGGCAGCGGCCCCGGGTGACCCTCGGGCTCGCCGGCGCGGTGGCGCTGCTCGCGATCGTGCTCGGAATCGTCGCCGGCTTCAGCACCAGCAAGAGTCACCGGATCGCGGAGCTCGAGCGGGCGGCGCACGACCGCACGCTCGACCCCGCGACGAGCACCCGCGAAATCCGCCTGTTGCCGAGCCGCTCGGGAGCCTCCAGCACCCCGGCGATCACCATCGGCGGCGGCCGCGATGCTCAGCTCGTCGACTTCCGCATCGACGAGTCGCGCTCACCGTACCGCGTGTTCCGCGTCACCATCGACCGCATCGACCAGGGTCGCGTGATGGTGCTCGACAATCTCAGCAAGGACTCCAACGGGCACCTGCGCATTGCGCTCAACAGCACCGCGCTCGGTCCCGGCAACTACCAGCTCACCATCGAGGGGCTCACCATGCGCCTCGAGCCGCAACCCGATTCCTGGGTGACGATCGGCGTCGTGCGCTGAGAATCCCGGCCCTCGCCGCCGCCGCCGCGGCTCAGAAGTTGACCGTCGTCACCGCGTTTGCGGTCACGGTGACGGGCGAGGCGTTCACATCGAAGTGGATGGGGTTCGGCGTGAGCGCATCCTCGTCGATGGTGGGATCGTCCGGATCGCAGGTGAAGGCCACGGTGTAGGTCCCCGCCGGCAGGAAGGCGACGCTGTAGGCGTACACGCTCATCGAATTGAGCGTCGCGGTAGTGGTGGTCAGGGGCTCGACCAGCGGCGCGGTGTCGACATCGGTCGCGCCGGCCGGCGGATTGTAGATGTCGTCCGGCTGCGCGTTGGCCCCGGGATAGACGTAGACCACCGGTGCGTGCGTGCCGCAATTGGACTGCGCGGCGAGCGTCGTGGGCTGGAAGGTGCCCGAGACCGTGCCCACCTGGGCATTATCGACCAGCCGCAGCACCGGCTTCAGCAGGTAATCGGGCGACTGACCCGGCGGTGCGATCAGCGATTTGCTGAGAACGAAGTCGACCGTGAAGTCCGCCACGCCACCGACCGGCATGGTGAATCCCTGGATGAGCTTGAGTCCGGTCTCCGCCCCGCTCGGAATGACCAGGTCATGCTGGCCGGTGGAATCGACGACGTAGGAGGCCCCGGGACTCGTGTCGACCATCAATCGCACCCACTGGTAATCCCCCGCGGGAATCACAGCTCCGTTGAGGAAGGTGCCGGTGGTGCCATTCTGCAGTGTGAGGAGGTCGAAGCCCCTCTCCGGCGTGAAGTTGAAATCGATCGGATTGCCGTTGGCGGGCTTCACCTCGACGCCCGCGAATTGAATCCAGACCTTGGTGACGCCGGTGACGGCGGCATCGGTCAGCCCGAGATTGAGGGTCGACATTCCCGTGCCGGAGCCACCGCCGCCGCACGATGCCATCAGCAACGCAGCAGCAGCGGCGGCAAACGCTGTAGCCCGTGTCGAATTGCTCATAGGTTTGCTCCTGACCTTCGCTCAACCCCTCACGCTAGCGCGCAGCTCAGGGGACGTCGCGCTGTCGCCGTTCGCATACAACCCGGCGTGAGCTTGGCGGCGCCAAAAGCTTCGCGCCGCGGTCCGTTCCCGCGCAACAGCGCTTGCGCCCGCTCCCCGGCGCGCGCGTCGCGTGCCGCCCATCCGGGCGGATTCGCGCTCCATCGCGGCTGAAGGCTCGTCCCCGCGAACGTCGATTTCCTAACACCGCGAGACGACATCGTCACAAAGCGCGGTGCCCCGCTGCGGCCGACGCTATGTTCCGCGCGACGTACGCCAGCGGCGGGCGCGCATCGGTCGCGATGCGACCGGCAGCTGTCGCGGCACCACAACGCGGCGGCACGGGGCCGTCGCGGTCAGCCAGGGGAGCGAGCCATGCTGGGGAGAGACGCGTTCGTTGCGGATTCGGATCATGGCCGGCGCGCCATGTGGGCGATCGGCCGGTGGAGTATCGGTCTCGCGGGGGCGCTGTGGGCACTCGCCGCCTGGGCACAGACCCCGCCGGCGCAGCCCGCAGCCGGTGAGACTCCGATTCTCCAGGAAGTCATCGTCACCGGCTCGCGCATCGCCGCGCCGAACGAGACCAGCACCAGCCCGATCCAGGTCATCTCGGCGAAATCCATCGAGACCACCGGCAAGACCGACATTGCCGACATCATCACCCAGCTGCCGCAGAACTTTAACAACAGCCTCGGCCAGGATCTCGGTAACGGGACCAGCGGTCTCACCACCGCGGGCGGCGTGGCGACGGCGGACCTGCGCGGCCTGGGTCCCAACCGCACGCTGGTGCTGGTCGATGGACGCCGGCTCGGCCAGGGCTCCCCCTACACCGCCATCCAGTCGCCCGCCCCCGATCTTGATCAGATTCCAGCGGGGCTCATCGATCGGGTCGAGGTCGTCACCGGCGGCGCCTCCGCAGCCTACGGCTCGGATGCCATCGCCGGCGTTATCAACTTCATCATGAAGAAGAATTTCCAGGGCCTGCAGATCGACGGGCAGTGGAACGAGAACTGGCACGACAACAACGACACCTTCATGCAGAACCTCGTGACCGGGTTCGGCGCGACGCCCGCAACCGGTACCGCCCGCGACGGCCGCCAGCGCGACTTCGACATCCTGATGGGCACCAACTTCGCCGACAACAAGGGCAACATCACCGCTTATCTCAGCTACCGCCATGCGGACCCGGTGGTGAGCAGCCAGCGCGATTTCGGCGGCTGCCAGCTCGATCCGGTGGGCGATGCCGCCGGCAACGTCGTCGGGGTCGCCTGCGGCGGCTCGTCGAACTCCAACTGGTTCGAGCCGCTCACCGGACCGAATGCCAACTCCGTCTACAGCGTGCATGGCACGAGCTTCATCCCGCAGGGAACCGGCGTCGTCACCACACCCCCGGCCTCCTTCAACTCGCAGCCCTACATCTACATGACCCGCGAGGACGACCGCTACAACGCCGCGCTGCTCGCGCACGAGACGCTCTACGATGCGCTGCAGCCCTACGCCGAGTTCTACTTCATGGACGACAGGACGCACCAGGAGGTTGCGCCTGCCGCCCTCTTCAAGGACAGCAACCCGCTCGATCCCTTCGGTACCAGCGAATACCCGGTGAACTGCGACAACCCGCTGCTGAGCGCGCAGGAAGCGGCGATCCTGTGCTCGCCGGCGCAGCTCGCCTTCGTGGCCGCGACTCCCGGGCAAGCCTGTATCTTCAACACCAACCCCGTCACCGGCGCGGTGACTTCGCCCAACTGCTCCGACGTGCGCATCGGGCGGCGCAACATCGAGGGCGGCGGACGCACCTCCGACTACGAGCACGAGAACTACCGCGCGGTGCTCGGCACCCGCGGTGACTTCGCCGACGCCTGGAGCTACGACGCCTACGGGCAGTATTACTACACGACGTTCTTCAACACCAACTCGAAGTACCTGAGCTTCCAGGGCATCGACAACGCTCTGCAGGTGACCGGGACCGCCGCCAACCCGCGCTGCATCAGCGGCGGAACGTGCGTGCCCTACAACATCTTCGCGGACGGCGGTGTAACGCAGGCAGCTCTCAATTCCCTGTACCTGCTCGGTACCGCCCAGGGCACCTCGACGCTGCACACGCTGCACGCGGAGATCACCGGTCAGCTCGGCAAGTACGGCCTCACCTCACCGTGGGCCACCGACGGGGTAGCCGTGGACGTCGGCTACGAGCACCGCAACGACCGCGAGTTCTTCCAGCCCGACGCCGCCGAGCAGAGCGGGCTGCTGTCGGGCTTCGGCGCGGCCTCGGTGCCGATCGACAACTCCGTGTCGGTCGACGAGGAGTTCGCCGAGGTGCGCGTGCCGATCGCGCAGAACTACGCGGCCGCCCATGACCTGCTGTTCGACACCGGGTTCCGCCGCTCGGACTACACGAGCAGCGGGGTCACCAATACCTATAAGTTCGAGTTGCAGTACGCGCCGATTGCCGACTACCGTCTGCGTGCCTCGTTCGACCGGGCGATCCGCGCACCGAGCGTGGTCGAGCTCTTCAACCCGCAGGTGGTCGTTACCCTCCAGCTCGGTACCGATCCCTGCGCGCCCACCTTCAACGCCAACGGCACCATCGCCGCGCCGGCCCAGTTCTCCCTCGCGCAGTGCCAGCGCACCGGCGTCACCGCCGCCCAGTACGGCAACGGTGGCTCGACCGACACCATTCCGCAGGGCACCGGCAGCCAGCTCTCGGGCCTCGAGGGCGGCAATCCCAATCTCAAGCCCGAGACGGCCGACACCTACACGTTCGGCCTGAACTTTGCGCCCAGGCAGCTGCCGGACTTCTCGGGCAGCATCGACTACTACCACATCGCGATCAAGGACGAGGTGGGCATCGTCCCGGCCGGTGTCATCTTCAGCCAGTGCGGCAACACCGGTAACTCCTTCTTCTGCAGCCAGATCTTCCGCAACCCCGTCACCGGGGGCCTCAACACCATCGGCCCGGTCTCGGGCGGTGGCTACGTCGTGCAGGGCGACGTCAACACCGGGGCGGCGCTCGTGAGCGGCGTCGACCTGCAGCTCGCCTACCGGCAGAGCCTGCGGGGCTTGGGGAATCTCACCTTCGAGCTGAACGGCGCCTACCTGCAGCACAGCGAGACCACCCCGGTTCCCGGCGCCCACACTTACGACTGCGCGGGCTACTTCGGCTTCACCTGCCAGACGGTCAACCCGCACTGGCATCACATCTTCCGCACCACCTGGAATACGCCGTGGAACGTCAGCGCCGCGGCAACGTGGCGTTTCATCGGACCGGTCTCGGACGACAACAACTCGCCCGACCCGTCGCTGCATTTCGCCACCTTCGGGGCCAACGACTTCTACAACGCGCGGATCCCGGGTTTCAGCTACCTCGACCTCGAGACCACCTGGTACGTGGGCAAAGTGCTGACGATCCGGGCCGGCGTCAACAACGTGCTCGACAAGGACCCGCCGCTGCTCAACACCGTGCTGGTTCCGGGAGGCCAGGCCAACACCAATGACGTCTACGATCTGTTCGGCCGGCAGCTGTTCCTCGCCTTCTCGGCGAAGTTCTGAGCGGCGCGGCGCGCTGGCAGCCGGTGGAGCGCGCGGGCGCCCACCGGTCGCCGCCGCCGGCGCGCTGCTGCTCGCGTTTGCGTGCGGCTGCACCACCGCGCCGCGCCGCGCGCCCGTAGCTGCCGCAGCCGCGGCCCCGGACGATAAGAGCCCGCACTGCGAGATGCAGCGGGTCACCGGCTCGCTGGTCGCAACCCGCGTGTGTACGCTCGCGTCGCAGCGCGAACAGATCAAGCAGAGCACCCAGGACGCGCGCGATTTTCTCCAGCGCCAGCCGATCGGCGCCTGTCCGGGCTCGCCCGGCTGCAAGAACTGACGGCTCGTCGCCGCAGATGCGGGCTTCGTCCCTGGAAAGTGCGCACTCGTCACAGCAGCTCTCCGAGAGCGTGCGCGGAGCGCGTAGATTTGCACCAGCGGCATTCGAAACGGCGACGGGAAACGTCTGTTTCCCCCTTGGTCGACGAGTTGGATCTGCGGCCAAGCGAACTACGCCTGCGCCAGAACGAGATCGTTGCGGCGCAAAACCGCTGGCTTTCGCCCGCAGCGCCGACATAACCTCGTGACGAGCGCTGACGGATCGGCACGTACCCGCAAGAGCATGAACCCGGTGTATTTTCCCGCCAGCTTTCGCGCCGACGATGAGAGGCGCGCCGCCCCGGGCCGTCGCAGCTCGGAGCCGCTGATGAAGCTGCTGATCGTCGATGACGAGCCGGCGGCGCGCGCATCGCTCAACGAGCTATGCATCCGCAGCGAGGATCTGCAGGTGGTCGGCGAAGCTGACTCGGGGCTCGCGGCGATCCGCGCGGCCGGCGAGCTGCGCCCCGACGTGATACTGGTCGATGCGCAACTGCCCGACATGAGTGGCTTCGATGTGCTGCGTGCCGCGAGCACCGAGCACGGACCTTTCGGCATCGTGGTGAGCGCGCGCGCCGCGGATGCGGCCAACGCGCTGGCCGCGGGTGCGATCGACTGTCTCCTGAAACCGGTGAGCGCGGATCGTTTTGCCCGATCCATGGAGCGGGCCCGCGCACGCCGCGGGCGCAGCGGCGACCGCCCCCGCCCGCCGGCGGCGCTGCTGCAGTCAGGTGAGCGGGCGCTCGGCGCGGACGCGGTGACACCCGCGCTGCTGATCGGCGAGCGTGGACATCGGTTGTACCCGCTCGATCCGCTCCACATCGAGTACATCGAGTCCAACGGCAACTACGTGACCCTACGCACCGCGAACTCCGAATACATCAGCCGGGACACGGTCAAGCGCCTCGCGGCCACGCTGCAGAGTCGGGGCTTCGTGCGCATCGAGCGTTCGCTGCTGGTGAACGTGCACGCCATCGCCTACGCCGAGCTGGTGGGTCGCGGCACCTTCGCGTTCACACTCGCCTCCGGCCGCTGCCTGCGCTCGACCCCCACCTACCGCGACGCGATCCTGCGCGTGCTGCCGCTGGCGCAGCGACTGCATCACCGCGACGGACGCTGAAACTTGCGTGTCGCCGGCGCGTACGCCGGCGCTCGTCCCGCAAGCGCCGCCACTGTTCACGCGCGCAGGCTGCTTCGTCACAAAGCTCCACCGCGCCGCGCAGCACGCTGCTACGGTCGGCGTGCATGAAGCTGGCCGATTGCATCGCCCAGTACCACACGCCGTTCCTGGTCGGCGACTGCGGCAGTGGCGCCGTTTCGCGGCTGAACAACGCCGCCGATTGCAGCCGCGAGGTAGCCCGGTGCGCGCTGCGGTTCGTGCTCGCCGACGATCTGACCAGCCTGTGCACCGCGCTTGCGTACTCCAGGGGTGCACGCACGCTCGCCTGCGCCGACCTGCTGCACGTGCCGGCGGCGAGCGTCTGGGTGGAGTGGTGCTCGGAGCCGTGGCGCAGCGAGCTTGCGCGCTACGGCTTCGAGACACCCGGGCAGTTGCCGCACGCGGGGCGGCGCGGCGCACTGATCCACGCTAGCCGTGACGGGCGCCGCGGCACGGTGCGCACCTTCTGGAGCGGCGAGCGCCCATCCGAAGTGCTGGCGAGCAGCCTCGAGGCGTACTTCGATCTGGATGCGGCGGACGGCGAGGAGCCCGCGGCCCCCGACGGGGACACGCGGCCCGCG
Organism: Steroidobacteraceae bacterium; assembly: GCA_035631755.1. Taxonomy (GTDB): domain Bacteria; phylum Pseudomonadota; class Gammaproteobacteria; order Steroidobacterales; family Steroidobacteraceae; genus 13-2-20CM-66-19. The sequence continues at coordinate 41,003 of DASQIC010000065.1, forward strand.
GTACGGCTGTTCGACGGCGGCGGCGATCCCGGCAGCGACGTGCTGCAGCGCTGCTTCCGCTTCCGGTACGAACGCAGCTGGTGCGACTACTACCGGCAGGCCGCGCTCAGCCCGCACGCGAGCGGCGCGGTGCTGCGCCACGCGCTCGGCACGATCGGCATCGACATCCCGGTGCTGCTCGCGTTCTTCCTGCTGCTCGCGACGCGCTCGGGCCTGCCGCGACGGCCGGAGACCTTCGAGCGGCTCAACCGCGCGCGGGCGCGGCTCGGGAAAGCGCCGCTGCTCGAGCACATCGAGGTGCGCGCGCCGCTTCTGCCCGAGTACCGGGGCGCCGGCGCCGGCGGCGAGCACGGCTGCCGCAGGTCGCCACGGCTCCATCACGTGCGCGGCCACCTGGTACGCCGCGGCAGCCGGCTGTTCTGGCGCGTTCCCCACCTGCGCGGCAGCGCCCGCGCCGGACGGGTGTGCACGCGGACGGTGACCTGGACCTTCGGCGCAGCCCCCCTCGCCCCGACCGCTGCGCGCGCCACCGAGGCGCTGCAGTCGCTCGCCGCCCGCGCCGGCGGGTGAGCGGGGCTCAGTCGGTGCCGAATCCCCCCGTCCCTATCCAGAATTGCGCCAGACCCCGGAGGTTCTCCCGGTAGGTACGCGTCACCGCGTATTGCTTACCCGTCTTGGTGCGCAGCACATAGTCGTTGCCAACGCCCGGCTGGATGGTTTCCACGAAGACCACGTTGACCAGCACCGAGCGGTGAATCCGGATGAAGCCATACGGCTTGAGCTTCTCGGCAATACCCGAGATCGTTTCGCGCAGCAGATAAGACCCGGCCTTCTGCTGCAGCAACACGTAGTTGCCGTGAGCTTCGGCGCTGACGAGCTCCGCGACATCGACAAACACGATGCGCCCCTTGTCCTTGATCGCGATCCTGGCGCTACGCTCGGAGGGCAGTCGCAGCTCCCGTAACACCTCGAGTAAGCGTGCAGCGCGCTCCTGTGTCGAGCGGCGCACCGCCACATCGAGAGCCTCATGCAGCCTTTGGGGAGCAAAGGGCTTGAGGACATAGTCGACGGCGCGCTTTGCAAACGCCTCGACCGCGTGCTCCTCGTGAGCGGTGATGAATACCACCGACGGCATCGGCCCGCTCTGCTTGCTGAGCAGCTCGATGAGCTGCAGGCCCGACAGCTCCGGCATGTGGATGTCGAGCAGTATCACGTCGTAGGGTCGCGCCTCGAGCTTCGCCAGAGCCTGGTGCGCATCCTCGGCAAGCTCGAATTCCTCGACGTCCGCTCTCGCCGAGAGCAGCTTGGCAAGCGCCGTTCTCGCCAGGGGCTCATCGTCCACCACCAGGACCCGCACAGCTGGTCACTCAGGTCGCACGCAGCGCAGCGTCATTGCCGGTGAGCGTCGTGAACGCCGGCAACGCCAGCGAGGCCTCTGCAAGGCCCGATGCGGCGTGGAATTCGAAACTCGCGTCGTCGGAGTAGAGAAACTTCAGGCGCGCCCGGGTGTTCTTCATTCCCACACCCAGGCCGGGTTGCGAATGACCGCCTACGGAATTGCGGATGACGACCCGCAGGCGGCCATCGCGAACGCCGGCGCCGAGCTCGATCCAGCCGCCGTCGCGGGAGTTGGCAATTCCATGCACTACCGCGTTCTCGACCAGAGGTTGCAGCAGCAGTTGCGGGATGAGCGCGTCGCAGGCCCCCGGCTCGACCCGCCAGCGCACGCGCAGTCTGTCTCCCAGCCGCATCTTCTCCACGTTCAGATAGGACTCGACGACAGCAAGCTCCTCGCGGAGCGTGATCACATCCGCGCTTCCATGACTGAGGACCGTGCGCAGCAGCGCCGCCAGCGCGCGCAGCATCCCTTGGGCGGTCAGCGGATCGGTGTCGATGAGCGTCGAGACCCCTTGCAGTGTGTTGAACAGGAAATGAGGGTGCAGCTGCGCGCGCAGCGCCTGCAGCTCGCTCTGGGCGAGACTTTGGCGCAATTCCAGGCCTTCAATCTCCTGGCGTTGACCGCGGATGAAGTACGTGTAGGCGTGTGCCGCAACGACTACCCCCAGGTACAGCAGCAAAATATCGGCGAAGGTGTCGGAAGCAAGCCAGAGCAGCGTCTGCAGGGTTCGCGGTCCCCAGCGCTGAGTCTCGTCCATCCACGGAGGCAGCAAGGACCAGCGGATGGCGGCAAATGCCAGGGAGAACGGAATGTAACCGAGCGCGTACGCCGCCACGCGGCGGATTACCGCACCGCTCACCGGCCAACGGGCGACGAGATAGAAGACCGGGGGCGTCAGGATCGCCACCGTGAGGTAGCGCGCCCCGTGCACGAGGAGCATTGTCTTCAGCAACACCGGCACATGCATCTGGCGCTCGAGGCGATACATCTGCCAGGCGATCAGCAATGCCACTGCCAGCCAGAATGCAATCGACCACAGGTAGTCGCGCACCAACTGGCGAACGTCCACATTCTGCGACGGCATCAGGCATTGTAACCTGCGGGACCTTGCGCAGCGCCCGCGGTCACGGCACCCAAATCCTTCGGCCGCTCTGGCCGGCTCGAACTTACCTTCGTCGCTCGCCCGGAACTCCTCGTCCCGGAAAACATCCTGATCGTCACATAGTGCACCTCAAGGCAGCCGTGAACGCCTAGAGTTATTCGCAGCCGAGCATCCAGGGGGAAAGCGTCTGCGTGGCGGCGTTGGCGGGCGGGTCGGCCTTGTGCGCCGGAAACGCGTCGTCTTCCGTGTGGGGACAGTCGTAACGCCTCGAAGCGCATGACCATGAGCACAGTCTGTCTGCCGGTCAGCTTTCGCGGCGGTGTGCCTGAAGAGAGGCGCAGCCGCGCCGAGGCGCGGCTCAGGCTTCTGATCGTGGACGACGAACCGCTGGTGCGCGCCTCGGTGCGCGGGTTCTGCGGCGGCATCGGTGATCTCCAGGTGGTCGGCGAGGCGGCCTCGGGACTCGCCGCCATCCGGGCGTCCGAGGAGCTGCGCCCCGATGTGATGCTTCTCGATGTGGAGCTACCGGACATGTCCGGCTTCGACGTGCTGCGCGCAGTGCGCACCGATCGGGGACCGCTCGGGATCATGATGAGTGCGCGCGCCAGGGATGCGGCCACAGCCCGGGCCGTGGGCGCGATCGACTGCCTGATCAAGCCGGTAAGCGAGGATCGCCTCGCCCGGTCGATCGGCAGCGCGCGTGAGCGGCATGCGGGGTTCCCGCCCGCCGACGCGCCAGCGATGTTGATCGGCGAGCGCGGGCATCGCCTGTATCCCCTGGAGCCGCTCAAGATCGACTACATCGAGTCCGCCGGCAATTACGTGACCTTCCGGACGGCGACGTCCGAATACATCAGCAGAGACTCCCTCAAGCGACTGGCAAGCGTGCTGAAGGGCTGCGGCTTCTTCCGCATCGAGCGCTCGCTGCTGCTCAACGTTCGCGCAATCTCGTA
>DASQIC010000066.1:0-40497 GCA_035631755.1 Steroidobacteraceae bacterium
TGACGAAGAACTTCGTCGCCCGCCGGGGACCTTCGTCGGTCGACACGGTGACGTCGAGGTCCTGCCAGCGATCGCCGTAGAGGTCGCCGAGTTCGGCCAACCGGGCCAGTCCCCGGTCGGTCGTCACCAAGGTGTCGGCGGTCAGGCACCCCGTGGGCGCCAATACACTGGCCTGCGCGTTGCGCCAGCCGTGCTTCGTGCCGATGTCGATGCCCTTCGTCCACTCCTCCGTCGCCAGCGCGCGGACCGCGGCGTCGTTGGCGTGGTAGGTGCGGACGAGCTCGTTCGCCGCCGCGTGCTTGCGCATCACGCGCTGGTGCGCCTCGGCGGCGCTGTTGGTGGCGAGCGCGCTGGTCTCGGCGCGTACCTCGCCGAGCGTGCGCACCAGGTCTTCCGCCAGATCGTCGGGCATACGGTGCGCGTCGGGACGCTCGTTGTACGGGCGGAAGGCGAGCGCGCGCGTCTGCAGCGTGTCGAGACGCGAGCGCAGACTGTCGACGTACTGCTGTGCCGCGGCGCGCTGCGCCTTCAGCTGCTCGAGCCGCGCGTCGCGCAGCGACTCGATGTCCTTCACCGAGGTATAGGTGGTGACCAGGAAACTGTCGTGCTGCCTCTGCTTGATGAGCGCGGCGCGGGCGTGTGCCTCGGCGGCCTGCTCGGCGGCGGTTTTCTCCGCGTCGAGATGCCGCACCCGCACGCCCTGGCTGTTGAGGACCTCGCGATCCTTGCTGGCGGCCTGCGGCGGTATCTCGTCGCCATAGTGCACCACGCCCTGGTCATCGACCCAGCGGTAGGCGATGGCACCTTTCTTGCTCGACTGGCTCGATTGCTGGGCGGCGGTGGCGGCTGTGGCGAACGCCGCCGCCGCGATGAGCGCCAGAACTCCGCGGTAACGGGACTGCAGCGACATGCCGCTAGTTTCCGGCGGCGCACCGCCGGCTGGCAAGCCTCAAGCAGCGCCGTAACGTGCCCGGTAAGCCGACAGCGACGTGAGCTGCTCCACAGAAATGCGCTCCCGCCCGAATTCAGGGCGTGACAGCGCCTCGATGAGCTCGGCAAGCGTGACGACGCTCACACACCTGAGGCCCTGCTCGCGCTCGAGCTCCTGGACGGCGCTCTCGGTCCCCCGGCCGCGCTCCTGGCGGTCGAGCGCGAGCGCGACACCCACGGGCCGCGCGCCGGCGGCGCGGATGAGCTCGAGCGATTCGCGCACCGCGGTACCCGCGGTGATCACGTCGTCGACGATCAACACGCGCCCGGCGAGCGGGGCGCCGATCACGCTGCCGCCCTCGCCATGCTCCTTCGCCTCCTTGCGATTGAAGGCGTAGGGGACGCTGCGGCCGTGGTGCGCGGCGAGGGCCACCGCGGTGGTCGTGGCGAGCGGGATGCCCTTGTAGGCGGGGCCGAAGATCATGTCGAAGCCGAGCCCCGATTGGACGATCGCCGCCGCGTAACAGCGCCCGAGGACCTCGGCCGCCTCTCCGTCGGTGAAACGGCCGGAGTTGAAGAAGTAGGGACTATCGCGCCCGGACTTGAGCCGGAAGCTGCCGAAACGCAGCGCCTCGCGCTTCAGCGCCAGGTCGACGAACGTGAGCTGGTATTCACGCATGTCATATGATTGCCTGATGCGCGTCATCACCGTCAACGTCTGCGGCATCCGCTCCGCGGCGTCGAAGGGCCTGTTCCGCTGGCTGCGCCGGCAGCGGGCCGACTTCGTGTGCCTGCAGGAGACGCGCTGCCGCGCGGAGCAGCTCGCCGGGCACGACGTTGCGCTGCCGGGCTACCGCAGCTACTTCTGCGACGCGGAGCGCAAGGGCTACGCGGGCGTGGCGCTCTATACACGCCACCCGCCCGACCGGGTGATACACGGTTTCGGTGTCCCGGAGTTCGACCGCGAGGGCCGCTACCTCGAGGCGCGCTTTGCCGATCTGTCGATCGTCTCGCTGTACCTGCCCTCGGGATCGGCGGGCCCGGAGCGCCAGGCGTCCAAGTTCCGCTTTCTACAGGCCTTCAACGTGCAGCTCGCGCGGCTGCGCCGCGGGCGGCGCCGCTGCATCCTCAGCGGTGACTGGAACATCGCGCACCGCGCCATCGATCTGAAGAACTGGCGGTCGAACCAGAAGAACTCCGGCTTCCTGCCCGAGGAACGTGCCTGGATGGACCGCCTGTTCGGCCCGGCGGGCTATGTGGACGCCTTCCGGGAGCTGCGCCCGGAGCCGGGGCTCTATACCTGGTGGTCGAACCGCGGGCAGGCGCGCTCGCGCAACGTCGGCTGGCGCATCGACTACCAGGTGGTGAGCGCGCCGCTCGCGGGCAGGGCGCGCGGCGCCTCCATATACAAGGAGCAGCGTTTCTCGGATCACGCGCCGCTCACGATGGACTACGATCTTTGAGCGGGCCGCTCGCGCACCAAGGGCCGCCGCTGCGCGACGTGCTGGCGAGCCCGAAGATGCTGGCGATCCTGGTCCTCGGGGCGGCGTCGGGATTCCCCAACCAGCTCACCGAGAGCGCGCTGCAGGCCTGGCTCAAGGACGCCGGCGCGACCAACACCACGATCGGCATCATGTCGTACGTGGCGCTGCCGTACCTGCTGAAGTTCCTGTGGGCGCCGCTCGTCGACCGCTACCCGCTGCCGCTGCTCGGCCGGCGCCGCGGCTGGATCGTGGTCATGCAGGTGGCGATTGCCGCCGCCCTCGGTCTGTTCGCCCTGCAGGACCCGCGGGCTTCCCTGACACCGGTCACCGCCTGCGCGGTCGCCATCGTGTTCTTCTCCGCCACGCAGGACATCGCCATCGACGCCTGGCGGACCGACGTATCGCTGCCGAGCGAGCGCGGGCTGGCCGCGGCGGCCAACAACCTCGGCTATCGCAGCGCCTCCTACCTGGCGCTCGCGGTCGCGCTGATCGTCGCGGACTACTTCGGCTGGCGGCCGGCTTTTCTGCTGCTCGCCCTCACGATGCTGCTGTTCTGCGCGGCGACGGCGCTCGCTCCCGCTTCGCACAACAGCTACCGGCCGCGTTCGCTCGGGGAGTCGGTGATCGCGCCACTGCGGGAGCTGCTCAGCACCCCGAACGCTCTGGCGCTGCTTGCGGTCGTGCTGCTCTTCAAGATCGGCGACGCCTTTGCGAACAAGCTGTTCACGCCCTTCATGATGGATGTCGGGTTCTCGAAGACCGAGATCGGAATCATCATCAAGGCTCTGTTCACGGCAAGCTCGCTCGCGGGCTCGGTGCTCGGCGGCATTCTCATGGTGCGCCTCGGGCTGCTGCGGGCGATGCTCGGCTTCGGAGTGCTGCAGGCCTTGAGCAATCTGCTCTACTGCGTGCTGGCGATCGCCGGCAAGAGCTACCCGATCATGTGCCTTGCCGTGGTGGTGGAGCACGTGGCCGCCGCGATGGGGAGCATCGCGCTCGTCGCCCTCATCATGGCGCTCTGTGACCGGCGTTACAGCGCTTTCCAGTACGCGTTGCTGTCGGCGCTCGCACTGCTGCCGCGCTACAGCCTCGGCTACCCTGCGGGCTGGGTTGCCGATCACGGCGGCTGGTACACGTACTTCGTGGCGAGTTTCGTGCTCGGGCTGCCGGGACTGATGATGGTGTGGCTGGCGCGCGAGAAGGTCGTCGCACTCGATGAGCTGCGCTCACGCGAGGCGCCGTGAGCGGCGCGGGCTCCTCCCGCGAAGCAGAGGTTCTCGATCTGGAGCGGATCGTGTGCCGGGTGAGCGATCTCGAGGCGCACGGGGCGCGCGCCTTCACCATCGGTGGCGGCGACTGGCCGCTGCGCGGGTTCGTGGTGCGCGCGGGCGCACAACTGCGTGCCTACGTCAACCGCTGCCCGCACGCCGGGCATCCGCTCAACCTGCTGCCCGACCGGTTCTTCACGCCCGACGGCGCGCTGATCCTGTGCTGCTCGCACGGCGCTCTGTTCGAGAAGGCCACCGGCTACTGCGTGGCGGGCCCGTGCGCCGGGCGCTCGCTCACCGCGGTGCCGCTCGAGGTCCGGTGCGGGCTGGTGATGATCGCCGGGGATGCCGACCTGGCGGCGCTCGCCGACGCGGCGCGCTGAGAAGGCGCGCGCTACCGGCGCTGCAGCGCAGCGGGCGGCGGTCAGGGCCGCTTCATTCGAACAGGTCGATGCCGTCGAGCGGACTCGCGCGCAGATCGTGATCCTCGCCGAGCGAGTCCGAGCCGCGGGCGTCCTCGTCACCCGGTTCGATGTCCACCGAGCCGCTCCAGTCCTCGGGCGCCTCGGCGACTTCCAGGCTGCCCTCGTCCCACTGCGCCTCCCAGTCCTCGACATCCATCTCCTCGACGGTGCCGTCGAAGTACTGGATCTCGATGGTGCCGTCGTCGTCGTCGAGGGCAACGACCTCGAACAACTGGCCGCCGCTCGAGCGATACCAGTCGCCGATACCTGGGTGAGGAGCCGTCATCGTCACATCCTCCCACGGCCCGCGGGGGTGCAGCTGCTATGCTTGCCGTCCGCGGGCGCGGCACACACTTGAGTTAGAGGGGTGCCCCGCGCAATTCATGTTGCGCCTCGCCCGTGACGCTTTGCAAGACTTTAATTGAGAGGGACGGCGCCGACGCGAGCTCCGCGGCTCATTGCGCAGCATCAATGATCGAGCAGCCGTTGAAATTCTTCGTAGTGTTCTTCGTGGTGGTCGAGCCGGTCTCGCTGATCCCGCTGTTCACCGGTCTCACGGCCGGCGCGAGCCCGAGCTACAAGCGCCGCATGGCGCTCAAGGCGGTGATCATCGCCGCACTGATCCTGGTGCTGTTCGCGCTCGGCGGCGCCTCGTTTCTCGAGCTGATGGGCATCAGCCTGGAGGCCTTCCGCATCTTCGGGGGGCTGCTGCTGTTCCTGCTGGCGCTGGAGATGGTGTTCGCCCGCGAATCCGGCACCCGCACCTCGAGCAACGAGGCGGCCGAGAGCCGGCGGCGCGCGGACATCTCGGTGTTTCCGCTCGCCTTTCCGTTCATCGCCGGCCCGGGCGCGCTCGCCACCATCCTGCTGTGGTTCGGACCGGTGCACCTCGCCGGCCAGAGCAGCCTGTTCCTGCTGCTGCTCGGCGCGGTGGCGCTGGTGCTCGCGATCGCGCTCGTTCTGATGTGGCTCGCCGACCCGCTGATGCGCGTGATCGGAGTCACCGGCGCGAACGTCGCGAGCCGACTCCTCGGGGTGATACTGGGCGCGCTCGCCGTGCAGTTCGTGCTCGACGGGCTGCGCCAGGCGTTCGGCGTCGGCGGCTGACGCCGGGCGCACCCCGGCTCAGGCGCGGCGGAACGCCAGGTCGAAGACCGGGTGTCCGAGCCGCGCGCCGCGCGACTCGAAGCGGGTCGGCAGCCGCTCGGGCGGGCGCGGCACGAAGCCGCCGTCGGCGGCGAGGTTGCGCAGCTCCCGTGCCGCGGCGAGCGTGGCCAGCATCTCGAGCGCATACGGCTCCCAATCGGTGGCGAGCCGCAGCATGCCGCCCGGGGTGAGGGCGCGTGCGAGCAGCGCCACGAAGGCGGGGCGGATCAGCCGCCGCTTGTGATGACGCTTCTTGGGCCACGGATCCGGGAACAGCACCAGGATCTCGTCGAGGCTCGCCGGCACGATCTGGTGCTCGAGGACCTCGACCGCGTCGTGGCCGACGATGCGCACGTTGCTGAGGCGGCGCTCGGCGAGAGCGAGCAACAGCCGGCCGATGCCGGGGCGGTGAACCTCGACGCCGAGGTAGTCGCGCTCCGGGTGCGCCAGCGCGAGGGCGAGCAGGTTGTCGCCGTTGCCGAAGCCGATCTCGAGGGTGCGGGGCGCATCGCGGCCGAAGAGCGCCGCGAGCTCGAGCGGCTGCGGCTGGTATTCGACGCCGTAGCGCGGCCACAGCTCGCCGAGCGCACGCTGCTGGGCTGCCGTGATGCGCCCGGCGCGGATCACGAACGAGCGGATCGAGCGCGGCTGTCCCGTGTCTGCCATGGTCTGAGCTGCCCGGAAGTCAGGGGCGATCTTACGCGGCGCGCCGCCACCGCGGTGCGATGAGTGGGCGCGCGTCACCGCCACGGGCGTGGTATAAGCCCGCGCGATAAACCGCACAGCCCCGGGGAGGAAAGCAATGCTCAAGTCGTTGGCGGTGGGTGTGATCGGACTCGCCGCGTTATGGAGCGGCGCGTACGCCGAGGAAGCCAGGGTCGAGGCGGGGCACCCGGGAGGCAAGGCGGCCGAGCCGCACGCCGAGCCGGCGCTCGATGCCGCGACGCTGATGCGGCTCTGCCACATCGACGTGAAGGGGGAGCTGAAGGACGAGTGGCGCCGCCTGCCGCTGTCGCACAGCTCCGTCACCGAGCATCACTTCAGCGCCGGGGGCAAGGCGTTCGATTACACCGCCACGGCCGGGACGCTCATCATCCGCGATGACGACGATCGGCCGATCGCGAGCATCGGCTACGTCGCCTACACGCGCAGGCCCGCCAGGGCCGGCGAGCAGCGGCCACTCATGTTCGCCTTCAACGGCGGGCCGGGCTCCTCGTCGCTGTGGCTGCACATGGGGGTGCTGGGACCGAAGCGCGTCGTGGTATCCGACCCGGGGCCGACGCCGAACGCGCCCTATCGTACCGTCGAGAACGAGTTCGGCGTGCTCGACAAGAGCGACCTGGTGATGATCGACCCGGTGGGCACGGGCCTGTCTCACGCGGTCTGCAACCACAAGGACGACGAGTTCTGGGCAGTCGATCCCGACATCGATTCGGTGAGCCGCTTCATCGCGCAGTACGTGAGCGACAACGACCGCTGGAGCTCGCCCAAGTACCTGCTGGGCGAGAGCTACGGCACGACCCGCGGCGCGGCGATCGTCAATTATCTGCGCGCGCGGCGCTCGCTCGAGTTCAACGGCCTGATCCTGGTGTCGGTGGCCACCGATATCGAGGCAATCTTCGCCGAGCTGCCCGGCAACGACCGGCCCTACTCGGTGTACCTGCCGGGTTATGCGGCCGTGGCCTGGTATCAGCATGCGCTGCCGCACCAGCCGCCCGCGCTCGAGCCCTTGCTCGCCGAGGTGCGCGCCTATGCCATGGGCCCGTACACGAGTGCGCTCCTCAAGGGGGACGCGCTCGGCGATGCCGAGCGCGATGCGGTCGCCGCGCAGCTGCACGAGTACACGGGGCTGCCGGTGCAGTACCTCAAGGATGCGAACCTGAGAGTGTCGGAGATCGCCTTCGCCCACGAGCTGCTCAAGGGCAAACGCGAGACCGTCGGGCGCCTCGACGGACGCTTCGTGGGACCCACCCAGGATCCGCTCGCCAAGGAGGCGGACTACGACCCGCAGTCGGCGGCGATCGGGGCGGCCTTCACCGCGGCCTTCCTCGATTACTACCACGCGGAGCTGAAGTTCGGGCAGGGGGTCACCTACTACACCACCAACTACGGCATCGGCGAGAAGTGGAAGTGGACCCACAAGACCGACGGCGGCGAGCAGCCGCTCGTCAATTCGGACGTCGATCTCGCCCAGGCGCTCGTTCAGGACGTGAACCTGAAGGTGCTGGTGCTGTGCGGCTACTACGACCTGGCGACCCCGTTCTCGGCGACCGAGTACGTGATGAGCCATCTCGGCGTGCCGCCGGCGGCGAGCGCGCGCATCAAGCTCGAATACTACGAAGCGGGGCACATGATGTACGTGCACCCGCCGTCGGCCGCGAAGATGAAGCGCGACCTGGACGCCTTCATCGACTCGACCGACCGTCTGTGACCGGCAATACCATCTGGGCGCGCAGGCCCGGGTGGTTGTCGAGCAGCTGCAGCACGCCGCCGTGGAGCTTGGCGACTGCGTCGACGATCGACAGTCCCAGGCCCACCCCGGGGGTGCCGCGGCTGGCGTCGCCGCGGAAGAAGCGCTCGGTGGCCCGCGGCCGGTCCGCGTCCGCGATCCCGGGGCCGTTGTCCGTCACCGCGATCTCGACCGCCCCGTCGCTGCGCCGTCCGACGCACACGCTGATGGCGCCGCGCTCGGACACGCACTTGAGCGAATTGTCGATCAGGTTGCTGAGCGCCTGCGCCAGCAGCACCGGGTCGCCGGACACCGCGGCCTCGCCCGCGGTCTGGAACGAGAACGCCACCCCTTTCTGCTCGGCGGCCGGCTCGTAGAACTCCACCACCTCGGCGGCGACCCGCGCGGCGTCGACCTGCACGAAGCCCGAGCGGCGCGCGCCGGTGTCGATCTCGGCGAGGCGCAGCAGCGCGTTGAAGATGCGCATCACCCGGTCGACGTCCGCCACCGCCGCCTCGACCTCGGCGAAGGCTTCCGCGGGCGCAGGCCGGGTGAGGGAGAGCTCCTCCAGGCGCGAGCGCAGCTCGGCGAGCGGCGTGCGCAGGTCGTGGGCGATGGAGTTGGAGACGTTGGCGATGCCGCGGATGAGGTGCTCGATGTGATCGAGCATGCCGTTGATGGTCTGCGACAGCGTGTCGAGCTCGTCGTCCGCGCGGCCGGTCGGCAGGCGCCGCCGCAGGTCGCCGGCCATGATGGCCGACACCGTCTGCCGGATGCCCTGTACCCGGGCAAGGAGCGAGCGGCGGATGAGGACCGCGCCGGCCACGCCGACCACGAACAGGAAGGTTCCGGCGCCGAGCAGCCCGTAGGTGAAGCGCCGCTCGAGCGGCAGGAAGCGTGCGAGGTCGCGTCCCACCAGCAGGTGGTAGCCCCCCGGCAGCGTCGTCTGCACCAGCATGGTATGGGTCGGCTGGCCGGCGAGATCGACCATCACCGCGTTCATCCCCGGCTTGTCCGGCACGCCCCGCGGCCAGGCGGCGAGATTGCCGGCGATCGGCCGGTAGGCCGCATCGGTGAGCAGCAGGGTGCGCTCGCCGGCGATCTGCAGCCGCACGCGCGCGTTGATGTAGGCGGTGAGGCCCTGGACGCCGTCGCGGCGGAACACTTCCGCCAGGCGCTGCGCGTCGTCGGTGAGGATCGCCGCGCGGCCCTCGAAGATCGTGACGCTCCACGCGTACCACAGCGGCACCGCGAACACGGTGAGTGCGGCGAGCGACAGCAGCACGTAGCCGACCGCCCAGGTGACCGGGGAGGAGCGCAGCAGCCTATTCATGCTCGCACATCATGTAGCCGGCGTTGCGCACCGTGCGCAGCAGCGGCCGCTCGGAGTCGAGCTCGATCTTCTGGCGCAGCTTGGAGATGTGCACGTCGACCACGTTGGTCTGGGGATCGAAGTTATAGTCCCACACCGCTTCCAGCAGCATGGTGCGGGTCACCACCTGGTTGGCGTGCCGCATCAGGTATTCGAGCAGCTTGAACTCGCGCGGCTGCAGGCTGATGGCGCGGCTGCCGCGCGTCACCCGCCGCGACAGCAGGTCCATGCGCAGGTCCCCCACCTGCAGCGTGCGCTCGGCGTCCCCGCCGGGCGCGCGCCGGCCGAGCGCATCGACCCGCGCGAGCAGCTCGCCGAAGGCGAACGGCTTGGTGAGATAGTCGTCGCCGCCGCTGCGCAGGCCGCGGATGCGCTCGTCGACGTCGTCGAGCGCGGAGAGGATCAGGATCGGAGTGCGGTTGCCCGCCGCCCGCAGCGCGGCGATGATCCCCAGTCCGTCGATGTTGCCCGGGAGCATCCGGTCCATGACGATGACATCGTAGGCTTCGCTCGCCGCGCTGAACATGCCGTCGCGTCCGTTGCCGGCGTGCTCGACCGTATGGCCGGCCTCGCGCAGTCCCTTGGTCACGAAGCGCGCGACCCGCTCGTTGTCCTCGACGATCAGGATCTTCATGGCGCGCCCCGCGCGCCGTCCGCCTGCGGCAGTGCGCTGCCGCCGCCTTCGTGGTGCGGGTGCTTGCGCGCGTAAGCGGCCGACAGGCGGTCGAGGTACAGGTAGATCACCGGCGTCGTGAACAAGGTCAGCATCTGGCTCAGGACCAGTCCCCCGACCATTGTAAAGCCGAGCGGCTGGCGCAGCTCCGACCCCGTACCGGTGCCGAGCATCAACGGCAGCGCGCCGAGGATCGCCGCCATGGTGGTCATCATGATCGGCCGGAAGCGCATCAGGCACGCCTGGCGGATCGCGGCCTCGGGCGGCAGGTGCTCGGTGCGCTCGGCGTGCAGCGCGAAGTCCACCATCATGATGCCGTTCTTCTTTACCAGGCCGATCAGCAGAAGGATGCCGATCACCCCCACGACCGAGAGGTCGAAGTGAGACAGCATCAGCATCAGCAGCGCCCCGACGCCCGCGGAGGGCAGCGTCGAGAGAATCGTGAGCGGATGGATGAAGCTCTCGTAGAGCACGCCGAGGATGATGTACACGACCACCAGCGCCGCCAGGATGAGCAGCGGCATGGTCCTGAGCGAGGCCTGGAACGCCTGGGCCGTTCCCTGGAAGGTGCCGGCGATCGCATCCGGCATGTGAATCGAGGCCGCGGTCTTCTCGATGGCCTTGACCGCGTCGCCGAGCGCGGCGCCGGGCGCGAGGTTGAAGGAGAGCGTCACGGCCGGGAACTGGCCCTGGTGATTGATCGAGAGGTAGCTGGTATGGCCGGTGTCCCAGCGCGCGAAGGCCGCGAGCGGCACCTGTGCTCCGGTGGTCGGTGACTTGATGTAGATCTTGTTGAGCGTGTCGGGCTCGCCGAGCAGCTCGGGTTTGAGTTCCAGCACCACGTGATAGCTCGCCAGCTGGGTGAAGTACTGGGTCACCTGCCGCTGCCCGAAGGCGTCCTCGAGGGTGTTGTCGATGAGCGCCGGCTGGATGCCGAAACGCGCGGCCTGGTCGCGATCGATGACGAACGAGAGCTTGGTGCTGCTCGACTGCTGGTCGGAGGCCACGTCGCGCAGCTGCGGCAGCCCCTTCAGCTTCCCGAGCAGGCGCGGCGCCCACTCGTTCAGCTCCTCGATATTCGCGTCCTGGAGCGTGTACTGGTACTGGGTGCGCGAGGTGCGCCCGCCGACGTTGAGGTCCTGCGCCGCCTGCAGGAACACCGTGCCGTCGGGCACCGCGGCGAGCTTGCCGCGCAGGCGGTTGATCACCTGGTCGGCGGTCGCGGTGCGCTCGCTGCGGGGCTTGAGGCCGAGCACCACGAAGCCGTTGTTGAGCGGCCGCGAGCCGCCGACGAAGGCGCCCCAGCTGGCGACGGCCGGATCGGCGCCGACTACCTCCATGAGCCGGTGATCGAGCCGCACCATGGCGTCGAAGGAAACGTCCTGGGGCGCGTCGGTGATCCCGACGATGACTCCGGTGTCCTGCTGCGGGAAGAAGCCCTTGGCGATCACCGCGTAGAGCGCCACCGCGGTCGCCACGGTGGCGAGGAACACCAGGAGCGTCGAGCGCTGGTGGGCCAGCACGTAGTCGAGGCCGCGGGTGTAACGGCCGATCAGCCACTCAAAGCCGCGCTCCAGCGTCAGGTAGAGGCGCCCATGCCGAGCGTGCCGCTCGTCGCGCAGAAAGAGCGAGCCCATCATCGGCGAGAGCGTGAGTGCCACCACCGCCGAGACCGCGATCGTCATGGTGACGGTCACCGCGAACTCGCGGAACAGCCGCCCGACGATCCCGCTCATCAGCAGCAGCGGAATGAACACCGCCACCAGCGAGATGCTGATCGAGAGGATGGTGAAGCTGATCTCTTCCGACCCCTTGAGCGCGGCCTCGCGCGGGCTGAGGCCCGACTCGATGTGGCGGTAGATGTTCTCCAGCATCACGATCGCATCGTCGACCACGAAGCCGACGGCGATGGTGAGCGCCATGAGCGACACGTTGTCGAGGCTGTAGCCGATGACGTACATGAGCGCCGCGCAGCCGAACAGCGCCAGCGGCACGGTGGCGCCCGGGATCGCCGTCGCCCAGAAGCTGCGCAGGAACACGAAGATCACCATCACCACGAGGCAGATGGCGAGCAGCAGTGTCAGCTCGACGTCCTCGACCGAGGCCTTGATGGTGGTCGTGCGGTCGATCAGCTGCTCCACCTTCAGCGACGGGGGCACCGAGGTCATGATGTGCGGCAGCGCGGCCCTGACGCGCGCGACGTCGTCGATCACGTTGGCTCCGGCCAGCTTGTGGATGAACAGCAGCACGCCCCGCTTGCCGTTCTGGAAGCCACGCTCCTGGGTATCCTCCGGGCCGTCGACCGCCACCCCGATGTCGCGGATGCGGACCGGCGCGCCGTTGCGGTAGGCGACGATGACGTCGTTCCAGGGCGCGGCCTCGAGCAGCTGATCGTTGTCGTAGATGGTGTAGTTGTGGTGGGTGCCGGTGATCGCGCCCTGGGGGGTGTCGACGGTCGCGATGTTGATGAGGTTGGCGACGTCCTCGAGCTGCAGACCGAGCGCGGCGAGCTTGAGCGGATCGACCTGGATGCGCACCGCGGGCTTCTGCCGGCCGCCGACGTCCACCTGCGCGATCCCGGGCAGCTGCGACAGCTGCTGGGCAATCACGGTCTCGGCGTAGTTGCTCACCTCGGTGATCGGCAGCACGTCCGAGTGCACCGCGAGGATCAGGATCGAGTAGTCGGCCGGATTCACCTTGCGGTACGAGGGCGGCGAGGGCAGGTTCTTCGGCAGCTGCCCGCCGGCGGCGTTGATCGCGGCCTGCACGTCCCCGGCGGCCGCGTCAATGTTGCGGTCGAGATCGAACTGCAGCGTGATCTGCGAGCTCCCCAGGACGCTGGTCGAGGTCATCTGCGCCACGCCCGGGATCTGCGCGAACTGGGTCTCGAGCGGCTGCGCGACCGAGGAGGCCATGACCTCCGGGCTCGCCCCCGGCAGCTGGGCGCTCACCAGCAGGGTCGGGAAGTCGATCTGCGGCAGCGCCGCCACCGGCAGGAACGGGAAAGCCGCGATGCCGATGAGCGCCAGTCCCGCCATCAGCAGCGTGGTCGCCACCGGGCGCTCGATGAAGGGACGGGAAATGTTCACGGCGCGCGGTCACCGGGCGGGCTGGCGCGGGTTTTCGCGGCCGCCGGCTCATTGGCGCGGATCAGCGCCCCGGGCTGCAGGCGGTACTGGTTGCTCACCACCACCTTGTCGCCCGCGGCGACTCCCTTCTCGATCACCACCAGCTCGCCGCTCTGCCCGCCGATGACCAGCGGCGCCACGGCGACGGTCGAGTCCGGGCGCACGACGTAGGTGAACTGGCCCTCGGGTCCGCGCTCGAGCGCGAGCGCGGGGATCGTGAGAGCCTGGTGGCGGATCTCGCTCAAGACCCGTACGTTGACGAACTCGCCGGGCCACAGCCGGCGTTCCTCGTTCGGCAGCGTCGCCTTGACGCGGATCGTGCCGGTCGTCTGGTCGATCTGGTTGTCGATGAGCGCGACCGTGCCCCGGTCGAGCACCTCGCGATCGTCGCGCGAGAGTGCGGTCACCGGCACCGGCCCGCGCCTCAAGGCCGCGCTGAGCGCGCCGAAGGTCTCCTCCGGCAGGCTGAAGATGATCGAGATCGGCTCGAGCTGCGTCAGCACCACGATCCCGGTGGTGTCGGTCGCGTGCACGTTGTTGCCGGGGTCGACCAGACGGATGCCGGTGCGGCCGTCGATCGGCGCGGTGATGCGCGTGTAGTCGAGCTGGGTGCGGGCGCTCGCGATGGCGGCCGCGTCGACCTTCACCTGCGCGGAGAGCTGCGCCACCAGCGCGCGCTGCGTGTCGACGGTCTGCTTGCTGGCGAGCTCCTCGGGCGCGAGCAGCTGATAGCGCGCCATGTCGCGCTCGGCGTTGGCGAGCAGCGCCCGGTCCTTGTCGCGCGTGGCGATCGCCTGATCGAGCGCCGCCTGGTAGGGCCTCGGGTCGATCTGGGCGAGCAGCGCGCCCTTCTTCACGTCCTCACCCTCGGTGAAGCCGATCTTCTCGATCTGGCCGTCGACGCGCGCGGTGGCGGTCACGGTGTAGAAAGCCTGCACGGTGCCGAGTCCCTCGAGATAGAGCGGCACGTCACGGCGCTCGACCGTCGCGACGTCGACCGCGACCGCGGCGGGGGACCGCGGGGGTGGCGCTCTCAGGGCTGCGGACAGCCAGTGCCACGCGGCGAGCACGACGACGAGGGCGGCCGCGCCCGCGAGCGCAACCCGCACGCGCCGGCCGGCGAGCGCGCTCACTGCGGCTTCTCCTGCCGCCAGCCGCCGCCGAGCGCCTGATAGAGCGACACCAGCGCCTGCAGGTGGGCGAACTTCGCCTGCGCCAGCGCATCCTCGGCGGTGAAGAGCGCCGTTTCCGTGTTGAGCAGGGTCAGCACGCCGATCGTCCCGGCGTGCAGCTGCGCCTGGGCGAAGTGGTAGGCGCGCCGCGCCTGCTCGGTGGCCTCGCGCTGGCGGCTGACCTGCTCGTGCGTCTCGGCGACGGCCGTGAGGGCATCCTCGACGTTGGCGAGCGCCGAGATCACGGCTTTGTGGTAGTCGGCGAGCAGCTCCTGGTAGCGCGCGCGCGCGAAGGAGTACTGCCCGGCGAGGGCACCGCCCTGGAAGATCGGCTGCGTGAGGCCGGCGCCGATCGACCACACGCGGCTCGCGGGCGTGAGCAGCGTGGCGAGCGCCGGGCTCTCGTAACCGCCGTCCGCGGTGAGGGAGATGCTCGGCAGGAACGCGGCGCGCGCCGCCGCGATGTTGGCGTTGGCCGCGATGAGCTGTGCCTCGGCGGACGCGACGTCGGGACGGCGGGTGAGGAGCTCGGACGGCAGTCCCGGCCGTACCTGCGGCTCCTTCAGGTCGTCCAGGCCGCGGCGCGCCACGTCGACCGCCTCGGGCGTGCTGCCGACGAGGATCGCGAGCGCATCGAGGCTCTGGCGCAGCGCCGCCCGCAGCGGCGGAATCGAGGCGTTCACGGTCGCGACCACGGTCTCCTGCTGGGCCACGTCGAGGGCGGTGCTCGTGCCCGCGGTCTGCTCGAGCTTCAGCCCGCGCAGCACCTCGCGGGCATTGGCGAGATTGGCATCGGCGACAGCGAGCCGGTCGCGCAGCTCCAGCACCTGGAAGTAGGTGGTCGCCACCCCCGCCATCACCGCGAGCTCGACCGTCGTGCGGTCATAGCGGCTTGCGCCCGCGGCGGCACTGGCGGCGGCGAACTGCGCGCGATTCCTGCCCCAGAAGTCGAGCTGGTAGCTCGCCGTGAGGAGCGGCGTGAAGTCGTTGGCGATCGGATAGCCCGCGCCCGGCAGCGGACCGCGCGCACGCGTGGCCGTGGCGCTCGCCGCCACGGAGGGCAGCAGCGGGGCTCCGGCGATGCGCCGCTCGGCATCCGCCTCGTGCACGCGCGCGATCGCCGCACGCAGATCGTCGTTGGCGCGCTGCGCCTCGGCGACCAGGGCATCGAGATCGGGGGAGCCGAAGCCGCGCCACCAGTCGCTGGCCGGCCACTCGCGCGCGGCGGGCTCGCTCGCGCTCACCCAGTGCTCGGGCGCTGCGACGTCGGGCTTGCGATAGCGCGGCCCGAGGCTGCAGGCCGCGAGTGCGAGCGTGGCAGCCGCGATGAGGCAGGCACGCGAGAGCTGCGGGTGCAGCGCACTACGCCGCCACCGCTCTCGCGGAACCCTCTGCCGGGCGAGGGCGAGCATCCACCAACACTAAACCCGGCGAGGTTCTCCCCCGGTGGACGAATGATTAAAGTCCGTTAATCTCCAGCCTCACAGGGCGGCGAAACTGCGCGCCTCGGCCGTCCAGGCGGGCGCGCGCGCGAGCGCCTCGGGGACCTCCTCGGGCTTCTCGACCACCTGCCACATGGCGAGGTGACGCGGGTCCATGAAGCGTTCCTGCACCGCCTGCCCGAGCAGCGCGAGCAGCGGCGCGAAGAAGCCGCGGGTGTTGACCATCACGATGGGATTCAGGTAGAGCCCGAGACGCTTCAGCGTGATCGCCTCGAGCAGCTCCTCGAGCGTTCCCGAGCCGCCGGGCAGCGCAACCGCCGCCTGACTCAGGGCCAGCATCATGTGCTTGCGCGTGCGCAGGTCCTCGACCAGCTGCAGGTCGGTGAGTCCCGGATGGCCCCACTCGAGCTCCGCCATGAAGCGCGGCAAGACGCCGATCACGCGCCCGCCGCGTCCGAGCGCGCCGTCGGCTAGCGCACCCATGGAGCCCGCGGCGCCGCCGCCGTAGATGATCCCGACACCGGCTTCCGCGAGCACCTCGCCGAGACGGCGCGCTGCGGCGCGGTAGTCGGGGTGCGCCGTGCGGCTCGAGGCGCAGTAGACGCACACGGTCCGCTCGCTTTCCCGCCCGGCTCCTGAGCTCATCGACGCGCCTTCCGCTCCTCGGAAATGACTGGCGTGATTATAGGACGGGACATTCTGTTACATTTATCCCAACGAACAAGATCGTCGGTCGCGACTCGTGGAGGAGCGCGTGAACACGAAACCGGGACGGCTCGGGTCCCGCGCACGGTGCCGCGTGCGCGGCGGATGGCACTGCGCCGCATGGCTCGCGGCGGGCGGGCTGCTGGGCGCGCCCGGGGCACTGCCCGCGGACTCCCCGCAGGGCGGCGGCGTGGTGAGCGATGGCAACGCGCTGCAGGAGGTCATCGTCTACGCACGGCGCCGTCCCGAGCCCATCACGGACACGCCGGTCGCGGTCAGCGTGCGCACGGGCGAGGAGCTGCGCGCGGCTTCCGCGGTGCTGCTCGACGACGTCGGACGCGATGTGCCGAACGTGCACATGTACGCCTCGCCGCAGTCGGTGTCGGCGCTCGACGTCACCATCCGCGGCCAGACGGTCAATCGCTCGGCGATCGTGTTCGATCCGGCGGTGGGCCTGTACGTCGACGGGGTCTACGTCGCCAACGGCCAGGGCGCCATGGCGACGCTCCTCGACGTCGACTCGGTGGAGATCCTGCGCGGCTCGCAGGGCACGCTCTTCGGCCGCGACAACACCGGCGGCTCGATCCTGCTGTTCACCCATCGCCCCGATCTCGGTCGTCCGGAAGCCGAGCTCGCCCTCTCCGGCGGCGATTACGGGGAATTCATGGGGCGGGGCATCGTGAACGTACCGGTTACGCAGGACTTCGCCGTGCGCTTCGCCTACCAGGACAACTCGCGCCAGGGCTTCGGCTCGAGCGTCGCCAGCGGGCAGGACAACCTCGGGAACCAGCACCGCTACCAGGCGCGCGTCGGTGCGCTGTGGCAGCCGGACGCGGCGAGCGACGTGTATTTCACCTACGAGCGCTTCGAGGCGCGCGAGGCCGGCGCCATCCTGCATCCGCTCGCCGGGCCCCCGCCCGGCACGCTGGTCGCACAGGTCGGTGCGGCGTTCGCGCAGGTGCCGGTTCCGGGACTGCCGACGGTGGCGTTCCCGGGCAATCCCTACCAGACCGACGGCAGCTTTCCCTCGAGCGACAACGCCGAGACCGACAGCCTGCAGCTCACCGCGCACCACGTGCTCGCCAACGGGCTCGGCGTGAAGCTGATCCTCGGCTACCGCCACCTCGACGCCACCACCGCGCTCGACGTCGACGCCTCGACGCTGCCGCTCGCGGACTCGACGCTCTTCAACACCTCCAACCAGAAGAGCGCCGAGCTGCAGCTCGACGACAAGGCCTTCGGCGGGCGCCTGTCCTGGCTCGCGGGCCTGTACTGGTTCCGCGACAACGGTGGCGCGCCCTCGGTGCAGGCGCCCGCATCGTCGCAGTTCCTGAGCGCCGTGAATCAGTTCGACATGCTGACGGGACAGAACCTGCTGCAGCTCTTCAGCAATGTGCCGACTCCCGGCGGCGGATTCATCGGACTGCCGGTGTACGAGCAGAACTCGGTCACCAACAACTCGGAGGCCGCTTACCTGCACGGGGAGTATCAGCTGACCTCCGCCTGGGCGGTGGCCGCGGGGCTGCGGCGTACCGAGGACCGACGCGAGCTCGAGGAGAACGACTACGTCGTCATCCCCGGATTCGGCCAGAACTGCACGATTCTCGATACCTCGCTCCCGCCACCCTTCCAGATCACCGGTCCCTGCCCGGCCACAACCAAGAGTGTCGACTACGGGTTCTGGTCATGGGAGCTCTCGACCCGCTATCGCTTCACTCCGGGGCTGAGCGGCTACGCCCGCATCGGCCGCAGTCAGCGCTCGGGCGGCTGGAACGCGCCGCTCTCGACGGTCGAGGATCAGCCGTTTCGCCCCGAGCAGCTCACCGACTTCGAGCTGGGACTGAAGGCGGACCTCTTCGGCGGCGGTCTCACCGTCGACGGGGACGTGTTCTACGGCAAATACGACGACATGCAGCGCCTGCTCGCGCAGCTGAGCGCCGGCGGCACGCCGGAGACCATCGTCATCAATGCCGGCCGCGCGCGCATCAGCGGCGCCGAGCTCGAGACGCAGTGGCGGCTCACGCCGCGGGCGTCGCTGCAGGGCTCATTCGGCTGGACGGACGCGCGCTATCAGAGCTTCCTCTACACACCCATTCCCGGTGCGCCGCCCCAGGATCTGTCCGGGAACGCCTTCTACCAGACGCCGAGATATCAGGCTGCGATCGCCGGCGTCTACGGCGTGCCAACCCCCGCCGGTGACCTGACGCTGCGCGTCGATTACGCCTGGCAGGACAAGATCCAGTTCAACGTCGTCAACGACTTCAACTTCCAGCCTTCTTACGGCACCGTCAACGCGCGCCTCGCGCTCGCGAGCCCGTCGCGGGAGTGGGAGCTCGCGCTCTTCGGCGATAACCTCGGCGACACGCGCTACGCTTATACGGGCGGCACGCTCGGCGAGCCGTTCGCGCAGGTCGCCACCATCGCCTGGCAGATTCCGGGGGCGCCCCGGACTTTCGGTGTCGAGGGGACCTATCGCTGGAACCCGTCCCACTGACGGGGGCATGCGTCTCGCGAGTGCCTGTCTGCTCGCGTCGCTCGGCGTAGCGGCTGCGCGCGCCGATGTGCCCGCGGCCGCCGAGCCGCCGCAGCCCGCGGCCACGGCGCCGCCCGCTCCCGCACCCCCGACGGGCCTGCGGCGCTGGCTCGATCCGGCGACCGCTCCTTTCATCCCGATTCCCGAGATCGACACCGATCCCTACAGCGGCACGACGCTCGGGCTGATCCCGACGTGGCTGCGCACCAACGAAAGGGACGAGATCGAGCGGATCATCGCGCCCGACTTCATCCACAGCGAGTACTTCGGCTGGGGCAGCCGCATGCGCATCTTCGGCTTTCCCTCCGCGGACGTGCAGTGGTCGGTGGTCGGCGGCATGAAGGAGCGCGTCGAGCGCGAATTCGACGGACAGTATGTCGCCGGCCAGACGCGCAGCAGCGGCTACAGCTGGTCGGTCGAGGCGATCTACGATCGCAGCGGCGTGCCGCGGTTCTTCGGCATCGGCAACCACTCGCCGTTCGAGAACCAGACCACCTATCTCGACAACCAGGCGCGGCTCGACTTCCAGATCGGGCGCAATTTCAACCCGCACCTGCAGCTCGCGTACCTCGCGCGGGTGCGCTATGTGGACGTGCTGCCGGGCGTGCTGCCGATGGTGCCGTCGATCGAGAGCCGCTTCCCCGGCCTGCTCGGTCTCGGCGCCGAGCACGAGCTGCAGCAGCGCCTGATGCTCACCTACGACACGCGCGACTCGGTGATCATCCCGGACTCCGGAGCGCGCTACACCCTCTACGGGGGCTTCGTGAGCCGCGCCCTCGGCAGCTCGGTCTCCTACAGCTACCTCGGCGGCGAGGCGCGCCAGTACTGGCCGCTCAGCCGCAACGTCACACTCGCCTGGCACGCCGCGGCGCGCTTCATGACGTCCGCGGGCAGCGCGCCTTTCTGGGCGCTCTCCAGCCTCGGCGGCGATCGCAGTATCCCGGGGGAGTGCGAGCCGCTGCGCTCGGAGGGGGCTGACCGCTTCGTCGATCGCGATCTCCTGGCCGCCGGCGCCGAGCTGCGCGCCCGGGTTCTCGGCTTCGACGCCTTCGGCACGCGCGTCAGTCTCGAGCTCGCGCCGTTCGTGGATGCCGGCAAGGTCTTCAGCGATTCCGACTCGAGTCTCGGCGCACACCTGCACCGCGCCATCGGCCTCGGTGTGCGCGGCGTCGCCAGTCCCTACGTGGTCGGATACGTCGATTTCGGCTACGGCCAGGGCCGCGGGGCGGTGTTCAGCGGGATCTACTACCCGTTCTGAGAAACTGGGAACTGGCCGTGCGTCCGCTGCTGGCGGGGTGGCTATAAGGGGCCGGTCATGGACTGTCCGAAGTGCGGACATCGTCAGGAAGATGCGGTCAAGTGCGCCGCATGCGGGATCTATTTTGACAAGTTCCGCCAGCAGCAGACCCGCGCCGCGGAGACGCGCACCGACCTGCAGCCGCGTGGCTCCGGGTTCGGGCTAGGCGCGCTCGTCCTGACCGGCATCGCGAGCGCGGCGCTCGTCTACAGCTTGATGCATGGCCGCGGCGCAGCGCCGACGCACTCCGGGCCGGCGGTGCCGGCGGCGGCGCCACTGCCCGCATCGGCGCTGCCCGGCGAAGCGCAGTCCTCAACGTCCGGGCCGCCTTCGCTCACGGGGCTCGAGGCACAGCTCGCCAGCTCCGCGCCGGCGCGCAACCCCATCGAAAGCGCGCGCAACGCCACCGTGGTCATCAGGACCGGCTGGGGGTCGGGGTCGGGCTTCATCGTAGACGGCGACTGCCACGTGATCACCAACCGTCACGTGGTCGACACCAACGGCGCGCGGGTGGCGCGCGAGGTGGTCGGCAACCCGGCGGTGCAGCAGCGCCTCGGGCAGGCCGAGCAGCAGCTGCGCAGCAACCTCGCCCAGGCGCAGCAGCTGCGCCGCGCGCTCGCCGGACAGCCCGGCACCAACATGCAGATCCTCGAGCTCGACACCCGCATCCAGGCCCTGCAGCAGCTGCTGGCCGACCTGCCGGGACGCGTCAGCGGCGACATCAGCAGCAAGGTCGAGCAGGCGGGCCGCAGCGGCTTCAGCGTGCAGCTCGTCGACGGCACCCGCTTCGACTCGCTGCACGCCGAATTTGCCGACCGCTACGACCTGGCGATGTTTCAACTCCCGGCCAATCACTGCCCGCACATCGTGCGGGGCGATTCCGCGAGCCTCGCGCAGGGGCAGCGCGTCTACACCATCGGCAACCCCTCGGGACTCGCCTACAGCGTCACTTCCGGCATATTCTCCGGGGCGCGCAGCGACGGCCAGCAGACCTACCTGCAGACCGACGCGCCGATCAATCCCGGCAACAGCGGCGGGCCGCTGATCACCGAGAGCGGCCGGGTAGTCGGCATCAACACCATGGTGATGAACGGCGCGCAGGGCATCGGCTTCGCCATCCCGATCGAAGCGGCCTACGAGGAATTCCCCGAGCTGCGCTGACTCGCCCGCCGGCTCAGTGCTCCGTGGGCCGGTGCGCGGCGCTCGGCCGACTCGCCAGCTCGCCCGGTGGCGACGGGCCTTGCCCGGCCAGCGGAAACGCCAATAGAATCAACGTGACGAGCGGGTGTAGTTCAATGGCAGAACTGCAGCTTCCCAAGCTGCTAACGTGGGTTCGATTCCCATCACCCGCTCCATCCCACGACTTCGCCAGGCAACGCACGGCAACGACTGTCGAAGCAAGACGTTGATGGCTTGGCAAACGTTAGCGCTTTGCCTGCGAGGGTTGGCCGTCTCGGCTGGGCTCACGTTGCCGTAGATTGCCCCCGGTGATCAGACTTTTTGCCGCACTTGTCTTGGAGTAGGAGAAAGGCCGAGTGCGAATTGCGAGCGAAAATCCGGAGCCGGCCAACACCAGTTCTTCGGGCCTCGGCTCTAGTCTTTTCCAAAGGGGACGTTTCACAGCCGCTCTAACCGTGCGAACTATGCTCGCCGAACACATGCTGGGTCCGCATAATGTTCGCCGGTCACAATTCAAATCCCAAGGAGTTCGCCATGGCAAAGCTGAAGCTGACTTACTTCGATTTCGACGGCGGCCGCGGCGAGCCCGCGCGTCTGGCGCTACACATCGGCGGCATTGCGTTCGAAGACCACCGCATCTCGGGCAAGGACTGGCCCGGCTTCCGCGACAGGATGCCGTTCCTGGCCATGCCCACGCTCGAAGTGGACGGTAAAGTGGTTTCTCAGTCCAACAGCATCAATCGCTACGTCGGCAAGCTGGCTGGCCTGTACCCGAAGGATGACTGGCAGGCGTTGCTGTGTGACGAGGTCATGGACGCAGCTGAGGACATCAGCACCCGCATCGCACACACCATCGACCTGGCCGAGGACGCCAAGAAGAAGGCGCGCGAAGAACTTGTTGCCGGGCGCATCACGCGGTACCTGGAGCAGTTCCAGGCCCGACTGAAGGCGGCGGGCGGCGAGTATTTCGCCGAGCAACGCCTCACTGTGGCGGACTTGAAGATCTTCATGTGGGTCCGCTGGCTACGGTCCGGGGTGCTTGACCACATTCCGAAAGACCTCGTGGACCGAGTCGCGCCGCTGCTGGTTAAGCACACCGAGCGCGTGGCGAGCCATCCAGGCGTCGCGGAGTACTACAGGCGTCGCAAGGCAGCGTAGCTGACAAGCTGAGCGCAACAAGGGGTCTCCCGCCGGGAGGCCCCTCGTCGCGCTGGCAACCCGCGGACATTCGGTCGCTTGGTGATCCCTCCCCCTCAATTGAAGGGTCAGGCCTCGGGTTCGTGGCAAACCACTTCGATGTTGTGCCCGTCCGGACCAATGACGAAAGCTGCGTAGTAGTTTGCGTGGTAGTGCGGGCGCAGACCAGGCGCACCATTGCCTTTGCCACCCACCTCCAGAGCCGCACGATAGAAAGCTTCGACTTGCTGGCGGTTCTTGGCCGTGAACGCCAAGTGAAGATGCGCCGGCTTCTCCTCGGTTTGGCAGATGCACAATGAAGACTTGCCATCTGAGCTGAGCTCGAGACCGAGCGGGCCCTCAAGGACAACAGCTACGCCGAGCGGTTCGAGTGCCTTGAGGAAGAACGCTTTGCTCGCTGCATAGTCGCTGACTCCGAATACGACGTGGTCAAACATGTGTTTTCCTGAGGTGTGTGGGCCTGCGCGAGGCTTAGTCGATCCGTTTGCGTAAAGGACCCAAGCGAGCGATCACCGCTCGATCGTCTTCGGTCCCCAGGTAAGCCTCTTGCCGCCGACCGATCGCATCCGAGTACACCGTATCCCACAAGAACGCAGATTGTGGGATATGGCCGGGCCGATCCGATCCCGCAAGCGGGTGGCTACGGCCGCCTCGACCGGGCCAGGGGATTGGGGCTCGGCTCGCCGACCTTGCTGAGTGTGTTGCGATCCGCGTGGTGAAACGGTTCAGCGCGACCCCGCACCATGAGCACCGTGTCCTCCTCGTACGACCAGGTCCGGTCCGGGTTGATCGCCACCCTGATCCGGAACTCAACCGTCGTGAAGGCGTATTCGAGAAAGCGCCCGGAGCAGATGCCGTTCTCCGTCGAGCCACGTGTGGCGGTGACCTCGAAGCCCGTGGCGTCGGGCGCGGCATGGCCGACCGCGAGAACGACCTGGCCACGCGGGATCGTCAGGGTGTGTGTCACCGTGCCGGTCGCCGGCTCCCACAGCCAGTACCCCACCTGATCGTGATACGTTTCGATCTCACCCGGCCTGACGATATGGGTGTGGTAGCGCAGTCCGTAGAGGAGTTGCGGCCCGTTCGCCTGGGGGTCGATCGGCTGAAGCTCGATATGCTCGGTGTAGGCCTGCTTGAGCGGTCCTTCGCGCTTCGGATTGACGTCGAGACCGCGGCCCTCCCAGATCCCGGCCATCCCCGTCAGAGGGCCGAGGTTGGCGAGCGTATCGGGGTCGATGTCCGGCGGTTCGGTATAGATGTCCTGCCCGAATTCGTTCATGGCTTGCGATTATATAGAGCGGCCTGCGGCAAGCTCGCGACCGGGCTGCGATGGGGGTCGGTTGCCTGTGACTATTCGGTGACATTTCATTCCGGCGTCGGCAATTAAGCTTTCCAGATGCACCAGATCGGCGTGGTAGGCCTGTCCTATCGCCATGCGGATGTGGACCAGGTGGCGCGCTTCGCCCTGCCGCGCCCGGAGGTGGGCGCACGCCTGCCGCAGCTGCGCGAGCACCTGAGAGCGTCCGAGATCCTCTACCTCGGCACCTGCAACCGGGTCGAGGTGGTGTATGCCACGGCCGACGGCAGCCCCGCGGGGGACGCGCGCGAGGAGGTCTTCCGGGTGCTCACCGGGCGCGGCCCCGAGCCCGGCGAGGCGGCGCGCACGCTGCGGGCCTGGAACGGCGAGGCGGCGCTCGAGCACGTGCTGCTGCTCGCCTGCGGGCTCGAGTCGGCGCAGACCGGCGAGCAGGAGATCGCGGCGCAGCTGCGCAGCGCGTGGGAGGACGCGCGCGCGGCCGGAACCTGCGGCCCGATGCTCGATCGCCTGATCGGCGAGGCGCTCGGGATGTCGCGCCGCGTGCGGCGCCTGACGGCGCGGGTGCGCACGCCCTCGCTCGGAGACCTGGCTGCCGAGCGCGTGCTCGGACACGTGCGGGAACTCAACGGCGCCTGTGCCCCGGTCGCCGTGCTCGGCGTCTCCCCCATGACCCGGCGCTGTGCCGCGACGCTGCACCGTGCCAAGCTGCCGCTGGTGGTCGTCAACCGCACGCTCAAGGCGGCCGAGGAGCTGGCGCAGAGCGTCGCCGGCACCGCGCTTTCGCTGGAGAGATTCCGCGCGGCGCCGCCGCCGCTGTGCGCGCTGGTGCTGGCGGCAGGCGGCGGCGAGCCGCTGCTCGATGCGCCGGCGCTGGCACGGCTGCGCCCGCGCGGCGCTGCCGGCCCGTTGCTGATCGATTTCGGGGTGCCACCCAACGTCGCCCCGGAGGCGGCGCGCGCCGCGGGGCTCGAGCGGCTCGGCATGAGCGATCTCATCGAGGCGGCGCAGGGGCGACGGCTCGAGCAGCTGCTGCGTCTCGCGCCGGTGCGCGCCGCCATCGATGAGCGGCTGAGCGAGCTGCGTGAGGAGCTCGCCACGCGGGCCATGGGCCCGCGGCTGGCGCATCTGCGCGTGGCGTTCGAGGAGATCGCGGCCGAGGAGGTGGCACGGGCACTCGCGGGCGAGCTGCGCACTCTCGATGAGCGGCAACGCGCGCAGCTCAGGCGCCTCGGCTCGGCGGTCGCGCGGCGTCTCGCGCACCTGCCGCTCGCGGGATTGCGCGCCGCGGCGCCGCACGCCAGCGCCGACGCGGTCGACGCGTTCTTCGACGCGGCCAAGTCGGGACGTACGCGTCCATGAGCGCACCGACCCGCTCCGCGCAGCTCTACGCGCGCGCCTGCCGCGTGATTCCGGGCGGCGTCAATTCTCCGGTGCGCGCCTTCCGGGCCGTCGGCGGCACGCCGCTGTTCATCGCCGCCGGCGCGGGCGCGCGGGTGCAGGACGTCGACGGGCGCAGCTACCTCGACCTGGTGTGCTCCTGGGGGCCGCTGATCGCCGGACATGCCCACCCGGAGGTGGTGGCGGCGGTGAGTGCGGCGCTCGCGCGCGGCACCACCTTCGGGGCTCCGTGCGCCGCCGAAGTCGAGCTCGCCGAACGCGTCACGGCCGCTTATCCTGCGGCCGAGCAGATGCGCTGCGTGTCCTCGGGCACCGAGGCGGTGATGAGCGCCATCCGCCTCGCGCGCGCCTTCACCGCGCGCGACCTGATCGTGAAATTTTCCGGCTGCTATCACGGACACGCCGATCACCTGCTGGTCGCCGCCGGCTCCGGACTCGCGACCTTCGGCCGGCCCTCTTCGGCCGGCGTGCCCGAGGCGTTCACGGCGGCCACGCGCGTGCTGCCGCTCGATGACGAGGCCGCGGTCGAGGGACTGTTCGCGCGCGAAGGTGCGCGCATCGCCGCGGTCATCATCGAGCCGGTGCCGGCCAACCACGGCCTGCTGCCGCAGCGGCGCGAGTTCCTCGAGTGCCTGCGGCGCGTGACGCGCACGCATGGCGCACTGCTCATCTTCGACGAGGTGATCTCGGGGTTCCGGCTCGCGCGCGGCGGCGCGGCGGCGCTTCTCGGCATCACCCCGGACCTCGCCACTTTCGGCAAGGTGATCGGTGGCGGCATGCCAGTCGGGGCCTTCGGCGGCGCGCGGCGCATCATGGCGCGGCTCGCCCCCGACGGGGACACCTACCAGGCGGGGACGCTCTCCGGGAACCCGGTCGCGATGGCCGCCGGCCTCGCGACGCTCGATCTCCTCGAGCGCGGCTCAGGCTGGCGGCGCCTCGAGGAGCTCGGCGCCGAGCTCGAGCGGCTGCTCGCGCCGGTGCTGGCATCGGCGCCATTCCCGGTGCAGCTGGTGCGGGTCGGATCGCTCTTCTGGCTGTCGCTGCACGAGGGCGGCGCGCCGCGCACCGCCACTACACTCCCCGAGAGCGGCGTGGCGCGCTTCGCGAGAGTGTTTCACGCCATGCTGGCGCGCGGCGTGTACCTGCCACCATCGGCCTACGAGGCCTGCTTCCTGTCGCTCGCGCACACCCGCGAGGACCTGGCCGGGTTCGCGCAGGCGCTGGGCGCGTCGCTGCGTGAGGCGGCGGCGTGAGAGCGACCCGCGTCTTCCAGCTGACCGCACTCGTGCTGCTGGTGGTGTCGGCGGTGCAGGTGAGCTGGTGGCTGTTCGATCAGCGCGCCTACACGATCGAGAGGGTGACCGCCGCGCGCGCAGCCTATGCGGCGCAGGCCGCCGCCGCGCAGGCGCTGCTCGATGGCGGAATGAGCGCCGCGCGCGTACACGAGCTGTTGCCGCAGATCGTCGTCGACGGCGGCCGCGCCTCGGTCGCTCCCACGCTGGAGGAGACGCTGCGCGCCGAGCGGCACCAGCGTTACAACCGCTACGCGTGGGAAGGAGCGTTTTTCCTGTTGGCGC
Source organism: Steroidobacteraceae bacterium (assembly GCA_035631755.1). Taxonomy (GTDB): domain Bacteria; phylum Pseudomonadota; class Gammaproteobacteria; order Steroidobacterales; family Steroidobacteraceae; genus 13-2-20CM-66-19. The sequence continues at coordinate 26,733 of DASQIC010000066.1, forward strand.
TCGGGGTATGCATGTTCGTGATCGCGCGCGCGCTGCGCGCCGAGGCGCGGGTGCTGGAACAGCAGGAGAACTTCCTGGCACTCGTTTCGCACCAGTTCAAGACCCCGCTCGCGAGCCTGCAGCTGTCGCTCGAGACCATGGCGCTGCGTACGCTGGCGCCCGAGCAGTCGCGTACCCTGATCGACAGGATGCTCGCGGACCTGGCGCGCATGGAGGCGATGGTGACCCAGATCCTCGAAAGCGCCCGTCTCGAGCGGGGCCGCGTCGACTTCAAGTCCGAGCCCGTGGAGCTGCACGGCGCGGTGGCCCGCGTGGTGGCGGCACTCGAGGAGCGCGCGCGCTCGCAGCGCGTCGCGATCTCGAGCGATGTCGCCCCGGGACTCTACGCGCTCACCGACCCGCTCGCCCTCGATGTCATCGTGCGCAACGTGCTGGAGAACGCGCTCGCTGCGGTCGCGCCGGTGGGCGGCGGCCGCATCGCGGTCACCGCCCGCGCCGGCAACGGCGAAGTGGAGCTCGTGGTGAAGGACAGCGGCGTCGGTTTCACCCCGGCCGACGGGGAGCGGCTGTTCGAGAAGTTCACGCGGCTGCATCCGGGCGGCGGCAGCAGCTACTACGGGACGGGACTCGGACTCTACATCGTGCGGCGCCTGATGCAGCTCGCGCAGGGCCGGGTGACGGCCGAGAGCGCCGGCGTCGGTCAGGGGGCGCGCTTCGTGCTCACCTGGCCCGCAGCCCCGGTGCCGCAGCCGTGAACGCCGCTGGCGAGGGCGCGAACCGGGTGCTGGTCGTGGAGGACGATCCGCACCTCGCGGCCGGCGTGATGGAGAACCTGCGCGCGGAAGGCTTCGAGGTGGCCACGGCAGGCGACGGCGGCGAGGCGCTCGCGTGGCTGCGCACGAACCGCTGCGCGCTGGTGGTGCTCGATGTCATGCTGCCGGGCGTCGACGGCCTCGCCGTGTGCCGCACGATGCGCGACCAGGGCGACAGCACGCCGGTGCTGTTCCTCACGGCGCGCGGCGATCCCGTCGACCGGGTGCGGGGCCTGGAAGCCGGCGGCGACGACTACCTCGCGAAGCCCTTTCACCTGCAGGAGTTCCTGCTGCGGGTGCGCGCCATTCTGCGTCGCTGGGACTGGTACCGCAGCGCCTCGGCAACCGCCGCCACCGCGATCCTGCGCTTCGGCGGCAACGAAGTGGACTTCCGCGCCTTCCGCGCGCGCGCCTGGAACGGCGAGGCGCAGGAGCTCACCGAGAAGGAGGCGATGATCCTCAAGGTACTGGCCGAACACGCCGGCGAGATCGTCTCGCGCGAGGATCTGCTCGAGCGGGTGTGGGGCTACGATGTGTTTCCTTCCACCCGCACGGTAGACAATTTCATCCTGCGGCTGCGCAAGCGCTTCGAGAAGGATCCCGCCAACCCGCGCCACTTCCTCACCGTTTGGGGCGTCGGTTACCGCTTCCTCGCGGAGGGCGAGCCGTGAGCGCATCGGGTACGCTGCGTATCGGAACGCGGGCCTCGGCGCTCGCGCTGTGGCAGGCGCGGCACGTGGAGGCGCGCTTGCGCGCGCAGCCCGGCGCGCCGCCAATCGAGCTGGTCCGTATCCGCACCAGCGGCGATGCGCAGCGCGAGGTACCGCTGTGGCAGGCGGGCGGCCGCGCGTTCTTTACCCGCGAGATCGACCAGGCGCTCGCCGCCGCTACGGTGGATGCGGCCGTGCACAGCCTCAAGGACCTCCCGACCGCGCTCGCACCGGGCCTCACTCTCGCCGCGACACTCGAGCGCGAGGACCCGCGGGATGCGCTCATCAGCCGCGGTGGCGAGCCGCTCCTCGGCCTGCCGCGGGGTGCGCGCATCGGCACCAGCAGCCTGCGCCGCCGTGCCTTCATCGCGCGCTTGCGCCCGGACGCGGTGCCGGTGGAGCTGCGCGGCAACGTGCCGACGCGCCTCGAGCGGCTCGAGCGCGGAGACTACGACGCCATTGTGCTCGCGGCGGCGGGGCTCGCACGCCTCGGCCTCGCGCAGCAGGTCACCGAGTACCTCCCGCCGCAGGACTTTCCGCCGGCCGTGTCACAGGGTGTGATCGGGGTGTGCGCGCGGGAGGACGACGAAGCGACTCTGCGCTGGCTCAAGGGTCTCGACGATGCGGCGGCGCATCTCGCCAGCGGCGCCGAGCGCGCGCTGCTCGCGCGCCTCGAGGGCGGCTGCCAGGTGCCACTCGGGGCGCTCGCCACGCTGCGCGGTGGCACACTCCATCTCGAGGCCGCGGTGTGTGCCCTCGATGGCTCGAAGCGGCTCGAGGCGCGCGGCTCGGCGAGTGCGAGCGGCAGCGCGCGGCTCGTGCTCGCGGACGCCGTGGCGCTCGGCGAGCGCGTCGCGGACGAGCTGCTCGCGGGCGGCGCGGCCGGGCTCATCGCGAACCAGCGCGAGGCACTCGCGGTGTCCGCGCCATGAGCGGCGCGCTCGAAGCGCGGCCGGTGGTGGTGACACGCGCCGAGGACGGCGACGGCCCCCTCAGCCGCGAGCTCAAGAGCCTCGGGCTGCAGGTCCTCTCCTGGCCGGCGGTCAGCGTCACGGCTGCCGACCCGGGACCGCTCAGCGCCGCGCTGGCGGCGATCGAGACTTTCAGCTGGATCGTGTTCGCGAGCCGCCACGCGGCGGCGGCGGTGCTCGAGCGACTGCCGGCACCGCCCGCGGGGCTGCGGGTCGCGGCGGTCGGCTCCGCGACCGCGCAGGTGCTGCGGCGGCGCGGCTGGCCGGTGCACCGGGTGCCGGACGAGGCGAACGCCGCCGGACTGGTCGCGGCATTCGCGGCGGCGTGGTCGGCGCAGGATGCCGGTATGCGGATACTCTATCCGGCGAGCTCGCGGGCGCTGCCGACGCTCGCCGCGGGAATGCGCGAGCTCGGCGCGGCGGTGACTCAGGTCGAGGCCTATCGCACCGAGACGGCAAGCCTCGATGTCGAGGACTGTCGCGCCTGGATCGCCCGCCGCGCGCTCGGCGCGGTGACCTTCGCGAGCCCCTCGGCGGTGATCGAGCTCGCTCGCGCGCTCGGCGAGCAGGATTTCGCGCAGCTGCTCGCCGATGCCCCGCCGGTCGCCATCGGGCGCACCACGGCGCGCGAGCTCACCGCGCGCGGCACCAGAGCGACGATCGCCGAGACGCCGACGCTCCACGGGCTGGCGCTCACCACCTACCGGCTGTTGCAATCGAGAGGTTGACGATGCCATTTCCACAGGAGAGGCCGCGGCGCACCCGCCAGTCGGATGCCTGGCGGCGCATGGTGCGCGAGACGCGCCTGAGCGCGGATGCGCTCATCTATCCGCTGTTCGTCGTGCCGGGGCGCGGGGTGCGGCACGCGGTGCAGAGCATGCCCGGCATCTGCCAGCTGTCGGTCGACGAGACGGTCAGGGAGGCGAAGGCCGCCGCCGCCGCCGGGGTTCCCGCGGTACTGCTGTTCGCCGCGCCCGCCGAGAAGGATGCACGCGCCAGCAGCGCGCGCGATCCCAAGGGGCTCGCGGCGCAGGCCATCGCCGCGATCAAGGATGCGTGCCCGGAGCTGCTGGTGTGGGCGGACGTGTGCCTGTGCGGCGCGACCGATCATGGCCATTGCGGCCACGTGTTGCCCGGGGGCCGGATCGACAACGACTCCTCGATCGAGACGCTCGCCGAGGTGGCGGTCAACTATGCGCGCGCCGGGGCCGATGCCGTGGCGCCGAGCGACATGATGGACGGCCGCGTGCAGGCGATCCGTGCGGCGCTCGACCGCGACGGTCGCGGCGGCACTCCCATCGTCTCGTATGCCGCCAAGTATGCCTCGGCCTTCTACGGACCCTTTCGCGAGGCGGCCGAGTCGGCGCCCGCTTTCGGCGACCGCCGCTCGTACCAGATGGACCCGCCGAATGCGCGCGAGGCGCTGCGCGAGGCGCTGGCCGACGTCGCCGAGGGCGCCGACCTGGTGATCGTCAAGCCCGCCGGTCCCTACCTCGACATCATCCGCAGGGTGCGCGACGCGGTGCGCGTCCCGGTGGTCGCCTACCAGGTGTCGGGGGAGTTCAGTCTCATCAAGGCGGCCGCCGAGCGCGGCTGGATCGAGGAGCGCGCGGCGGTGATGGAGGCCCTGACCGGCATCGCGCGCGCGGGCGCCGACCTCATCATCAGCTACTTCGCCCCCGAGGTGGCCCGGTGGCTGCGCTCATGAGCGCCGGGGCGAGCCCGGCAGCCGGTCGCCCGGCGAGCGAGCGCAGCGCTTTCCTCGCGGCCTGCCGCCGCCAGCCCGTGCCGCATCGGCCTGTGTGGATCATGCGCCAGGCGGGCCGCTACCTGCCCGAGTACCGGGAGCTGCGCGCGCGGGTCGACTTCGAGACGCTCACCCACCGACCTGAGCTCGCGGCGGAGGTGACGCTGCAGCCCTTGAGGCGCTTCGAGCTCGACGCCGCGATCCTCTTCAGCGACATCATGACGCCGCTGCAGGGCATGGGCGTCGCCATGACTTTCGAGCCCGCTCCGGTGGTGCGCGAGCCGATCCGCACAGCGGCGCAGATCGCCGCGCTCCCGGCACTCGATCCGGCGCGCGATGTCCCGTTCGTGCTCGAGACCATCCGGCTGGTGCGCGCGAACGTGCCGCGCGCCACGCCGCTCATCGGCTTCGCCGGCGCTCCGTTCACGCTGCTGTGCTACCTCGTGTGCGGCCGTCCGACCAAGGAGTTCGCGGCGGCGCGTGCGTTCCTCTACGCGCAGCCGCTCGAGGCCGAGCGCCTGCTCGCTCTGCTCGCGGATGCGATGGCGGCCTATCTCGCGGCGCAGGCCACCGCCGGCGCGCAGGCGCTCATGCTGTTCGAATCCTGGGCGGGCCTGCTCGGGCCGCGCGAGTTCGCGCGTTTTGCGCTGCCGGCGGTCCGGCGCACGCTGGCGGCGCTGCGCCGCTGCGGCGTGCCGCTCATTTATTACGCGAACGGAGGCGCGGCGCTCATGCCGGCGATCGCCACGCTGGAGGTGGACGTGGTGGGAGTCGACTGGCGCTGCTCGCTCCGCCAGGCGCGGGAGGTGCTCGGGCCCGAGCGCGCGGTGCAGGGCAACCTCGATCCCGCGGCGCTGTTCGCGCCGCCCGCGGAGCTCGCCCGTCACGTCGCGGCGGTGATGGAGGAAGCCGGACCGCTGCCGGGACACATCTTCAATCTCGGCCACGGGATCTGGCCGGACACCGACCCGCAGGCAGTGGCGCGGCTCGTGGACCTGGTGCATGCCGGGCGCTAGTGACGCTGCCGACCTCGCTACCACCGCGACCGCGTATTTCCGCGATCTGCAGGGACGGCTGTGCGCGGCCTTCGAGGCCTTCGAGAGCGCGAGCCGCTTCGAGGCGCGCGAGTGGAAGAAGCCCGACGGCCACCGCTTGAAGGGCGGGGGGCACTCGCGGCTGATGCGCGGCGCGGTGTTCGAGAAGGTGGGCGTCAATGTGAGCCACGTCTGGGGCGTGCTCGCGCCCGAGGCCCGACCCCAGGTGGCGGGCGCCGGGGAGTCCGACGGGCGCTTCGTCGCCTGCGGGCTGTCACTGGTCGCTCACATGGCCAATCCCTACGTGCCGACGGTGCATCTCAACCTGCGCTACCTCGCGACCCGCCGCGCCTGGTTCGGCGGCGGCGCGGACCTCACGCCGACGTTCCCCATCGAGGAGGACACCGCCGAGTTCCATGCGGCGCTGCGCGCGGCCTGCGAGGCGTACCGGGCGGGGACTTACGCGGAGTACAAGGCCTGGTGCGACCGGTATTTCTACCTGCCGCATCGCCACGAGCCGCGCGGCGTCGGGGGAATCTTCTTCGATGACCTCGCGATCGGCGCGGCGGGCGCCGAGTTCGCCTTCGTGCGCTCGGTGGGGGAGGCGCTGCTCGAGGTGTTTCCGCGGATCGTCGCGCGGCGCAAGGACACCCCCTGCGACGAGGCAGCGCGAGAGCGGCAGCTCGTGAAGCGCGGCCGCTACGTGGAATTCAACCTGGTCTACGACCGCGGCACCCGCTTCGGCTTCAGCACCGACGCGGATCCCGAGGCTTACCTGATGAGTCTTCCGCCGCTCGCGAGGTGGTGAGTCCCGGCGCGGGCCTTCTGTGGGTGAAGCCAGCTCCCGGGGTTGGGCCAGAACAGCTCCAGGGTGCGCTCGCCGGCGGCGCGCCAGTGCGAGCGCAGCACCGCGGTGATTGCTTCCAGGGTCTCTCCCGGGGGCTGCCAGAGGCGCCGCCACATGTCCCGTGTCTCCACGTTCCGCTCCTTCCCGTGCGTGACCGTACGTAAGATAAGGAGTAGCGCCTGAACGGCGAGTTCCGCCGGAAATTGTTGGTTTTCGGCGACGCCGGCGTGTTTAAACGCCGCATGCACCCTCGCGCTCTAATACAGCGATGACACTGGCGCAGGCCGATGGGTCGAAGATCGACTGGGAGGGGGCGCTCGTCGAGCGGGCCCGTGCCGGGGATGCACGCGCCTTCGAGCGGCTCTACCGCGAGCACGCCGGCCGGGTGTACGGCCTGTGCCTGCGCATGACCCGGGAGCCGCAGCTGGCCGAGGACTGCACACAGGAGACTTTCATCAACGCCTGGCGGGCATTGCCGCAGTTCGAGACGCGCAGCTCACTGTCGACGTGGCTGCACCGCATTGCGGTCAACGTGACCCTCGGCAAGCGCCGCAAGGCGGCGCGCTTCGAGCCGGTGGCGGAGCCCGCCGAGGAGGGGGGACCGGAGCCCGCGTGGACCCTCGAGACCCCGGTCGAGGTGGAGGAGATCGAGGCAGCGATCGGTGCGCTCCCCGAGGGGGCGCGCGATGCGCTGGTGCTGCACGCGCTGTACGGCTACTCGCACACCGAAGCTGCGCAGATGCTCGGCGTGGCCGAGGGGACCTGCAAGGCGCAGCTGCACCGTGCACGCAAGCTCCTGCGCGAACGCCTGAGCGTGGAGGTTGGCTGACATGACAACGGATGCACCGAAGCGCGTGAGCTCGCTGCGCGAGCTGCCCGTGGCGATCGAGCCGAGCCGGGACCTGTGGCCGCAGATCGAGGCGCGCCTCGGGTCCGCCCCCGCCGCACCGGCCGTCGCGCCGGCGCGCACCCGGCGCGGCGCGCCGGTCCCGCTGCGCTGGCTCGCGGCGGCAGCCATGGTGGCCTGCGTCGGAGTCGGAGTGTGGATCGGGCGCAGCAGCGTGCCGGGCGCATCCCCTGCGCCGCCGGTCGCGGCCATGCCGGGTGCGGCGGGGGCGGCGCTGCGCACCGCGTGGGTGACCGACCCGCGCTATCAGCGCGAGCGGTCGGCGCTGCTCGAATCGCTGCAGGCGCAGCTCGCCACGCTGCCGCCGCCGGCGCGCGCGAAGGTGCTGGCGAGTCTCGCTACGATCCGCCACGCCAAGGAGGATCTGGAAGCCGCGCTCGGCAAGGACCCGAGCAATGCACTGCTGCAGGAGCTGCTCGTGAATACCTACCAGGATGAGATGCGCGTCCTCACGGACGTGCGCGAGGCCAGCGAAGCTGGCAGGGGGATATGAGCCATGCGCGTGTTCAAGGTGCTGCTGTCGCTCGCCGCGGCGCTGTTCGCGGTCGCGGCGGTCGGCGGCGAGACGCCCGCTACCTTCGAGCGCCAGGTAGCTGCGGACCCGAAGGGGATCGTCGAGATCTCCAGTACCAGCGGCACGATCGACGTGACCGGGTGGGATCGCGCCGAGGTGGGCGTGCGGGCCGAGCTCGGCGAGAACGTCGATCGCGTCGAGGTGACGAGCGAACACGGCCGCACGGTGATCCGCGTGCTGCTGCACTCGCACACCTCGATCGGGCTGTTCTCCGGGCACCACGAGACCCACCTGCACGTGAAGATCCCCAAGGGCAGCGAGCTCGACGTCTCGACCGTGAGCGCGGATGTGACCTCGGACGGCGTGCAGGGTACCCAGCGCCTGAGGACCGTGAGCGGCGAAATCGCCGCCGAGATCGGCTCGGCGGACATCGAGGTCAAGTCCGTGAGCGGCGACGTCAAGCTGCGCGGCCACGGCCAGCCGGCGCACCTGCACGTGAGCAGCGTGAGCGGCAACGTGCGCCTCGAGCATGCGGCGGGCGACCTCGAGGCGACCACCGTGAGCGGCGAGATCAGCGCGGCGCTCGACCCCGCGCATTCGATGCGCGCGCGCAGTACCTCGGGCGACATCCGTCTCGAGGGCCGCCTCACGCGCGGTGCGGAAGTCGACCTGCAGTCCGTGAGCGGCGACGTCAAGCTGCGCGGGGGCTCCGAAGAGGGCTTCCAGTACGAGGTCTCGAGCCTGAGCGGCGACATCGGCGACTGCTTCAACGTCGAGCCGGAGCGCACCAGCAAGTACGGTCCGGGGCACACGCTGAACGGCACGCAGGGCGCCGGCAGCGCCCACGTGCGCATCAAGACCATGAGCGGCGACATCGGGCTGTGCGATCGTTGAGAGCAGGCGGGTAGAATCGCCCGCGTGCCTTCGACCTCCGACGCCGCCGACTCCCACACCTCGCCGATCGCCGCGCCGCTGCTCGCTTGGCACGGGCGCTCGGGCCGGCACGACCTGCCGTGGCAGAAGGACCGCACGCCCTACCGCGTGTGGGTGTCCGAGGTCATGCTGCAGCAGACCCAGGTCGCCACCGTCACCGGCTATTTCGGGCGCTTCCTCGCGCGCTTTCCCGACGTGCGCAGCCTCGCCGCGGCGGAAATCGACGAGGTGCTGCACCTGTGGTCGGGACTCGGCTACTACGCCCGGGCGCGCAACCTGCATCGTGCCGCGGGGCTGATCTGCGCGCAGTTCGGCGGCGAGCTGCCACGGCGCGCCGAGGAGCTCGCCCGCCTGCCGGGCATCGGGCGCTCGACCGCCGGGGCGATCCTGGCGCTCTCCGCGGGCGAGCGCCACGCGATCCTCGATGGCAATGTGCGGCGGGTGCTGTCGCGCTACTTCGGCGTCGCCGCGCGCGGCAGCGCCGGCGCGGTGGCCAAGCGCCTGTGGCAGCTCTCCGAGCGCTGCACGCCGGGCGAGCGCGTGGCGGACTACACCCAGGCGATCATGGACCTCGGCGCCACCGTGTGCGTGCGGGTGCGGCCGCTGTGCGAGGTCTGCCCGCTCGCGGCCGGCTGCGCCGCGCGGCGCGCCGGCCGCCAGCACGAGCTGCCCGCGCCACGCCGGCTGGCGCCACGGCGCACGCGATCGGTTTACATGGTGGTGGCGCTGCACGAGGACGGCAGCGTCTTTCTCGAGCGGCGGCCGGCGAGCGGTGTGTGGGGTGGACTGTGGTGCCTGCCGGAATTCGACACCGCCAGCGCGGCGCGCGCCTTCCTGCGCCAGTCCCTCGGGGCGGGCGCCGTCGAGCCGCAACCGCTCGGCACCGTGGAGCATGTCTTCACGCACTTCAATCTCCTCATCACGCCGCTGCTCGCGCGCTGCAGCGGCGCTGCGCCGCGCGTGGCTGAGGGTGGGGGCCTCTGGTATAACGTGCGCCATCCGGCCCGCGTCGGGCTGCCTGCGCCGATCAGCACGCTGCTCGGGCGGCTGGCGGGGGAGCCGGTGCTCGCGGGGCCGGACGCGAGCCATCCGTAGACGAAGGAACACCGTGTCACGCCTGGTCCAGTGTGTGGTGCTCAAGCGCGAGGCGCCGGGCCTCGATCGGCCGCCGTATCCCGGGGAGCTCGGGCGGCGCATCTACGAGAGCGTGTCGAGGGAAGGCTGGGGGCGCTGGCTGCAGCACCAGACCACGCTCATCAACGAGTATCGCCTGACGCCGATCGAGCCCAAGGCACGCCGCTTTCTCGAGGCGGAGATGGAGAAATTCTTCTTCGGCGTCGGCTCGCAGGCGCCGCCGGATTACCGCCCGCCGCAGGGCGGCTGACCCCACGCCCCGCGGGCGGTCGCGCCGCTCAGCTCACAGGTGAATGAGGCCGCGCTTGTGCGCCACCGCAACCGCCTCGGTGCGGCTGATGGCGTCGAGCTTGGTGAGGATTGCCTTGACGTGGGTCTTGGCGGTGCCCTCGGTGATCGACAGCCGCCGGGCGATGTCCTTGTTGCTGCGACCCTCGGCCACGAGCTGCAGCACGTCGAGCTCGCGCTGGGTGAGGCTCGGCTTGGCCATGCGCTGCAGCGCCTTGGCGGCCACCGTGGTCGAGGTGTAGGGGCGGTCCTCACTCACCGCGCGAATCGCCGACAGGATCTCCTGCCGCGGCGCGTCCTTCAGCAGGTAGCCCTTGGCACCCTGCGAGAGGCACTGAAAGATGTCCTCGTCGCCGTCGTAGGTGGTCATGATGAGGATGCGCGCCTTGGGATTGATCTCCAGCACCCGCTGCACCACCGCCACGCCGTCGCGCTTGGGCATGCGCAGGTCGAGCACCAGCACATCCGGACGATGCCGCTCGTAGCAGGCGATCGCCTCGTCGCCATCGCCCGCCTCGGCGACCACTTCCATGTCCGGCTGCTGGTTGACCATGGCGGCGAGGCCGTCGCGCACCACCGGATGATCATCGGCGAGTACGACGCTGATCCTCGTCTTGACCACGGCAGCCACTAGGACGCTCGTTTCATCAAGCGCACACTGACCCGGGTGCCCGCACCCCGCTCGCTCGCGATCTGCCAGTCCCCGCCGATGGCTCCGGCCCGCTGGCGCATGCTGGAGAGCCCGAAGCCCTGACGGGCATAGAGCTCGGGGCGCTCCTCCATGCCGACGCCGTCGTCGGCGATCGCCATGGTCCAGTGCGAGGTCTCGTCCTCCATGGTGATGCGTACGGTGTGCGGGCGCGCGTGCCGGACCGCGTTGCTCACGGCTTCCTGCGCGATGCGCAGCAGCTCGTGCTCGTGCTCGGGACGCAGCCCCGTGGTGACGCCGCCGCCGTCGAAGGTGCAGGTGACGCCGCCCGGGACAGTGGAGCGCTCGGCGAGCTGGCGCAGCGCGCTCTCGAGCCCGGTACGCCGCGTCTGATCGAGCCGCAGCGCCATGACCGAGCGGCGCGCCTCGGCGAGCCCGTCGCGCGCCAGGTCGCGGATGCGCGTCAGCGTGACCGCCAGTTCCGAATTGCGCTTCTTGCAGGAAGGGAACTCCTCGAGTGCCCCGAGCTGCATGAGGATTCCGGTAAAGGCCTGCGCCAGGCCGTCGTGGATCTCCTGGCCGATGCGGGTGCGCTCCATGAGCACGGCGGCTTCCTTGGCCGAGTAGGCCAGGCGCGTCAGCTGCACCGCGAGCGTCGCCTGCTGTGCGAGGGCGACCAGCAGCTCGCTCCTTTGTACGTCGGCAGCATCGCGGCGGAAGCTCAGGATGAAGAAGCCGACGCTGCGCGCGCCGAACACCAGCGGATAAATCACCGTGCCGACCGCGCCCTCGCGCTGATGAAAGGCGAGCACGCCCGGCCAGATCTCCTCCTGCTGGCGCGCGACCTCGAGGTACATGGGCTCGCGCAGGTGCCCGACCCGCTGCGTGAAGGTCGAGCCCGCCACCGGGACCTTGGTGGCGTACTCGGGCTGGGCGAGCTGCCCCTCGCGCACGTGGGCGATGATCCGCCACTCCTGCATCGAGTCCTTGAGCACGATCACCGCCCCGGAAATCGCATCGAACTGGCGTGTCGCCTCGAGCAACATGTGGCCCATGAAACTGTGCAGGTCCGTCTCGCCGGCGAGGCGCTCGAGATTGCCGCGGATCACCGCGTTCGCCTTGGCGAGCTCGGCGAAGCGCTCCTCGACCGCGTGCTCGCGCTCGTGGCGCACGTCATCGACCAGGCGCTCGCGATGCAGGGCCGCGCCGATCACGCCGGCGGCGGTTTCGAGCGCGGCGAGCTCGGCGGCGTCGATGGCGCGCCGCTGGCGGGTGTTGTCGAACCCGACCACACCGATGAATTCGCCGCCGACGAACACCGGCACGATCGCCTTGGTCTGAGTGCCGATGCCCTGAAAGCCGTCCGGAGAGGCGCCGTCCCCGACCCCGTTGCAGCTGAAGCAGACGCTGCGCCCGGCGCGCAGCTCCGCGCACACGGCCGAGAACTTGCCCTCGTCGCACTCGCTGCTCACCGGGTCCCCGAGATGCGGCGCCACACCCTCGGCCGTCCACTCGCTCACCACAGCGAGCAGCCGTTCGCCGTTCGGGCCGGTGCGCGTCTCCATGAGGTTCACCCGGTCGACATGCGCCGCCTCTCCGAGGATGCCCAGCACCCCGGGGATCGCGGCCCGCACGTCCCGCGCCTCGAGCAGCATGCGGCTCGCCTTCGCAGAGGCCGTGAGCAGCCGCTCGCGGCGCTCGAGGGACTCATTGACCCGGGTCAGCTCCTCGGTGCAGGGGGGCGGGCTCTGGGGCTCCAGCAGGGCAAGATTCGCGCTCATGCGGTTCGGTCCTCGGGCGGCTCTTTCTTCCGGCAGACCGGTAAGTTTAGCGCGCCGGGGAACCGATCTCAGGAGGCCCGGGGCAGTCTCTATCTTAAGGGGGAGCGGCGGCGGTTCAGACGGCCTGTCTGCATCTCCCGGCCGGTGGCGGGCAGCCGCACGGGGCGGGGCCTTCATGCTGGGAATCAATGGCTTAGGCGCGGGCCGCTGCGCCGGTGCGGCGGCTCCGGGTGCCGGGGCTCGGGGGGTGCGAGCTTCACGCCCCGCCTCACGTCGTGAAGGCCGCGAGGAGTGAAATGAGGGCGATGAACGCCACGAGCGTGGCGAGCGTGATGCCAAGACGACGGTTGCTCTCACTCATGTTTCAAGGCTCCGGCGCAGACGATCTCGGCCTGGGTACGCCGGCGATCTGCGGGGAGCGATTGTGGTCCCGGGCGCGGTTTTCGGAATCCATCCGCCGGAGAGCGCGGGACGCTTCCGCCGGTCAGCGCGCGCCTCTCTCTCCCGGGCGAGAGCGCCGCGGGCCGTCAGGCGGGGTCGGAGAAGAACTTCTCGAGGATCGGGCGCTGGCCCGGGGCGATCTTGAGCAGCGCCTGCCGCTCATCGAACCAGTCGCCGCGATCGACTTCGGGAAACCGCGCACGCCGCCCGGATCCGGGCGGCCACTCGATCTCGAAGAGGTTGCTCACCAGCTCCGCGGGATCGACGTCACCCTCCACCGCCCACACGCGGATGTGCTTGCCGCTCGGCTGCCGGGAGGATCCGAGATCACGCTCGCGACCCACGCCACCGGCCTCGAACCCGGTCTCTTCGCGGAACTCGCGCCGCGCGCCGTCGAGCTCCTCTTCCCCGGGGTGGACGAGACCCTTCGGCACCGACCATGCGCCCGCGTCCTTTGCGGCCCAGTAGGGTCCCCCCGGGTGAACGAGGAACACCTCGACGTGTGCGCCGCGCCGGCGATAGAGCAGGAGTCCCGCGCTCACCACCGGCATACGTGCCTCGACACCGCACGAGCATCGCGCTCGGTGGCGCGCTGTCCGTTCACGAGTCTCCCTCGATATGACATCCGCATTGCACTGCCGGGCGCGAGAGCGCGGCGCAGTGCGCATGATAAGGGAATCAACGATTTAGAACGGACGCTTGCTTGACGACCTGCCCGGCAGGCCGGTCTAATACGCGCCCTTCCAGCCCCCGGCGGCCAGGTAGCTCAGTTGGTAGAGCAGCGGACTGAAAATCCGCGTGTCGGTGGTTCGATTCCGCCCCTGGCCACCATCAAATCAATGGCTTGCGCATCGGGCACCTCGCAGGAAGTGTCCGGAACCACCAAAAAACCACCAAAAGTTTCCCGCCGCATGAAGGCGGCGAGCTGTTCGCCGAGCGGCGCGACGCCGCGCCGGTCGAATGAGTGGCTGTAGGTGTGGAGCGTGATCGAGGGATC
>DASQIC010000067.1:0-16613 GCA_035631755.1 Steroidobacteraceae bacterium
ATCCCGGTCAAGGACGTGAGCACGGTCGCGGTGGGGAGCGAGCGAGCGAACGCCGTGCGCCTCGTGCTGCCGCCCGATGCGGACGTGAGCGCCGCGCGCAGCGCGCTCGCCCAGCCGCTCTCCGGCCTCACGCTCAGCAGCGAGAGCCTTGCGAGCGGCGCCGCGATCACCGGCGTCATGACGCCGGCGCAGATCCGCGAGCGGCAGGACTACGCCATCCAGCAGAACATCACGACGCTGCGCAACCGCGTGAACGAGCTCGGCGTGTCCGAGCCCATCGTGCAGCGCCAGGGCATCGACCGCATCAACGTGCAGCTGCCCGGCGTGCAGAACTCCGCCGAAGTGAAGGACATCCTCGGCCGGGTGGCGACGCTGGAATTCCGGCTCGAGGACATGCAGAACAGCGCCTACGAGGCCCAGCAGCTCGGCCGCGCGCCGCTCGGCTCCAAGCTCTATACCCATACCCGCATCGGCCGGCCGCTTCTGCTCAAGCGCGAAGTCATCGCCACGGGCGATGAGCTTACCAACGCGACCGCGGCGCAGTCGCAGGAGGGTCCGGCGGTCGACGTGCGGCTCGATGCGCGCGCCGGCGCGAACATGCTCAAGACCACGCGCGCGAACCTCAACAAGCGCATGGCGGTGGTGCTGATCGAGAAGCACCCCGAGACCACCGAGGTCAACGGCCAGAAGGTGACCCGCGAGGTGACCGACGAGGAAGTCATCAACGACGCGACCATCCGCGGGGTGTTCAGCACCAACTTCCAGATCACGGGGCTGCAGGCCGGCGAGGCGCGCGAGCTGGCGCTGCTGCTGCGCTCGGGCTCGCTCGCCGCCCCGATCTACGAGATCGAGGAGCGGGCGGTGGGACCCAGCCTCGGCCGCGACAACATCGACAAGGGCGTGACCGCGCTCATCGTCGGCATGGCCGGCGTGTTCGTGTTCATGGCGATCTACTACAAGACCTTCGGCCTGGTGGCGGACCTGGTGCTGCTCGCCAACGTGGTGCTGCTCGCGGCGCTGCTGTCGATGATGCGCGCCTCGCTGTCGCTGCCGGGCATCGCCGGCATCATCCTCACCGTCGGCATGGCGGTAGACGCCAACGTGCTGATCTACGAGCGCATCCGCGAGGAAATCCGCAAGGGCGTCTCGCCCCAGGCCGCCATCCGCGCCGGCTTCGAGAAGGCCTTCTCGGCGATCGCCGACTCCAACATCACCACCCTGATCGCGGGGGTGGTGCTGTGGGTGCTCGGCACCGGCCCGATCCGCGGGTTCGCGATCGTGCTCACGCTCGGCATCGCCACCTCGATGTTCACCTCCCTGATGGGCAGCCGCGCGCTGCTCACGCTCATGTACGGCGGCCGCCGCAAGCTCGCGCGCCTCTCGATCTGAGAACGGCGCACAGCGCATAGCCCAGGACTCATACCGTGGAATTCTTCAGTCACCAGACCAGCTATCCCTTCATGGCCACCCGCAAGGTGTGGTACACGCTGTCGGCCGTGCTGATGATCGTGTCGCTCGCATCCTTCTTCGTGCGCGGCGTGAATCTCGCCATCGATTTCACCGGCGGGGTGAGCGCGGAAGCGCGGTTCCCGCAGGCGGTCGACGTCGACCGGGTGCGCACGCAGCTGGCCGCCGCCGCCTTCCGCGAGCCGCAGGTGGAGAACTTCGGCTCCTCGCGCGACATCGCCATCCGCCTGCCGCCGGAGGGCAAGCAGTCGGCGAGCGAGGTGCGCGCGCGCCTCGAGACGGCGCTGCACGGCATCGATGCGCGCGCGCAGGTGGTGCAGCTCGATGTGGTCGGCCCGCAGGTCGGCAACGAGCTGAAGATGAGCGCCATCTGGGCGCTGTTCTTCACGCTGCTCGGGATATTCCTGTACATCGCGTTCCGCTTCCACACCTGGCGGCTGTCGCTCGGCGCGATCCTCGCCGTCATGCACGATCCGATCCTGGTGCTCGGATTCTTCTCGATCACCCAGATGTCGTTCGACCTGGCGGTGGTGGCGGCGATCCTGGCGGTGATCGGCTACTCGCTCAACGACACCGTGGTGGTGTTCGACCGCATCCGCGAGCGCTTCGAGGGCAACCGCCGCTCGCCGCCCGACGTGGTGCTCGATCAGTCGATCAACCAGACGTTGTCGCGCACCATCATGACCAAGGTGGTGACCTCGATCGTGGTGGTGGCGCTGCTGCTGCTCGGCGGGCCGGTCCTCAAGGGCTTCTCGACCGCGATGCTGATCGGCATCATCGCCGGCACCTATTCCTCGATCTACATCTCGAGCGCCATCGCGCTCGACTTCGGCCTCACCGCCGAGCACATCTTCCCGTCGGTCAAGAAGGCGGCGTTCGATCAGCTGCCGTAGCGGAGCGTCCCAGCGCTGAGCGCCGATCCGCACATTGCACTCGCGTTCCTCGCGCTGTCGCTGCTCGAGATCGTTCTCGGCATCGACAACGTAATTTTCATCTCGCTGCTGGTGGACCGGCTGCCGCGCGAGCGGCAGGGGCGCGCCCGCAGCGCGGGCCTCGCGCTCGCGATGCTCACCCGCATCGGGCTGCTCTTCTCGGTGGTGTGGCTCACCCACCTCACACGGCCGTGGCTGCGCCTCGGCACGGCGGCGTTCTCGGGCCGTGACCTGGTACTGCTCGGCGGCGGCCTGTTCCTGCTCGCCAAGAGCGTGCTCGAGATTCACCGCACGGTGGAGGAGGGCGCCGGCGCGACCGCGCCGCTGCGGCCGCTGCGCGGAGGGGTGGCGGCGATCGTGGCGCAGATCGCACTCCTCGACATCGTGTTCTCGCTCGACTCGGTGTTCACCGCCGTGGGGCTGGTGCGCGAGCTGCCGATCATGGTGGCCGCCATCGTGGTGGCGATCCTGGTGATGATGTGGCTGGCGCGCCCGATCGGGGCCCTCATCGCGCGCCACCCGACCATCAAGGTGCTCGCGCTCGCCTTCCTCGTCCTGATCGGCATGGCGCTGATCGCGAGCGGCCTGCACTTCGAGATTCCGAAGGGATATCTCTACTTCGCGATGGCGTTCGCGGTGGCGGTGGAGCTGCTCAACGTGCGGCTGCGGCGGCGGTAAGGACGAGCGCCGGCGCTGACTGCGGCGGCTGCGGAGCTCCGGCGTTGCCGGACGGGGCTAGCGGGTTGCGGCGGGCGCGGCCGCGGCGCCGTTGGCGGCGCGCAGGCCGCTGTGCTGGTAGCCGTACAGCACGTAGACCAGCACGCCGATCACGGTCCATACGATCAGACGCACCCAGGTGGCAGGCCCGAGCGACACCATCATCAGGCCGCACACCAGGGCGCCGGCGATACAGGTGAACCACGGTGCCGGCGTACGAAACGGACGCGGCAGATCGGGACGGGTCTGCCGCAACACGAGCACGCCGATACAGACGGTCACGAACGCCGCCAGGGTGCCGATCGAGACCAGATGCCCGAGGAGACCCACCGGGAACAACCCGCCAATCAGCGCGGCCAGCACCCCCGTCACCACCGTGCCGGTCGAGGGCGTCCGGAAGCGCGGATGCACGCGGCCGAATAGCGGCGGCAGCAGACCGTCACGCGCCATGGCGAAGAAGATGCGCGCCTGAGCGATGGTCATCACCAGCATGACCGAGGTCATACCGAAGATGGCACCGAGTTTCACCGGCACTCCCAGCCAGTGCAGCCCCGGATACTTGTCGAGAGCCAGGGCGACCGGTGCGGCGACGTTCAGCTCCTTGTAGCTCACCATACCGGTGAGCACGGTGGAGACCATCACGTACAGGATGGTGCAGATGATGAGGCTCGCCAGGATGCCGATCGGCATGTCGCGCTGCGGATTCTTCGACTCCTGGGCCGCGGTCGAGATCGCATCGAAGCCGATGTAGGCGAAGAAGATGACCCCCGCGGCACCGAGGATACCGCTCGGACCGTACACGAACCACGTGCCCGTATTAGGCGGAATGAATGGGTGCCAGTTATCGGTGTTGATGTAGCTCACGCCGAAGAGGATGAACAACACGATCACCGTCACCTTGATGGTGACGATGAACGAGTTGAAGACGGCCGACTGCTTGATGCCGATGTAACAGATGGTGCCGATGGCTGCGACGATCAGTATGGCCGGCAGGTTGATGATGGCCCCGGTGAACCGCAGGTGCAGTGCGTCCGCACCCTGATCGATCGGTGCGTGCGAGAGCGCATCAGGCATGTGGAAGTGCAATTGATCGAGCAGGCTGACCACGTAACCGGACCAGCCGACCGACACCGTCGCGACGGCAAACAGGTACTCGAGGATCAGGTTCCAGCCGATGAACCAGGCGATGCCCTCCCCAAGCGTGGCGTAGGAGTACGAGTAGGCGCTGCCGGACACCGGGATCATGGCAGCGAACTCCGCGTAGCACAGGCCCGCGAAGGTGCAGCCGATACCCGCGACGATGAACGCCAGCGGCAGCGCCGGCCCGGCGTTCTGAGCGGCGGCGACGCCGGTGAGCACGAAGATGCCGGTGCCGATGACGCCGCCGATGCCAAGCAGCGTCAGCTGGGTCGCGGTGAGCGCCCGCCGCAGCTGGTTGCCCGAGGATTCCTGCTCGTGCAGCTCGGCGATGGACTTGGTTGCAAGAAGCTGGCTCGTCATGGTGCCCCCAAGTTTTTCGCGAGGACTCTACACAAGCGATCCGGCGAAAGCGAGCGCGCCGCGCGCGCCGCGCGCCTTCAGTCGCGCAGGTCCTCCGGCACGTACGGCGCGATCAGCTCGAGGAGCGGGGCATACACCTTGGGAGTTCCGGCGACGATGTGTCCGCCCTGGCGGTACTCGGCGCCCGTCAACGTGCCGGTCCGCCCGCCCGCCTCCTGGATGAGGAGCGTGCCGGCCGCGGTGTCCCAGGCGCTCAGGCCGATCTCCCAGAACGCGTCCACGCGCCCGGCGGCCACATAAGCCAGATCGAGCGCCGCGGCTCCCGGGCGGCGCACGCCGGCGACACAGCCGGTGACCTCGCGGAACATGGCGAGATAGGCATCGAGATAGCGGGTGTTGGCGCGGTAGGGAAAGCCGGTGGCGATGAGCGCGCCCTCGAGCGAGCGCGCCTTGCTGACTCGCATGCGGTGGTTGTCGAGGTGTGCGCCGGCACCGCGGCTCGCGGTGAACAGCTCCTGGCGCATCGGGTCGTAGATGACTGCGTGCTCGAGCCGGCCCCTGATCTGGCAGGCAATCGACACCGCGAACACCGGGAAGCCATGCAGGAAATTGGTGGTGCCGTCGAGCGGGTCGATGATCCAGAGCGTATCGTGCTCGCCGCTCGCGCCGCTCTCCTCGGCGAGGAACGCGTGTTGCGGGTAGTGGCGGCGGATGATGGCGATGATCTCGCGCTCGGCGGCCCGGTCTACCTCGGTGACGAAGTCGTTGCGCCCCTTGGAGGACACCGTGAGCGATTCCAGGTGATTCAGGCTGCGGACGATGAGCTCGCCCGCCCGACGCGCGGCGCGCACGGCGATGTTGAGAAGCGGCTGCACGGTGCTTAAGCTCGTTGCGGGATCACACCGGACGGAGTGCCGTTAGCGTAACAGATGGAATCCCCCGACATTCGCATCGTGCTGGTCGCGCCTTCGCATCCCGGCAACATCGGCGCCGCGGCGCGCGCCATGAAGAACATGGGGCTCTCGGCGCTGGTGCTGGTGAGGCCGAAGGAGTTCCCGCATCCCGAGGCCCGGGCGCGCGCCTCCGGGGCCGACGAGCTGCTCGGCGAGGCCCGGGTGGTGAGCTCGCTCGCCGAGGCGCTCGAGGGCTGCGGCTTCATCGCCGCGGCCACCGCGCGCGAGCGCGACCAGTACTTCCGGGTGCTCGACGTGCGCGCCGCGGCGCCGCGTATCGTCGCCGAGTCGCGCCACGCGCCGGCGGCGGTGGTGTTCGGTCCGGAGCGCACGGGCTTGAGCAACGAGGAGCTCGAGACGGCGCACGTGCTGCTGCGCATCCCGGCGTCCGCGCTCTATCCGTCGCTGAACCTCGCCATGGCGGTGCAGCTGGTGGCCTACGAGCTGTTCCGCGCGGGCGGCAGCCGCGAGACACCGGCGGGGGAGCCGCCCGCAGGTCCCCTCGCGACCCCCGAGGAGATGCGCCAGCTCTACGCGCATCTCGCCCAGGTGCTGGAGGAGATCGAGTTCCGCGACCGTACCGAGAGCGGCACGCACCTGATGGCGCGGCTGCGCCGTCTGCTGCAGCGCGCCGAGCTCGACCGCAACGAGGCCCATATCCTGCGCGGCATCCTGACGGCGGTGCAGAACCGCCGCCGCCGGGCGGGCGAGGTGCGCCCATGAGCCTTACTGCCCCTCTGTACCTCGACTATGCCGCGACCACGCCGCTCGACGAGCGGGTCGCTGCGGCAATGGCGGGCTGTCTCACGCTCGCGGGCGACTTCGGCAACGCCTCCTCGGCGCATCTCTACGGCCGGCGCGCCGCGGCGCGCATTGAGCAGGCGCGGGCGCAGGTGGCGGCGCTCATCGGCGCCGCGCCGGAGGAGATCGTGTTCACCTCCGGGGCTACCGAGTCGGACAACCTGGCGATTCTCGGCGTGGCGCGCGCCAACGCCGATCGCGGCCGCCACCTGGTGACCTCCCGCACCGAGCACAAGGCGGTGCTCGATCCCTGCCGGCGCCTCGAGCGCGAAGGCTTCAGCGTCACCTACCTCACCCCGGAGCGCACCGGTGTGGTCAGCGCCGCGGCGGTGGCCGCGGCGCTGCGCCCGGACACGCAGCTGGTGTCGCTCATGTGCGCCAACAACGAGATCGGCGTGCTGCAGGACATCGCCGCGATCGGCGCGCTGTGCCGCTCGCACAACGTCGCCTTCCACAGCGACTGCGCGCAGGCAGTGGGCAAGGTGCCGCTCGACCTCGGCGCGCTCCCGGTCGACTTCGCCTCCTTCACCGCCCACAAGCTCTACGGCCCCAAGGGAGTGGGCGTGCTCTACGTGCGCCGCTCCTCGCGCGCGCTGCTGCAGCCGCTCACCTACGGCGGGGGACAGGAGCGGGGCCTGCGGCCGGGCACGCTGCCGACGCACCAGATCGTCGGCTTCGGCGTCGCCTGCGAGCTCGCCGCGCAGGAGCTGCCCGCGGAAGGCCCGCGGCTCACCGAGCTGCGCGAGCGGCTGTGGGCGGCGCTCGGCGCGCTCGGCGGAGCCCACCTCAACGGTGCGGGCGCCGCGCGCATTCCCGGCATCCTCAACGTGTCGTTCGAAGGGGTGGAGGGCGAGAGCCTGGTGACCGGGCTCGGCGGTCTCGCGGTATCGACCGGAGCGGCCTGCAACTCCGCCTCGGCAGACGCGTCTTACGTACTGCGGGCGCTCGGGCGCGACGCGCGCCTCGCCGGCAGCTCGCTGCGCTTCAGCGTCGGGCGCTTCACCCGCCCCGAGGACGTCGATCTGGCTGCCCGGACCGTGCGCGGCGAGGTGGAGCGGCTGCGGGCGCTGTCGCCGGCGGCCGTGGCGGCAGCGCCGGGGTGGACCGCTCGCGCGGCATCCACGGGCGCGGCGGTGCTGAGTGGCGAGGCCGGCGGCCCGGAGCAGGAGACCTGGGTGCGCTTTCAGCTGCTGGTCGCGGGAGACATTGTGAAGGACGCACGTTTCCAGGCCGTCGGCTGCCCCCATACTATGGATGTGGCGGGGTGGCTGTGCGGCGAGCTCCGCGGCCGGCGGCGCGCAGCGCTGCTGCCGGGTGCCCCGGCGGACTGGGCGGCGAGCCGCTCGGTTCCGGTCGAGAAGCTCGGGCGCTTGCTGCTCATCGAGGATGCGCTGCGCAAGTGCCTGTCGCACTGGCAGCCAAGCGGTACAATGTAGAGGTTCGATGGCGATCTCACTGACTGAATCGGCGGCTAATCGCGTCAAGAGCTTCCTCGGCACGCGCGGCGGCGGTACCGGCGTGCGGCTCGGCGTGCGCAAGACCGGCTGCTCGGGCTTCGCCTACGTGATCAATTACGCGGACAGCCCGCAGCCGGGCGATGCGATCTTCGAAGACCGCGGCGTGCGCGTGTTCGTCGACCCCGGCAGCCTCAAACTCATCGACGGTACGATCGTCGACTTCGTAAAACAGGGGCTGAACGAGGCGTTCCGCTTCAGGAATCCGAACGTCAAGGGCGAATGCGGCTGCGGCGAGAGCTTCTCGGTCTGACGGCGCGCCGCCGCGCCTCGCGCCGGGGCCGCGGCGGGATGAGAAAATCCCTTATCAAACCGGCACTTCCGGCGTCCGCGCCGTTGCCGCAGATGCGCCACCCAAGGTAAACTCGCCCGCTTAAGGTCCGCGGAGCTTCCGCATCCGCCGGACACTCTTCGAAGAAAGGTCACGACCGCATGGCGCTCGAGCGCACCCTGTCCATCGTCAAGCCCGACGGTGTCCGCGCCAATCTGATCGGCGAGGTGTACCGGCGCTTCGAGCGCGCCGGGCTCTCGATCGTCGCCGCCCGCATGCTGCAGCTCTCGCAGCGCGAGGCGGAAGGCTTCTACGCGGTGCACCGCGAGCGGCCGTTCTTCCGGGACCTGGTGCGCTACATGTCCTCGGGTCCGGTGATCGTGCAGGTGCTGGAAGGCGAGGGCGCGATCACGCGCAACCGCGACATCATGGGTGCGACCGATCCGAAGCAGGCGGCAGCCGGGACGATCCGCGCCGATTTCGCCCGCAGCATCGAGCAGAACGTGGTGCACGGCTCGGACTCCCCGGACACCGCGGCACGGGAGATTGCCTACTTCTTCAGCGTCACGGAGCTGCACCCGCGCGGCTAAGCCGCGCCCGGTACCGGCCATGAGCGCATCCGCCACCGAGTGCACCAACCTGCTGGGCCTGCCGCGGCCGGCGCTCGAGACCTTCGTCGCCGGGCTCGGCAGCCGGCCGTTCCGCGCCCGCCAGCTGATGAGCTGGATCTACAAGCGCGGCACCGGTACGTTCACCGACATGACCGATCTCGCCCGCGACTTCCGCGCGCGGCTCGCGCTGCGCGCCGAGGTGCGCGCCCCGCAGATCGTCTCGGTGCAGCACTCCGCCGACGGCACGGTCAAGTGGCTGCTGCGCGCCGATGCGACCCAGGCGTTCGAGATGGTGTTCATTCCCGAGCCCGACCGCGGCACGCTGTGCATCTCGTCCCAGGTCGGCTGCGCGCTCGACTGCTCGTTCTGCGCGACCGCGCAGCAGGGCTTCAACCGCAACCTCAGCACCGCCGAGATCGTCGGCCAGGTGTGGCTCGCCGAACGCGAGCTCGAACGCGACCCGCGCGGGCCGGAGGCCGAGCGGCGCGTGACGAACGTGGTGCTGATGGGCATGGGCGAGCCGCTGGCGAACTTCCGCAACGTGGTGCCGGCACTCGACATCCTGCTCGATGATTTCGGCTTCGACCTGTCGCGCCGGCGCGTGACGCTCTCGACCTCGGGGCTTGTGCCGCAGATCTACCGGCTCGCCGAGGTGAGCAACGTGGCGCTCGCCGTGTCGCTGCACGCGCCCGACGATCGGCTGCGCAACGAGCTGGTGCCCATCAACCGCAAGCACCCGATCGGCGAGCTGCTCGCCGCCTGCTGGCACTACCTCGACGAGCAAAACGGCCGCAGCGTCACCTTCGAGTACGTGATGCTGGATGGAGTGAACGATTCCCCGGCCCAGGCGCGCGCGCTGGCGCGCCTGCTCAAGGGCCATCCGGCCAAGGTGAATCTCATACCCTTCAATCCCTTTCCCGGCACCCGCTACCGCCGCTCGCCACCCGCCGTGATCGAGCGCTTCCGCGACGAGCTGCTGCAGCGCGGCCTGCTCGCCACCGTGCGGCGCACCCGCGGCGAGGACATCGATGCGGCCTGCGGGCAGCTCGCCGGACGCGTGATCGACCGCACCACGGTGCGCCTCGGCAGCAAGATGTTCGGCCTCGCGGTCCAGCCATGAGCACGGCCGTGAGCAGCAGCGTGCACGCGCCGCGCGCCGCGACTGCGCTCGCCGCGCTCGCCAGCCTGGCACTCGCCGCCTGTGTGCACAGCAACCCGAAGCAGGCCGTCCGTACGCACGACGCCGCCGCGGACAATACCCAGCTCGGCATCGCCTACATGAACCAGGGCGACCTCGAGCTCGCCAAGCTGAAGCTCGATCGCGCGCTCTCCGAGGACCCGAACAACCCCGGGGTCCACAGTGCGCGCGCGATCCTGTTCGCGCGGCTGCGCGAGCCGGAGAAGGCCGACGCGGAGTTCCGCACCGCGCTGCGCCTCGCGCCGCACGATCCGAACGTGATCAACAACTACGCGGCGTACCTGTGCGCGAACGGCCGCACCGAGGAGGGCGTCAAGCGCTTCCTCGAGGCGGCGCACAACCCGATCTACCGCGACCCCCAGGGCGCCTACACCAACGCCGGTGTGTGCCTGCATTCCGCCAAGCGCGACGACGAGGCGCGCACCAACTTCCTCAACGCGCTGCAGCTGCGGCCGAACTACGCCGAGGCCGCCTACCAGCTGGCCTCGCTCGAGTTCGAGCAGGGCCAGCTGGCCGCGGCCCGCACCCGCATCGACACCTTCGTCGGCACCTACACCGCGACTCCCGATCTGCTGCTGCTTGGCGTGCGCGTCGCGCGTGCGCAGCGCGACGTCGTGGCCGAGAAACGCTACGCGCGCCGCCTGACGCTCGATTTCCCGGGCTCCGACCAGGCACGCGCCCTGGCGTCGCTCGATCACAATCCCGGCTGACGACCATGACCGGCGCACCTCACGGGGATGCAGGCTGCGGCATCGGTGCACGGCTGCGCCGCGCGCGCGAGCAGAAGGGCCTCACGGTGCTGCAGGCAGCCGAGCGGCTGCACGTCGATGCGCGCATGCTGGAGGCGCTCGAGGCGGAGAACTTCGGCGCGCTCGACGCCCCGGTGTACGTGCGCGGCCACCTGCGCCGCTACGCCGAGCTCCTCGGCGAGTCACCCGCGCAGCTGCAGGATCTGTACGCCGCGGGAGTCACGGTGCCGGGACCAGACCTCACGCGCATTCCGCATCGCGAGCCCTACGCCGATCCCGCGCGGCTGGTGATGCCGGCGGTGCTGGTGCTGTGCGCGTTCGCGGTCGCGGGGCTCGTGTGGTGGCTGTTCACGCTGCCGGCGCCGCTCCCGCAGGCAGTCACCGCGGACGCGGCGGCAGGTGCGGCCGGCGGCACGGCCGAGGAGCTGGTGAGCGCCGCCGCGGGCGCGGCGTCGCGCGCCGCTCCATCGGGCGCGCGCGAGCACACCGCGGGGGCGCGGCCCGCCGAGGCGCAACTGGCGCTCAAATTCTCGGCGGTGAGCTGGGTCGAGGTGTACGACGCCTCCGGACAGCGCCTGGTCGCCGCACTCAACCCGCCGGACAGCGTCCGTACGCTCAACGGCTCCCCGCCGCTGCGCGTGGTGCTCGGCAATGCTCCCGGGGTCGCGCTGCGGCTCAACGGACAGCCGGTGACGATCGACGGACTCGTGCGCCCCGACGGCAGCGCACGCTTCCTGCTCGAGCGCTCGGGGCGTGCGGTGCCGGCTCCGCCGCGGGTAGCGCACGGGGGCTGATTGGCCGGGGAGATCCAACCTGTTCGCGGCATGAACGACGTGCTGCCGGCCGAGACCGGCGCCTGGCAGCACTTCGAGGCAATCACCCGCGAGTTGCTCGCGAGCTACGCGTACGAGGAGATCCGTGTGCCGCTGCTCGAGCGCACCGAGCTCTTCCAGCGCGCGATCGGCGAGCACACCGACGTCGTGGGCAAGGAAATGTATACCTTCACCGACCGGGGTGGGGAGAGCCTGACGCTGCGGCCCGAGGCCACCGCCGGCATCGTGCGCGCCCTGATCTCGAACGGACTGCTGCGCGGCCAGCGCCACCGCCTCTGGTGCCTCGGGCCGATGTTCCGCCACGAGGCGCCGCAGGCGGGCCGCTACCGCCAGTTCTGGCAGGTGGACGTCGAGGTGGTCGGCTGTCCGGGTCCGGACGCGGACGCCGAGCTCATCGCGCTCAGCGCCCGCCTGTGGCAGCGGCTCGGGATTTCCGGGCTCACGCTCGAGATCAACTCACTCGGCACGCCCGAGACTCGCCGTGCCTATCGCGCCCGCCTGGTCGAGTACCTGCGCGCGCACGAGGATGAGCTCGACGAGGACAGCCGGCGGCGCCTCGCGGGCAACCCGCTGCGGATCCTCGACAGCAAGAACCCGCAGATGCAGCCGCTCATCGGCGGCGCGCCGCTCCTCACCGAGCATCTCGACTCCGAGTCGCGGGCGCACTTCGAGGGCCTGCGACGCATGCTGGACGCGATCGGCGTGCCGTACGAGATCAACCCGCGGCTCGTGCGCGGGCTCGATTACTACAGCCGCACCGTGTTCGAATGGATCACGGCAGCCGGCGGCGCCCAGAATGCCGTATGCTCCGGCGGCCGCTACGACGGACTGATCGCGCAGCTCGGTGGCGAGGCGACCCCGGCGGTCGGGTTCGCCATGGGAGTCGAGAGGCTGGTGGCGCTGCTGGTCGCGGCCGGGCGCAACCCGCCGGCGATCCCGCCCGACCTGTACGTGGTCGTGAACGGTGCACGCGCCGGCGAAGAGGCCCTGAGGATCGTCGAGCGGCTGCGCGGGGAGCGCCCGCGGCTGCGCGTCGAGCTGAACCTGGGGGGCGGGAACTTCAAGACGCAGTTCCGGCGCGCCGACCGCAGCGGCGCGCTGCTCGCCCTCATCGTCGGTGACGACGAGCTCGCGCGCGGCGTGCTCGGCATGAAACCTTTGCGCGAGGGCGCGGGTCAGAGCGAGTGCGGAATCGACTCGCTGGCGGCGGGCGTCGATGCAGCGCTCGCGGGCCTGTCCCGCGCAGGGAGCTGAACGCCGGGGGGTGGCGGCAGGAGTGAACGAGTGAGCGAGTATCTGTCCGAAAAAGAACAGTGGGAGCAGATTCGCACTTGGGTGCGTGAGAACGGCCTGTGGGTGCTGGCGGGGCTGGCGGTCGGCGGCGCCATTCTCGGCGGCTGGCGCTGGTGGCAGGCGCACCTCGACGCCGTCGGCGTGCAGGCGAGCGCCCGGTACACGCAGCTGATCCAGGCGCTCGAGCGCTCCGATCGCACCATGGCCTTCGTGCAGCTCGGGGAGCTCGAGCGCAACTTCCCTTCCTCGCCCTACGCGGATCAGGGCCGGCTCGTCGCTGCGCGCATCTATGTCGAGGGCAAGGAGCTCGGCAAGGCGGCCGAGGAGCTCGCGGCGGTAATGCAGCATTCCAGGGATCGCGAACTGGCGCTCGTCGCCCGCCAGCGCCTGGCGCGCGTTGAGATCGCGCAGGGCAAACCCGACGAGGCGCTCGCGACGCTCGATGAGGTACAGCCGGGCGCCTTCGCCTCGCGCTACCACGAGGCGCGCGGGGATGCCTACTACGCCAAGGGAGACAAGGCCGCGGCACTGCGGGAGTATCGCGCCGCCGAGAGCGGCGGCGATCTCGCCGATTCCGCGCTGCTCGGCCTCAAGATCGCAGATCTCGCCGCCGCGCTGCCCGCGGCAGGTGTCGCCACCAGCGCCACGAGCCCGCCGAGCCCCGCCACTACGGGGAAGCCCGGCGCCGCGCCTGCCAAATGACCCTGCGAGAACTCAAACGCCCGCTCCTCATCGTGGCGCTCATCGCCGCGGTGGCCGCCTGCTCGAAGGACAAGAACGTCGACCAGCCGGCCAAGCTCACGCCGCTCGCCGCCACGCTGCGCGCCGAGCGTGTCTGGAGCGCCTCGGTCGGCGACCGGCACCAGACGGTGCTCGCTCTCGGGCTCGGGCTCTCGGTCGACGGCGAGCGGGTCTACGCCGCCGGACACCGCGGCGACGTCACGGCCTTCCAGCTCGCCTCCGGCCGGGTCGTGTGGCGCGTGCCGTTGAAGGCGCCGCTTTCGGGCGGCACCTCCGCGGGCGATGGTCTGGTGCTCATCGGCTCGAGCGACGGCCGCTTGTTCGCGCTCGACGAGCGCAACGGCGCCCAGCGCTGGAGCGTGCGCCTCAATGGCGAGGTACTCGCGCCGGCGGCGATAGCGGAGCGGCTGATTGCGCTGCGCACGGTCGACGGCAAGCTGCATGCGCTCAATCCTGCCGACGGGCACGAGCTGTGGGTGCAGGAGCAGCAGGTTCCGCGCCTGTCGTTGCGCGGCACCGCGCGCCCGGTGATCGCCGGCGATCTGGTGCTGTGCGGCTTCGACAACGGCAAGGTGCTGGCGGTCAACGGCGGCGACGGCACGGTGCAGTGGGAGGCCAACATCAGTCCCGCGCACGGCCGCACCGAGCTCGAGCGTCTCAACGACATCGATACCACGGTGCGCGTTGCCGGTCAGGATGTCTTCAGCGTCGGCTTCCAGGGCAAGGTCGCCATGCTGGCGCTCGATAACGGACAGGTCTGGTGGGCGCACGATGCCTCGAGCTACCGCAGCCTCGCCCTCGATGAGGACACGCTGTACATGGCCAGCGCCGACGGCGAGGTGGTCGCGCTGCGGGGACGCAGCGGCGCGGAGCTGTGGCGCCAGAAGGCGCTGCTGCATCGCGGGCTGTCCGCGCTCGCCACCATGGACACGGTGAACGCCCTGGTCACCGCCGACTTTCAGGGCTACGTGCACTGGCTCGACAAAGCGACCGGCGCGCTCGCGGCGCGCGCCTCCTCGGGCAAGGTGCGCGTCAGCAGCACGCCGGTGGTCGCCGGGAATATGGTGCTGGTGATCAACGACCGCGGCCAGATCAGCGCATTCCGCGTGTCGCCGCTGCAGCACGGACGCAAGTAACGCGGCGCGGTTGCGCGCCCGTGTCGGCGAAGGCCCGCCCATGCTGCCCGTCATCGCGCTCGTCGGCCGGCCGAACGTCGGCAAGTCGACGCTGTTCAACGTCCTCACCGGCACCCGCGATGCGCTGGTCGCGGACGTCCCGGGGCTGACGCGCGACCGGCAGTACGGTTTCGGGCGCGTCGGTCCCGTTGCCTATGTCGTGATCGACACCGGCGGACTCATCGAGAACCCGAACCCGATCGAGGCCCAGATGCGCGCGCAGACCGAGCGCGCCGTGGCGGAGGCCGATCGGCTGGTGCTGCTCGCCGACGCGCGCGCGGGACTGATGCCCGAAGATGAGTTCGTGGCGCAGGAGCTGCGCCGCGCGGGCAAGCCCGTGACCGTCGCGCTCAACAAGGCAGAGGGCCTCGACGCCGACATCGCCGCCGCCGACTTCCAAGGGCTCGGGCTCGGCGCGCCGCTCGCCATTTCGGCGAGTCACCGCCAGGGCTGCGAGCAGCTCATGCAGCAGGTGCTCGCGGGCCTCGAGCCGCAGGCGCCGGAGACGGCGGCGACGGGCGCCATCCGCATCGCGATCATCGGCCGGCCGAACGTCGGCAAGTCGACACTCGTCAACCGGCTGCTCGGCGAGGAGCGGGTCATCGCCAGCGAGGAGCCGGGGACGACCCGCGACAGCATCCTCGTGCCCTTCGAGCGCGACGGGCGGGCGTTCGAGCTGATCGATACGGCGGGTCTGCGGCGCCGGGCGCGCGTCGCGGATGCGATCGAGCGCGCCAGCGTCGCGCGCAGCCTGCAGGCGATCGAAGAGGCCCACGTCGTGATCCTGGTACTCGACGCGCACGGCGGTGTGGCCGAGCAGGACGCGAGCGTGCTCGGGCTGGCGCTCGAGCGGGGGCGCGCGCTCATCATCGCGGTCAACAAGTGGGACGGCGTGGCGCCGGAGCAGCGCGCCGAGATCCACCGCCAGCTCTCGCTCAAGCTCGACTTCGTGCCGTTCGCGCCGCTGCACTTCATCTCGGCGCGCCACGGCAGCGGTATCGGGGAGCTGATGGAGTCGGCGGTGCGGGCGTACCAGGGGGCGATGCGCACGCTGCCGACCCGCGAACTCACCCGCACACTCGAGGAGGCGATCGCAACGCATCAGCCGCCGCTGGTGCGCGGCCGGCGCATCAAGCTGCGCTATGCCCACCAGGGCGGGAGGAATCCTCCCCGCATCGTCATTCACGGCAACCAGACGGCGTCGGTGCCCGAAGCCTACACGCGCTATCTCGCCAACCTGTTCCGCAAGGCCTACGACCTGTTCGCCACGCCGGTGTTCATCGAGTACCGGACCGATACCAATCCCTATAAAAAGGAGCGGCGGGTCGAGCGCGCGCCGCGCTCGCGTGGGCGGCGCGCCGCGAAGCGACGCTGAATGAGCGAGTCGCGTGCCTTCCGCGCCTGCTCGAATCCGGGTAGATTCCCGCACAGAAAAATAACCGGCCCGGGTGCGCGGTCGGTATCCGTTGAGCCGGCAGAGGCGCGGCGGGGGAGGAATGAACATGACAGGTGAGATGCGATGGCGGCGCGGTGCGCAGGCGGCCGCGAGTCTGCTGCTGCTCGGGGCGGTTGCCGTGGCCGAGCCGCCCGCCGGCACCGGCAGCGCCGCCGCGGTGGCGCCGGCGGCGGGCGATGCTCAGGTGTCCGAGGTCAAGGGCGGCTTCCTTTCGAGCCTGAAGCAGGCTTTCCAGCAGGACCCTGAGCGAGAAGAGGTCCTCGGCCACTTCGACGTCGGTAAGCCGCCAGACACCCATCGCTTCTACTGCCTCATCGACCCGAAGAGCGGGAAGAAAGAGCCGAATGCGGTCGCCGGCGAGCCGGTGCACCGGCGTGATGGGACGACCGGCATCAAGGGCCC
>DASQIC010000068.1:0-15547 GCA_035631755.1 Steroidobacteraceae bacterium
CGCTCGATGATGCACGCGCGCCCAACTACCGCTGGTTCACCGACGGCCGCCTCAACGCGTCCTGGAACTGCCTCGACGTGCACCTGAACGAGCGCGGCCACAAGACCGCGATCATCTTCGAGGGCGAGCCGGGCGATGTGCGCCGGCTCTCTTACCGCGAGCTGCACGCCGACGTCTGCCGTTTCGCCAACGCGCTCAAGGCCCAGGGCATCAACAAGGGCGACCGCGTCGTCATCTACATGCCGATGGTTCCCGAGGTGGTCGTGGCGATGCATGCCTGCAACCGCATCGGTGCGATTCACTCGGTGGTGTTCGGCGGCTTCTCCGCGCCCGCGCTCAGGGACCGCATCGAGGACACCGAGGCCAAGCTGGTCATCACCGCCGACGGCGGCTGGCGCGGCGGCGGGGCGGTGGAGCTCAAGGCCAGTACCGACCATGCGCTCGCCGGCGGCTGCCCGACGGTGAGGCGCGTCATCGTCCTCAAGCGCACCGGCCGGGCGGTGGCGATGGATGCGAAGCGCGATATCTGGTGGCACGAGGCCATCGAGGGACAGCCGCCCGCCTGCGACCCCGAGTGGGTCGAGGCCGAGCACCCGCTCTTCATCCTCTATACCTCGGGATCGACGGGGAAGCCGAAGGGCATCCAGCACGCCACCGGCGGCTACCTGCTCGGCTGCAAGGTGACGACCCAGTGGGTGTTCGATCTGCGCGACGACGATGTGTTCTGGTGTACGGCGGATGTCGGCTGGGTCACCGGGCACTCCTACATCGCCTACGGCCCGCTGTCGACGGGCGCCACGATCATGATGTACGAGGGCACGCCGACCGTGCCCGACGGCGGCCGCTTCTGGAAGAACTGCCAGACCCACGGCGTCACCGTCTTCTACACCGCGCCGACCGCGATCCGCGCGCTGATGAAGTTGGGCGACGATGTGCCGGCGAAGTACGACCTGTCGAAGCTGCGCCTGCTCGGCACCGTCGGCGAGCCGATCAACCCCGAGGCGTGGATGTGGTATCACCGCGTGATCGGCCGGGAGCGCTGCCCGATCGTCGACACCTGGTGGCAGACCGAGACCGGCGCGATCCTCATCTCCCCGCTCCCGGGCGTCACGGCCACCAAGCCCGGCTCCTGCACGCAGCCGCTGCCGGGGATCGACGCCGATATCGTCGACGACCACGGCGAGCGGGTGAAGCACGCCGATGCGGGCGGTTACCTCGTGATCCGCAAGCCCTGGCCGTCGATGCTGCGCACCATCTGGCGCAACAACCCGCGCTACGTCGAGGGCTACTGGTCGAAGTTCCACACCCGCTGCTACGTGGCGGGCGACAGCGCGCACCGCGACAAGGACGGCTACTTCTGGATCATGGGGCGCATCGATGACGTGCTGAAGGTCTCCGGGCACCGTCTCGGTACCATGGAGATCGAGTCGGCACTGGTGGCGCACCCGCTGGTGGCCGAGGCCGCCGTAGTCGGCAAGCCGCACGACATCAAGGGCGAGTCGGTGTTCGCCTTCGTGGTGCTGCGGGGCCTGCACCCGAGCGGCGACACCAGCGCGCTCGCCCGGGAGCTGCGCGACTGGGTCGGTACGCAGCTCGGGCCGATCGCCAAGCCCGACGACATCCGCTTCGCGGACAATCTCCCCAAGACCCGCTCCGGCAAGATCATGCGCCGGCTGCTGCGCTCGGTGGCGAGCGGCGAGGAGATCTCGCAGGACGTCTCGACACTGGAGAATCCCGCAATCCTCCGGCAGCTGCGTGGCGAGGAGGCAGCAACCGCGGCACGGCCGGCGAAGCCTGCCGCGCGCGCCAAGCGCCCGCGCCGTCCGGCCCCCGCCCGGCGCCGCAAGACCGCCCGTCGTGCCGTCGCCGGCAAGAGTGCGCGGCGCCCGGCCCGCAAGCTCCGCAGCGGAGCGGCGCGTGCCGCCGGCAGCCGCAAGCGCCCCGCGCGCCGCGCGCGCGCACGGCGCGGCGCTGCCCGACAGCGTCGCTGAGTGTCGCGGAGAATCGTTGGCGTGCGCGCCGCTCAGCGCGCGGCGCGCGTGAGCCGCAGCGAGAACGACACCGTTACCTCGTTCCCGGCCTGGTCGGTGGCCTTCCAGTCGCCCTGTCCGACGCCGAAGTCGAGCCGGCGCACCGCGGTGCTGCCGGCCATGTAGGCGACCGCTGTGGCGCCCTCGGTGGCTTCGCGGAACGTGAACGGCACGGTCGTCGCGCGCGTCACGCCGCGGATCGTGAGGTTCCCGCTCGCGGCATAGCCGCTCGCGGTGCGTGCGATGTGCGTGGCGCTGAAGTGCGCCTGCGGGTACCTGGCGACGTCGAACAGATCGGCGCCGCGCAGCGTGTCGTCGCGGTCCTCATCGCCGGTGTCGAGCGAGCCGACCTCGACGGTGACCTCGAGACGCCCCGTACCCGGATCGGCGGGTGAGAAATCCAGGCTCACGTTGAAGCGCTTGAACGAGCCCTTGTTGCGGGCGCCCGCCTGCAGGAAGGTGAATTCGAGCGAGCTCTTCGCGGGGTCGAGCGCGAAATGGGGAACGGCGGGCGGGGCCGCACCGCGAGCGAGCGCGGCGATCGCCAGGGCGAGCAGGGCCGCAGGCACGGGGCTTCGCATCGTTCGGCTCCCTCAGTCGGTGCGGGTGAAGGGCAGCATGCGGCGCAGCACGTCATCCTTCAGCACGAAGTGATGCTTGAGCGCGCCCGCGAGGTGCAACGCCACCACCACGCCGAGCGCGCACGCCAGCGTCACGTGCGTGGTGACCAGCGCCTGGTAGAGCGGTTTGCTCTTGGGAACCAGGTCGGGCAGCTGGAAGAACCCGAACCAGCTTACCGGGAACCCACGTGCCGAGGACATCGTCCAGCCGGAGAGCGGGATGGCGAACAGCAGCAGGTACAATGCCGCGTGAGTGAAGCGCGCCAGCGCCCGCTCGTACGGCTTGAGGGTCGCGGGCAGCTCGGGCGTCGGGTTGATCCAGCGCCAGACGAGCCGCGCGAGCGCCAGGCCGAGAATGGTGAGCCCCACCGACTTGTGATAGGCGAGCAGGCGAAGCTTCTCGGCGCCGTTCGGCAGGTCGTCGGCGATGGTCGCCAGCGTCACCTGTACGATGATCAGCGCGACGATCAGCCAATGCAGCAGCTGGGTGACTGCGCCCCAGCGCCTGACGGTGTTGCGGATGACCATGGCCCTCAAGCTTAAAGAGCTAAGTAGCGGTTGCAAGCTGCGCGCGCTCGGTGCGCTGTTCCTGGCGGGAGCGCTCGCCGGCTGTCCGGCGCACCCGCCGCGGCCCGCGCTGCCGGCGCAGGCGCCGCCGCCTCCGCCGCTCGCGCCCCACGAGGGGCGCCCCTACGACGTCGTGGCGGCCGGGTCGCTCGTGACCGTGCTCGTGTACCGCGGCGGCACGCTCGAGGCCGCCGGACACAATCACCTCATCGCCGCGCGCTCGCTCAGCGGTACGATCTACGTTCCGGCCGATCCGCTGCGTGCGAGCTTCGAGGTTCAACTGCCGGTGGCGGAGCTCACGGTGGACGAGCCGCAGCTGCGGGCAAAGGAGAGCGCCGCGGATTTCCCGCCGGAGGTTCCCGAGTCGGCGCGCGCCGGAACCCGTCGCAACATGCTCGGCGAGGCGCTGCTCGATGGCGCCGCATACCCGGAGATCGTGCTGCGTTGCGAGCGGCTGGAGCCGGGGGCCGGCACCGGGCTGGTGCTGGCCCGCATCGAGGCGCAGGTCCGCGGCGCGCGGCGCAGCATCACGGTGCCGGCGCACTACCGCCTGGACGGGGGGGAGCTCAGCGTCTGGGGCGAGACGCCGCTCGCGCAGAGCGAGCTCGGGCTCACTCCTTTCAGCGCGCTGCTCGGGGCGCTGCAGGTGCGGGACGAGATGCAGGTGCGCTTCCGCATCGAGGCGCGCGCGGCGGATGCGCGCGGCGCCGCCGCGCACTGAGCGCGACCTTCACCCCCCTCACTCGGTGCGCAGCAGCAGCGCCGTTCCCTCGGGCGCTTCGAGCAGTGCGCTGCGCTCCCGGTCGAGACCGCGGGGCAGAGGCGCCTCGGGGACGCCGAGCGAGCGCAGCCGCGTGAGGCGCTCGGGCATGTCGGGGGCGCGGAACACGATCATGGCGGAGGCGCGGGTATCCGGCCGGTGAAAGGCGATGTCGACATGATCCGAGGTGAGCGGCAGATGCCCATAGGGCTTGCGCGCCCGGGCGGCGGCCACGAAACCGAGCGGCTCCCAGAACTCGCGCGCGGCGGCGAAGTCCGCCGCCGGCATGGTGATCTCGGCGAACTCGCCGCACAGCGACGCCTCCCCGGCGGTGCGGGCGGCCGGCGAGTAGGTGCGCGCCTCGATGATGCGGATGCCGTGCCCGAAGGGATCCTCGAAGCCGATCTCGTTGAACTCCTCCTCGCCGGTGCGGCACACGGTCAGCTCGATGCCGAGCGCGGTGAACTCGCCGACACAGGCGGCGATCCCGGGGCGCACGAAGGTGAGGGTGGGCACGGCCAGCGCCACGGCCCGCTGGTGCAGACCGAGGTGCAGCCGTCCGTCGGTGAGCACGCCGTAGGGGTGGCTGAAGGTGTCGCCGGTGGCGGCGTGCGAGAATCCGAGCCGCTCGTAGAACTCGACCGAGGCGCGGATGTCGGGGGTCGCGAGGCTGAGCTCGTGAAATCGTCCCGGCAGCGCGAGCCGCACGTCGCGACTCTCAGGCGGAGGTGCCGCGGGTCGCGCTCGGCAGGCGGCCGTGCTCCCGGTGGGTCCAGCCCTGGCAGTGCTCCATGATGAGCTCGGTGAGGCAGTGGGCGTGCGTGGCGCTGGCGTTGAGCGCCGGCACGTACTGGTAGCGCTGGCCGCCGGCGCGCATGAAGAAGGCGCGGTTCTCGATGTCGATCTCCTCGAGAGTCTCCAGGCAGTCGACCGCGAAACCCGGACACACCACCGTCACCTCGCGCACGCCGCGCCCCGGCATAGCCTCGAGCACCTCGCGGGTGTAGGGCTTCAGCCAGCCGCTCGGCCCGAAGCGCGACTGGAAGGCGACGCTCCACTCGTCCTCGCGCAGCATGAGCTCGTCGGCGAGCAGCCGCGCGGTCTTGTGGCACTTGCAGAAGTACGGGTCGCCGCGGCGGAAGTAGCGCTCCGGGATGCCATGGAAGGACATCAGCAGGTGTTGGGTGCGGCCCGCCGTCAGCCAGTGCCCGGCGACGCTCGCGCGCAACGCCTCG
The DNA here is from genome assembly GCA_035631755.1 of Steroidobacteraceae bacterium. Lineage (GTDB taxonomy): Bacteria > Pseudomonadota > Gammaproteobacteria > Steroidobacterales > Steroidobacteraceae > 13-2-20CM-66-19. The sequence continues at coordinate 5,213 of DASQIC010000068.1, forward strand.
ATGTAGCCGGGATGCTCGTGGTACTCGGCGACGAAGCGCAGCTCCGGCAACCAGCGCCAGTGGCGCAGCTCGGCGTTCACCTGGTCGTAGACTGCGCCGGTGGTGGCGCCGCAGTACTGTGGAAAGAGCGGCAGCACCAGGATGCGCTGCGCCCCGCACTCGCGCAGCCGCCCGAGCGCGCTGCGCACCCCGGGCTCGCTGTAGAGCATGCCGAGCTCGACGCTGAGCGGGGCGAGCACCTGCTGAGCGAGCGTCGCGGTGAGCTCGGTACGCAGCCGCTCGCACAGCTGCTGCAGCGGCGAGCCGGCCGCGCTCCAGATCCGGCGGTATTTGCGCGCGACGCGCGCCGGGCGCCACGGCAGCACCACTCCGTACAGCACCGGCAGCCACAGTGCCCGCGGCAGCTCGACCACGCGCGGGTCGGTGAGGAAGCGCGCCAGGAAGCGCCGCACCGCGGCGGCGTCCGCCGCCGCCGGCGTCCCGGAGTTGACCAGCAGGATGCCGATGCGTTCGGCACCGTCGTGGGTGTAGACGGGCGAGCTCACGTAGCGCATGCGGTCACGATAGCGCAGGCACGGCCGGCGCTGCCAGCGGACTGGCGGCGCTCTAGCCGAGGCCGACGCACAGATACTTGATCTCGGTGTAGTCGAGGATCCCGTAGCGCGAGCCCTCGCGGCCGATGCCGGACTCCTTGACGCCGCCGAACGGCGCGACCTCGGTGGAGATGATGCCGGTGTTGAGGCCGACGATGCCGTACTCGAGCGCCTCCGCGACCCGCCAGGAGCGCGCCAGGTCGCGGGTGTAGAAGTACGCGGCCAGCCCGAACTCGGTGTCGTTCGCCATGCGCACCGCGTCGGCCTCGGCGCTGAAGCGAAACAGCGGCGCCACCGGGCCGAAGGTCTCCTCGCGCGCCACCAGCATCTCGGGAGTCACGTCGGTGAGCACGGTCGGCTGGAAGAAAGTGCCCCCGAGGGCGTGGCGCTTGCCGCCGTGAACGACGCGTGCACCCTTGGCGAGGGCATCGGCGAGGTGCTGCTCGACCTTGGCGAGCGCCCGGGCATCGATCAACGGTCCCTGGTCGGTCGGGCCCTTCAGGCCGTCGCCGACGCGCAGCTGCGCGACCGCGTGCACCAGCTTGCGCGTGAACTCCTCGTACACCCCGTCCTGCACCAGCAGGCGGTTGGCGCACACGCAGGTCTGACCGGTGTTGCGGTACTTGCTGGCGATCGCCCCGGTCACGGCGGCATCGAGGTCGGCGTCGTCGAATACGATGAACGGCGCATTGCCACCGAGCTCGAGCGACACTTTCTTCAGGGTGCCGGCGCACTGGGCCATCAGCTTCTTGCCGACCGCGGTCGAGCCGGTGAAGGTGAGCTTGCGTACCAGCGGGTTGGAAGTCAGCTCGGACCCGATCGCCGCGGCGTCGATTCCCGTCACCACGTTGAGCACTCCGGCGGGCAGGCCGGCGCGCTCGGCGAGCGCCGCCAGCGCCAGCGCCGAGTAGGGCGTCTGGCTCGCGGGCCTGGTGACGCAGGTGCAGCCGGCGGCGAGCGCCGGCGCCACCTTGCGGGTGATCATGGCGGCGGGGAAGTTCCACGGCGTGATCGCCGCGACGACGCCCACGGGCTGGCGCAGCACCACCAGGCGCTTGTCGGGCTGATGCCCGGGGATCACGTCCCCGTAGAGCCGCTTGCCTTCCTCGCCGAACCATTCGATGAAGGAGGCGGCGTAGGCGATCTCGCCCCGCGACTCGGCGAGCGGCTTGCCCTGCTCGGCGGTCATGAGGGTGGCGAGGTCCTCCTGGTTCGCCATCATCAGCTCGTACCAGCGGCGCAGTATCGCGGCGCGCTCGCGCGCGGTGCGCGCGGCCCACGCGGGAAACGCCTGGGCTGCCGCCTCGATGGCGCGCCGCGTTTCGGCCACGCCCATGTCGGGCACCGTACCGAGAGCCTCGCGCGTGGCAGGATTCACCACCGGATGGGTCGCGCCGTTCGCCGCGTCTATCCACCGGCCGCCGACGAAGGCGCGGGTGCGCAGCAGCTCCGGATCTCGCAGTTTCATGTCTGACTCCTTCAGGACTTCGAGCCGCCGGCGCGCTCGCCGGCGAGGTAGCGTGCCAGGAATTCCAGCGTGCGGCTGCGCGCCAGCGCCGCCGCCTGCGGGTCGTAGCTGTCGCGCTGCTCGCAATTGAAGCCGTGACCGGCACCCTGATAGACGTGAAAGACCGCCGCCGGCTGCGCGGCGCGCGTGCGCTCGACATCCTCGAGCGGGATGCTGCGGTCTTCGGTGCCGTAGTGATACATGAGCGGGCAGCGGGGCTTGCGCTCCAGGTAGTCTGCGACCCGGCCGTAGTACACGACCGCGCAGGCGAGCGGCAGTTCACACGCCGCCAGGTACGCGAGTGTCCCGCCCCAGCAGTAGCCCACGGTCGCGGTGCGGCCCGAGTGCCGGATCACCGCGGCCGCCGCGGCGATGTCCCGCAGCGCGCTCTCCGGCGCGATCTGCTTGCGGTAACCGGCACCCTCCTGCATCTCCGCGCCCGAGTAGCCGAGCTCGATGCCGCGGCGCACGCGGTCGAACAGGCTCGGGGCGATCGCAGTGTAGCCCGCGGCGGCGAAGGCCCCGGTCACGCCGCGGATATGGGCGTTGACGCCGAAGATCTCCTGGATGACGACCAGCGCGCCGCGCGGGCGCCCTGGCGCTGCCGCGAGCCACGCCTGAAATTCGTGGCCGTCGCGCGCCATGAGGGTGATGAACTCGGCCAAGGGACTACCGATGGCTTCGGGGGGTGGACCCGTGGCATTCTAACCCGCCGCGTCCCCGGGGGAAGTCATGCTCGTCGGTTCAGCAGCCAGGCGCGTCGCCATCGTCGGTGGCGTACGCATTCCGTTCGCGCGCTCCTACAGCGCCTACGCCACTGCCAGTAATCAGGAGATGCTCACCGCCGTGTTCCGCGGCGTGGTGGAGCGCTTCAAGCTGCAGGGCGTGCGCCTCGGCGACGTGGCAGCGGGCGCGGTCATCAAACACTCGCGCGACTACAACCTCTCGCGCGAGAGCGTGCTGTCGACCGGACTCGATCCGCAGACCCCGGGGCTCGACCTGCAGCGCGCCTGCGGCACGAGCCTGGAGGCGGTGATCGCGATCGGCAACAAGATCGCGCTCGGACAGATCGAGGCGGGGCTCGCCGGCGGCTCGGACTCGATCAGTGACGCGCCGATCGTCTATCCACGCGCCTATCAGCAGCTGCTGCTCGAGAGCTACCGCGGACGCAGCGCCTGGCAGCGCCTGCAGCCCTGGCTCGGGCTGCGGCCGCGGCACTTCAAGCCGGTGCTCCCCGCGGTGGTCGAGCCGCGCACCGGGCTGTCGATGGGCGAGAGCTGCGAGCTCATGGCCAAGCGCTGGCAGATCAGCCGCGCCGACCAGGACCAGCTCGCCTGGCACAGCCACGTCAACGCCGCCGCGGCGTGGCGCGCCGGTTTCTACGAGGACCTGGTGGTCCCGTACCTGGGGCTGACGACCGACAACAACGTGCGCGCCGACTCGAGCCTCGAGAAGCTCGCGAAGCTGCGGCCGAGCTTCGCCGCCGACGGCACGCTCACGGCGGGCAACAGCACGCCGCTCACCGACGGCGCGAGCGCGGTGCTGCTCGCGACGCCCGAATGGGCGGCGCAGCGCAAGCTGCCGGTGCTCGCCTGGCTGCGCTACGGCAAGGTGTGGGCGGTGGACTTCGCGAGCGGCAAGGAAGGGCTGCTGATGGCGCCCGCCTACGCCGTGCCTGCCATGCTGCGCGACGCCGGACTCACGCTGCAGGACTTCGACTACTACGAGATCCACGAAGCCTTCGCGGCGCAGGTGCTGTGCACGCTCAAGGCCTGGGAAACGCCGGAGTATTGCCGCGACGTGCTGGGACTGCCCGGGGCGCTCGGCAGCGTCCCGCGCGCGAAGCTCAACGTGAAGGGCGGCAGCATCGCGGTCGGACATCCGTTCGCCGCTACCGGCACGCGCATCGTCGCCTCGCTCGCCAAGATCCTGGCGGGCGACGCGAGCGCCCGGCGCGGCCTGGTGTCGGTGTGCACCGCGGGCGGCATGGGCGTCACCGCGATTCTCGAGCGCTGAGCGGCCCACGATGGCCGTGCGCCTCGCCGCCTTGCTCCCGGCGCTCACCCTCGCTGCGGGCCCGGCGGCCGCCGCCGTGCCGGCCGAGGCCTTCGGCACGCTGCCGCAGACGAGCGACGTCACGCTCAGCCCCGACGGCGCGCTGCTCGCGTGGCACGACGAGAGCAGCCCCGAGCCGCACGTGGTGATCTACGACGTCGGCGCCGGCAAGAACCGCCGCATCCTGCGCATCGACCCCGACGCCAAACTGCGCGCCCTCGGCTTCGCCGACGACACGACACTGCTGATGACGGTGAGCTTCACCACCACCGACGAGCAGGCGAGCGGGCCGAGCCGCTTCGAGTTCCTCCGCACGCTCGCCTGCGACGTGAACACCGGCGCGACGCACCGGCTGCTGATGGAAGGCGGCTACCGCGCACTGGTCAGCTCGGCAGATCTGATCTCGTGGCACACCGGCAAGCCCCACTCCATCATCATGTCGAGCTACAACTACGCCGCGCACTTCGGTCGCGACATCGGCACGCGGCTCGGAGAAACGCGCAGCGAGTCTCCCTGGGTGGTCGATCTCTTCGAGGTCGATACGCGCACCGGCGAGGGCACCGTCATCGGCGAGGGCGATCCGTTCGTACGGCAATGGGTGGTGAATCCCGACGGCGCGCCGGTGGCGCGCAGCGAATGGCACCAGGAAGGCGAAATCTACGATCTCCTCGCCCGTGACGGCTCGCAGTGGCGCCGCATCCTGCATCTCGAGCACCGCGGCGCGCCGACGCTGCACGAAGTCTCCCCCGACGGCAAGACGGTCATCGCGATCGGTGCCGGAGAGGACGGGCGACAGCGGCTGTGGGCGATTCCGCTCGATGGTTCCGCGCCCCGCGACCTGCTGCCCGACATCACCGACAACGTGGTCGGCTTCGTGTACGACCCGCTCACCGGGGCGACGGTCGGCGCACAGGTCGGAGGAATGATCGAATCGACCCGCTGGATCGACGCTGAGGCCGAGCGGCGCTTCAAGGAAGTGGCCAAGGCATTCCCCGAGCGCGACGTGGCGCTGATCGGACGCTCGCAGTCCGGCGCCCGGGTGGTCGCGTACGTCGAGGGGCCGTCGCATGCGCCGGTCTACTACCTGGTGGATTTCGCTACCCACCGGGCGGACATCATCGGCGAGGCCTACCCGGGGCTCGCCAACGTCCAGCTCGGGCCGGTGCGTGCCTTCAGCTACCGCGCACGCGACGGCACCAGCATCCCGGCCTATCTCACCGTGCCGCCGGGCGTCACGGCGAAGCAGCTGCCGCTGGTGGTGATGCCCCACGGCGGCCCGGGAGCACGCGACTACTACGTGTTCGACTGGTGGGCGCAGTTCCTGGCGGCGCGCGGCTATGCGGTGCTGCAGCCACAGTTTCGCGGCTCCACCGGTTTCGGCGACGCATTCCAGCGCGCCGGCGAACGGCAGTGGGGCGGCCTGATGCAGGACGACGTGAGCGACGGGGTGAAGGAGCTGATCACCGCCGGGGTCGCCGACCCGCACCGCATCTGCATCGTCGGCGCCAGCTACGGCGGCTACGCCGCGCTCGCCGGCGCGGCATTCACGCCGGAGCTGTACGCCTGCGCGGCGAGCATCGGGGGCGTGTCGGATCTGGCGGACATGGAGGCCTACCTCAAGGCTCACGCGGGGAGCGAGTCCGACGCCGTGCTCGCCTGGCGCGAGCAGATCGGCGGCTCGTTCGATCCCAAGGTGGGCGCGCATTCCCCGGCGCATGCCGCGGCGAGTGTGCGCGCCCCCATCCTGCTGCTGCACTGCGCCGACGACACCGTGGTGCCGCCGAGTCAATCGGAGGAAATGGCCAGGGCGCTCACCCGGGCCGGCAAGAAAGTCACTTACGTGAAGCTCCCCGGCGACGATCACTGGCTGTCGCGCAGCGCCACGCGGGTGCGCATGCTGAAGCAGCTCGACGCCTTCCTCGCGCAGTACTTGCATTGACCGCGGCGAACGGCGCCATCATGCCGCCATGCACGCGCCGCCCACCGCCGTCCTGGTCGTGTTCTGCCGCCGCCCGTCGCCCGGTGCCGGCAAGCAGCGCCTCGCGCCCCGGCTCGGTGCGGCCGGGGCACTCGCCGTGGCCGGTGCGTTGCTCGAGTGCGCGCTCGAGGATGCTGCGGCGTGGCCCGGCGAGCTGGTGCTCTCGCCCGAGGGTCCCGCAAGCGCGCAATGGGCGGGGCGCCTGCTCACGCGCCGCTGCGGCGTCGAGCCGCAGCCGCCGGGGAACCTCGGCGCGCGCCTCAACGGCGTGGACCGCGCGCTGCGTGCGCGCGGGCACGGACGGCTGCTGTACATCGGCACCGATGCACCCTCGCTCACGGTCCCCGCGCTGCTCGCCGCCGACGCGGCCCTCGGGCGCGCGGACGTGGTACTGGCGCCGGCGCTCGACGGTGGTGTGACCGTGATGGGCGCCCGCGTGGCGTGGCCGGATCTCACGGCCCTGCCGTGGAGCGAGCCGACGCTCGGGACGGCGCTCGAGGAATGCTGCCGCCGCGCAGGCTGCAGCATCGCGAAGCTGCCCGCTTCCTATGACGTCGACGAGCCCGGCGATCTCGGCTCGGCGCGCGAGGCGCTCGCGCTCGATGCCCGGCCGGCACGCCGCGCGCTCCACGACCTGCTGTCTTCGCTCGTGCCCCGCTCATGAGATCACGCGGCTGCTGGCTGCTCGCCGTGCTGGCGCTGGCGCTCGCAGCCGGATGGCGGCTGCCGGTGTGAGCGCGCCGCCGACAGCGTCGCCGGATGAGGCCGGCGGCGGCGCGGGCACGGGGGTCCAGGCGGCCTGGCGCGCACTGGTGTTTCCGCCGGGTTATCGCAACCCGACACCGGCGCGGCGTTACCAGCTGGTAGTGGTGGGAGCCGGGCCCGCCGGACTCGTGACCGCGATCGTCGCGGCGGGCGTCGGCGCCCGCGTTGCGCTCATCGAGCGGCAGGCCATGGGCGGGGACTGCCTGAACGTCGGCTGCGTACCTTCGAAGACGCTGCTGGCCGCGGCCTCGGCCGGTGTCGGCTTCGAAGCTGCCATGCAGCGCGTGCGCGCGGTGCGCGCTGCGCTCGCGCAGCACGACTCGGTCGAGCGCTACCGTCAGGCCGGGGTCGACGTATTCCTCGGCGCGGCGCGCTTCACCGGGGCGCACCAGCTCGAGGTGGAGGGACTGCGGCTGGCGACGGCGAGGACGGTCATCGCGACCGGCGCGCGCGCCTTCGTGCCGCCGCTGCCTGGTCTGAGGGAGATCGGCCCGCTCACCAACGAGACGGTGTTCGAGCTCGCTACGCAGCCGCGGCGGCTCGCGGTGCTCGGCGCAGGCCCGGTCGGTTGCGAGCTCGCGCAGGCGTTCGCGCGTCTCGGCACCGAGGTCGAGCTGATCGAGCTCGCGGACCGCGTCCTGCCGAAGGACGAGCCGGAAGCCGCGCGGCGGGTGACCGAGGCGCTGCGGCGCGACGGCGTCAACGTGCGGCTCGGCGCACGGCTCACCTCGGCGGCGCGCGGGAGCGACGGCGCGCGGCTGCTCATGCTCGGGGACGGCACGCGCGTGGCCGCCGACCAGGTCCTGGTCGCCGTGGGCCGGTTGCGCAACGTCGAGGACCTCGGACTCGAGCGCGCCGGCGTGCGCTTCGACGCGCAGCACGGGGTCGGCGTCGATGCGCGCCTGCGCACCTCGCACCCGCACATCTACGCGGCGGGCGACGTGTGCGCCGGGCTGCAGTTCACCCACGTGGCCGATGCGCACGCGCGGATCGTGGTGCGCAACGCGCTCTTCCGCGGCCGTGCCCGCGCCGACCGCCTGGTCATTCCGTGGTGCACCTACACGCGCCCGGAGGTGGCGCACGCCGGGGCGAGCAGCGGCGAGCTCGAGCGCGCCGGGTGCGCCTTCGATCGCTACCGCGTGGAATTTGGCGAGCTCGACCGCGGCCGCACCGACGATGCAGCCGACGGCTACGCGGAGCTGCTCACACGCCGCGGGTCGGACCGGATCCTGGGTGCGACCATCGTCGGCAAGGATGCGGGCGAGCAGCTGGCGCCGCTGCTGGTGGCGCTCGACCGCGGCCTCACCCTCGGCAGCCTCGGAGCCCTGGTGCTCCCCTATCCCACGCGCTCGGAATACCTGCGGCGCCTCATCGACGGCTGGAGCCGCACGCGACTGACGCCGCGCGCGGCGCGTACACTGCGCTGGTGGCTGAAACTCACGCTCTAGACCGGCCGGTCGGGCGCCTGGTGGTGGTCGTTCCCACCCTGAACGACGATGTCGCGCTCGCGCAGCTGCTCGCTGCGCTCGCCTCGCTCGATGCGCCTCCCGAGCGGGTGATCGTCGTCGACGGTGCGGCGAGCGAGGCGACCGCCGCGCTGTGCCGCCAGGCCGCCGCCGACTGGCTGGTCTCCCCGGCGGGACGCGGGCCGCAGCTGCAGGCGGCCATCGCCGCGGCCCGGGAAGCGGGCGCCGACATCCTGTGGATGGTGCACGCGGACTGCGAGCCGCACCGGCAGGCGGCGCGCGCGCTGCGCGCAGCCATCGCGGACGGTGCAGCGGGCGGCTACTTCCGCTTCCGCTTCGGCGGCGCGCGCAGTGCGCTCAAGAGCTTCCTCGAGGCGTGCATCGCGTGGCGCTGCCGCGTGTCGATGGTCTACGGGGACCAGGGGATCTTCGTGACGCGCGCCGCCTACGACGCGAGCCCCGGGATCGGGCCGCAGCCGCTGTTCGAGGAGGTGGCGCTGGTGCGAGCGCTCAGGGCCACCGGCCGCTTCGTCGCGCTGACGCTCCCCATCACGGTGTCGGAACGCCGCTGGCAGCGTGACGGCCTGGTGCGCCGCACGCTGCGCAACCGCGCGCTCGTGCTCGGTTTCATCCTCGGCATCGATACCGACACGCTCGCGCGCTGGTACCGGGCGGCGCGCGCGCGCGGTGCGCGACCGTGAGCGCTGCGCCCGATGCCGCGGGCGGCGGCGCACGCGACGACTGGCTCTACACCCCCGCGGGCGATCCCCGTGGCTACATCCAGCCGCACACGCTCGCGGAGCTGTGGTTCCACACCGGCACGGCCTGCAATCTCGCCTGCCCGTTCTGCCTCGAGGGCTCGCGCCCCGGGGACCGGCGCCTCGAGCGCGTGAGCTTCGCCGACGTGCAGCCCTTCATCGACGAGGCCCGGACGCTCGGCGTGCGGCAGTTCTCCTTCACCGGGGGCGAGCCATTCGTCGTCAGGGATCTGCTGCGCATCCTCGACTACGCGCTCGAGAGCGCGCCCTGCCTGGTGCTCACCAACGGCGTCGACGCGGTGACGCGGCGGCTGCCGAAGCTCGCGGCGCTGCAGGGGCGGCGGCATCCGCTCGCGCTGCGGGTGAGTATCGATTTCCCCGACGCGGCGCGCCACGACGCCGGACGCGGCGCCGGGAACTTCGGCAAGGCCTGGGCGGCACTCGAGCTGCTGCACGGCGCGGGCTTGCGCGTGTCGATCGCCCGGCAGATGCAGCCCGGCGAGGACCGCGCCGCGACCGAGCAGGCCTACCGGCAGCTGCTCGCCGCCCATCGCCTGCCGCAGGATCTCAACATCGTGGCCTTTCCCGATTTCGGTCCGCCCGGCGCGCACCCGCAGGTGCCGTACGTGACCGAGAACTGCATGCGCCAGTACCAGACGGAAACCTCGCGCCGCGAGTTCATGTGCGCCTACAGCAAGATGGTGGTCAAGCGCGGCGGACACATGCGCGTCTACGCCTGCACGCTGGTGGACGACGACCCGGGCTACGACCAGGGTGGGAGCCTCGGCGAGAGTCTCGGGGGGCGCGTCATGCTGCGCCATCACCGGTGTTTCAGCTGTTTCAAGTACGGGGCGTCGTGCAGCGAGACCCGGGGGCATTGAATCACCGGGAAGCTCGATTGAAAGAACGCTTCCCGGACCGCCGTAGATCCTTCCCTGGAGGCTGCGGGAAAAACGTCCCTGTTTTTCACGCTCCGGGAAGCGTTCTTTCAATCGAGCTTCCCCCGCCGAACTCGTCCCGCGGGCTCGCTGACGCCGCCCGTCCGGAAGGTCAGAGGAGGAGGAAGTCGATGAGCGCGCGCTGCTGGTCGGTGAGCTGCTCGCGCGGCGTCACCAGCGCACCGCGCAGCGCCTGGCGGCACGGCCGTGATTCGTCGTCGGTGTACAGCGCGGCGGTCGCGGCGATAAGCCGCTGCACACGCTCGAGATTGGCG
>DASQIC010000069.1:0-93299 GCA_035631755.1 Steroidobacteraceae bacterium
GCGTCGACGGCGATCGCGCCGTCGACGCGGCGGCGGGCACACGGCGGACGGGACGGGGGCCATCGTGATCAAGGTGAGCGTGCTGTATCCGAACGGTCCGGGCAGCAGGTTCGATCTCGACTACTACTGCCGTGTCCACATGCCGATGGTGCAGCGGCTGTTCGGTCCACCGCTGCAACGCATCGCCGTCGAGTACGGACTCGCGGGCGCGGCTCCGGGCGCGCCGCCGCCGTTCCTCGCCTCGGGGCATCTTTATTTCGAATCGCTCGAGGCTTTCCAGAGCGCGTTCGAGAAATGCGCCGAGCCGATCATGGCGGACGTGCCGCACTACACCAACACCGATCCGGTGATCCAGATCAGCGAGGTGCGGCTGTGAGCGGTGCGCTCGAGCGTGGGCTCGGCAGATCGCGTGCAGCGCCGTGCGGCACTGTGTCATTAGTGACACAGGCCTGTAGCGAACCCGCGCGCCCATATTTGTTGCGCGGGCGCTGCTGGACACTTGAGCGCACAAGACTATGATGCGAGTCCCTCATAACCAAAGGTTAAGAGCGAGGGCTGCATTTGGCGAACGGAACTCGCGGGGCCGGTCAGGTGTGTGGCGGCGCGCTCACAGAGCGTGCGCGGGCGGAGGCATTAACCCATCCAACGACGAATAAAAGAGTCGAAATCTGTCTGAGGAGAACTGCGTATGCGATTCCAACGCGATAGAAACCTGTACGCCTTGGTTGCGGCGCTGGCGCTCGGAGCCGCCTGCACCGCCGGCGGAGACGAGGTCAGCGATCGCTCGAAGGATCCGAACCTGTGGTCTGCGCCCGGTGCCGATAACGCTCTGACGCGGCACAGCACGCTCAAGGAAATCAACACGTCGAACGTCGGACAACTGCAGATGGTGTGGTCGCAATCGAGTGGCGCGCTGCGCGGCCACGAAGGCCAGCCGCTGGTGGTCGACGTCGGCGGCAAGCCGATGATGTTCCTCGAGAGCCCCTGGCCGAACATCATTCAGGCGCTCGACCTGAGCGATCCGGATCACCCCAGGGAAGTGTGGAACTACAAGAAGACGAGTAACCGCGACGAGTCGGCCGTAGCGCGCGCCTGCTGCGACACGGTCAACCGCGGCATGTCCTATGCGGACGGCAAGCTGGTCTTCGGCACCCTCGACGGCTTCGTGATCGCGCTCAACGCGGCGACCGGCAAGGAAGACTGGGTGGTGAAGCAGGCCTATCCGGACAAGGGCGAGACCATCACCTCGGCGCCGCTCATCGCGGACGGCAAGGTGTACATGGGCTTCGGCGGCGACGAGTTCGGGGCACGCGGGCGTTTCACCGCCTACAATCTCGCCGACGGCTCCAAGGCCTGGGAGTGCTACAACACCGGCAGCGACAAGGACGTATGCCTCACGAAGAGCAGCAACAAGCATCATCCGGAATACGGCACCGCCGGGCACGACGTCGGCATTTCCAGCTATCCGGGCGACGAGTGGAAGCGCGGCGGCGGCGCGATGTGGGGCTTCTACAGCTACGATCCGGAGCTGAAGCTCGTGTATGCCTCGAGCGGCAACCCCGGCCTGTGGAGCCCGTCGTATCGCTGCGGTGCGCAACCGGTCACGCAGGAAGCCTGCAACGACGGCAAGTGGGACAACAAGTGGTCGATGACCATCTTCGCGCGCAAGGCCGACAGCGGCGAGGTGGTGTGGGCCTACCAGATGACGCCGTTCGATCAGTGGGACTATGACGGCATCAACGAGAACATGCTCGAAGACGCCACCGTCGACGGCAAGCCGCACAAGATACTGATCCACTTCGACCGCAACGGCTTTGCCTACGTGCTCGATCGCACCGACGGCACACTGCTGCGGGCCAACAAGTACGTGACCACCAACTGGGCCGAGAAGGTCGACCTGAAGACCGGCCGGCCGGTGAGGGTGTTCGAGCACTCGCCACTGAAGGTGCACGAGAACACTCAGGCGTGCCCGTCGGCGATGGGCGGCAAGGACCAGCAGCCGTGCGCGATCGATCCAAACGAGCCCGGCATCGCTTACTGCCCGACCAACAACTGGTGCATGGAGGACGAGCCGCAGGAGCGCACGCATACCCAGCAGGGCATCGTGTACGTGTTTGCGAACGTCTACATGTATCCTGAGAAGCCGGGCATCACGGGCAAGTTCAAGAAGTTCAACGTGCTGACGGGCGAGACCGTATGGGAAATCCCGGATCCGTATCCGAACTGGGGCGGCGCCCTGGTGACGGACGGCGGCCTGGTCTTCTACGGCAGCCTGAACGGGGACTTCCGCGCCGTGGATCGCAACAGCGGCAAGGTGCTGTGGCAGCGGCGGCTGGGATCGGGAATCATCGGCAACCCGATCACCTACCGTGTCAAGGGCAAGCAGTACATTTCCGTCTGGAGCGGGATCGGCGGGTGGATCGGGCTACCGGTGACGGCGGGCCTGGATCTGAACGATAAGTACGGTGCCATCGGGGCCACTGCCATGACCAAGGCAGCGGGTCTCAATTTGATTCCGCAGGGTGGGACGCTGTTCACCTTCGGCATGGAATAATCGGCCGAGGTTGCGGATGGTCCGGACGCGCCCGGGGTGACACCCGGGCGCGTTCCGCGTCCGGGCGGCACCCGAGCGACCGAGGAGCCGATGCAATGACGAGGTGGAGGAGGACCGGGCCGGCGCTCGCCGCGGCGCTGGTCGCAGGAGGGGTGACGCTGCTCGCGGCTCCCGAGGAGGCGCGGGCGGCGCTGCGGGTGTGCGCCGATCCGGGCAACATGCCGCTGTCGAACAACCGCGGCGAGGGCTTCGAGAACAAGATCGCAGAGGTTCTGGCGCGTGCGCTCGACACGAACGTCGAGTACTACTACCGCCCGACCGTCGAGCGCGGGCTCACGCGCACCACTCTCTACGCCGACCAGTGCGACGTCATGCTCGACATGCCCCCGGATTCCGAGGGGGTACTGACCACCACGGCGCTGTACCGCTCGAGCTTCGTGCTGGTCTCGCGCAGCGACCGCGGCCTGCATTTCAAGAGCCTCGACGATCCGCGCCTGAAGACGCTGAAGGTCGGGGTGTACGAGACCTCCGCGCTGCGCGAAGCGCTGCTCGAGCACGGCGTGGTGCGCAACGTCTCCATTCACTACCTGAGCCACGATGGAGACCTGGTGCCGGCCGATCAGCCGAGCTACCAGGTGCAGCAGGTGATCGACGGCAAGCTCGACGTCGCGGCGGTGTGGGGCCCGATGGCCGGCTGGTACAAGTCGGTGAAGCATGCGCCGCTCACCATCGAGCCGGTCAATCTGATGGATGATGCGACGCCGCTCGAATTCGACATGGCCGTCGCGGTGCGCCGCGACGACCATCCGTTGCGCCAGCGTCTCGAGCAGGCGCTGCACCGCGAACGCAACGCGCTGCGCGCGATCCTCCTCGAGTACGACGTGCCGCTCCTCAAGTGCGACACCTGCCTGATCAGCGGCGATCTGCCCTCGCACGGGCCGTATGCGCCGCCGCGGCCGCACGCGCCGTCCCCGGCCGGACCGAGTGTGAGCATCGCGCAGCTCGACCAGTGGCTCGCCAGCGGCGCCAGCGTCAACGCCGAGCTCAACGATGCCGTCATGGCCGACGATCAGGTGCGGGTGAGTTACCTGCTGGAGAAGAAGCACGCCTCGATCGGCGCCCAGGACGCGCTCGGCGAGACGCCGCTGCACCATGCGCTGGTGGCGCGCGCCCCCGCCATGGTCAAGTTGCTGCTCGATCACGGCGCGGACGTCAACCAGCGCGACCGCGACGGCTGGACCCCGCTCATGACGGCGGCCTATTACGACGATGCCGCTGACGTCAAGATGCTCGCCGCCCACGGCGGCGATCCCAACGCCGCCAGCGCGCAGAATCTCACGCCGCTCGGCATCGCTGCCCAGTACGGCAAGAACGATGCGGCCGTGGCGCTGATCGAGGTGGGCGCGAATCCGGGGCGCGCGATCGGCGAGGGCGGCTACACGCCGCTGATGCTTGCCGCCGCCAACCGCGCGCCGGCGCTCGCCCGCGCGCTCATCCACAAGGGCGCCGACGTGAACGCACGCAATAGTGGCGGCGTCACGGCGCTCATGATCGCCGCCGCCAACGGCAGCGTCGAGATGGTGGAGCTGCTGGTGCACGCGGGCGCGAACACCAAGGCGCAGTCGGACCGGGGCGATACGGCGCTGTCGATCGCGCGGGCCAAGGGCGATGAGCGGGTGATCAAGCTGCTGGAAACCGGTTGAACCGGCCGGTGGTACCGGTGCCTAAGTCCTCAGGACGATGCGGAAGCAAAGGGCGTGGAGTGCTGAGAACCATTCTGATCGTGTGCATGGCCGCGCTCGCCTCGTCGTGGCTGTATGCGCACCAGTCGGCCGCGCCGCCCAAGGCGGCGGCAGCGCCTGCTGCGCCGCCCGCCGGCGAGACCCCGACCCAGCTCGCCGACTCCGCCCCCAAGGGGAGCCTGAGGAACCCATATAAGGATAGCGACGCGGCCATCGTCGCCGAGGGCAACAAGCTGTTCATGAGTTACGCCTGCAGCGGCTGTCACGGCGGCACCGGGGGCGGGGGCATGTGTCCGCCGGTCACGAACGACACCTGGGTCTATGGCGGGGACGACGACACGCTGTTCCGCCTCGTGGCCTACGGCAGCGTCGTGCTGCAGGGCAAGGGCTACAGCCGCATCGCTCAGGAGAATGTCGTGGCCCCGATGCCGCCCATGGGTGGGGTGGTGAAGACGGCCGACGACTTATGGCGCATCCTTGCGTTCATACGGGCCAACTTCCACGGCAGTCCGTCCTGCAAGTACGGCTGCAAGGGTGGGGGCTAGGGCGCGAGGGCCATGATGCGTATGCGACCCGCTGCTCACAGTCACGCCGACCTCATCGGCAACCTGATCCGCCGGCACGGGACCGAGCCGCCGATCCCCGATGTCGTGCGCAGCTCCTGGAGCCGCTGCGTCAACAATTACGCGCTCGACCCGCAGGAGACGCGTCGTCCGCACAGCGTCGAGCCCACGGACCTGCAGGCGCGCCGCGAGCGCCTCGGCGTGCTGCTCGCCATCGCGCGCATCGAGATGGAGGCCCTCGGCAGGCTCATCAAGCATTCCGAATTCAGCATCATGCTCACCGACCGCGACGGGGTGATCCTCAGCTACATCGGCGACACCGGCTTCTCGGCTACCGCGCGCCGCTGCGGCTTTCGCGAGGGGGTGACCTGGAGCGAGCGCGAGATGGGCACCAACGGCATGGGCACCTGCCTGACCGCGCGGCGCCCGGTCGTGATCCACCGCATGGACCATTTCCTGACACAGAACACCGCGCTCACCTGCGCGGCGGCGCCGATCTTCGACATGCGCGGTGAGCTGCTCGCGGCCCTCGACATCTCCGGCGCCTCCTCCAACCCCCAGAGCCACACCCTGGCACTGGTGGAAATGGCGGCGCAGAACGTCGAGAACCGCACGCTGCTGAGCGCCTGCAAGGACTACCACGTCGTGCGCTTCCACCGCTGCTCGGAATTCGTGAGCACTCCGGGCGAAGGGGTGCTGGCGTTCGACGAGCAGGGCCTGGTGCGGGGCGCCAACCGCGCAGCGCTCGCGCTGCTGGAGCATCGCGACCACGAGTCGGTCTGTGGCCAGCGCATCGATCGCATCCTCGACACCAGTCTCGCGACGCTCATGCGACTCTCCGAGCGCAGCGCCTTTCCCCCCGAGCCGCTCGGATCCAGGCTCGCCGAGCGGCGCTGGTTCGCGACCGTGCACGCACCGGCGGCGGCGCCCCGGCGTACCCAGGTCGCAGCCGGAGCCGGTGCCGCGGCCGGCGCCTCGCAGGGCGCACCGGCCCACGGCATGCTCGAGTGCCTGAATACCTCCGACCCGGTCATGCGGCACAACGTCGAAGTGCTGCAGCGGGTGGTCGATCGCGACATCTCGGTGCTGCTGCTCGGCGAGACCGGCACCGGCAAGGGCTATTGCGCGCACGCCATCCACAACGCCAGCAACCGGGCCGACAAGCCCTTCGTCACCGTGAACTGCGCCGCGATTCCCGAGACGCTGATCGAGAGCGAGCTGTTCGGCCACAAGGCCGGCGCCTTCACCGGCGCCGCGCGCGAAGGCGGCATGGGGCGGATCCTGCAGGCGAACGGCGGCACGCTGTTCCTCGACGAGATCGGCGACATGCCGGTGGCGCTGCAGACGCGGCTGCTCAACGTGATCGAGGACCGCGAGGTCATGCCGCTCGGGGGCAGCAAGGTGGTGAGCGTCGACGTGCGCGTCATCAGCGCCACGCAGCACCAGCCGCTCGAGATGATCGCCACCGGGCGCTTCCGCGAGGATCTGTACTACCGGCTGAACGGCATCACGGTGCGCCTGCCGCCGCTGCGCCAGCGCAGCGACTGCGCCGAGCTCATCGCCAAGCTGTTGCGCAGCGAGGCGGGCGGCGAGCCGGTGGTCGAGATCGAGCCGGCGCTGCTCGAGCGGCTCGTGCGCCACGGCTGGCCGGGCAACGTCCGGCAGCTGCGCAACGTGCTGCGCACCATGCTCGCGCTGCGCACCTCGGACCGCCTGGCGCTCGCCGACTTCAACGAGGAGTGGCTCGCATTCGGGGCCGCCGAGCCGGCACCGCCGGCCGAGCCGGCCGAGGGCGACGGCGAGAGCGTGCTGAGCGGCGCCGAGCGCGACGCCCTGCGGCGCATGCTTGAGTCCTGTCAATGGAATGTGAGCGCCGCGGCGGCGCGGCTGCACATCAGCCGCCGGACCATCTACCGCAAGATTCATCGGCACGGGTTGCTGCGGCACGCCCCGCACCTCGGGGCGGGCACGCAGGAGCCCGAATGAGTTCCTAAGTACGAGGCATGACTAACATGGCGACCATGAAAATTCACCCGTCGGTTGATCAGGGAGTCAAGCAGGGCACGCCGGGCTTCGCCGGCGGCACGCTCAGCTGCAAGTGCACGCGCGATCCAGTGACGGTGCGCATTGGGTCCAATGTGGCGTTCAATCACGTGTGCGGCTGCACCAAGTGCTGGAAGCCCGCCGGCGCGCTGTTCTCGCTGGTGGCCGTGGTGCCGCGCGACAAGCTCACCGTGACCGCCAACGCCAACAAGCTCAAGATCGTGGACGAGAAGGCGCCGATCCAGCGCCATGCCTGCACCGGCTGCGGCGTACACATGTACGGCCGCATCGAGAACAAGCAGCATCCGTTCTACGGCTTCGACTTCGTGCACCCCGAGCTCATGAAGGAGAGCGGCTGGGAGGCGCCGGGCTTCGCGGCCTTCGTCTCCTCGATCATCGAGTCCGGCACCAAGCCCGATCAGATGGGCGGGGTGCGCGCGCGGCTCAAGGAGCTGAGGCTCGAGCCCTATGACTGCCTGTCGCCGGCGCTGATGGATCTGATCGCCACGCATACGGCCAAGGCCAAGGGCGTACTGGCGGCGTAGCAATCGCGGTGCCACCGGCCCCGCGCGCGACGCGGGGCCGGCCGGCGCGCGCTCGCTCGCTGCCACAACGGGGGATCTTGCATCCATGAAAACACGTGCCGCAATTGCCCATGCCGCCGGCAAGCCGCTCGAGATCGCGACCGTCGATCTCGATGGGCCGAAGAGCGGCGAGGTGCTGGTGGAACTCAAGGCCACCGGGATCTGTCACACCGATGAGTTCACGCGCTCGGGCGCCGACCCCGAAGGATTGTTTCCGGCGATTCTCGGCCACGAGGGCGCAGGCGTCGTGGTCGACGTGGGCCCCGGCGTGACGACGGTCAAGAAGGGCGACCACGTCATTCCGCTCTATACGCCCGAATGCCGCCAGTGCAAGAGCTGCCTGTCGCGCAAGACCAACCTGTGCACCGCCATCCGCGCAACCCAGGGGAAGGGCCTCATGCCCGACGGCACCAGCCGCTTCTCGATGGGTGGCAAGATGGTGCATCACTACATGGGCTGCTCCACGTTCTCGAACTTCACCGTGCTGCCGGAGATCGCGGTAGCGAAGATTCGCGAGGACGCACCGTTCGAGAAGGTGTGCTACATCGGCTGCGGCGTGACTACCGGAATCGGCGCGGTGATCAACACCGCCAAGGTCGAGCCGGGGGCGAACGTGGTGGTATTCGGGCTCGGCGGTATCGGTCTCAACGTGATCCAGGGGGCGCGCCTCGTCGGTGCCAACAAGATCATCGGGGTCGACGTCAATCCGCGGCGCAAGGCGCTCGCGAGCCGCTTCGGCATGACACACTTCGTCAATCCCAAGGAAGTGGGCGGCGACCTGGTGCAGCACCTGGTCGGGCTCACCGACGGCGGCGCGGATTACAGCTTCGAGTGCGTCGGCAACGTGGATCTCATGCGCCAGGCGCTCGAGTGCTGTCATCGCGGCTGGGGCGTGTCGGTGATCATCGGGGTCGCCGGCGCGGGGCAGGAGATCAAGACGCGGCCGTTCCAGCTGGTCACCGGGCGGGTCTGGAAGGGCACCGCCTTCGGCGGGGCGCGCGGGCGCACCGACGTGCCGAAGATCGTCGATTGGTACATGGACAAGAAGATCAACATCGACGACCTGATCACCCACGTCATGCCGCTCGAGAAGATCAACGACGCCTTCGACCTGATGCACAAGGGCGAATCGATCCGCAGCGTCGTCAAGTATTGAGCAGCGTGAATATCGCCGCGGGTCTCGCGCTCGTCCTGGCGCTGCTGCTCGGGTCGGTCGCGGGCGCCGCTGAGGCGCCGGCGCGCCTGTACGTGTCGGACGAGCGCGGCGGCTACGTGGTGGTGGTGGACCCGCAGGCCCGCCGCGTGGTGACGCGCATTGCGGTCGGCAAGCGGCCCCGCGGCATCGAGGTATCGGTCGACCGCCGGCGCGTCTACGTCGCGCTGTCGGGCTCGCCGATCGGCGGCCCGAACGTGGACGAATCGAAGCTGCCGCCGCCGGATCGGCGCTACGACGGCATCGGGGTGATCGACCTGGATGCGCAGCGTCTCGTCGACACCTACAAGAGCGGGCCCGACCCGGAAGCGTTCGCCCTGTCGCACGACGGCAGGAGCCTGTACGTGTCGAACGAGGACTCGGGCGGGCTGTCGGCGGTGGACCTGGCGACCGGCAAGGTGCGCGCCTCGGTGGCGGTGGGCTCGGAGCCTGAAGGTGTGGCGGTGAGCGCCGACGATCGCATCGTGTACGTCACCTGCGAGACCTCCAACGAGGTGGATGTCGTCGACGCCCGCAGCATGAAGCTGCTCGCCAGGATCCCGACCCTGAAGCGGCCCCGCGGAGTGCTGCTCGAGGCCAGCACCCACCGCGGCTACATCACCGACGAGTTCGGCGCAGCGCTCACGGTCTTCGACACCGGCGACTACCACGTCGTGAAGACGATCCCGCTCGGCGACGCGAAGGTCGTCCGGCCCATGGGCATCGCCGCCTCGGCCGACGGACGGCTGCTTTACGTCACCACCGGGCGCTTCGGTGCGCTGCTCGAGGTTGATCCCGCCACCGGGCGGATCGTGCGGACCATCGCCGGTGTCGGCGACCGCCCCTGGGGCGTCGCACTGAGCCGCGATGGCCGCACCGCTTACACCGCCAACGGTCCCTCGGGCGACGTCTCGGTCATCGATCTGAAGTCAGGCAGCATCGAGGCACGAATTCCGGTCGGCGGAAGTCCCTGGGGCGTGGTGGAGGCGGTGCCCCGTTAGGCGGGTGCGCCGCCCGTAGTTGCCGGCGATGCGTCGCACGCTGTCAGCGCTCGCAACCGCTGCGGTAGTCGCCGGAGCCGCGGATGCGGCGGCCGCGTCCACGCCCCCCCTGGGCGCGGCCCAGGACGTTGGAATCTGGAAGGCGGCGGTGCCGCCACGCGGCAGCATGCATGGCGAGTTCGGCGACGAGGACCCGGTGGGGCTCGCCGCCGGAGTCGAGATCGCGGCCGACTGTTCCATCAACTGGGTCGACCCCGACAGCGGCAAGCTGTACTGCTTCTCGACCGCGACCTCGCTGGTTTATTTTCTGGAGGCGCCCCGCGAGCGTCTCAGGCGGGCGCGCGAGGAGTGGCGGCGCCTGCGCCTTGCCGCGCCCTGAGGCCGTCCGCGCCGGTGCAGCCGGCGTTACGGCACGACTTTCGAGTTGCCGAGATCCTTCCAGCTGTAGCGTGGCACCTCGACCCACTTGCCGTCCTTGAGCTCCGGGACCTTGTGCACCTTGGTCTGCGTGACGGTCATGGTGCCGTTCTTGTCCTCGATCCAGAAATCGATGTCATAGATCTGGTCCTTGGTGCCGACGGCGCGGAAATCGGTGCAGGCGAAGTAGTGCCCGTTGTCGAGCTGGCGGATCGGCTGGTGGGTGTCGATGAACTCGAGCTCGAGTGTCTTGCCGGTCTTGTCGTCCTTGAGCTTGAACACCCCGTTGCTCCTGGCCTGCTCGCGCAGTGCCCCCTGCTCGACGGCCGACATGACCTCCCAGCCGCGTTTGAACGCGACATGTCCCGGGTGCTCGGAGGCCGGGATCCACCACCACGGGATCGGATCGCGCGCCGCCATCGTCCAGGCGCCGTTTTCTCCCTTGGTGGGCTCCTTGTAGATGCGGGTCTCCTCGACCTTGAGCTGCCCGTTGGCGGGTGCCACCCAGAAGTCGATCAGCCAGCGCTTCTGCGCGTCGCCCTGGTCGTGAAACTTCACGTCCGGGAAGAAGCCGTAGCCGTCGATGGTGCGGGTGAAGTCGACGCCGTCGAAGATCAGCTTCAACTGCGCACCGTCCGACGGGTCCTCGAGCGGGAACACCCCGTTGTTGGCCTTGACCGTCGCCTCGATGAGCCGCTTGACCACGGCTTCCGCATCGCCGCTGTCGTAGTTCTGCATCGCCTGCTCGGTCGACTGCGTCTTGCCCGCGGCGACGAAGTCACGGGCCTTCTGCAGGTTGCCGCTGGGGCTGGCGAGGAAGGACTTCTTCGAGCCCTCGCTGCTGAAGCAGTACACCTTGCCGTCCTTGTCCGTCCAGGTGATCGCGCAGTTGGTCTGGATGTGGCGGCCTTCGGCCAGTCCTTCGGCGCACTGTCCGCCGAACTGTGCCTGCGCGGCTGCCGCGCCCTCGGCGGCCAGCGCCGCCGCTGCAGGCAGCGCGGCGAGTGCGGCACTGAGCAGCGCCATGCGCACGCAGCGCGCACGACGCGTCGGGAATCTGCTGCTGTCGGGTTTCATGATGGCTCGCATGTGCTGCGGCGCACCGGCGGCGCGCTTCAAGCACTCATGGTACTCCTGCTCCGCGGCAGCGTGCCGCCACGACCTTGACCTAGGCGTTTCCCGATCGGCGGGGCTCAGTCGAGGCGCACCCGCACCCCGGCCCAGACGGCCCGGGGCGCGGCTGGTGCGACGGCGTTCTGATGTGTCCAGCTGGCAGGATCCGGGAGGAAGGAGCCGTTGGCGTTGAAGGCGCTGCTGGTCAGAAAGCCGGCCGTGGCGTAGTTGCGGTCGAGGAGGTTCGCGACGCTGGCGAAGAGGTCGGCGTGCCGGCTCACGTGGCAGGTGGCCTGGAGATTCACCACGGCATAACCGGCGATCCGTCCCGTTCCCGACACCCGCACACCCGTCCCGTTGATGCCGCCGGCCTGATTGGCGTTGTTCTCGTTGCCGTGCAGGAAGGAATCGGAGGTCGCCACGACGTTGCCGCCCGCCTCCCAGCGGCTGCTGAAGCGATAGTCGAGCACGATCCGGCCCGTGTGCCGCGGAATGAGCGGCATGCGGTCTCCGGGGTGCACTGCGATGTTGCCGGCCGCATCGGCGGTGCTGTTCGATCCGGCCGCGACCTCGAAGTCCGACTGGAAGGTGGCCTCGACGTAGCTGTAGGCGGTCTGCCAGCTCAGTGCCCCCTGCTTGCCGCCCAGCGCCAGGTCGAGACCCTGGCGGCGCGTCCGGCCTACGTTGGCGAAATAGCCCTGGTTGGTGGCGGTGGCGACGAACTGGATGTCGTCGCTGTTGACGGTGCGGAACACATCGGCGCTCCACACCAGGCGCTGTCCGGGCTGACCCCCGCGCAGGCCGACCTCCGCGGTTCTCGCGACCACCTGCCCGAGATCCGGGTCGCTGGCAAAGTCGTTCGGCAGGCCGCAGGGCGCGGCGGGATTGGCACAGCCGAGCTCGATCACCGTCGGAGCCCGGCTCGCCTCGTTGTAGTCGGCGTACGCGGTGAGCGCATCGCTCGGTGTCAGCGTGAATCCGATCGCGGGATTCACCCGGCTGAAGCCGTGGTCGCCGGCGAGCGGGCCCGCCGCGTCGAAACCCGAACCGAAGTCGGCGACGCTGGTGTCGACGCTGTAGCCCTCGAGCGTCTCGCGGCTGCGGTTGTAGCGGGCCGAGAGCGTGACATGCAGCAGCCTGCCCGGCGAGAAGGTATCGGTGGCGTACAGCCCGTAGATCCGGTTGTCCCCGGCGAGCGAGATGACCGTCTCGCCGTTGAAGGGACTCGCCTCGGGGATGAGCGTGCGGTTTGCCGTCAGCGGCCCGTACTGGTAGGACTGGGCGAAGGTGTCGTGCGAGTCGTGATAGTCGGCGCCAACGATCGCCTGGTTGCTCCAGCCGCCGGAGTCCTGTGAGTAGGTGAGCTGCAGGCCGAGGCCGCGGGTGAGCTGGGTGAGGCGCGAGGCCGCGGTCTGCGCCGGCGCACAGTAAACCAGCGCGGCGCGGCTCGCTGGCGACCCGCTGCAGTCGAGCGGCGGCCCGCTGTAGCCGGGGTCGAGGTAGCTGTCGTTGATGTTGGTGTTGGTGGCGTCGGTCCGCAGGCGGCGGTAGTAGGCGTTGCCCGACAACAGCAGCTTGCCGGTGAGGAACTGCGAGCCCGTCAGGTTGACGAAATCGAGATTGTTCTGCGTGTAATCGGGCGTGTAGCTCGCCTGGCGGCGCAAGTCGAGCATGTCCGTGGGAACGGCGCCGTTGCCGTAGAGACTGGTGTGAGCGTAGCTGTAGCTGAGATCGAGATCGGTCTGCTCGTTCTGCCAGCCGACCTTGCCGAAGCCCTGGTAGACGCGCGTCGGCGAATTGTCGCGCCAGCCGTCCTCGTCGAAGAAGTCTCCGGTCAGGAAGTAATCGAAGTTGCCGCGCTCGCCGCCGGTCTCCGCCTCGAAGGAGCGCCGGCCGAAGGAGCCGCCGTAGGCCTCGAGCGCGGTCCCCGGATTGTCGTGGCCGCTCTTGGTGCGCACCGAGAGCGCACCACCGAGCGTATTGAGCCCGAACACGGGATTCGAGCCCGACATCAGCGTGACCGTCGAGATGGCCGACTGCGGAATCAGGTCCCAGTTGACCGTGTCGCCGAAGGACTCGTTGACCCGCACGCCGTCGACGTACACCGAGAGTCCCTCGGGCGTGCCGAGGAGAGGGGAGGCCGTGAAGCCGTGATAGTTGACGTCGAGCTGCAGCGGGTTATCGGCGCTCGCGCTGACGCTGACGCCGGTGAAATTGTCGTTGAGGTAGTCGGCGAGACCGAGGGTGTGCTGGCGCTCCAGGTCGCTCGCCGCGGCGGTCTGCACGTTCGCCGGGATCTGATTGAGCGGCAGGCCGAGTCCCGGCAGCGGCGTATTGGCGATCACCGTGATCTGCGGCAGCTCCTGCACGGTAGCCGGGTTCCCGGGCACGGGCTCCGGCAGATCCGCATCGTCCGCGGCCGCCGCGCGCGCGCTGCACAGGATGAGCGCACAAGCCACGGCAGGAGAGGCGATACGCAGTCGGGTCACGGGCGGAGCCCCCTGGTAGCTACCCGCCACCCGGCCACTTCGGGCGAGGCAGCGTACCAGCGGGCATGCGCCGCGCTGAACAGCAGACTATTATAGCCGGCACGCCGGTGCCTGTTACCGCGGCCCCCTCGTTAAGACGATGTAAGGAGCTGACCGTGTCCTCAGCCTGCGCGCTGCGGAAGTTCGCCCTGGCGGGCGTCGCGGCGCTGGCCGCGACCCCGGGACTCGCCGACGCGCCGCCGGTTCCCGCCGCGGTGGAGCAGGCCGCCCGCACCTACATCACGCGCGCCGCCCTCGAGGCGCCGATTCGCCTGCTCGCCTCCGATCTGCTCGAAGGACGCGGCCCTGGGACGCGCGCCGACCAGCTGACGCGGCTGTACCTGCAGACCGGGCTCGAGGGCACGGGATACCGGCCTGCCTTCGCCGACGGCCACTGGCAGCAGCCGTTCGCCATGGTCGGCATCAGGTCGCAGTTCCCGAAAACCTGGAGCTTCCAGGGGCGTGGCCGGCGCGTGGAGCTCGCCTGGCGGGACGACTACATCGCCAGCAGCGGTCTGCAGAGCGCGAACGTCTCCGTCGACGACGCCGAGCTCGTGTTCGTCGGCTACGGCATCCAGGCGCCCGAGTTTCACTGGGACGACTTCAAGGGCATGAATCTCGCCGGCAAGATCCTGGTGGTGATGAACAACGACCCGGACTGGGATCCGAACCTGTTCGCCGGCAAGCGGCGGCTCTACTACGGCCGCTGGGATTACAAGTACGAGAGCGCGGCGCGCCAGGGCGCCGCGGGCGCCATCATCCTCCATACGACGCCGTCCGCCGGCTATCCGTGGCAGGTGGTGCAGAGCTCCTGGGGCGGGGAGCAGTTCCAGTTGCCGGCCGGCGACGAGCCGCGGCTGCGCGTCAAGGCGTGGGCCACCGAGGGCGCGACCCGCGGGCTGCTCGCGGCGAGCGGTTTTGACCTCGACAAGCTCGTGGCGGCGGCGCGCTCGCGCGAATTCCGGCCGGTACCGCTCGGTATCCGCACCTCGATCGCCTTCAGCAACCGCCTGGCGCGCGTCGAGACCGCCAACGTCGGTGGGCTGCTCCCCGGCTCGGATCCGAAGCTCGGCGCCGAGGTGCTGATTCTCTCGGCGCACCACGATCACTTCGGCGTCGGCGAGCCGGACGCGAGCGGCGATCGCATCTATCACGGCGCGGTGGACA
Source organism: Steroidobacteraceae bacterium (assembly GCA_035631755.1). Classification (GTDB taxonomy): domain Bacteria; phylum Pseudomonadota; class Gammaproteobacteria; order Steroidobacterales; family Steroidobacteraceae; genus 13-2-20CM-66-19. The sequence goes on from DASQIC010000069.1 coordinate 14,905, forward strand.
ACGCCTCGGGCTGTGCACAGGTGCTCGCCATCGCCCGGGCGTTCGCCGCGCTGTCCGAGCGGCCCCGCCGCTCGGTGCTGGCGCTGTTCGTGGCCGCCGAGGAACGCGGACTGCTCGGCTCGGGCTACTACGCCGAGCACCCGAGCTTCGCCGCCGGACGGATCGCTGCGGACATCAACATCGACGGCGGCAACATCTTCGGCCGCACGCACGATGTCACGCTGATCAGCATGGGCAAGTCGTCCCTCGACCGGATCGCCGAGAGCGTCGCCCGATTCCAGGGGCGCCTGGTCGAGCCCGATCAGTTCCCCGACCGCGGCTACTACTACCGTTCCGACCAGTTCTCGTTCGCCAGGATCGGCGTGCCGGCATTGTTCTTCAGCGACGGCACCGACTTCATCGGCCGCCCGGCCGGCTGGGGCCGCCAGCAGATCGAGCAGTGGGAGCTGAAGAAGTACCATCAGCCGTCCGACCGGCTCGACGGCAGCTGGAATTTCGACGGCATGATCGAGGATGCCCAGCTCGCCTTCATGTCCGGCTGGCTCATCACCCAGGCCGACGCCATGCCGAGCTGGAAGCCCGGGGACGAGTTCGAGGCGGCGCGCAAGCGGGCGCTCGCGGCCACAGTGGAGCGCTAGGCGCAGGCACCGGCAGGCACACCATGTTCGAACGGCTCGAGCTCATCACCCCCGACACCATTCTCGGCCTCATGGCCGCATTCCGCGCCGACCCCGATCCGCGCAAGATCGATCTCGGCGTCGGGGTCTATCGCGACGACCGCGGCGAGACACCGGTGCCCGCCGCGGTACGCAGCGCGCAGGCGGCGCTGCTCGCACGCGAGACCACCAAGAGCTACGTGGGGCCGGCGGGCAACCCCGGATTCAACCAGGAGATCGAGCGGCTGGCGTTCGGTGCCGATCACCCGGCGCTCGCGGCGGGCCGGGTGCGTACCGTGCAGTCGCCCGGGGGCTGCGGGGCGCTGCGTCTCGGCGCCGAACTGATCCGGCTCGCGGCGCCGGAATCGCTGGTGCACGTGAGCACGCCGACCTGGGCCAACCACGCGCCGCTCATCTCGGGCAGCGGCCTGAAGCTCGAGCCCTACCCGTACTTCGACGCCGCGAGCGGTGGGGTGAGCTTCGGCGCGATGACGGCGGCGCTGTCGCGGCTGCCGCCGCGTGCCGTGGTGCTGCTGCACGCCTCGTGTCACAACCCGACCGGCGCCGACCTGTCGCCGGAGCAGTGGCGCGAGCTGCTGTCGGTCGTGCGGCGGCGGGAACTGCTGCCGTTCATCGACATGGCCTATCAGGGCCTCGGCGAGGGCCTCGATGCGGACGCCTTCGGCCTGCGCTTCTTCTGCGCGGAGCTGCCGGAGGCGCTCGTCGCCGTGTCGTGCTCGAAGAACTTCGGCCTGTACCGCGAGCGCACCGGGGCGCTGATCGTGCTCGGCGAATCGCGCGGCGCGGCGGACGCCGTCATGAGCCAGATGGTGCGCATCGCGCGCGGCATCTGGTCGATGCCGCCCGATCACGGCGCGGCGATCGTACACGGCGTGCTGTCCGACGAGGCGCTGCGGCGGCAATGGACGCAGGAGCTCGATGCCATGCGCAGCCGCATCCAGGGGCTGCGGCGCGAGGTCGTCAGGCAGCTCGCCGAGCACTGCCCGCAGCGCGACTTCGGCTTCATCGCGCGCCAGCACGGCATGTTCTCCTACTTCGGGATCGACACCGCTCAGGTGCGCGCGTTGCGCGCCCGGCATCACGTCTACATGACCGACGACAGCCGCATGAACGTCGCCGGGCTGCGCCGCGAGAATCTCGAATACTTCGCGCGCGCCGTAGCCGAGGTACTCACTCCGGCACGATGATCCGGTGGGTGGATTTCACCTCTTCCATCACGAAGTAGGTGTGGGTCTGCTGCACGCCGCGCACCGCGGCGATCCGGTCGCCGAGGAAGCGCCGGTAGCTCTCCATGTCCGTGACCCGCACCTTCAGCAGGTAATCGAAGCCGCCCGCCACCATGTGGCATTCCATCACCTCGTCGTGGGCGAGCATCGCCTGCTTGAAGCGCTCGAAGGCATCGGGGGTGGTGCGGTCGAGCGACACTTCCACATAGGCGAGCAGGCCGAGTCCGAGCTGCCGGGCGTTGAGCCGCGCGAAGTAACCCTCGATGTAGCCCGCGGCCTCGAGCCGGCGCACGCGCTCGAGAGTCGGCGTCACCGTGAGATGCACCTCGCGCGCGAGTTGCGACACCGGGGCGCGTCCGTCCTGCTGCAGCCGCGCGAGCAGCTGCCGGTCGATGCGATCGAGGCTGCGATCGAGCCTGCGCTCGAGCGGCTCCGCGGCGGGGCTCGCCGCAGTGGCGGAGGGTCTTCGGCTCATGGCAGTTAATTTCGCTTTTATGGTGGTCAAAACGGAATAATATTCTCTACCAACCAGGTTATCATAAGTGCAATTAACTGTCAGGTGCGCGGAGCGACACAGGTGACTTCAGGCACGGCGGTACAGCGCCAGGCGAGCGGCAGCGGCCCGGAGCGTCTCGCGGGGCTGCGTGCCGCGCTGCGCGCAGCGACGCTGCGCCCCGAAGACGCCGCCGCCGGCGAGATGCTCGCCGCGCTCGGCGCCGCGCGTGGCGCGCTCGCGGGCGCGGCGGCGCGCGCCGCGCGCTGGGTGGAGGCCGCGCGCGCGGACCGGCGCTCGCGCCCCCTGATCGAGCGCATGCTCGAGCGCTTCCCGCTCGACAGCGCGCAGGGCCGCGCGCTCATGAGCCTCGCCGAGGCGCTGCTGCGCACGCCCGATCCGCGCCGCGCCGACCAGCTGATCGCCGAGCGTCTCGCCGCAGTGCGCGCCGCCGGTATCCCGGGCGGCAGCGACCGGCTGCTGCGCACCGGCTTTGCACTGCTCGGCGCCGCGGGACGGTTGCTGCCGCAGGTAGCGGCGCAGCTCTCCGGCGAGTTCTCAGTCGCGGATCTCACCCGTCCGGTGGTTGCTCCGATCGTGCGTGTGGCGCTGCGCCAGTCGATGCAGCTGCTCGGCGACGCCTTCATCGTCGCACAGACCATCGAGGAGGCGCTGGCGCGCGGCCGATCCCGGCCCGCGCTGGCGTTGTGCTCCTTCGACGTGCTCGGCGAGGGCGCGCGCACCGCGGCCGATGCGCAGCGCTACTACGACGCCTACGCGCGTGCGATCGGGGCCTTGAGTCTGCAGCCGCCCGGCTCGGTGCATGCACGCTCGGGCGTGTCGGTGAAGCTCTCGGCGCTCGAGCCCCGCTACACGCTGTTGCAGAGCAGCCGGGTCCGCGGGGAGCTCGTCCCGCGCATGCTCGAGCTCGCGCGCCACGCGGCTCGTGCCGGCGTCGGCCTCACCGTCGACGCCGAGGAAGCCGACCGGCTCGACCTGTCGCTCGAGGTGCTCGAGGCACTGGCGCGCGACGCCGCCACGCGGGACTGGGAGGGGCTCGGGCTCGCAGTTCAGGCTTATGGCCGGCGCGCCCCGCTGGTGCTCGGCTGGGTGGCCGAGCTCGCGCGCGAGTGCCGGCGGCGCACGACGGTGCGGCTGGTGAAGGGCGCCTACTGGGACAGCGAGATCAAGCGGGCGCAGGAGCTCGGCCTCGCGAGCTTCCCCGTCTACACCTCCAAGGCGGCCACCGACGCGAGTTACCTCGAGTGCGTGCAGCATCTTTTCGCCGCAGGTGATCTCATCTACCCGCAGTTCGCGACCCACAACGCCTACAGCGTGGCGGCGGTGCTCGAGCTCGCGCCCGCGGGCGCACGCTACGAGTTCCAGCGCCTCTATGGCATGGGCGAGCCGCTCTACGACGCGGCGCGCGCGGAAGTTCCGGCGCTGGCGCCGGTCAGGGTGTACGCGCCGGTCGGCACGTACGAGGATCTGCTGCCCTACCTGGTACGGCGGCTGCTCGAGAACGGCGCCAACAGCTCCTTCGTTCATCAGTTCATGAATCCGCAGATTCCCGTGGAGCAGGTCGTGCACGATCCCCTCTCGTCCCTCGGTGCCGGGCAATCCTCCGCCGCAGCAGTGCACGTGCGCGAGCCGCCGCGCCTGTACGGCTCCGAGCGGACCAATTCCTCCGGCGAGGATTTCGGCGATCCGGCCGCGCTCGCGGCCCTCGAGACCGAGCTGCGCACGCGCGCCGGCGAGAGCTACGCCGGCGGCCCGATCCTCGGCGGCCGCGCCGTTCGCGATGCGAACGTGGTAGTTCGCTCGCCGGCCGACACCCGCATGACCGTTGGACTGAGCCGCGATGCGACCGCGGACGAGATCCGCACGGCGATGACGGCAGCGGCCGCCGCGCAGCCCGCCTGGGACAGCACCCCGGCGGGCGAGCGCGCCGCAATGCTGACGCGGGCAGCAAGGCTGCTCGAGGAGCGCCGCGGCGAGTTCCTGACCCTGCTGGTGCGCGAGGCGGGCAAGACCCTTCCCGACGCAGTCGCGGAGTTGCGCGAGGCGGTCGATTTCTGCCGCTACTACGCGGCCCGGGCCTGCGAGCTGTTCGGTGCGCCGCAGGAGCTGCGCGGCCCGACCGGCGAGCGCAATACTCTCTCGCTGCACGGCCGCGGCGTGTTCGCGTGCATCAGCCCGTGGAACTTCCCGCTGGCGATCTTCACCGGGCAGATCACCGCGGCGCTCGCCGCCGGCAACGCGGTCATCGCCAAGCCGGCGCCGGCGACGCCGCTGATCGCGCACGCCATGACACGCCTTCTGCACGCCGCCGGCATTCCGGGGCCGGTGCTGCAGCTCACCCCGTGCGAGGGGCCGCCCTTCAGCCAGGCGGCGCTCACCCACCCGGCGCTCGCCGGGGTGGCGTTTACCGGCTCCACCGCCACCGCGACCGCGATCAACCGCACGCTCGCCGCCCGCGACGGTGCGATCGTGCCGCTCATCGCCGAGACTGGCGGCGTGAATGCCATGGTGGTCGATCCCACCGCGCTCACCGAGCAGGTCGTCGACGACGTCATCACCTCGGCGTTCACCAGCGCCGGGCAGCGCTGCTCGGCGCTGCGGGTGCTGTACCTGCAGCAGGAGATCGCCCCGCGCGTGATCGAGATGCTGATCGGCGCCATGCAATGCCTGCGGATCGGGTCCCCCTGGGAGCTCGCCACCGACGTCGGCCCGGTGATTTCCGAGGCCGCGAGGCAGCGCCTGACCCGACATGCGGAGCGCATGCGCGCCGAGGCCAAGCTGCTGTACGCCTGCGAGCTCGACCCGGCGCTGCCGCCCGGCTGCTACTTTCCGCCGCAGGTGTTCGAGCTGCGCGCGCTCGATCAGCTCAGGACCGAGGAGTTCGGCCCGATCCTGCACGTCGCGCCTTATGCGCGCGAGCAACTGCCGCAGGTGCTGGACGCGATCCGCAACACCGGCTTCGGCCTCACCCTCGGCGTGCACAGCCGCGTGGAAGGCGTGGCCGAGCACGTGTTCCGCTCCGTGCCGGTCGGCAACACCTACGTCAACCGCAGCATGATCGGCGCGGTAGTCGGCGTGCAGCCGTTCGGCGGCCAGGGACTCTCGGGCACGGGACCGAAGGCGGGCGGTCCCCATTACCTGCTGCGTTTCGCCACCGAGCGCACACTCTCCGTCAACACCGCCGCGATCGGCGGGAACGTCGAGCTGCTGTCCTGAGGCGCGCCGGGACGCACCCGATACGGCGTTTACGGGCAGCGCCTGACGCGCTGATACTTCCCTTTGGGAATAGTTAAGTACTTGCTTAACTTTCCGCGGATTGACTGACAGCTGCACGCGCCCATAGTTGCGCGGATGCTCGACGGTCAGCTCGACCAGGTGTTTCGCGCGCTTGCCGATTCGACGCGGCGCTGGATCGTCGCCTGTCTGCTCGACCGTGACGCATCGGTCCGCGAGCTGGCGGAACACCTGGCGATGTCACTCCCGGCGGTGATGCAGCACCTGCGGCTCCTCGAGGAGTGCGGTCTGCTGCAGACCCGCAAGCCGGGCCGTGTGCGCATCTGCCGCCTCGAGTCCGAGGGTCTGCGAGCGGCGGAGCTCTGGCTGCGGCGCGCGCTGTGGGCGCGCCACGGGTCGCTGAGCCGCAGCTTCACCTGTGCGGCGAAGATGTCAGGCTCAGGGCCCGCCGTTCGGTCTCCTCCGCGCGGGCGCGATCGCCGGTCTGGCGGTAGGCCTGGGCGAGGACCTGGAGACTCCTGGGATCCCGCCCTGCGGACTTGCTCACGGCCTGCTCCGCACTCCTGAGTGCGACGACGGGCTGGCGCAGATCAGCCGGCTGGCAGCTGAGCAGGATGAGCGCGTAGCGGCTGAGCTCGTCCGGCGTCGCGTCGGGCTTGCCCGCCAGATCGCGCGCCATTGCCACACCGCGCAGGGTCAGATCTCTCGCCTGCGCCGGGCGTCCTTGCCGGGCCGCAGCGCCGCCTGCGGCGACCAGAGCGTCCGCCAGCTGGCCGCGCATGAAGATATTGGTCGGCGCGGCCGCAGAAAGCCTCTGCAGGATTTCACCGGCCTGCAGGTACCGGTCGAGCGCCGTGCGGCTGTTGCCGGTCTTGGTCAGCAGATCGGCGAGCGTCGTCAGCGAGAGCGCGAAATTCGCGCCCGCCTGGGCGTTCTGCGGGTCCGCGGCAGCCAGAGCCTCGTTGATCCTGGCCGCATGGCCGGCGCTTTGCAGCGCTTGCGCGAACTCGCCTCTCCGGTTCTCCATTTCCGCGACTTTTCGATAGCTGAGGGCCAGAATTCGCTGAAAGCGGTCGTTCTTGGGATCCTCGGCGGTGAGCGATTGCGCGCGCTGCATCGCGCCGCGGTAGTTATCGAGCGCTGCGTCCGAATCGCCCTGCGCCTGCTGCATGTCGCCGATGCGGATGCGCATCACCGCTGCTCCGCCGCGCGCCTTCTGGTCGGCGGGACTCTCGGCAGCCATGGCGTCGAACAGCGCACCCGCCTTGCGATAGCTGTCCAGCGCTCCTGCGCGGTCGCCGAGATTCTGTAAGCCACTGTGACCCTGAAGATCGCCGAGCGATTGATAGCAGTCCGCGAGCTGTACCCGCAGATCGCGGTCCCGAGGCGTCTGGCCGACCAGCCTCTCGAAGATGTGCACGGCCTGGCGCAGATCCGTCACGCCGTCGCCGCTCCTGCCGAGCAGCGGCAGCACTTCGCCCAGCGATCGATAGCTTCGCGCCAGGGACTTCCAGGCCTGCGCATCGGCGCCGTCCGCAGCGGTCAGTTTGGCGCTGATCGCCAGTGCCCTGTCGTAGCTGTCGACGGCACCCGGCGTGTTTCCCAGGTTGGGCTCATAGGGGTTTCCCTGCAGATCTCCCACCTTGAGGTAAGCCTCCGCCAGCTCGCGCTGCAGGCTCGGGTCTCCCTGCGACTGCTGCGCCAGCTTGCTCAGGTACTCGAGCGCGCGCTGCACCAGAAGCTTGCGCGCTGGCGTTGCGCCGGGGAGGTTCTGTATGGAGCTGTTGAATTCAAACAGGAACGAGGTCGCGAGCCTGCGCACATCGTTGAACTGCTGTTGCGCCCTGGCCCGTTCCGCGCGCGCCACGCGCGCCTGCCACGATGTGGCGACGACGCCCGCGGCCAGCAGCGCGATGATCGTCGCGGCGGCCGCAACCCCGGTGCGATGGCGCCGGATGAACTTGGCAGTGCGATACGCGGCTGTGTCCGGACGCGCGATCACCGGCAGGTTCGTCAGGTGGCGGCTGATGTCCTGCGAAAACTGCTCGACCGACGCATAGCGCCGCAGCGGTTCCTTGCGCAGCGCCATCAGCACGATGTTGTCGAGATCACCTTCGAGCCGCCGGCGCAGTCTGTCCGGTGCGCTTTCGCCGCCCCGCGCGGACCCAGCCGGCGCCAGCGCGGCGCTCGGTCGCGGTGGCTGCTCCTCGCAGATCGCCCGTTCGAGCGCACCGGCGGAGGTTGGCTGCCCGCGATACGGGGACTGGCCACACAGGAGCCCGTAAAGCAGCACCCCGAGCGAATATACGTCGCTCGCGGTGGTGAGTGCTTCACCGCGCACCTGCTCGGGGCTCGCGTACTCGGGCGTCAACCTCCGCAGGACGGTGCGCGTCGGATGGCTCGGCTGCGCCTCGGGTGTGAGCAGCTTGGCAATGCCGAAGTCGAGCAGCCGCGGTACGCCGTCGCTCGTGACCAGGATGTTGGCCGGCTTGATATCGCGATGAATGATGAGGTGTTGATGGGCGTAGTGGACCGCAGCGCACACGCCCTGGAAGAGCCGCAGCCGTGCCGCGACATCGAGCGCGTGCGCCTCGCAGTACCGGTCGATCGGCTGACCCTCGACGTAATCCATCACCAGATACGGCAGGCCGTCGTCGGTGGTGCCGCCGTCGAGAATGCGCGTGATGTTGGGATGGTCGAGCCTGGCGAGGATCTGCCGCTCACTCAGGAAGCGCCGCGTGATTTCCTCGCTGTCGAGCCCGCGCTCGACGACTTTGATGGCGACGCGCTTCTCGAATGCCTCGTCGGCGCGCGCGGCGAGATACACCCGGCTCATGCCGCCGCGGCCCAGCTCCCGCACCACGCGGTACGGACCTATGCGGCGCCCCTCGAGCACGCGTGAATCACGCTGCTCGAGCACCCTGAGTGCGTCCACGAATGCGGCCGGCTGCGTCAGGTCGAGCTCGCCGTGCTCGTGTGCGGCCAGCAGCGACTCGACCTCGCCGCGCAGCTCGAGGTCTCCGCCGCAGACCGAATCGAGCCAGGCGGCGCGACCGTGCTGCTCGCGGTCGAGCGCGGACTGAAAGATTTCCTCGAGTCGCCGCCAGCGGTCAGCTTCCACGGTGAGACTCGGAGGCGATCGCACGGCGCAGCCAGGCCTTGGCCATGCGCCAGTCGCGGGCCACCGTGGAAGGCGAGACGCGCAGCACCTGTGCGGCTTCCTCCACCGACAAGCCACCGAAATGGCGCAACTCGAAGATCGTGCCCTTGCGCAGGTCGAAGGACATCAGGCCCTCGAGCGCCGCGTCGACGGCCAGCACCTCTTCGGCCCGCTCGCCGGAGATCACCGCAACGTCCTCCAGCGACACGGGCGGCACCCCGCCGCCGCGCTTCGCGCGCGTGCGCGCGCGGGCGTAGTCGACGAGTACGTGCCGCATCACCTGGGCGGCGACGGCGAAGAAATCGCTGCGCGTCTCACAGCTCATTTCAGAGCGATCGACGAGACGCAGGTACGCCTCGTGCACGAGCGCGGTCGTCTGGAGCAGGTGGTCCGGTCGCTCCGAGCGCATGTAGCTCGAGGCGAGCTGCCGCAGCTCCTGGTAGACGATCGGCAGCAGCCGATCGAAGGCCGCGGAATCCCCGGCGCGCCACTGCGAGAGCAGTCGGGTGGCTTCCCCCGGGACCAACGCCTTGAAGCGTCTGGACTTATTCATGGCAGGAGCTCTGCGGACTCCTCGGGACCGATGCTACCCGAAGCGCCCGCGGTGCGAAGCACCGCGCGCCCGATTGGTGACACGTTTCGCGTCCGGATGTCGCTTGATAGCTGAGGGTCGCCGCAGCCGCGGGGCTGCCTGCCGTGCGGCTCGTCGGGGGCTGCGAAATCGGGGGTCTATAAGGGCATGAAAAACAGCGGCTTAGTATCAGCGCTTCTCTGGATCGGGACGATCCTGGCGGGCTGCGCCGGAGGCGGGGGACACCACGGAGGTGGTGGTGGCGGGGGCGGGGGCGGTGGCGGCGGCGCCGGCGGCACGGTGACCATCATCGAGCCCGGGGCCGGCGTCTCGCCCCAGGTCGTAGCGGGCACGACGTTCGCCTTTGCCGCCAAGGTCTCCAACAGCAACGGGTCGCCGATCAGCTGGGGCGTTCAGCCGGGGGACACCTGCACCGCGAACAACGGGCTCAGCAGCCTCGGTACGCCCGGCGGCACCATGACTGTCGGGACTGTCCCGACGAGCTCGACCGACAAGATGGTGATCAGCTATAGCGCACCCGCGACCCCGCCGGCCGGGAGCGCCGTCACCCTGACCGCGCTGCAGTCGCCGTCGACGACCGGGCCATGCGTGGTCGTCTACGTCGTTGCGACCCGCAACGGCCTGTTCAACTTCACGTTCGCTTTCGAATTCGGTGGTTTTTCCACCGCCGCGGGTCTGCCCTTCTCGATGATCGGGCGCTTCCTCGCCGACGGCAACGGCAACATCGCCAACGGCTTCGAGGACGTCAACGTCGCACAGGCGGATGGCAGCTCCGTGGCGTACACCAAGGTCGCCTTCACCGGCAGCTACAGCATGGACAGCTCGAGCCACGGAACGCTGACACTGACCGTGACCAATCCGCCGTGGAGCGGCGCGAGCCCGCCGGCGAACCCACCGCCCACGACGATGCACTTTGCCTTCACGATGTCGGCGGACGGGTCCTTTGGCGAGCTGGTCGAGACCGATGGTGCGGCCGGTTACGCCGGCTCGGGCTATTACCAGTTCCAGGCCGGCTCCGCCAAGTTCAGCACTCAATACGTCGTCGGCAGCTACCTCTTCGGGCTGAGCGGCGCGGCCGGCCCGCGCGCGAGCGCGGTGCAGAAGGGTCTCTTCGGCCGGCTCGATCTCAGCGCCTCGACCGCCACCACCGGGGCAATCGCCAACAGCAGCCTGGGAGATGATCAGAGCGGCGCCGCGCCGGCGACCCCGTTGACGGGCGGCTATGTGATCGACGACCAGACCAACGGGCACGGCGTGTTGAACATCTCGGGCGGCGCGAGTCCGACCGTCAGTTTCTACATCGCAACGCCCGGAATTCTGTTTGCGTTGCGCACCGACGGCAATCAGCCGAGTTCCAGCCCCGACGGCATCCTGGCCGGAGTCGTGCGCTTCATGCCCAAGACGGCCTTCGACAATAGCTCGCTGCAGTCGGCGCTGTTTGCACTGCAAGGTATCTCGGGCGGCCATGCGAGCGCCGCGGTCGGTTTGTTCGCGAGCGGGGCGAAGGTCGGATCGACGACCGACGGGTTCCTGCAGGGACTGGTCGACCTCAATGACGGCGGCACCGTGCCGGCCAACTCGCCGCTCTCGTTTGCCGGTCCGAACGGGCCCAACATCGCTTCGTTCACGGTCGCCCCGAGTGGACGCGGGACGATCAGCATTGCACTCGGCGCCGTGACCTACAACTTCGTCTTCTACATGAGAAACAACGGCATCGCCTTCGTGCTCGAGCAGCCTGCCAGCGACGGCAGCAACCGCGGGCGCAGCGGACGCTTCTTCCCCCAGGTCGTCATGACCACCGCCGGCGGACCGTATATCGGCGCGACCAGCGTGACCACTGCGGGCAGCGAGAATGCCGACGCCGTGCTTGCGCTCACCACCGCCAGTAACACCGGGACGTTCCAGAACAGCCCGAGCGACAGCAGCCTCCTGGGCAGCGCGGCTCAGTCGAGCAGCATCTCCGGAACCTTTACGCTCACCGATGCGACCAACAACCGCGGTACGCTGGCGATGACGGCGGGACGGATGGCCGGCAGCGCCACTGCGGTGTTCTACGTTGCCAGCGACACCGAGGTCATCGTGCTCGGCAACGACGCGAGCAATCCGGAGCCACAACTCATCGTCTTCGACCAGTAGGCTCGTCCGGCTGCGCAGTGTCCGGCTGCAATTGCGCACGCAGGGCCTCGAGCGTCTCGAGCGGCGCCGAGCACACGCTGCCGCGGCACAGATAGGCGACCGCCGCACCGCGCGGCGACTTGTCGGCGAGCGCCGCCGGCAGTCCCGGCGTATCGGCCGGAATCGCCAGCACCAGCCGCCGCGGCGCGTAGTCCCGCGCGAGCTCACGCCGCCAGCTCTCGATCGCCGCCGGCTCGCCGCGCAGGATGACGATCTCGGGCGGATGCAGCAGCTCATCGAGCGCGGTGACGAGCGTCACATGCGCCTGCGGATAGCGGCCGAGCGCGAGCCACGCCGCCCGCAGGGTGCGCTCCGCGGCCGCGAGGTAGCGCGGCTCGCCGAGCAGGTGCCCGAGCCGCTGCAGCACGAAAGCGGCGATGCCGTTGCCCGACGGGGTGGCATCGTCGCTGAAGGTCTTGGAGCGGTGGATCAGCGTCTCGTGGTCGTCGGAGGTGAAGTAGAAGCCGCCCGCTTCGTGGTCCTCGAAGTGTGCCAGCACCACCTCGAGGAGCGAGCGCGCAAAGTCGAGCTCCTCGGCGCGCAAGCGCACCTGCTGCAGCTCGAGCACCGCATCGGCGAGGTAGACGTAGTCGTCGAGATAGGCGTTCAGGTGTGCGCGGCCGTCCTTGCAGGTAGCGAGCAGCCGCCCGTCGCGCCACAGCGTGTCACGGATGAAGTCGAGCGCGCGGCTGGCGGCCTCGGCCAGATCGCCGCGGGTCAGCACGCGCGCCGCGATGGCGAGCCCCCGGATCATGAGCGCGTTCCACGAGGTGAGGATCTTCTCGTCGCGGGCGGGGCGTACGCGCTGCGCCCGTAGCGCGAGGAGCCGTCCGCGCGCCGCCGCGAGCAGCGCCGCGGCCTCCTCGGGCGTGCATCCGGCGCCCGCCGCCACCTGTTCGAGCGGTGCGGCCACGTACAGATGCCAGCGGCCCTCGAAGTTCGCTTCGCGGTCGAGGCCGTAGCGCGACGCGAACACCGCCAGCTCGGCGGCGCTCAGCGTGCGCCGCAGCTCGTCCTGGTCCCAGACGTAGAACTTGCCCTCGTGACCCTCGGAGTCGGCATCGAGACTCGAGTAGAAGCCGCCCTCGGCGGACTGCATCTCGCGTACCGCCCAGCCGGCGGTGGCGACCGCGACCTCGGCGTAGAAGCCGTCGGCGCTCGCGAGAGCGCAGTTCGCGCACTCCGCGAGCAGCGCGCCGTTGTCGTAGAGCATCTTCTCGAAATGCGGGATCATCCACTGCGCGTCGACCGAGTAGCGGCAGAAGCCCCCGCCCAACTGGTCGTTGATGCCGCCTTCCCCCATGCGCCGCAGCGTCAGGCTCGCCATGTGGAGCGCCTGCAGGTCGGGCTCCGCGCCCGCGGGCCGCGTGCGCCAGTCGCGCAGCAGCCGCTCGAGCGACTTGGGATGCGGGAACTTCGGTGCGCCGCCGAAGCCGCCGTAGCGCCGATCGAAGCTCGCGGCGAGCTGCTCGCGGCACGCCCGGATCGGAGCGTCGGTGAGCTCGAGATCGGACGCGGCCGGCGGCGGATTCAGGCCGGCGAAGGCCGCGAGCAGCGCCGCGTTCTGCGCCTGCAGCTCCGCGGCATGATCGCGGTAGAAGTCCGCGACCCGCGTCAGCACGTCGGTGAAGGCCGGCAGGCCGTAGCGCGCTTCCCTGGGGAAGTAGGTGCCGCCGAAGAACGGCCGCTGGCCGTCGTGGGTGAGGAACATGGTGAGCGGCCAGCCGCCGCCGCGCTGGGTGAGCATCTGGTGCGCGATCTGATAGATGCGGTCGATGTCGGGGCGCTCCTCGCGATCGACCTTGATGTTCACGAAGCGCTCGTTGAGCAGCCGCGCGGTGGCCTCGTCCTCGAAACTTTCGTGGGCCGCGACGTGGCACCAATGGCAGGCGGCGTAACCGACGCTGAGATGAATGGGCTTGCCCTCGCGGCGGGCACGTTCGAGCGCCTCGCTTCCCCACGGGTACCACTCGACCGGATTGTGCGCGTGCTGCCGAAGGTACGGACTGGTTTCGGACACCAGATGGTTGGTGTACTTCGGCGTGCCGTCGGGATTGAGATGAGCAATGTGCATCGCTTTTGGGACTCCGGCCGCGGCCGCGCTCAGGGCGTGAGCGGCGCCGCGCCGTCGGAACGCAGCTGCGCATTCAGCCGCGGCAGCTCGGTGTACCTGAACCGGTCCCAATCCGCCAGCGTCTGCTCGAGCAGCGCCCGGTGCCGTGCGTAGCCGCGCTCCGCATCCACGCTCGGCGCGGCGTCGGCGCCGTCGACCGCGCGCGCGAGGTTGCGGAACGCCTCGCCGAGGTAGCGCAGGCCGCGCACCGTGCTCGGCGCGGGTCCGAGCGAGTCGGGCGAGCGTGGCGGTGGCGCGAGGTCGCTGATCGCGAGCAGCCGCTCGTCGGCGGCGGCGAGCGCCGTCGCCGCGGCCGCGGTGGCGCCCTTGCGGCGCTCCTCCAGCGCGCTGCGCAGTCGCCCGGCCTGATCGAGCGCCGCGGCGATCTCGACGCGCGCGCCTTCGATGTCACGCGCGAGCGCGAACTGTCGCTGGTAGGCGGCAGGCGGCAGGGGGACGCGCGGGTCGGGGGCGATCGTGAGCGGCTGACGGTAACGCTGCCCGCCGGCGGCGAGCTCGACCCAGTACCGGCCGGGTGGCGCCCACACTCCGTCTTCTTTCTCCGCGGGATCGGCTGCGGCGAGCGAGGCCTTGGGCGCGTAGTGCAGGTCCCAGACGAAGCGGTGGGCTCCGGCCCCGGACGCGAGCGGCTCGGGCGTCTCGACCCAATCGGGCGTGATGTCGATACGGGCGAGGTCGGGCGGCGCGGTGGGCTGATCGCTGCTGAAGGTGCGCACCGCCGCGCCGCGTGCGTCGGTCACGGTCAGCGTGACGGGGCCGCTGGTCGCCTCATCGAGCGCGTAGTCGATGTAAGCGCCCGCCGCCGGATTGGCGCCGCGCGGCTCGTCCTTAGGGCTGGGCGAGCCGAGAAATCCAGTGGGGCGCACGCGGTAGGCGAGTGCGGGCGGAAACAGGCGCACGCCGCCGCCAGGATCGTCCGCCAGCGCCCGCAGCAGCGCCACGTCGTCCATGATCCACAGGCTGCGCCCGTGCGTGGCGATCACGAGATCGTCGCCGTGCACGACGAGATCGCGCACCGAGGTGCGCGGCAGACTCTGCTGCAGCGCCTGCCAATGTCCGCCATCGTCGAAGGAAACGTACACACCGCGCTCGGTGCCGCAGTAGAGCAGGCCGCGGTGCTGCGGGTCTTCGCGCACCACGTTGACCGAGTTGAGCGTGCCGCCCGCGGCGATGCCGGCGACGATCAGCTGCCAGCTCGCCCCGCCGTCGCGGGTGCGATAGATGTAGGGCTGCGGATCGTCGAGACGGTGGCGATCGACGGCGAGGTAGGCGCGCTCGGCGTCGAAATGCGAAGGCTCGACGACGCCGATCTTCGACCAGGCGGTCAGGTCCGCCGGCGTCACGTTCTGCCAGTGGGCGCCGCCGTCGCGGGTGCGCCAGACGAGGCCGTCGTCGGTACCGGCCCAGATGAGCCGCGCATCGAGCGGCGACGGCCCGATCGCGTAGACCACGCCGCGGCGCGCGCCGGCATTCTCGTGATCGGCGATCGTCGCCGCATCGAGGTTGGCGGGAGTCGCGGGGTTCTCCCGGGTGAGATCCGGGCTGATCGCCTGCCAGTGGCTGCCGCCGTCGGTAGTGCGGAAGATGCGCTGATTGCCGAAGTAGAGCGCGTGCGAGCCCCGCTTGCCGAACACCAGCGGCAGCGTCCAGGTGCCCCGATACAGGCCGGGATCGGCGAGCGTCGGCGCGACGCTGCGCGTCTGCCCGGTGCGCAGATCGAGCCGGTCGACGCGCCCGCCGAAGATCACCTGCGGGTCGTCCGGGTCGGGGACGATGTTGTCGCGCTCGTCGCCCGCGGCGATCTCGACGAACTGCCGCAGGTTGATGCCGTCGATGTTGTCAGTGCGGCTCGGAATGCCCGCGGCGCCCGAGTCCTGCTGCGCGCCGTAGACCCAGTAGGGGAAGCGCTTGTCAGTCGCCACGTGGTAGAACTGACCCGTGGGCTGGTTGAACCACGAGCTCCAGCTCGCCCCGCCGTCGACCGTCACCACCGCACCCTGGTCGGCGCCGAGGATCCGCCGCTGCGGGTCGCGCGGAGCGATCCACAGCGTGTGATAGTCGTCGCCACCGGGGGCGCCCTTGACGGGGAGGAAATTCCGCCCGCCGTCGCCCGAGCGGTAGACCGCGGTGTTGCAGACATACACCACTTCGGCATCGAGCGGATCGACGGTGACGCCGCCGAAATACCAGCCGCGCTTCCAGATCCGCGCATCGCTGCTGACGCGCGTCCAGTTCGCACCGGCATCGTCGGAGCGGTAGAGCCCGCCGTCCGCGGCGTCGACCAGCGCGAACACGCGCTCTGGCCTGGAGGGCGCAACGGCGAGGCCGATGCGGCCGGGCTTCTCCGGCAGGCCGTGCCCCGAGAGCTCGCTCCAGGTCCGGCCGCCGTCGACCGACCGGTAGAGTCCGCCGCCCGGCCCGCTCGAGGGCGGATAGACACTCCAGGGAGGCCGGCGCGTCTGCCACAGCGCCGCATACACCACCTCGAGCCGCTGCGGCCCGGCGGCCAGATCTATGGCACCGGTGTCGGCATCCTTGTAGAGGGTGCGCTGCCAGGTCCGGCCGGCGTCTGTCGAGCGGTACACGCCGCGCGTCTCGTTGGCGCCATAGGGATGACCGAGCGCCGCGACCAGCAGCACGTCCGGGGTGGCTGGATCGACCAGGATGCGGCCGATCTGCTGTGAGTCGGCGAGCCCGAGCGGCTGCCAGCTGCGCCCGGCGTCGTCGGAGCGGTACAGGCCCGCGCCCTGGGCGATGTCCGAGCGCATGTCGGCCTCACCGGTGCCGACATAGATGATGCGTGCATCGGAGGGCGCGACGGCGAGGGCGCCGATGGAGCCGACGGGCGCGGCGTCGAAGATCGGCGCCCAGGTGCGCCCCGCGTCACGCGTCTCCCACACGCCGCCGTTGACGGCGCCGAAGTAGAAACGGTTCGGGTCGGCCGGTACGCCGCTAACTGCGAGCACGCGTCCGCCCCGGTACGGCCCTATGGAGCGCCACTCGAGCGGATGCAGCAGCGCTGCCGGCACGCCCGGCGCAGCGGCGGACGATGCCGCGAGGACGCATGACGGCACGAGGAATAGCGTCACGACGACGCTGCCGCGCAATAACCACACGTATCACCTCGGAGAAATTGTTATACACCAATGCGATTGTATACTTGCGCCCGCCAATCGCAGCGGATCTGCTCTTGAACCGCACAACCTCCGAGACCGGCTCTTCCGAAACCGCTGCACGCGTGCTCACGCTGAAGCGCGGCGAGGAGCGACGCATCGCCGCCGGACATCCGTGGGTGTTCAGCAACGAGGTCGACACGGAACGCACGCCGCTCGGCGCGTTCGCTCGCGGAGCAATCGCGGAGCTGCGCTCGCAGCGCGGCGCCTTCCTCGGCTACGCATGCGTGAATCCGCACGCGCTGATCTGCGCACGGATCCTGTCGCGCGACGCCGCGCAGCCGGTCGGCCGCGCGCTCATCGAGCGACGGCTGACCGCGGCACTCGCGCTGCGTGAGCGACTGCGCGCCACCCCCCATTACCGCTGGGTGTTCGGCGAGTCGGATGGGCTCCCGGGACTGGTGCTCGATCGCTACGGCGAGTTCGTAGTCGGCCAGATCGCCACCGCCGGCATGGAGGCGCTCAAGGACGAGATCGCGGCCGCAGTGCGCAACGTGCTCGCCCCGAGCGGATTCTTCTGGAAGAACGACTCGGCGGCGCGCGCGCTGGAGCATCTGCCCGCGGAAGCGGGTGCGGCGTTCGGCGCCGTGCCGGCGGAACTCGAGGTAGTGGAAGCGGGACTCACCTTCGTGGCACCGCTCCTCCACGGCCAGAAGACCGGCTGGTTCTACGATCAGACGGCGAACCGCGAGCGGCTGAGGCGCTACCTGCGCGCCGGGGCGCGCGTGCTCGACGTGTGCTCCTACGTCGGGGCCTGGGCGGTGGGCGCGCTGCGCGCCGGAGCGGCGTCCGTGGTCTGCGTCGATTCCTCGCAGACAGCGCTCGAGTTCGCCGCTGCCAATGCGACGCGCAACGGCGTTGCGATCGAGTCGCTGTGCGCCGACGCCTTCGATGCCCTCAAGGCGCTCGGCGAGCGGGGCGAGCGCTTCGACGTGGTCATTCTCGATCCGCCGGCGTTCATCAAGCGCAAGAAGGATACCCCGAAGGGGCAGGCGGCCTACCGCAAGCTCAATCAGCTGGCGCTCGCGCTCATGGCCGAGGAGGGCGTGCTGGTGTCGTGCTCGTGCTCGTATCACCTCGCTGCGGCGGAGCTCATGAGCGCCATCCAGGCCGCCGCCCGCCACAGCGGGCGCGCCGTGCAGATCCTCGAGGCCGGCGGGCAGTCGCCCGACCATCCGGTGCATCCGGCGATACCGGAGACGCTCTATCTGAAGGCGTTCTTCTGCCGCGTGACGCGCGACGTCGGCTAAACTACCGCGCCCATGATCAGGTACCCCGGCTTCAATCCGATCGCGTTCCAGCTCGGACCGATCAAGGTGCACTGGTACGGGATCATGTACCTGCTCGGATTCGCCGGGGCCTGGTGGCTTGCGCGGCGGCGCGCCGCGGCGCCCGGCTCCACCTGGAAGGCCAACGACGTCGATGACCTGATCTTCTACGGCATGCTGGGCGTGATTCTCGGCGGACGCATCGGCTACGTACTGTTCTACGGTCTGAAGTTCTGGGCCGAGGATGCCTGGTACCCGGTCAAGATCTGGGACGGCGGCATGTCCTTTCACGGCGGGCTGCTCGGCGTGGCGGTGGCGCTCACGCTGTTCGCCTGGCGCCGCGGGCGGCACGTGGCGGATGTATACGACTTCACCGCGCCGCTGCCGGCGCTCGGGCTGTTCTTCGGCCGCATCGGCAATTTCATCAACGGCGAGCTGTGGGGCAAGGTGACCAGCGTGCCGTGGGGCTTCGAGGTCAACGGCCAGGTCCGCCACGCCTCGCAGCTCTACGAGGCGGGACTGGAGGGGGTGGTGCTGTTCGCGCTGCTGTGGTGGTTCACCGCGCGGCCTCGTCCGCGGCTCGCGCCCGCGGGGCTGTTCCTGGCTCTCTACGGGATGGCGCGCTCGCTGGTGGAGTTCGTGCGCGTGCCCGACGAGCACATCGGCTATCTCGCCGGCGGGTGGCTCACCGAGGGCCAGGTGCTGTCGGTGCCGATGATCATCGCGGGAGTGGTGCTGCTCGTGTGGGCCTACCGCACGCGCACACCCTCGGGGAACTTCGCCGCGACATGAAGCAGTACCTGGAGCTGCTGCGCCGCATCCGCACCGCCGGCGTGCGCAGGGGCGACCGCACCGGTACCGGCACGCTGTCGCTTTTCGCCGAGCAGCTGCGCTTCGACCTGGCGCAGGGTTTTCCGCTGGTCACGACCAAGAAGGTGCATCTGCCGGCGGTGATCTACGAGCTGCTGTGGTTCCTGCGCGGCGAGACCAACGTCGCCTGGCTGCACGAGCACGGCGTCACCATCTGGGACGAGTGGGCGGACGAGCACGGCGAGCTCGGGCCGGTGTACGGGCGCCAGTGGCGCGCCTGGCGCGCGGCCGACGGACGGGTCATCGACCAGATCGCGCAGGCGGTCGAACGGCTCAAACGCGATCCCGATTCGCGCCGCATCGTGGTGAGCGCCTGGAACGTCGGCGAACTGGAGCAGATGCGCCTCATGCCGTGCCACGCGTTCTTCCAGCTGCACGTGGCCGCCGGGCGGCTGTCGTGTCAGGTCTATCAGCGCAGCGCCGACATGTTCCTCGGCGTGCCGTTCAACATCGCCAGCTACGCGCTGCTCACGCACCTGTTCGCCCAGCAGTGCGAGCTCACTCCCGGCGAGCTCATCTGGACCGGCGGCGACTGCCACCTGTACCTCAATCACCTCGAGCAGGCCGACCAGCAGCTCGCGCGCACGCCGTTTGCGCCGCCGCGGCTCGCGATCCGCCGGCGTCCGCCGAGCATCTTCCAGTACGAATACCAGGATTTCGAGTTCCTCGATTATCGCCATCATCCGTCCATCAGGGCGCCGGTAGCGGTATGAGCACCGTCCGGTGAACCAGGAGCGTCCCCTCAGGATTGCGGCGGTAGTCGCCGCGACCGGCATCGTGTACGGCGATATCGGCACGAGCCCGCTCTATGCGATGGAGTCGGCGCTCGGCGCCGCCGGCGACTTCAACGCCGAGGCGGTGCTCGGGGTGCTGTCGCTCATCTTCTGGAGCCTCGCCATTTCGGTGAGCCTCAAGTACCTCACGGTGATCATGCGTGCGGACAACGAGGGGGAGGGCGGGATCCTGGCGCTGTTCGCGCTGGCGCAGCGGCGCCTCATCACCGGCAGCACCTGGGCGCGGGTTGCGGTCGGGCTGGCGCTCGCCGGCACGGCGTTCTTCTTCTGCGATGCGCTCATCACCCCGGCGATCTCGGTGCTGAGCGCGGTCGAGGGGCTCGAGGTGCTCGACCCGGACTTCAAGAGCTTCGTGATCCCGGTCACCGTGGCCGTCATCGCGGTGCTGTTTGCCTATCAGCGCCGCGGCACCGCCACCGTGGCGGCGCTGTTCGGTCCCATCATGGTCGCCTGGTTCGTGGTCGCCGCGGTCATCGGCGCGGTGCCGCTCAGCCGCAACCCGCGGGTGCTGGCCGCGCTCAATCCCTGGTACGGGCTCACGCTGCTGTTTCACCGGCCGCAGGTCGCGCTCGCGATCATCGGCGCGGTGTTCCTGGCGATCACCGGCGGCGAGGCGCTCTACGCCGACATGGGACACTTCGGCAAGCGGCCGGTGCGGGTGGCGTGGTTCGCGCTGGTGGGGCCGGCGCTGGTGCTCAACTACTTCGGCCAGGGGGCGATGCTGCTCGAGCTCGGCCAGCCGGTCGCGCACCCGCTCTTTCACCTGGTGCCGGCGCAGCTGCTGCCGTGGCTGGTGATTCTTGCGACCGCCGCCACGGTGATCGCGTCCCAGGCGACGATCTCGGGAGCCTTCTCCATGGCGCGCCAGGCGGTGCACCTCGATCTGCTGCCGCGCCTGCGCGTGCTGCAGACCTCGGCGCTCGAGCCGGGGCAGATCTACGTGCCGATCGTCAACTGGCTGGTATTCCCCGCGGTGATCCTGTTCGTGGTGGGCTTCGGCTCCTCCGACGCGCTCGGCGGCGCCTACGGCGCGGCGGTGGTCGGCACCATGGCGATCACCACCGTGCTCGGCGCCTTCGTGGCCGCGACGCAGTGGAACTGGCCCACCTGGCAGGTCGCGGGCCTGTTCGGGCTGATGATGATCACCGACTGCGCCTTCGTCGCCGGCAACATGACCAAGGTGCCGACCGGCGGATGGATCCCGCTCACCCTCGGCGCGTTGCTGTTCCTCATGTTCATGACCTGGCGCAGCGGCCGGCTCGAGCTGCGCGCCGCGCTCGCCAAGCTGGCGGTGCCGCGCAGCGAGCTGCCGAAGCTGCTGGCGGGCGTGCAGCGGGTGCCGGGCACCGGGGTGTTTCTCGCCAGCAACGCGACCCTGGTGCCCTCGGCGCTGATACGCAACATCGAGCACAATCACGTGGTGCACCAGCGGGTCATCATCCTCAACGTCGAGATCGCCGACACGCCGCGCCAGGATCCGACCGGCAGGCTGCGCATCGAGGAGTCGCTGCCCGGCGTCTACTACATCACCGCACGCTTCGGCTTCATGGAGACGCCCGACGTGGCCGAGGCGCTCAAGTCGTGCCGGGCACGCGGCCTGCGCGTGTTCACCGAGGACAGCTCGTTCTTCGTCGGCCGGCACGTGGTGCGCGCCCGGCCGCTGCCGGGCCTGCGCGGCCTGCAGCGGCGACTGTTTGCGCGCATGCAGCAATACAGCACTCAGGCGGCGGAATTCTTCCGCATGCCGTTCCGCGACGTCGTCGTCCTCAATACCGCTGTGGAGATCTGACAGCGCTCTTGTAATAATCGCGTCACATGAGCGCCACGCAGCCGCTGATCTCGCTGATCGTCGCGATGGCGCAGAACGGCGTCATCGGCCGCAGCAACGGCCTGCCGTGGCGGCTGCCGGCGGACCTGAAGCGCTTCCGGGAATTCACGCTCGGCAAGCCGATCCTCATGGGCCGGCGCACCTTCGAGTCGATCGGCCGCCCGTTGCCCGAGCGCACCAACCTGGTGCTCACCCGCGATCCGCGCTGGTCGGCCGCGGGCGTGATCGCGGTGCACTCGCTGGAGGAGGCGCTCGCCGAGGCGCGCGGCTGCGCGGAGCTGGTGGCGATCGGCGGCGCCGAGGTCTACCGCCTGCTGCTGCCGCTCGCGCGCCGCATCTACCTCACCCAGGTGCACGCCGAAGTGCCCGGTGATACCTACTTCCCGGCGTTCGACGCGGCGCAGTGGGACGACGTCGAGTGCCGCACCCATCCCGCGGATGCGCGTCACGCCTACCCGGTGACCTTTGTGACGCTCGAGCGGCGCAACGCACCCGCGGCGCCGCGGCCGCACTAGGCGCCGATCACCGGCAGGCGCTCGCGGATCAGCTTCGTGGCGAGGCCGAGCTCCGGCTCCGCGGCCGAGCCCGCCGGCCGGGCGGCGTCGAGCTCATCGAGCAGCTGTGCCTGCAGCGCCCCGCGGCGCAATGCCTCGGCGTAACTGATCTCCGGGTGAAACATCACCATCGAGTAGCGCGGAATGAAACGGTCGGGGAAACGCCGCTCGAGCGCCAATCCCAAGCTCTTCAGGCGCAGGAAGCGCGGGTCGAGCACCGCATCGCGCATCTCGGCGTAGTTCTCCAGAGCCATCTGCGCGATCGCCTCGGTGTTCGCGCGCCGCGCGCGCTCGAATTCCGCGAACAGCGGCTGCCACTGCGAGTGACGCTCGAGCAGCTCATCGAGCACCGCGCAGTCCTCGAAGGCGGCGTTCATGCCCTGGCCGTGGAAAGGCACGATGGCGTGGGCGGCATCTCCGAGCAGCAGCACGCGGCCCTCGACGTGCCAGGGCGCCGTCCGCACCGTGCCGAGCTGTCCCTGCGGATGGGAGGCGAACTCCGCCGCCAGCCGCGGGAGGAGCGGCACCGCATCGGGGAACTCGCGCGCGAACAAGGCCTCGACCGCCGCGGGGCTGGTGAGCGCCGCGAAGCCCGCCGCGCCACTGCGCGCGAGGAACAGGGTGGCGGTGAAGCTGCCGTCGGTGTTGGGCAGCGCGATCAGCATGAAGCCGCCCCGCGGCCAGATGTGCAGCGCATGGGGGTCGAGCGCGTGGCGACCGGCGGCCGCCGGCATCGTGAGCTCCTTGTAGTCGTGATCGAGCCATTCCTCGCGCACGGTGACGAGCCCGGCCGCGGCGAGACTCGCGCGCACGGCGGAGCCGGCGCCGTCGGTGGCGATGGCGGGCATGAGCGCGACCTCGCGCTCGGCGCCGCTGCCGCCATCGCGCAGCCGCAGACGATCGCGGCGTACGTCGGCCCCGAGGCACAGCTGATTGAAATGCACCTTCACGCCCGGGTGGCGCAGCGCCTCCTCGATCAGCACCCGGTTGAGATCGGCGCGGCCGACCGAGTAGATCACCTCGTGCGGGCGCTGGCCGTAGGGCAGCAGGCCGGTCACACCCGAGCGCTCGTGGACCATGCGGCCGCGCATGGCGATGAGCAGCGGGCGCACGCGCTCCATCACCCCGGCGCGCTCGAGCGCGCGGATGCCGCGGGCCGCGAGTGCCAGGTTGATCGAGCGGCCGCGCTCGGGCTGTGCCTGCCGCGGGTCGGGGCGGCGCTCGTGCAGCGTGACGGCGACTCCGCGCCGCGCGAGCAGTACCGCGAGCAGCGCGCCGGCGAGTCCCGCGCCCACGATGTTGACGGTGACGCCGCCGGCGCCCTTCACGACCGCTCGGCGAGCGCCTGCCCGAGACGCTGCGCGAAGTGCCACACGTCCTCGAAGCGGTTGTAGAGCGGCACCGGCGCCACGCGGATCACGTCCGGCGCGCGCCAGTCGCACACCACGCCGGTGCGGTGCAGGGCTTCGAACACCGCCCGGCCGCGTGCCGCGCCCCCGGCGATGCGGATCGAGAGCTGGCAGCCGCGCGCTGTGCTTTCGCGCGGCGTGATGATCTGCACGCGCGGCTCGAGCGGCCGCAGCAGCCGCTCGAGGTGGCCGGTGAGCTCGCGCGACTTGCCGCGCAGCCGCTCCATGCCGGCCTCGAGGAAGATCGCGAGCGAGGCGATGAGCGGCGCCGCCGACAGAATCGGCGGATTGCTGACCGCCCAGGCGGC
This sequence comes from Steroidobacteraceae bacterium, assembly GCA_035631755.1. Classification (GTDB taxonomy): domain Bacteria; phylum Pseudomonadota; class Gammaproteobacteria; order Steroidobacterales; family Steroidobacteraceae; genus 13-2-20CM-66-19. The sequence continues at coordinate 38,821 of DASQIC010000069.1, forward strand.
CGCCCCTCCGGCGGCGCGAAACCCGGGCTCCATCAGAAAGCGGGTCTCGGCCTCGTGGCCCCACCAGCCGGCGAGGCGCGCACCCGGCAGCGCGCCGCGGTGCCCGGCACGCGGCAGCGCGCGCGCGTGCCGCTCGTGCACGAAGCAGCCGCCGATCGCGCCGGGGCCGCCGTTCAGGTACTTGTAGCCGCACCACACGGCGAAGTCCGCGTCGGCGGCATCGAGCGCGAGGGGGGTGTTGCCGATCGAGTGCGCCAGGTCGAAGCCGACCAGACACCCGTGGCGGTGCGCAGCACTGGCGATGCGCGCCAGGTCGAACGCCTGCCCGGTACGGAACTGCACCCCCGGCCAGAGCACCAGCGCGATCTGGCGCCCGTGCTCGGCGAGGCAGGCCTCGATGGCACCCTCATCGAGCAGCTCCGCGCCGGCGCGCGGCGCGAGCTCGAGCAGCGCGCGCTCCGGGTCGAGTCCGTGCCAGGCGATCTGGGAAGCGACCGCGTACCGGTCGGAGGAGAACGCGCCGGCTTCCATGAGTACGCGGACCCGCTCGCCCTGCGGCCGGTAGAAGCTCGCCAGCATCAGGTGCAGATTCACGGTGAGCGAGTTCATCGCCACCACTTCGTCGTGGCGCGCGCCTGTGAGGGTCGCGAGCCCTGCCGTGAGGTTCTCGTGATACGGCACCCAGGGGCGCCGGGCGTGCTCGTGACCCTCGACCGCGCGCTGCGCCCACTCGTCGAGCTCCTCGAGCACCAGCGTGCGGGCGGCGAGCGGCTCGAGCCCGAGCGAGTGGCCGGCGAGGTACACGAGCGGCTCGCCGCGCTCGTCCGCGGGCAGCGCGAAGCGCGCGCGAAAGCCGCGCAGCGGGTCGGCGGCATCGCAGGAGCGCGCGTACTCGAGGGTCGTGGCTTCGCTCATCGGACGGGCGGTCATGGGGCTAGCGGATAGAGCAACGGGCGGCTCGGCACGGCATCTCCGGCGAGCGCCGGCAGCTGCAGCTCGACGAGGCAGGCGCCATCGGCGAGCTCCTCGGGGACGAAGGCGAGCTCGGTGACGGTGGCGCCGGGCCGCGCCGCCAGGGCGAGCGCGCTCGAGCCGCCGGGCAGCCCGAAGAAGCGGCGATGCGCGGTGAGACGGCCCTGATCGCGGACGCGATCGATCGAGGGCAGGTCGACGATGAGGTGCTCGATGCCGCGCTCGACCAGCAGCGCCGCCGCTTCGCGCGACAGGTACGGGGGTGTTTCCGCGGAGTAGTCGTGGTGGCGCTTGGCGGCGTCGTTCGGACGCGTGCGGACCACCAGCGCACGGGCGACGAAGGGTAGCTCACGCGGCCAGCCTGCGGCGAGGGCGTGCGCCGTGATCAGCAGGTCCCCGCTCGCCGGCGCCGGGTCGCTTCCCTCGCCGCTCGCCCCCGCCGGCTCCGGATCGACCGTGAGCAGCAGCGCCGGCAACGGCCCGGGCGGGGCGACGCGCCACGCATCGAGCCGTTCGCGAGTGAGATGACCGACGCACTCGGTGTGCGTGCCGTTGCAGTGCGGGATCAGAGTGATGATCTGGCAGTTGCAGCTCGCGCCGTGCTCCACCGAGCCTGCAAAGCCCGGGGCGGTGAACGGCCGGGCGCTCGCCGGCGGCGCGCCGAAATGGCGCGCCTGGGGTCCGGCGAAATCCACCTCCACGGCGAGGCTCACCGGCCGCGAGAGGTCGACTGCCACCTCGCGGTCGCCGAGCGCTATCCGGGCCTTCACGTCAACTGCGCTCCAGCACCGTGCCGCAGTGCTTGCAGGTGCGCTGCTCGCGATTCGAGTAAAAGCGATCGAACACCGGCGGGAACTGCTTCTCGATGTCGGTGAGCTCGAAGAACTCCTCGTACAGCCGCTGGCCACAGCGCGGGCAGTACCACTGGAAGCCATCCAACTCCCCCGGCCGCCGTGCGCGCTCGATCACCAGGCCGACGGTGTGAGCGGGCCGCTGCGGCGAGTGCGGCATGTTGGGCGGGATCAGCAGTACCTCGCCGGCGCGGATCGGCACATCGACCGCGCGTCCGTCCTGCATGGTCTTGAGCACCATGTCGCCCTCGAGTTGGTAGAAGAACTCCTGGCCGGGGTCGACGTGGTAGTCCTGGCGCGCATTGGGACCGCCGACCACCATGATGATGAAATCGCCGTCGCGGAATACACGCTTGTTGCCGACCGGCGGCTTGAGCTGGCCGCGGTTGGCGTCGATCCACTGACGGAAATTGAATGCCTGCAGGGACTGCATGTGTCCTCCATCTCTTTCGCGTATGGTACGCGCAGCGACGAAGCGAGGAGAATCCCATGCACGGCAGGCAGGCAACCGGTACCGCGGCGCGCGCCGCCGCACTCGTGTGGCTGCTCGCGGCCGGCGGCTGCAGCCACCTGCCGCGCTTGCCGCACTGGTCGCCGCACTGGCCGTGGCGCCACCCGCCCGCCGCTCCGCCGGCGCCGGTGCACGAGCTCGAGGTGAGCGGCACCGACTCGGGGAGCCTGCCGCAGTACTGGAAGCGCAACACGCTGGTGCTCGATCTGAGCGGCGCTGCAGCGTCCGGCCACGTGTTGCTGAAGCCGGTGGCGGGCACCGCCTGGCCGATGCGGCTCGCGTTCCGGGTCGTGCCAGGACGCTTCGGAGTGCTGGAAGTGCACGGCGCCGAGCGCGTCACGCTGCCGATCACTGCCGCGGGCCACGCGCCCATCGATCTCGAGCTCGCGCCCGACATCTACCGGCCGGACACCCCCGCGATCGCCGTGAGCTGGGGCCCCGCGGAAGCTCCGGCCGCCGATCAGACGTCCGGCCGCTGATAGCCGCGGCAGGGCACGCTCACCGGCGGTCGCTCGGCGTCCAGGTCGAAGGCGGTGAGCGCGCCGCCCCAGACGCACCCGCTGTCGAGCCCGACGACGCCGTCGCGCAGCACGAGACCCAGCGCCGACCAGTGACCGAAGACGATGCGGGTGCCGCGACTGGCGCGCGCCTCGAGCTCGAACCAGGGCCGCAGCTCCGCGGGCGGAGACGGCGGCTCTCCCTTGACGGCGAGGTCCACCCGCCCGTCGGCGGTGCACACCCGCAGGCGCGTCAGCACGTTGATCACGAAGCGCAGCCGCTCGGCACCCGCGAGCGCGGGATCCCAGCGGTCGGGCTCGTTGCCGTACATGCGCTCGAGGAGCGGGCGCGGCTCGTGGCGCAGCGCCGTCTCGACCTCGCGCGCGAGGCCGAGCGCGTCGCCCACGCTCCACTGGGGCACCAGCCCCGCGTGCACCAGCAGATCGCCGTGCTCGTAATGGGCGAGCGGCCGGGTGATGAGCCATTCGAGCAGCCCATCGCGGTCCGGGGCCGCGAGCACCTCGTCGAGCGTGTCACTGGCGCGCTTGCCGTGGCCGCCGTGCACCAGCGCGAGCAGGTGCAGGTCGTGGTTGCCGAGCACCACCACCGCCGCATCGCCGAGCGAGCGCACCAGGCGCAGCGCGGCGAGCGAGCCGGGGCCGCGGTTGACGAGATCGCCGACGAACCAGAGCCGATCGCGGTCGGGCGAGAACCTCAGCCGCTCGAGCAGCTCGCGCAGCTCCCGGTCACAGCCTTGTACGTCGCCGATCGCATAGCGCGTCACTGCAGGATTCCCGGCATGGCAAGCCGGAAGGGTCGTATCGGTGCGTCGAAGTGCGCGCCGTCGTCAGCGAGCATCTGGTAGCTGCCCTGCATGGCTCCGACCGGCGTCTCGAGCACCGCGCCGCTCGAGTAGCGGAACCCCTGGCCGGGCTTGAGGTAGGGCTGCTCGCCCACCACGCCGTCGCCGCGTACCTCTTCCACCTTGCCGTTGGCGTCGGTGATGACCCAGTGCCGGGTGAGCAGCCGCGCCGGCACCTGGCCCTCGTTGCGGATGGTGATCGTGTAGGCGAACACGAAGCGGCGCTCGCGCGGGTCGGACTGCTCGTCGAGATAGCTGGTCTCGACGTCGACCCGGATCTTGTGGTCGTGGATCGTCATGAGGGGATTCTAGCCTCAGCCGCGGCCGACGCGCATCGCGAGCACGTCGCAGGGGGCCGCGTGCAGTACCGTGTCCTCGGTGAGATTTACCAGAATCGACAGCCCGTGACGCTCGCGGCTGCCGAGCACGATGAGGTCGGTGTGCCGCTCGCGTGCCACGCGCACGATCTCCGATTTGACATTGCCGCTCTCGACCCGGCAGGCCGCGGAGGCGAGTCCCACTTCGGCGGCGAGTGCGCCGAGGCGTTGCCGTGCGCGCTCGAGCAGCTCCTCCTCGATCTGCACCGAGGGCATGAGGGTCTCGCCCATGGGCTCGACCGGCACGAACTCGACGACGTGCAGCAGCTCGATCTCGGCGCCGAGCGCCGCGGCGAGCGCCTGGGCGCGCCGCGCCAGAACCGGACTGTCCTCGGTCAGGTCCACGACCAGCAGGATGCGACGGTAAACCGCCATAAGAGTCTCCCTCGCAGCACGCCGCAGACCGAAGCCTAGCCTCAGACGCGCGCGCGGTCGAGGGTCTGCGCCAGGGTGTTGAATTGCTGCGGAGTGAGCTGCTCGGGCCGGGTACCGGGATCGAGGCCGCAGGCGGCGATCTGCTCCCGGCCGAGGAGCCGGGTGAGCGCATTGCGCAGTGTCTTGCGGCGGTGCGAGAAGGCGGCGGCCACTACCGCCGCGTAGTGCGGGCTCACGGCAAAGAGTGGCGCGTCGCGCACCCTGAGGCGCACCACCGCCGACCACACCCGGGGCGCAGGCTGGAAGGCGCCCGGCCCGAGCTCGAACAGCCGCTCGCAGCTCATCCAGGGGGCGAGCATCACACCCAGACGGCCGTAGCCGGGCTCGCCGGGCCGGGCGGCGAGGCGCGCGACCACTTCCCGCTGCAGCATGACATGCAGGTCGACGATGGCGTCCGCCTGGGCGAGCAGCCGGAACAGCAGCGGGGTCGAGATGTTGTAGGGCAGGTTGCCGACGATGCGCAACCGGCCGGCGCGCTGCAGCGCCAGGCCGCGGTAGTCGAACTCCAGAGCATCGCCGACGTGCAGTGCCCGCTGTGCGGAACCGGCGAAGGCGCTGGCGAGCTGCGCGGCGAGATCGCGGTCGATCTCGATGGCATCCAGCGTGCAGTCGGCGCACTCGAGCAGCCGCCGCGTGAGCGCGCCGCGCCCCGGGCCGATCTCCACCAGATGATCGCCGGGGCGCGGTGCGAGCGCGCGCACGATGCGCGCGATGGCCGCCGGGTCGTGCAGGAAATGCTGGCCGAAGCGCTTGCGTCGCGGCGCCCGGCGGGCAGCTGCCGCGGCCGCCATCAGCGGCGGCGCGCGGCGAGCTCGACGGCGAGCTGTACCGCGGCGACGAGACTGCCGGGGTCGGCCCGGCCGCTGCCGGCGAGTGCGAACGCCGTGCCGTGGTCGACCGAGGTGCGCACGAACGGCAGTCCGAGCGTGACGTTCACGGCGCGGTCGAAGCCGGCATGCTTGACCACCGGCAACCCCTGGTCGTGATACATGGCCAGCACCGCATCGAATCCCGCCAGCACCTGCGGCACGAACACCGTATCCGCCGGTAGCGGCCCGCGGGCATCGATGCCGCGCTGCCGCATTCTCTCGATCGCCGGGGCGATCACCCGCTGCTCCTCGTCGCCGAGGTAGCCGCCCTCGCCGGCATGCGGGTTCAATCCGCACACCGCGATGCGCGGCGCGCGGATCGACCAGCAGCGCTCGAGCTCGCGCGCCAGGATCCCGGCGGTGGCGCACAGCGAGTCGACGCTGAGGGCGGCGCTGACCGCGGCGAGTGGCAGGTGCGTGGTCGCGAGCGCGACCCGCAGCGTCCCCGCGGTGAGCATCATGACGGGCTGCGGCGCGTGCGCGCGCTGCGCGAAGTACTCGGTGTGCCCGCTGAAGGCGACGCCCGCTTCGTTGATCGTCTGCTTGTGCACCGGGGCGGTGACCACGGCATCGAACTCACCGGCGAGCGCGCCGTCGATCGCCCGGTCGAGCAGCGCCAGCACGTAAGGCGCGTTGGCGCGATCGGGCTGCGCCGGGGCGCTCGGCGCCCGCAGGCTCGCGTGCTCGATCAGCAGCGTGCCCGGCCGGTGGCGCTCGCGCACCGCGGCACGGCGTGCGTGGGCCCCGTAGGGGCGGAGCGCGATGGCGGGACCCGGGCTGCGCGCGCGCTCCTCGAGCAGGGAGCCGTCGGCGAGACACACCAGTTCGCAGGCGAACTCGCGCTGCGCCACCGCGAGGCACAGCTCCGGGCCGACGCCCGCGGGCTCACCCGATGTCAGGACGATCCGCGGAAGCCATGGCTCAGGACTTGAACTCGACATAGGCGTCGTCGCGCAGGCGGCGCAGCCACAGCTCCGTCTCCTCGTCCGCCTTGCTGGCGCGGATCGCCTCCATGGCACGGCGGCGCTTCATCTCGTCGCTGTTGTCGATCGTGCGGCGGCCGAGCAGCTGGACGATGTGCCAGCCGTACTGGGTCTTGAACGGCTCGCTGATCTCGTCCACCTTGAGCCCCTCGAGCACGTGCTCGAACTCCGGTACGAAGGTCCCCGGCCCGGTCCAGCCGAGATCCCCGCCTTCGGCGCCCGAGCCCGGATCCTCGGAGTTGGTCTGGGCGAGCCCGGCGAAGTCCTCGCCCTTGAGGATCCGCTCGCGCAGCACCTCGAGCTTCTGGCGCACCGTGGCATCGTCGGCGAGCGCGTTGGTCTTCATGAGGATGTGGCGCACGTGCACCTGGTTCTCCAGGGTCTTGGTCTCGGCGCCTCGTATGTCGTTGAGCCTCACGATGTGGAAGCCGGTCGGAGTGCGCAGCGGCTCGCTCACCTCGCCCGCCTTGAGTTTCGCGATCACGTCGGCGAGGAACGTCGGCAGCTCATTGCCCTTGCGCCAGCCGAGCGAGCCGCCCTCGAGCGCGGTCTGGCTGTTCGAGTAGGCGAGCGCCAGCTTGGCGAAGTCCTCGCCGCTCGTGGCCTTCTGGTAGACGTCCGCGGCGCGCTTGGCGGCCTGGTCGATCTGCGCCGGGGTCGCCTCCTGGGGCACCGCGATCAGGATGTGCGACACGTTGTACTCGTTGTTCTGCGAGGGCATCCGGGCCTGCTTCTCCAGGTACTGGTCGATCTCCCGCGGCGTCACGCTGATGTGGTCGAGCACGTCGCGCTGGCGCAGCATCGAGAGCGTGATCTCCCTGCGCAGGTCGTCGCGGTAGGCGGGGTAGTCGATGCCCTGCGAGCCGAGCGCGTCCGGCAGCTGCGACAAGGTGAGGTTGTTGCGCTTGGCGACCTCCTGCAGCGCGGAGTTGAGCGTCTCGTCGGAGACCTTGATGCCGTCGTGGTTGGCGCGCTGCATCTGGATCTCCTGCAGCACCAGTCGGTCGAGCACCTGCTGGCGCAGCACGTTCTGCGGCGGCAGCTCGAGCTTCTGCGCGCGCAGCCGCTCGCTCACTGCCGCGATCTGCTGGTCGAGCTCGCTGTTGAGCACCACGCCGTCGTTGACGATGGCGGCGATGCGGTCGAGCAGCACCCCGCGGGTCTCGAGCTCGCGGGTCTGCGCCCGGGCGGGCGTGTACGCGGCCAGGGCCACCCCGCCGAGCACCAGCACGAGCCAGGCCGGGGTCAGGATGCGCCGCCGCATGGGATGAGTCCTCCTGTCCACCATTCTTCTCACGGGCCCCTGAGTCTGCGGGTATTCGCCTCGGGGGGAGTGTATCCGCGGATCTCCTCGGAGAGGGAGGTGTCCGTCGCCGATCCGACACCTGCGAGCCCCGCAAGTTCCAGCTGCAGCCATACCCCGGTGTCCCGCCCGCCGGTGAAGCTGCTCACGTAGCGGCGGGCGCCGAGGCGCAGCCGCCAGCAGCAGGCACGGTACTCGAAGCCGGCGAACTCCTCCAGTTCTTCGCCGTGGCGCAGGTCGTACACATCGCGTGCGAACACCGCCCAGTTGCGCCGGATCGGCCAGGCCGAGGAGAAATCCACCTGGTCGTAGCCCTGCTGGTTGCAGCCCGCCGGGGCGAGCAGCGGGCTGCACAGCAGCGTGACCCCCTGGATGATCTCCGGCAGCTGCTCGAAGCGCTCGTAACGGTAGCTGAGGTTCATCACCGCATCGCTCGCGGGCTTGTACTGCAGGTTCACCTCGGTGCGCTCGCTGCGCTCGTTCTGCGGGTCCCATTGCACGCCGAGATCCGCGCCCCAGTGCTGGAAGGCGGTCAGCGCCACGGTCGCCACCATGTCGGAATGCTTACCCGTCAGCGGCGTCTCGCCGGGCAGGGCGACGCGCGGAGTCTGGAAGTAATAGGTCTGGCCGAAGGTCGCGGCGAGAAACTGCCGCCCGTCGAGCGAATCGAGCAGCCGGCTGGTCACCCCGAAGCTCACCTGGTTGGCGTCGCTCACACGGTCGGCGCCCACGTAGCGGTTGGTGCGAAACAGCTCGACCGGATTGAGATCCGGGAGCGCGGTATCGAAGACCGGCAGCGCGTCCTGGTTCCGGTAGGGTACGTCGAGGTACAGGATGCGCGGCTCGAGCGTGAGCGTGCGCTCCCCATGCGAGCCGCTGTCGCGCTCGAATACCAGCCCGGTGTCGAGGCTCGCGATGGGCACGGTACGCGACGGCGAACGCGGCGCGCCCGGCGCGGTGTTGTCGAGCTGGTACTCGGTGCCGCGCCAGGCGAACGCAGGGCGCAGGAAATAGCCCGGTCCGGCGAGATCGAGCGACAGGCCGGGCGAGACGTCAGCGCGCCAGCCGGTCGGCAGCAGCGGCTCGCCCGGCACCGACGCGGCGTGCTGGAAGTCGACGATCTCGGAATCGAAGCCGTAGTGCAGCACGTTGCCGAGGGTGTAATCGCTGTGCAGCGCCAGCCGCGGCAGACGCGTGTACGGGCGCTCGTCGACCAGCAGCGTCGTGTCGATCGTCTGGTACTGCTGGGCCTCGCCGTCGAAGCTCCAGTGCTCGCCGCGGTACGAGAGGGTCGCGCGACGCTCGAGAAACGCGGTGCTGGTGCCTTCCGGGCTCTGCGAGAAGTCCTGGAAATAGAGGTCGTCGCTGACGTTCTGCGCCGCGAGCGTCAGACGCAAGTCGGCCGGCAGCTGCACCACGTCGCTCAGCTGCACCCGGCTGCGGCTGCCGTGGAACACGCTGTCGTTGGGCAGATAGTTCCAATCGAGCTCCCCGCGCTGACTCGCCGTCAGAAAGCGCAGGTCGCCGCCGAGATCGGGGCCGCGCTTGCTGTACTCGACCGGCTGAAAGGTGAAATCGGCGTTGGGCGCGATGTTCCAGTAGTACGGCACCGCGAGCTGCAGGCCGCTGGTCGAGGTGTTGCCAACGCTGGGGAAGAGGAAACCGCTCTTGCGCTCACCGCTCAGCGGGAAGGACACCCACGGCAGATAGATGAACGGCACGCCGAAGAAGTCGACGCGCGCATCGCGTCCCGTGCCGATCTTGTTGCGCGTGTCGAGGGTGATGCTATCGGCCTTGAGCCGCCACGATTTGTCGTTAGCTGGGCAGGTGGTGAAGCTCACGCCCTTCAGGCGCAGTGTGCCCTGCGGAGTGAGCTGCATGCTCTGTGCCGCGCCGCGCGCCGCGCGCTGGCGCAGCTCGAACTGCGCGGACTTGAAATCCGCGCCCGCGGCCGCCGAGTAGCTGCCGCCGGCCCCGGTCACGTGCACCAGCGGGTCGTTGTAGTCGATGCGCCCGTCGCTGCTCACCGCGCCATTGCGCGCATCGTACTGCAGCTGCTCGGAGCGGATCACGCGCTCGCCCTGGCGCACCTCGACGTTGCCCTGGAGCGTCGCGTTGCCGTCGACGCCGAGCGTCGCCCGATCGCTGCTCACCTCGATGCGGTCTTTATCGGCAGGGCTGCGCGCCTGGCCGACAGCGCCGGTCGTCGGCGCGGGCGTCGGCGCGGGGGGCGCCGCGGGCAGCGCAATCTGGGACGGACAGGGCGGATCCCCGGCCCGCGCACCCGGCATGATGCCGCCGAGCGCTACGATGGCGATGCACAGTGGGCCCGGACGCAGCATGGAGGCCGGCATTATAATGTCGCGCCGCAGCCACGCGGGGCTCGAACGGCCTTCTCCGGGACCTCACGCCTCACATGTTGCAGACCGACGCGCGACTGGCGCTGATCGAAGAGTGGCTGTCGCGCGAGCTGCGACTGCCGGCCGAGCGCATCGCGCCGGCCTCGAGCGATGCCAGCTTCCGGCGCTACTTTCGCGTATTTCGCCACGGCGCGACCTACGTCGTGATGGACGCCCCCCCGGATAAGGAGGACGTGCGCCCGTACCTGAAGGTGTCAGGGCTGCTCGAGTCCCTCGGCGCCCACGTCCCGCACGTGCACGAGGCCGACGTCGGCCGGGGCCTGCTGCTGCTCGAGGACCTCGGCACCACGCTCTATCTCGAGCGGCTCAACGCGGGGGACGACCCGGGGCCGCTCTATCGGGATGCGCTCGCGGTGCTGGCCGCGATCCAGGTGCGCGGCCGTGCTGCGAGCGGCGAGCTGCCGCCCTACGACCGCGCGGCGCTCGAGCGCGAGCTCGCCCTCATGCCGGAGTGGTTTCTCGCCCGGCACCTCTCGCTCACGCCGTCACCCGCGGAGTCGCAGCTCATCGCCGAGGCGTTCGCCTTCCTGATCCGCGAGGGACTCGCGCAGCCCGAGGTGTTCGTGCACCGCGACTATCACTCGCGCAACCTCATGGTGGTCGGCGAGCGCAACCCGGGCATCATCGACTTCCAGGATGCGCTGCGCGGCCCGGTGGGCTACGACCTGGTGTCGCTGCTCAAGGACTGCTACATCGAGTGGCCGCGGGCGCGCGTGGTGGAATGGGTGCGAGGCTATCGGGCACTGCTCGCCGCCCAGGGCGGCGCGGTTGGCGGTGGCGAGGCGGAATTCCTGCGCTGGTTCGACCTGATCGGCGTGCAGCGGCACCTCAAGGTGCTCGGGATCTTCTGCCGGCTCTGGTACCGCGACGGCAAGCCGGGCTACCTGGCCGATCTGCCGCGCACGCTCGCTTACGTGCGCGACGCCTGCGCGCGCTACCGCGAGCTCACGTCCCTCGGGCGATTCATCGAGGAGCGGGTGGTGGCGGCGCTGCCCGAGGCCAATGTCCGTGAGGCCGCGGCGCGCTCCCGCCGCGGCGCCGCGCCCGCGTGAAGGCGATGCTGCTCGCGGCCGGACGGGGCGAGCGCATGCGGCCGCTCACCGATTCGCTGCCTAAGCCGCTGCTCACCGTCGCGGGCAAGCCGCTGATCGCCTGGCACCTGGCGGCGCTCGCGCGTGCCGGCATCCGCGACGTGGTCATCAATCTGTCGTGGCTCGGGGAGAAGCTGCGTGACGCCCTCGGCGACGGACGCGAGTACGGCGTCGCGATCACCTGGAGCGACGAGGGTCCGGTGCCGCTCGAGACCGGTGGAGGCATCTTTCGGGCCGTGCCACTGCTCGGGCCCGGTCCCTTCCTGGTGGTGAACGCCGACATCTGGACCGACATCGACTTCGCCGCGCTCGCCCTCGAGCCACGCTCGCACGCGCACCTGGTGCTGGTGCCCAACCCGCCTCACAACCCACGTGGCGACTTCGGGCTCGACGGCGAGCGGGTGGTGAACCGCGACACCGAGCGGCTGACCTACTCGGGTGTGGGCGTGTACCGGCCGGAGTTCTTCGCCGGCTGCAGCGCCGGGCGCTTCCCGCTGCTGCCGCTGCTGAATCGCGCCATCGCCGCGCAGCGCGTGCGCGGCGAGCTGCACCGCGGCGCCTGGAGCGACGTCGGCACCGCCGAGCGTCTCGCGGCGCTGGAGGCGCAACTGCGTGCGCTACAATGACACGGTGTCGAAGCTCGAGGACATTGGCATCGTAGTGGCTGGCGCCGCCGCCCCGCGCAGCGGCGAGAAATACCTTACGCCTCAGGGCTTTACCGCCATACGCGACGGCATCAAGACGCAGCCGGCCGCCGCGCCCGCCGCGCGCAAGCCCCCGTGGCTGCGCGCGCGTGCACCCACCGGCCGCGGCTTCGCGACCGTGCGCGGCATCGTGCACGAGCACCACCTCGCCACGGTGTGCGAAGAGGCCAAGTGCCCCAACATCGGCGAGTGCTGGAACGCGGGTACTGCGACGCTCATGTTGATGGGTGCGGTCTGTACACGCGCCTGCCGCTTCTGCTCGGTCGACACCGGCAACCCGCACGGCTGGCTCGACCCGGACGAGCCCGACAACGCCGCGCGCACCGTGCAGCTCATGCGGCTTTCCTACGTGGTGCTCACTTCGGTGGATCGCGACGACCTTGCCGACGGCGGCGCGGCTCACTATGCCGCCTGCGTCCGGGCGATCAAGCGGCTGAACCCGGCCACCGCGGTCGAGGCGCTGACGCCTGACTTCCAGGGCGTGCTCGCCGACGTCGCCACGGTGGTCGATTCCGGCGTGGAGGTATTCGCGCAGAACATCGAGACCGTGCGCCGGCTCACCCATCCGGTGCGCGATCCGCGCGCGGGCTACGAGCAGACGCTGCAGGTGCTGGCGCACGCCAAGCGGCACCGGCCCGGGGTGCTCACCAAGAGCAGCCTCATGCTCGGGCTCGGCGAGAGCGATGCGGAGATCGAGCAGACGCTCGCCGACCTGCGTGCGGCCGGCGTCGACATCGTGACGCTCGGGCAGTATCTGCGCCCGACGCAAAACCACCTGGCGGTCGAGCGCTTCGTGACACCCGCGGAGTTCGATCGTTATCGGGCCGCGGCCCTCGCGCGCGGGTTCCTCGAGTGCGTATCTGGCCCGCTGGTGAGATCGAGCTACCGGGCGGAGCAGGCGCTCAAACGCAACAACGCCGGCCTCGACAACCGGAGCCTGCCGCAATGACGGCGGCGGGCGCCCCGGCCGCGCGGTCGTCGGCGCTCGAGCCGCCGGCCGCCGCAGCGCCGCGCGCGGCGCCGCGCCCGCGGGTGCGGCGCCTCGGGCGGGTCGAATACGAGCCCACCTGGCGGGCCATGCAGCGCTTCACCGCGGAGCGCAGCGCGGCGACCCCCGACGAGATCTGGTTTCTCGAGCATCCGCCGGTGTTCACGCTCGGGGCGAACGCGAGCCGCGCACACCTGCTCGCGCCCGGCGACATTCCCGTGGTGCAGGTCGACCGCGGCGGCCAGGTCACCTACCACGGCCCCGGGCAGCTGGTGGTGTACCCGCTCGTCGACCTCGGGCGCGCCGGTCTCACGGTGCGCGGCTTCGTCGGCGCGCTCGAGCGCGGCGTGATCGCACTGGCAGCCGAATTCGGCATCCGTGCCGAGTGCCGGCCGCGCGCGCCGGGCGTATACGTCGCGGGAGCCAAGCTCGCCAGCGTCGGGGTGCGCGTGCGCCGCGCCGGCAGCTATCACGGCCTCGCCGTCAACGTGGCGCTCGATCTCGAGCCGTTCCGGCGCATCAACCCTTGCGGCTATCAGGGCCTCGAGATGACGCAACTCGCCGAGCTCGGCGGGCCGCGCTCGGTGAGCGAATGCGCCGAAGCGCTCGAGCCGCACCTGCTGCGCGCACTGGGACTCGCGGTACCCGAGTACACACCCGCTTCATGAGCGGCGCCAGCGGGTCTCGCCGCAAGGTGCTCACCGCCTGCAGCGCCGTGGCGGCATCGCTGCTGCTGCCGCCGGCGGCCGCGGCGCCGCGCGTGTCGCTGCTCAACGTCTCCTACGACCCGACCCGCGACCTGTACGAGGAATACAACGCCGCCTTTGCGCGCTTCTGGCGCACGCGCACCGCTCAGGTGGTGCGGGTCAACCAGTCCCACGGCGGCTCGGGCAGTCAGGCGCGCGCGGTGATCGAGGGACTCGCCGCGGACGTGGTGACGCTCGCCGACGCGGCCGACATCGACGCCATCGCCCGCATCGCCGGGCTCCTGCCGCCCGACTGGCAGCGCCGCCTGCCGGACCACAGCGCACCCTACACCTCGACGATCGTCCTGCTGGTGCGCCGCGGGAATCCGCGCGGGATCCGCGACTGGGGCGACCTGGCGCGACCGGGGGTCGCCGTCATCACGCCGAACCCGAAGACCTCGGGCGGAGCGCGCTGGAACTATCTGGCGGCCTGGGCCTGGGCTGTCGCTCAGCCGGGCGGCAGCGAGGCGAGCGCGCGCGACTTCGTGCGCCGGCTCTACCGCAACGTGCCGGCGCTCGACAGTGGCGCGCGCGGCTCGACCACCACCTTCGTGCAGCGCGAGCTCGGCGACGTGCTGATCGCATGGGAGAGCGAGGCGCTGCTCGCGCTCAACAAGATCGGCGCCGACCGGCTCGAGGTGGTGGTGCCGAGCGTCAGCATGCTGGCCGAGCCGCCGGTGGCGGTGGTCGACAAGGCGGCCGCGCGCCACGGCACGCGGGCGGTGGCGACGGCATATCTCGAGTTCCTCTACGGCGCGGAAGGTCAGGAGATCATCGCGCGCAATTTTTTCCGGCCGCGCGATGCGGCGGTTGCCGCGCGCTACGCGGCGCGCTTTCCCGCGCTGCGGCTGATCGACATTGCCGCCTTCGGCGGCTGGGCCGGCGTGCAGCGTACGCACTTCGCCGACGGCGGGGTGTACGACCGGATCTCCGCGCGCTGAGGCCGCCGCGCGCGGGGTGAAGGCCGACCGCTCAGCGCCGCGCCGCGGCGCGTCGTTCCATCAGTCGCTTCAGCAACAGGGTGGCGGCGGCGAGCAGCGTGAGGAGCGAGGCCACCGCGAAGGCACGCACGAAATCATAGTCGTTGTAGAGGATCTCGATGTGCAGCGGCATGGTGACGGTCAGGCCGCTGATGTGCCCCGACACCACCGACACCGCGCCGAATTCGCCCATGGCGCGCGCATTGCAGAGGATCACCCCGTAGAGCAGCCCGCGGCGGATCTTCGGCAGCGTGACGTGAAAGAAAGTCATCCAGCCGCCCGCGCCGAGGGTGATCGCGGCCTCCTCCTCGTGGTTGCCGAGTTGCTGCATGAGCGGGATGAGCTCGCGTGCCACGTACGGCAGGGTGACGAACAGCGTCGCCAGCACGATGCCGGGCAGGGCGAACACCACGCTGATCTCGTGCCGCTCGAGCCACACGCCGAACCAGCCCTGCAGCCCGAAGAGCAGCACGAACAGCAGACCGGAGATCACCGGCGAGATCGCCAGCGGCAGGTCGATGAGGGTGATCAGCACGCTCTTGGCGCGGAACTCGAACTTGGCGATCGCCCAGGCTGCGGCGAGCCCGAACAGCGTGTTGAGCGGCACCACCACGGCCGCGGTCGTGAGCGTGAGGCGGATCGCCGCCCGGGTATCCTGGTCGGCGAAGCTGGCGAAGTAGGACTCCACTCCCTTGCCGAGCGCGACCGTGAACACCGTGGCGAGGGGTGCGAGCAGCAGCGCCGCGAGGAAGGCGAGCGAGCCGGCGACGCACACTACGCGCACCAGCGCGCTCGCCCAGCTGTGCTCGCCCGGACGCGCCGGGCGACGTGCCGCGACGTCGCGTCCGCCGGCCATCAGTGCGCCCCCGCTTGATGACGCCGCCGCGCCCAGGCCTGCAGCAGATTGATGGCGAGCAGCAGGACGAAGGAGACCGCCAGCATCACGACGCCGAGCGCCGCCGCGCCGCGGTAGTCGAACTCCTCGAGATGGATGACGATCAGCAGCGGGGTGATCTCGGTCTTCAAGGGCAGGTTACCGGCAATGAAGATCACCGAGCCGTACTCACCCACCGCCCGTGCGAACGCCAGCGCGAAGCCGGTGAGCAGCGCCGGCAAAACGGTCGGCAGGACGATGCGGCGGAAGCTGTAGAGGCGCCCGGCCCCGAGCGTTTCGGCGGCATCCTCCAGATCGCGCTGCACCTCGGCGAGCGCCGGCTGCAGCGTGCGCACCACGAACGGCATGCCGATCAGCGTCAGTGCCACCGTTACGCCGAGCCAGGTATAGGCGACGTGCACGCCCAGCGGGTCGAGATAGCGGCCGATCCAGCCGCCGCGGGCGAATACGCTGGTAAGGGCGATGCCCGAGACCGCCGTCGGCAGGGCAAACGGCATGTCGATCAGCGCGTCGATCAGCCGTCGGCCGGGGAACTCGTAGCGCACCAGCGTCCAGGCGATGAGGAAGCCGAACAGACCGTTGATGGAGGCGGCGAGCAGCGAGGCACCGAAGGACAGGCGATAGGAGCCGAGCGCACGCGCGCTCAGCACCACGTGCACGAAGGTGCTCCAGCTCATCCCAACCGTCGCCAGTATCAGCGCGGCGAGCGGCAGCAGCACCAGGGTGCCGAGGTAGAAGCTGGTGAAGCCGAACGTGAGCCCGAAGCCGGGCAGCACGCTCGGTTGACGCAGGCTCATGGGGCGGCGGCGCCCGCGCTTGCGGCGCGACAGACGATGAGAACCGGCCAGCGGCTGCCGTCGAGCAGCGCGCGGAAGCGCTCGGCGAATCCGTTCGCGTCGGTGACACCGACGATCAGCAGCGGCGCGGACGCGGCGGCGAGCTGCGGTGCAAGCTGCGCCTGGTCCTCCTCGTTGGCCGCCTCGGCGGCCACGTGGCGCAGCAGACTCGCCGCGACGGCGAGCGTGGCGTCGCGCACCGCGGCGGCTGTCCAGTGAATCAGCACGTACTGGGGCATCGTGGCGGATGGCGGCAGGATCAGCAGCTCGCCGGCACCGCAGCGCAGCAGCCATTCGCTGCAACGCGGGCCGTCGGTGCCGGAATCGATTACGGTCGTTCCGACGAAGGGCTCGCTTGCGGCAGCGGCGCCGGCTGCGCCGAGTCCGGGCTCGGTGCGCACCGCGATACGGGTGCGCATGCGTGCGGCGAGCTCGGTGAGCAGTCCATGGCGGCTGAGCGCAGCGGCGAGCCGCACCCTGCTGGCACAGGCGGTGAAGCTCGAGAGCGGCGTCGGCAGCACGTGCACGCGGCGCACGCCGATGGCGACGCTCTGTCCCGGGCGCAGCTCGAACCCGCGCCGCTCGTGCTGGGTGCGGGTGACCTGCAGGCACGGGCTCGCCTCGCCGTCGCCGGCGGCGAGCAGCGGCCCCTGCGAACCGGCCTCGGGCCGCACCCGCAGCCGCTCGAGCGCGCCGCTGAACACCACCTCCTCGACGACTCCCAGCCCGACGTTGCCGCAGTCGAGCTCGGCGTCCGCGGCGGCCACCGCGATTTCTTCGGGACGCACGACCGCGACCACCTCCCTCCCGGCAGAGCCCGGCGGCTGCGCGCCATCGGCCAGTGTGGCGGCGCCGAGGCGGATACCACCCGTCACGCGCTGCGCCAGGATGAGATTCGCGGCGCCGAGGAAGGTGGCGACGAAACGCGTCTCCGGCCGCGAGTACAGCTCGCGCGGCGCGCCGACCTCGAGCAATCGCCCGAGATTCATGATGCCGATGCGGTCGGCCATGGCGAGCGCTTCCTGCTGGTCGTGAGTCACCAGCACCGTGGTGATGCCGAGCTCGCGCTGCACCTCGCGGATCGTGCGCCGCAGCTCCTCGCGAATCTGCGCATCGAGAGCGCCGAAGGGCTCATCGAGCAGCAGCACCTCGGGCTTGTGAGCGAGCGCACGAGCCACCGCCACGCGCTGCTGCTGGCCGCCCGAGAGCTGTCCCGGCAAGCGGTCGTCCAGACCCTCGAGAGCGACCAGGCGCAACAGCTCCTCGCGGCGCGCGCGCCGCTGGCCTGCGCGCACGTGGCGTACCCGCAGCGCGAACTCGATGTTGTCCGCGACCGACATGTGGCGGAACAGGGCGTAGTTCTGGAACACCAGGCCCACGTCGCGCTTGCGCGCCGAGACGCGTGTGACGTCGCGGCCGTGCAGCGCGATGCGGCCGTGGTCGACGCCGGTGAGGCCCGCGATGGCGCGCAACAGGGTGCTCTTACCGCTGCCACTCGGCCCGAGCAGCACGAAGAACTCGCCGTCGCCGATGTCGAGCGAGAGGTCGTTGACGACCGGTACGCCGCCGTAGTGCTTGGTGACCCGCTCGAGAGTGATGGACATGGCGCCGATGCTATCCCGCTCGCCGCCTCAGCGTCAGTGCGGCGTCGCCTCTACAGCAGCATCAACACGCCGTCGCAGGCGCGCAGCTCCGCCACCAGCGCCTCGATCTGCCCGCGGCTCTCGGCGCGCACCTGGTAGGAAATGGAGAGGAAGTTGCCGTTGGCGCTCAGCCGCTCGCACACCTGGCCGGGATCGAGCTGCGGCACGTGACGCAGCATGATTGCATGCACCCGGGCGCGGAACTCGCCGGCCGGACGGCCGACCACCTTGAGCGGATAGTCCGTCGGAAAGCAGAGCACCCCGCCCGCGCCTACCACGGCGTGCCCGCGAGTTCGCGCTTGTAGCGCTGCAGCTCCTCGTAGATCCGGCGCCACAGTGGCCCGGGACGGCCGTCGCCCACGGCACGTCCGTCGAGGCGCGTCACCGGCTGCACCTCGCGCGTCGCGGCCGAGATCCAGATCTCATCCGCGGCGCGCAGCTGCGCCTCGGTGACTGCCGCAGGGCGGCAGGGGAGTGCGATGCGCGCCGCCAGCTCCTCGACCACCCCACGGGTGGTGCCGGGCAGGATGCGACGCGAATTCGGCGGCGCCAGCAGCTCCTTGCCGATAACCACGTGCACCGCCGAGGCGGAGGCCTCGGTCAGCTCCCCGTCGCGCAGCAGGATCGTCTCGGCGGCGCCGGCATCCACCGATTGCTGCCGCAGCAGCACGTTCGCCAGCAGCGCGATCGACTTGACGTCGCAGCGCGCCCAGCGGGTATCGGCGGCGGTGATGCAGGCGACCCCGCTCGCGAGCAGCTCCGGCGGGTTCACCGGCAGCGGCGCGCAGAAAGCGAACACCGTGCGCGGAATCTGCGGCAGCGGCGCGTGGGTGCGCCCGTGCTGGGCACCGCGCGTGACCTGCCAGTAGACGTACTGGTCGCCGCCGCGATTGCGCTCGACCAGAGTGCCGAGGATCGTGCGCCACTCCGCGCGCGAGTGCGGATCCTCCATGCTCAGCGCCGCGAGGCTGCGCGTGAGACGCTCGGCATGCGCGCTGAAGCGGAACGGGCGCCCCCCGTACACCGGCATGAGCTCGTAGACTCCGTCGGCGTACAGGAAGCCGCGATCGAGCGGCGAGATGCGCGCCTGCTCGAGGGGCAGGTAGGCGCCGTTGAGGTAACAGAGCGGTAGCGGCTCGGCCATGGGGCTGGTGGTCAGCGGAACCACAGCGCGATGCCGTCGATCGCGCGTGTCCACAAGCCGCCGAGCGGCACCGGCGCGAGCGACACCAGCGGCGCGCGGGCGATCACCGCCCCGCTGTCGTCGGTCACGGTCAGCTCGCCGATCGGCGCGCCCTTGGCGAGCGGAGCGATTAGCGGCTCGTGCGTCACGCGTGCCTGGGTGCTGAGCAATCCGACCCGGCCGCGGCCGACCGTCGCATACAGATCGTACGGCACGCCGAGCGCGGCGTTGACGGCCGCCGACTCGTACACCCGCGGCTTCAGCACCGTCTGACCGGCCGCCTTGATCAGGATGGTCTCGTAGAAAGCGAAGCCGTAATCAAGGAGTGCGGCGCTCGCCTCCTCGCGGGCGCGCTCGCTCGGGGAGCCCATCACCACCGACACCAGGCGCATGCCGCCGCGCCTGGCGGAGCTCACCAGGCAGTAGCCGGCCTCGTCGGTGTGGCCGGTCTTGAGCCCGTCTACCGATGGATCCTTGCCGAGCAGCGTGTTGCGATTGCCCTGGCGGATGTTGTTCCACATGAACTCGCGCAGACTGAACAGCCCGTAGTACTGGGGAAACTCGCCGATGATCGCGTTGGCGAGCGTCGCCATGTCGCGCGCGCTGCTGTAGTGGTCGGGCGCCGGCAACCCGTCGGCGTCGACGAAATGGCTGTTCTTCATGCCGAGCCGCCGCGCGTACTCGTTCATCATCTGCGCGAACGCGCTCTCGGTGCCGCCGATCTTCTCGGCGAGCGCGACGCTCGCATCGTTGCCGGACTGCACGATCATCCCCTTGAGCAGGATGTCGACCGGCACCTGCGAGCCGACGCGCAGGAAGCTGCGCGATCCTCCGGTGCGCCAGGCGTGCTCGCTGATCGTCACCGGGTCGGCGAGCGTGAGCCTGCCCTCGGCGAGCGCCTTGAAGGCTACGTAGGCGGTCATGAGCTTGGTGAGGCTCGCCGGCTGCTCGCGCTGGTCGGCATTGCGCTCGGCGAGCACCCGACCCGTGAAATGATCGACCAGCAGCCAGGCGCGCCCCGCCACGGCCGGCGGCGCCGGAATGGGCGCGGCGGGCCGTGCGGCGGCGGGTGCGGCGGCGGCAATGACAGGAGCGAGCAGCAGCGCGGCGGCGAGCAGCGCCGGGGGTCGGAAGCGGTGCCGACGGGCCGGAGGTGGGAGCGTCACAGGGCGCATGTTACCCCATGCGTCGCGCCGTGCTCACTCGCTGACCAGGCGGGCGTCCGGGATGCCGAGCGTGGCGAGGCGCGCGGCGAGCTGATCGAATTCGGCGACGCTGCTCACCGGACCGATCCGCACACGAAACAGGCGCGACTCGCCCTCGATCGGTGACAGCACGAACGCCCGCTCGAGTCCGGCCGCATGCAGGCGCTCGAGCTCGCGCTCGGCGTTGCGCGGGTCGGCGAACGCGCCAGTCTGCACGTACAGCGTCGGCGGCGGCGACTGCGAGTTGCGGGTGAGCACGTCGGGGGCTCCCGCAGTCAGCGCGTGCACCTCGACCATCGCCGTACCGTCCCGCAACATGTCGAGCTTCGCCGCCGCGGTGTACGACAGGTCGATGATGCGGTTGCCGACAAAGGGACCGCGGTCGTTGATGCGCACCACCACGCTGCGACCGTTGCTGAGATTGGTG
Organism: Steroidobacteraceae bacterium; assembly: GCA_035631755.1. Lineage (GTDB taxonomy): Bacteria > Pseudomonadota > Gammaproteobacteria > Steroidobacterales > Steroidobacteraceae > 13-2-20CM-66-19. Next base: position 59,600 of record DASQIC010000069.1, read on the forward strand.
ACCCGCGCGTAAGTCGGCAGCGGCAGCGTCTTGTGGGCCGCGGTCATGGCGTACATGTTGTAGGGCTCCCCGCTCGAGGTGTTGGCGCCGTGGAAGGTCGGCCCGTACCAGGAGGCCACCCCGCGCTCGTCGTAGCCTGCGGCGGAAGACAGCACGAAATAGCGCCGGCCGTCGACGTCATAGAAGGGCGGATTGCCGTGGGCGCTGCGCGGCTCGACGCGCGGCACGGCGTCGGGAATGGCCTCGAGGTCGGCGGGCGGAGGCGGCAGCGGCGCCGGGGGTCGCGCGGCACGCCGCGGGTTGACCGAGCAGGCGGCGAGCGCGAGCAGCGCGGCGGCCGTCGCCCGTCCGCCCGAGCGCACGGCCGGCCGCACCGCTGTCACGGCGCCGTCTCGCGCACGCGCGCCGCGATCGCCTGGGCGAGGTCGTGCACCGCCATGGCGTAGCGCGCGCTGCTGTTGTAGCGGGTGAGCACGTAGAAATTCTCGAAGCCGACCCGGTAAGCCGGGCCGTCACGCTGCTCGGCCGACACCAGCACCACCTTGGTATCGGCCGGCACGTCGAGCTCGACCTTCACGCCGTGAATGGCGAGCGATGCCACCGTCTCGTTGAGCTCGAGATTGTGGGGCGCGATCTGAAAGCTGGGATCGGGATCGAGCTTGGTGTCGGCCAGCACCGGGCCGCCGGGCACCCAGCCGTGCTCGTGCAGATAGTTGGCGACGCTCGCGAGGATGTCGTCCCAGTCGCCCCACAGATCGCGGCTCTTGTCGGCATCGGCATTCACGGCGTAGCGCCGGTACTGCGAGGGCATGAATTGCGGCGCGCCGAGCGCGCCGGCGTAGGACCCGGTGACGGTGAGCGGGTCGAGCTTGTCATCGCGCGCGAGCAGCAGGAACTCCTCCAGCTCGCTGCGGAAGAATTTCTGCCGCGGCGGGTAATCGAACGCGAGCGTGGCGAGCGCATCGAGCGCGCGGTAGGGGCCGGTGGTGCGGCCGTAGTGGGTCTCCACCCCGAGGATCGCCACCAGGTATTCGCTCGGCACCTGGTACTGCTTCGCGACCTGCTCGAGGGTGATCCTGTGATCGTGCCAGAAGCGCACGCCGTCGTTGATGCGCTCGGGCGTGAGGAAGCGCTCGCGGTACTCCCACCAGGGCGCGACGCGCTCGAGCGGCCGGGTCATGATCTCGAGGATCTTGGGCTGCGGCTGCGCCTTGCGCAGCAGCTCCTCCACCGCCTTGCGGCTCAGGCCGTCGCGACTGACGACCTCGTCGACGAACTGCGCGATCTCGGGGCGCTGCAGGTCGAAGTCGCGCGCCGGGAACTCCGCCGCCTGGCCGGGCGCCGCCGCGGGCGGCGCAGACCCGGGCGCGGCGGCCGCCGGCTGCGGCTGTGCCCGCAGAGCGAGCGGCAGGCACGCAAGCGCGGCGATCAGGGCATGGCGGCAGCTGTTCAATGCTGGGGATTCTCCTCGGGGTCCGCAGGTCCGGCGCGGCGGTGCGCGCGCGCCGGCGGTGCGCGGCGCCTAGGAACCGACAAGCTTCCGGCGTGAGTACAGCGCCATGAGAATACCGAAGCCGGCGAGGAGCGTCACGACCGAGCTGCCGCCGTAGCTGACCAGCGGCAGCGGTACGCCGACCACCGGCAGCAGTCCCGTCACCATGCCGGCATTGATGAACACGTAGACGAAGAACGTGAGGGCGATGCTGCCGGCGAGCAACCGCGCGAAGGTGTCCTGGGTCTGGGTGGCGAGGTAGATCGCGCGCGCCACCACGAACGCGTAGAGCAACAACAGCAGGAGCAGGCCGAGCAGGCCGAACTCCTCGCCGACCACCGCGAAGATGAAGTCGGTGGAGCGCTCGGGCAGGAATTCGAGCTGCGCCTGGCTGCCGTTCATCCAGCCCTTGCCGAAGATGCCGCCCGAGCCGATCGCAATCTGCGACTGGATGATGTGATAACCGGCGCCGAGCGGGTCGGTCTGCGGATTGAGGAAGGTGGCCACGCGCCGGCGCTGGTAGTCGTGCATGAAATGCCAGCCGAACCAGGCGGCCAGCGCCCCGAGCGCCAGCAGCAACACCATCACCCGCAGCCGCAGGCCGGCGAGCACGACCACCAGCGCCCCGGCCACCGCGATCAGCGCCGCGGTGCCGAGATCCGGCTCGACGGCGACCAGGCCCACCGGCAACAGGATGATCGCGGCCATCGCCCCGAGCGACATCCAGGTCGGCGGCAGCGCCCGCTCGTGCAGGTACCAGGCGCAGGCCATCGGTACCGCGAGCTTCATCAGCTCCGACGGCTGGAAGCGGAACAGTCCGAGGTTGAGCCAGCGCTGCGCACCCATGCCGATATGGCCGGCCGCAGCCACGACCACCAACAGCAGCACCCCGGCGGCGTACAGCCACGGCGTCGCGCGGCGCAGGAAGTTGGGATTCACCCGCGCCAGTACCAGCATCGCGACGGTCCCGAGCGCGAGGCGCATCACCGTGCGCACCACGGTGCCGATGCTCTGTCCCGAGGCGCTGTAGAGAACCACCAGCCCGAAGGCAGCGATCAACCCCAGGCCCACCACCAGAGGACCGTCGATCTTGAGAGCGAACAGCACGCGTGCCGCGCCGCTGAGCGTGCGGCGTGTGCGGGAACCGGCACTGACGTCTTCGTAGATCACGTGGTGGCAGCGGCCGCTTGCGTGTGCGCCGGGGCCGGTGGCGGCGGCGGGCGTTCGGCGGGCGCGGGCGGCGCGGGGGCGGGCGGCGCGGGGGCGGGCTTGAGCTTGCCGTCAGGGCCGAGCAGATAGGAGTCGAGCACCTTGCGTGCGATGGGGGCAGCGGCGCTCGCGCCGGCACCGCCATTTTCCTCGATGACCGCCAGCGCGATGCGCGGCGCGTCCGCCGGGGCGAAGGCGATGAACCAGGAGTGATCGCGCAGCCGCTCGCCGATGTTCTTGACGTTATAGCGCTCGGTGCGCGCCACCGTGAACACCTGAGCCGTGCCGGTCTTGCCGGCGAAAGTGTAGGGCGCGCGCCCGATCGCCGCCGCCGTGCCGCGCTGGGTGACGCCGACCATGTCGCGGACCACGCGCTCCCAGTCCGCGGGTGCGATCCCCGGAACCTCGCCCTCGGTCGCCGGGGCGATGCGCTGCATCCGGCCGGTGCGCGGATCGCGATAGGCGCTCACCAGGTGCGGCTTCCAGATCTTGCCGCGCGCGGCGATGATGCTGGCGTAGTGGGCGAGCTGCAGCGGCGTCACGCTCAGGTACCCCTGGCCGATCCCCAGGCTCACCGTCTCGCCCGGGAACCACACGCGGTCCGCGGGCCGCGCGAAGGCCCGCTCCTTCCACTCGCGCGAGGGCAGGATCCCGGACTTCTCGCCCGGGATGTCGATACCGGTGAGCCGTCCGAAGCCGAACGGCGCCATGAAGGCCGAGATGCGGTCGATGCCGAGCGCATCGGCGAGCCCGTAGAAGTACACGTCGCACGACACCACGATGGCTTCGTCGAGATCGACGTTGCCGTGGTGCTCGTTGTGGTATTCGCGATAGATGAACGAGCTGCCGGGCAGATGGAACGAGCCGGCGCAGTAGCGGTGTGCCTTGGGATCGACGACGTGGTAGGTGAGTGCGGCGAGCGCCAGCAGCGGCTTCACCGTCGAGCCGGGCGGGTAGGTGCCGCGCAGCGCGCGGTTGAACAGCGGCCGGTCGATGTCGTTGGCGAGCGCGCCGAACTCGGCCGGAGTGATGCCGCGGGCGAACAGGTTGGGATCGAAGCCCGGCAGGCTCACGAGCGCGATCACGTCGCCGTTGTTCGGATCGAGCGCCACCACCGCGCCGCGGTGCCCGGCGAGCGCGCTCTCGGCGACCCGCTGCACCTTCAGGTCGATGCTGAGCAGGAGGTCGTCGCCGGCGGTGGGGGGGCGCGTGCGCAGGTTCGGCACGAAGGCACCCTGGCGCTCGACCGAGCGGCCCTGGGCATTCACCAGCACTTCGCGAAAGCCGTTGGTGCCGTGGAGCTTGCGCTCGTAGGCGTCCTCGACGCCGAGCTTGCCGATCAGGGCCGTGCCCGCATAGGCGGCGCGGTCGATGTGCTTGAGATCCTGCTCGCTGATCGCGCCCACGTAGCCGAGGGCGTGCACCGCCAGCGCGCCGCTCGGGTACCAGCGCGTCTGGCGCGTCTTGATGTCGATGCCCGGGAACTCGAAGCGGCGCACCGCGAAGCGCGCCACTTCGTCGTCCGACAGGCGCAGCCGGATGGGCACGCTGTCGAAGCTGCGGCTCGAATCGATGGTGCGCGTCAGCTCGTCGATCTCTTCCCGCCGGATGAGTCCGAGCTGCGCGAGCTGCGCGAGCGTCTGCTGCAGATTCGGCACTTCTTCGGGCACGAGCTCGAGCTGGTAGGCGGGCTGGTTCGCTGCCACCACCTCGCCGTTGCGATCGAGGATCAGGCCGCGCGCCGCCGGGATCGGCTCGGTACGCACCCGGTTGCCCTGCGAGAGCTCGGAGTAATAGCCGTGCCGCACTACCTGCAGCACGACCAGCCGCCCGATCAGCACCACCGCGGCGAGCACCATGAGCGCGCCGCAGACGAGCGCGCGCCGCTCGAACAGGCGCTGCTCGCGCCACTGGTCCTTGATGCGCACCGCCGGCATGGCTACGGCCCGTACAGGCAGCGCGTGCTCATGCGTAGCGACCCTCGCTGTAGGAAAGGATGGCCGCCGCCGGCGGCCAGACGAGCGCACCGGTGAGGGTGTGGACCCAGCGCAGCGGGCTCGTCACCGGGTGACCGGTCCAGCCGTCGATTGCGAACAGCACGAACTCGTAGAAAATGAGCGCCGCCCAGACGATGAGCGACTGCTGAAATGCCGGCTTGGAACGGATGCGCTGGTGCTCACGCACCCCGATGTAGGTGAGGAGGGCGAGGGCGAGCGCGTGCTCGCCGAGCACCGGACCCCGGAACACATCGAGCGCCAGGCCGCAGAAGAACCCGAGCGCGATGCCACCGGCGCGCGGCGCGTTGAACGACCAGTAGAGCACCGTCAGCACCAGGAACGGAGGCCGCAGCAGGTCGAGCCACCTCGGCAGCGGCAGCACCGCGAGAATGAGCGCGGCGAAGGCGGTGAACACCATCCGGGCGCGGAGTCCTGCGCTGGTCACGGTTGCCTCTGCGCCCGTGGCTGCGGTGGCGCAGTCTGCGTCTGATCGGCGGGCGGTTGCTCGGCGGAGGGTTGCTCGGCGGCGGGTTGCTCGGCGGCGGGTTGCTCGGCGGGCCGCTTTGCGGCGGGTGGTTGCGCCGCCGGGCCTGTGCGCGGTGCGGCGTCCGACGGCACCGCCTGCGGGCGGGCCGTGACGCTCTGCGGCTGCAGCTTCGCGTTACCCGTCCGCAGATCGACGGCGGCGCCCGCGCTCTTCGGTGCCGCAGGATGATCCGGCCGGAACCACACCAGCATGACCTCGGTATCGGTGTCGACGTGCGCGAGTGGCGCGGCGCGGACCTGGGCGAGTGGTTGCACCGCGTCGCGGTGCACCTCGGTGACGCGCGCGACCGGATAACCCTCGGGGAACACCCCGCCGAGTCCCGAGGTGACCAGCAGGTCGCCGCTGCGGATGTCGGCGTTCGATGGCAGATACGGCAGCGCGAGCGAGGAGGCGTCGCCGGCTCCGACCGCGATGGTGCGCAGCCCGGTGCGCTCGATGCGAACCGGGACGGCGTGCTCCGGATCGGTGATCAGGATCACCTCGGCGCTCCACGGACCGACGTGCGTCGTCTGGCCGATCAGCCCCTTGTCGTCGAGCACCGCCTGGCCCCTGAAGACTCCGTTCGACGCGCCGCGATCGATCAGCAGCCGCTGGCGCAGGCTGCTCAGCTGGATGTCGACGATCTCCGCGGGGAGCCAGCGGTCGGCGACCGACGGCAGCGCCTCGCGCAGCCCGCGCAGCTCGCCGTTCTCGCGGGCGAGCGCCTCGTAACGCATCGACAGGATCTCGAGGTCGCGCTGGTGCGCGCGCAGCTGCGCGATCGTCGCCTCGAGCGTCTCTCGCGTGCGGAAGCTCTCCCGCAGCCAGCGCCACGCCGTGGACGGGGAGCTCACCGCCACCTGGACGGGGTAGACCGCGGCCTGCAGCACGTAGCGAACCTGCTCGAGGTAATGCTGGCGCTGATCGAGGTACATGATCACCACCGCCAGCACCGCATACAGCGTGAAGCCAAAGCCGGGCGAGCCGCCCCGTCCCTGCAAGGGGCGCCCGGCTCCTGTCCCGAAAGCCGCCACTTTAAGGCTCGTACGATCCTTGAGCGCTACTCGAGGCCGAAGTGGCCGGGACCCAGCTCGTCCATGAGCTCGAGAATACGCCCGCCGCCGCGTGCCACGCAGGTGAGCGGATCGTCGGCCACGACGACCGGCAGCCCGGTCTCCTCGGTGAGGAGTTTGTCGATGTCGCGCAGCAGTGCACCGCCGCCGGTGAGCACGATACCGCGTTCGGCGACGTCCGCGCCGAGCTCCGGCGGAGTCTGCTCGAGCGCCTGCTTGACGGCGCTCACGATCGCCTGCAGCGGCTCCTGCAGCGCTTCGAGAATCTCGTTACTGTTGAGCGTGAAGCTGCGCGGCACGCCTTCGGACAGATTGCGGCCCTTGACCGAGAGCTCGCGTACCTGCTGACCCGGATAGGCTGAGCCGATCTCGATCTTGATGCGCTCGGCGGTCGCCTCGCCGATGAGGATGCCGTAGTTGCGGCGCACGTAGTTCATGATCGCCTCGTCGAAGCGATCGCCGCCGATGCGCGCCGAGTTGGCGTACACGACGCCGTTGAGCGACAGCACTGCGACCTCGGAGGTGCCGCCGCCGACGTCGAGCACCATCGAGCCGCGCGCTTCGTGTACCGGGAGTCCGGCGCCGACCGCGGCCGCCATCGGCTCGCTCACGATCGCCACGTTGCGTGCGCCGGCGCCCTCGGCCGACTCGCGGATGGCGCGACGCTCGACCTGCGTCGAGCCGAACGGCACGCACACCAGCACGCGCGGCGAGGGCTTGAGCATGCGGTTGCCGTGCACCTTGTTGATGAAGTACTGCAGCATCTTCTCGGTGTAGGTGAAGTCGGCGATCACGCCGTCCTTCATCGGACGCACCGCGGTGATGTGTCCCGGCGTGCGCCCGAGCATGCTCTTCGCCTCGGTGCCGACCGCGACGATGACCTTGCCGCCGCGCGCCGGCTCGTCCTGCACGGCAACCACCGAGGGCTCGTTGAGTACAATGCCCTTGTCGCGGACGTAGATGAGGGTATTGGCCGTGCCCAGATCGATCGACAGATCGCTGGAGAAATAACCGCGCAGGCGTTTGAGCATGAAGCGACCGGAGAATGAACGGCTGACCGAGCCGTAGAGTGCCCGGTAATCTAGCAACCGACAGGACATTCAGCAAGGCAACATGTATGATTTTGCGCTGATTTTCTCACTTCCCCGACACACACCGCCGCAAGCCCCATGGCCCTCACACGCGAGCAGATCGAGAGCATCGCCCATCTCGCGCGCCTGTCGCTCAGTCCCGCCGAGCTCCCGGTGTACCAGCAGAGCCTGTCGAGCATTCTCGAGTTCGTCGGCGCGCTGGAGCGCGTCGATACGGCGAACGTCGTTCCCATGTCGCACCCGCTTCCGGGCCTCTCGCAGCGGTTGCGTCCGGACGTGGTCTCGGAGCAGGACCATCACGCCGAGTACCAGGAGAACGCGCCTGCGACTGCCGCCGGGCTCTACCTGGTGCCGAAGGTGATCGAGTGAGGCACCGTGAGTGAACTGCGTCACAAAAGCGTGACCGAGCTCGCCGCGGGCCTGCGCGCGCGCCGCTTCTCGAGCGTCGAGCTCGCCGAGGAGTTCCTCGGGCGCATCGAGCGCAGCCAGGGCGCGCTCAACGCCTTCATCTCGGTGACCCGCGAGCAGGCGCTCGCCGACGCCGCGGCAGCCGATCGCACCCTCGCCGCGGGCGGCGGCGGCGCGCTCACCGGCGTGCCGATCGCTCACAAGGATCTGTTCTGTACCCGCGGCGTGCGCACCACCTGCGGCTCGCACATGCTCGACAACTTCGTCGCCCCCTACGACGCCACCGTGGTCGCGAGGCTGAAGCGCGCAGGCGCGGTGATGCTCGGCAAGACGAACATGGACGAGTTCGCCATGGGTTCCTCGAATGAGACCAGTTATTACGGGCCGGTGCGCAATCCCTGGAACCCCGCGCTCGTGCCCGGCGGCTCCTCGGGCGGCTCGGCGGCCGCGGTGGCCGCACGGCTGGTGCCGGCTGCCACCGCCACCGACACCGGCGGCTCGATCCGCCAGCCCGCGGCGCTCTGCGGGATCACGGGGCTGAAGCCGACCTACGGGCGGGTGTCGCGCTTTGGGATGGTGGCCTTCGCTTCCAGCCTCGATCAGGGCGGGGTGCTCACCACCGACGCGGCCGACGCCGCGCTCATGCTGCGCGAAATGGCGGGTTTCGATGCAAACGACTCGACCAGCGTCGACAGGCCGGTCCCCGATTACGTGGCCCTGCTCGCGCAGCCGGTGGCGGGCCTGCGGATCGGGCTCCTCAAGGAGTTCTTCGACAAGGGCCTCGATGCCGAGAACGAGCGCTGCGTGCGCGCGGCGCTCGGCGAGTTCGAGCGCTCGGGCGCAAAGCTCACCGAGGTGAGCCTGCCGAATCTGCCGCTCTCGGTGCCGGTGTACTACGTGGTGGCGCCGGCGGAATGCTCCTCGAACCTGGCGCGCTACGATGGCGTGCGCTACGGCCATCGCTGCGAGAACCCGTTAGATCTCATGGACCTGTACCGGCGCTCGCGGGCCGAGGGCTTCGGCGCCGAGGTGAAGCGGCGGATCATGACCGGCACCTACGTGCTCTCGGCCGGCTACTACGACGCCTACTACCTCAAGGCGCAGCGCGTGCGCCAGCTCATCAATGCCGATTTCATGCGCGCCTTCCAGAGCGTCGATGTGCTCATGGGTCCGACCACCCCGACGCCGGCCTTCGCCATCGGCGCCAAGACCGCCGATCCCATCACCATGTATCTGAACGATATCTATACCATCGGCGCCAATCTCGCCGGGCTCCCCGCCGCCTCGATCCCCTGCGGCTTGGTGCAGGGCCTGCCGGTGGGGCTGCAGATCGTCGGCCCGCACTTCGGCGAGGCGCGCGTGCTCGCCGCCGCGCATGCGTACCAGCGCGCCACCGACTGGCACCGGCGCATTCCGCAAGGCTACGCATGAGCGCCTGGGAGACCGTCATCGGGCTCGAGATCCACGCGCAGCTCGCCACCCGCTCGAAGATCTTTTCCGGGGCGGCGACCGCCTACGGCGCGCCTCCCAATGCCCAGGCGAGCCTGGTCGACCTCGGTTACCCCGGCGTGCTGCCGGTGCTGAACGAGGCGGCCGTGCGCATGGCGGTGAAGCTCGGGCTCGCGATCAACGCCCAGATCGCGCCGAGCTCGGTGTTCGCCCGCAAGAACTACTTCTATCCCGACCTGCCCAAGGGCTACCAGATCAGCCAGTACGAGCTGCCGATCGTGGCCCGCGGCTCGCTCGATATCGTGCTCGAGGACGGCAGCGTGAAGCGCATCGGCATCACGCGCGCGCACCTCGAGGAGGATGCCGGCAAGTCACTGCACGAAGGGTTGCCGGGGGTGACCGGCATCGATCTGAACCGCGCCGGCACGCCGCTGGTGGAGATCGTCTCCGAGCCCGACCTGCGCTCGGCCAGGGAGGCGGTCGCCTACATGAAGAAGATGCACACCCTGGTGCGCTACCTCGAGATCTGCGACGGCAACATGCAGGAGGGCTCGTTCCGCTGCGACGCCAACGTCTCGGTGCGCCGCGCGGGGGCGCGCGAATTCGGCACGCGCGCGGAGATCAAGAATCTGAACTCCTTCCGCTTCGTCGAGCGCGCCATCAACCACGAGGTCGCCCGCCAGATCGAGATCCTGGAATCCGGCGGCAAGGTGGTGCAGGAGACGCGCCTCTACGATCCCGACAAGGACGAGACGCGTTCCATGCGCACCAAGGAAGAGGCCAACGACTACCGCTACTTTCCCGATCCGGACCTGCTGCCGGTGGTGCTCGACCCCGCGTTCATCGAAGCGGTGCGCTCGACGCTGCCGGAGCTGCCCGATCAGAAGGCGGCGCGCTTCACGGCGCAGTACGGGCTCTCGGCTTACGATGCCGGGGTGCTGACCGCGAGCCGCGATCTCGCGGACTACTACGAGGAGCTGGTGCGCGCGGCGCCGCAGGATCCGAAGCTCGCGGCAAACTGGGTCATGGGCGAGCTCGCAGCGAGGCTCAACCGCGAAAACCTCGAGATCTCGTGCGGGCGCATGCCGCCGGCGCGCCTCGCCGGACTGCTCGCGCGCATCCTCGACCGCACCATCTCCGGCAAGATCGCCAAGGAGCTGTTCGAGGCCATGTGGTCGGGGGGGGAGAGCGCCGATGCGGTGATCGGCGCGCAGGGGCTGCGGCAGATCACCGACAGCGCGACCATCGAGCGCGTGATCGACGAGGTGATGGCGCGCAATCCGGGCCAGCTGGCCGAGTATCGTGCCGGCAAGGACAAACTCTTCGGCTTCTTCGTCGGCCAGGTCATGAAGTCGACCGGCGGCAAGGCCAATCCCGCGCAGTTGAACGAGCTGCTGCTGCGCAAGCTGCGCGGCTGAGCGTGCGCCCGCACCGCGGGCGCGGGGTTGAGTTGCCGGGGCTTCTGCCCCATTGTGCCCTTATGGACCCTCTTCCCGTGGCCGCGTGCGATCAGGTGCGCCGCTTCATCTTCGAGAACCGGCCGGTGCGCGGGCACTGGGTGCGTCTCGAGGGCGCCTGGCGCGAGCTGCGGGCGCATGCCGGCTACCCGCGCATCGTGAGCGATCTGCTCGGACAGGCGGTCGCCGCCGCGGTGCTGCTCGCCGCGACGCTCAAGTTCCGCGGCACGCTCACCTTCCAGCTGCAGGGGAGCGGTGCGGTGCGGCTGCTGGTCGCCCAGTGCACCCATGATTTCCGGCTGCGCGCGGTGGCGCGCTTCGATGCGGCGGCCGTCGAGGCAACCCCGGGCGATGCCGGGGACGGGACCGTATTCCGCCGCCTGGTGGGCAGCGACGGGCGCATCACCGTGACCGTCGAGGCGGACGAGGAGCGCAGCATGCGCTACCAGGGTGTCGTGCCGCTCAGCGGGAACTCGCTCGCCGAGTCGCTCGAGACGTACTTCGCCTCTTCCGAGCAGTTGCCGACGCGCGTGGTCCTGGCCGCCGACGAGGAACACGGGGCCGGAATCCTGGTGCAGAAGCTTCCCGGCGCCGAGGCGGAGGAGGAGGAGGTGATCGCCGCCTGGCAGGGCGCCGAGCGTGGTATCGAGCGCCTCACCGCTCCTGAGATCCTGCAGTCTCCGGTCGAGGAGCTGCTCATGCGGGGCTTCGCAGGCCACGACCTGAGGCTCTTTCGCGGCGTTCCGGTCCGGTTCGAGTGCCGCTGCAGCGAGGGCCGGGTGGCGGGACTGCTGCGCGCACTGGGCCCGGAGGAGGTCCGCGACGTCCTCCGGGAGCAGGGGGCGGTGACCGTGACCTGCGAGTTCTGCCATCGGCCCTATCGCTTCGATGCGGTGGACGTCGAGGCCCTGTTTGCAGAGGGCTCGGCAGCCGGTGGATCACTGGCGATTCATTAGGCGGCGGGATCACCCCGCTGTCCCCCCAGTCAGACATATAAGCCTCGAACCCGGCGGCTGCAGGCAGTAATGAGCTTGCTTGCCGGTTGGTATTAAAGAAATGTACAATTCTTTAATGATTGTGATCTCCCCGGCGCAGCTGGTGGCGTGGCTCCGTGCTGCCGGGGAGCCGAGCCGGCTGCGCCTGCTGCTGCTCTGCATGGAAGGTGCGCTCGGGGTCTCGGACCTCGCCCAGGCTCTGGGGCAGAGCGAGCCGCGGGTCTCGCGGCACCTGCGGATCCTGTGCGAGGCGGGACTGCTCGTGCGGTTGCGCCAGGGCCAGTGGGTGCACTACCGGCTGAGCGAGGACGCGGCTGCGTCGGCTTTCGTGCGGGACCTGCTCGTGCAGCTCGATCGGCGCGATCCGCTCCTCGTCCACGACCGCAGCCGCGCCGCTGCCGCGGGAGCATCCCAGGCGGTGCCGGGAAGGACTCCCTCGCGCCTCGGCCGGGCGCTCGCTGAGTTCCTCGAGGCCAGCGGCGGCTCGGACCTCGGCCGGACACTCGTGGTCGGGGTCACTCACCTCGAACTGCTCGCGAGCGCCGCGGCGGCGGCCCGCGAGTGTGCCACCATCGCTCACTCGCGCCGCGCGGCGCAGAGTGCCCGCGCGTTCGCCGAGCGGCGCGGCTTCGCCTGCCGGGTGCTGCTCGGCTCGACCGCCGGGGGCCTGACGGAGCAGGACCTCGCGCGCGCCGGGCCACCCTTCGACGCGGTGCTGCTCGATCATCTGGCGAGCGGTGAGGGCGCGCTGGCGCGGGCACTCGAGCAGGCGCGCTCGGCGCTCACTCCACAGGGACGCCTGTGGGTGTTCCAGCGCTACGAATCGCTCGAGAGCGTGGGCGAGCGCATCGTCGAGCATCCGCTGGCACGGCTGCGACGGCTGCTCGAGGTGGCGGGACTGCACTGCGAGCGCTTGAGTCCCATCGAGGCCGACGGCGAGCACGTGCTGGCGGCGGCCGTCCGGCCGGCGAGCGGGATTTCAGGGCGACTCAGCGCCCGGAGCGCGCCTTGAGCAGCCGGCCAGTGCCGGATGCGGCCGCGGCCACTGCGCCGGCTATCCGCGTTTCCTTCGAGTTCTTTCCGCCGGCCGATGCCGAGATGGAGGCGAGGCTGTGGAAATCGATCGACCGCCTCGGCCCCCTGGCGCCGCGGTTCGTCTCGGTCACCTATGGCGCAGACGGCTCGACCCGCGAACGCACTCACCGGGTCGTCACCCGTATTCAGCGTGAGACGCCGCTCACCGGCGCGCCCCACCTCACCTGCGTCGGCGCCACGCAGGGCGAGATTCTCGACATCGCACGCGGCTATTGGGAGCAGGGCATCCGCCACCTCGTCGCGCTGCGCGGCGATCCGCCGCACGGGGAGAGCCGCTGGCGCCGGCCGCGCGGAGGCTTCGCCTGGGCGGCGGATCTGGTCGCAGGGCTTACTCGGGTCGCGCCGTTCGACATCTCGGTAGCCGCCTATCCGGAAGTGCATCCGGAGGCGCCCTCCGCGGCCGCCGACCTCGACAACCTCAAGCGCAAGATCGACGCCGGCGCGAGCCGCGCGATCACCCAGTTCTTCTACGACAATGAGGTGTTCCTGCGCTTTCGCGACCGGTGCGCGGCCGCCGGCATCCACGCACCGATCGTGCCCGGGATCCTGCCGATCACGCGCTTCGCGCAGGTGCTGCGCTTCGCGGCGCGCTGCGGTGCGAGCATACCGCCCTGGCTGCACCAGCGGTTTGCAGGCCTCGATGACGATCCCGACACGCGCCTGGCGGTCGCTGCCGGTGTCGCGATCGAGCAGGTGCGCTCGCTCACCGCCTGCGGCGTGCACGACTTTCATTTCTATACGCTCAATCGCGCCGAGCTCAGCTACGCGATCTGCCGCACGCTGGGACTGCAGCCGGCGACGCGGCCGCCGCCGGCGAGCGCACACCGCTGGGCGCGCGCATGAGCGGCTGCGCTCACCACGGGCACGCGGTTCCAGGCCCGGAGCCGCGCGGCGACCGCGAGCAGGGACCGGCCTGCGGCGCGGCACGCGCCGCGGCCGCACCCTTCGCGGTCGAGCCGCCGGACGAGACCGAGCGGCGCACGCGCATCGAGCTCCTCAAGCGCCTGCTCGGGGAGCGCGTGGTGCTGCTCGATGGCGCGATGGGCACCATGATCCAGCAGTGCAAGCTCGATGAACGCGGCTTCCGCGGCGAGCGCTTCGCACACCACGGCCACGACCTGCGCGGCAACAACGACATCCTGACGCTGACGCGTCCGGACATCGTGAGCGACATCCACCGCGCCTATCTCGCCGCCGGCGCCGACATCATCGAAACCAACACCTTCAATTCCAACGCCGTCTCGCAGGCCGACTACGCGACCGTGGCGCTGGTGCCGGAGCTCAACTACCGGGCCGCGCGCCTGGGCCGGGCCGCGGCCGACGAGTGCGCGCGCCAGACGGGCGCGCCGCGTTTCGTCGCCGGCGCCCTCGGGCCGACGACCCGCATGACCTCGCTGTCGCCCGACGTCAACGACCCGGGGCATCGCAGCGTCAGCTTCGATCAGCTGGTGGCCGCCTACCTCGAGGCGGCGCGCGCGCTGGTGTTGGGCGGCGTCGACCTGCTGCTGATCGAGACGGTGATCGACACGCTGAACGCCAAGGCGGCGATCTACGCGGCGCTGACGCTGTTCGACGAGACCGGCGTGCGGCTGCCGCTCGCGGTATCGGGCACCATCACCGACGCCTCCGGCCGGGTGCTCTCCGGCCAGACGCCGGAGGCCTTCTGGAACTCGATCCGGCACGCCGAGCCGCTGTTCGTCGGTCTGAACTGTGCCCTCGGCGGCTCGCAGCTGCGCCCCTACGTACAGGAGCTCGCGCGGGTCGCCGACACCTGGGTGTGCGCCTATCCGAACGCCGGGCTGCCGAACGCCTTTGGCGAGTACGACGAGTCGCCCGAGCAGACCGCCGACATCCTGCGTGAGTACGCCGAGTCGGGACTGGTGAACATCGTCGGCGGCTGCTGCGGCACCACCCCGGAGCACATCCGGCTGCTGCACCAGCGCATCGGCGCGCGCGCACCCCGGCGGCTCGAGCCGCTGCCGGTCAGGTGCCGGCTCGCGGGCCTCGAGCCGCTCAACATCGACGCCGACAGCCTGTTCGTCAATGTGGGCGAGCGCACCAACGTCACCGGCTCGGCGCGTTTCCGCAAGCTGATCGAGGCGGGCGACTACGCGGCCGGGCTCGAGGTGGCGCGCCAGCAGGTGGTGAGCGGCGCCCAGGCCATCGACGTCAACATGGACGAGGGCATGCTCGAGTCCGAGGCTGCCATGACGCGCTTCCTGCAGCTGGTGGCCGCGGAACCGGACATCGCGCGCGTGCCGGTGATGATCGACTCGTCCAAGTGGTCGGTGATCGAAGCGGGCCTGAAATGCGTGCAGGGCAAGGCGATCGTCAATTCGATCAGCCTCAAGGAGGGCGAGCAGACGTTCATCGCGCACGCGCGCGCGGTGCGCCGCTACGGCGCGGCCGCCGTGGTCATGGCCTTCGACGAACGGGGTCAGGCGGACACGCTCGAGCGGCGCGTGGCGGTGTGCGCGCGCGCCTACCGCATTCTCACCGAGCGCGTGGGCTTTCCGCCCGAAGACATCATCTTCGATCCCAACATCTTCGCGATCGCCACCGGCATCGAGGAGCACAATGGCTACGCCGTGGCGTTCATCGAGGCCACGCGCCGCATCAAGCGCGAGCTGCCGCACGCGCTGGTGAGCGGCGGCGTCAGCAACGTGTCGTTCTCGTTCCGCGGCAACGACGCGGTGCGCGAGGCGATGCACTCGGTGTTCCTCTATCACGCGATCGGCGCCGGCATGGACCTGGGGATCGTCAACGCCGGGCAGCTGGCGGTCTACGAGCAGATCCAGCCGGAGCTGCGTACGGCCTGCGAGGACGTGGTGCTCAACCGCCGCCCCGACGCCACCGAACGGCTGCTCGAAGTCGCCGCGCGCTACAAGGGCGAGGGCGGCACGCGGCGCAAGGAGGACCTCGAGTGGCGCCAGCTGCCCGTCGGCAAGCGCCTCGAGCACGCGCTGGTGAAGGGCATCGACGATTTCATCCTCGAGGACACCGAGGAGGCGCGGCTCGCGAGCGAGCGGCCGCTCGCGGTCATCGAGGGCCCGCTCATGGACGGCATGAACGTGGTGGGCGACCTGTTCGGCTCCGGCAGGATGTTCCTGCCGCAGGTGGTCAAGAGCGCGCGCGTGATGAAACGCGCGGTCGCGCACCTGGTGCCGTTCATCGAGAAGAGCAAGGACGCCGGCGCGCAGCGCTCGAACGGCCGTATCGTCGTCGCCACCGTCAAGGGCGACGTGCACGACATCGGCAAGAACATCGTCGGCGTGGTGCTGCAATGTAACAACTTCGAGGTCATCGACCTCGGCGTCATGGTGCCGTGCGAGAAGATCCTCGACACCGCGCGGCGCGAACAGGCGGACTTCATCGGGCTCTCGGGGCTCATCACGCCGTCACTCGACGAGATGGTGCACGTCGCCCGCGAGATGCAGCGCCAGGGCTTCACGGTGCCGTTGCTCATCGGCGGCGCCACCACCTCTCCGGCCCACACCTCGGTGAAGATCGCGCCGCAGTACCAGAGCGCGGTGGTGTATGTGAAGGACGCTTCGCGCTCGGTCGGCGTGTGCCAGAAGCTGACGGCGCCGGCGCAGCGCGAGGCGTTCCTCACCGGCGTGCGCGCCGAGCACGAGCGCCGCCGCGAGCAGCACGCCGCCAAGAAGGTCAAGCTCCCGCAGCTGTCGCTCGAGCGCGCACGCGCCGCCCGCCGGGCCATCGACTGGAGCACTTACGCACCGGTGGCGCCGCGCGCGCCGGGGGTGCACCGCTTCCGCGACTACCCGCTCAGCGAGCTCCTCGGCTACATCGACTGGATGCCGTTCTTCAACGCCTGGGAGTTCGCCGGCAAGTTCCCCGACATCCTCTCCGACCCGGTGGTGGGCGAGGCGGCGAGCAACCTGTACGCCGATGCGCGGCGGCTGCTGAAAGAGCTGATCGCCGGGCGCTGGCTGGGCGCGCACGCCGTGCTGGGCGTCTTTCCCGCCAATGCCGTCGGCGACGACGTCGAGATCTACGCGAGCGAGGCACGCGATACGGTGCTCACCACGCTCAACTTCCTCAGGCAGCAGAAGGGCAAGCCGGACGGCCAGCCGCACGAGTGCCTGGCCGACTATGTGGCGCCGCGCGCGAGCGGAGTGGCCGACTACTTCGGGGCCTTCGCGGTTACCGCCGGGGCGGGGATCGAGGAGCACGTGGCGCGCTTCGAGCGCGCCCACGACGACTACTCGGCCATCATGCTGAAGGCGCTGGCCGACCGGCTGGCGGAAGCGGCCGCCGAGCACTTCCACGAGCGGCTGCGGCGCGAGCTGTGGGGCTACGCGGCCGAGGAGGCGCTCAGCAACGAGCAGCTGGTGCGCGAGGAGTACCGCGGCATCCGTCCGGCACCGGGCTATCCGGCCTGTCCCGACCATACCGAGAAGGCGAAGCTCTGGAGGCTGCTCGACGTCGAGCGCCAGGCCGGCATCCTTCTCACCGACAGCTACGCCATGTACCCGACGGCCGCGGTGAGTGGCTGGTACCTGGCGCACCCGCAGGCGCGTTATTTCGCCCTCGGCAAGATCGATCGCGAGCAGGTGGCAGACTACGCGCGGCGCAAGGGCATGACGCTCGAGGAGGCGCAGCGCTGGCTCGCTCCCAATCTCGGCTACGAGCCCTGACGCCGCGCGGGCGGCAGGGGCGGCGGCGCGCGCCTACAGCGGCTCGATGCGGATCTTGCGGAACCAGGCCTCGGTGCCGCAGTGCTGCAGCACGATGTGCCCTTCGGACTCGCGACCGAAATCGCGGCAGTCGCGCAGGCGGCTGCGCTCGATGCGATTGCGCATGTCGTCCGCCGCCAGGTCGCAGCCGATCACCTGGCGCTCGTTGATCCAGTGCTCGATCACACTGCCGCGCACCACGACGCGGGCCCCGTAGTAGACGTTGGCGACGTTGCGCTGGTCGTGCCACGGGGCCATCAGACCGAACAGCGCGCCGCAGGAGCTGAGCGCGTCGGCGCCCAGCCGGTGGTGCTCGTCGTCGAGCAGCTGAATCACCGGCCCCGATTGCCAGGCGGGGACGGAGCTCTCGCGCACGCGGTAGGCGACTCCGGAGTGTCCGCCGCGCGGCAGCCGCCAGTCGAACGACAGCGTGAAGTCGCGGAAGCGCTCGCGGCTGATCAGGTCGATCTTCGGGCCGGACGCCATGGCGCGCAGCACGTCCTCGTCGACGCTCCAGGCAGTGGCGGGAAACTGCTCCTGGCCGTAGCCGCGCCAGTCCGCGGCGGTCAGTTCGCGCTCAGCCTTCGATTCACCCACGCCCACAGGCGTCATGCTACCGCAGGAGCGTGGCGGGTAACATCGCCCGAAAGAGGGTCCCGCGCGCCGCGCCCCCGCGCACGCGCGGCTAGCGGCCCGCGGCGCGCCGTTCGCGCTCGAGTGCGTGCAGGTACGCCGCGCCTCCGAGGCCGCTCATCTGGCCGAGAATCCACTCGCGCCGCTCGAGCACGTAGCGCGAGGGACGGTCGACGTGCAGACGCAGCGGGTTCGGCAGCACCGCGGCGAGCAGCGCCGCATCCGCGGAGCTCAGGCGCGCCGCCGGCTTGTGATAGAAGCGGTACGCCGCCGCCTCCACGCCGTACACGCCGGGCCCGAACTGCGCGATGTTGAGGTACATCTCCAGGATGCGCTCCTTGGGCCACAGCGCTTCGATCACCACCGTGAAGTAGGCCTCGAGCCCCTTGCGCACGTAGCTGCGCCCCGGCCACAGGAACAGGTTCTTCGCCACCTGCTGCGAGATGGTGCTGGCGCCGCGCAGTCGCCGCCCGCGCTCGCTGGCGCGCACCGCCTCGCGGATCGAGCCGAAGTCGAAGCCTGCGTGGAACGGGAACTGCTGGTCCTCCGAGGCGATTACCGCGATCGCGGCGTTGGGGGAGATCTGCTCGAGGCTCACCCACTCGAAGTCGGTGTGGTAGCGGGGCTCGCCGGCGAGCGCGGCCTCGATCCGCGCCTCGAGCATGAAGGCGCTGGTGAGCGGACGCAGCCAGCGCAGCAGCAGCACCGGGACCGTGGTGAGCAGCAGCCAGGCGAGCACCACCAGCGCGAGTGAGCGCAGCAGCCTCGCGGCGATGCTGCCGCGCTGCCGGGGCAGGGGCACGTGCGGCGGCAAGGCGTGCCGCGTCTTCAGCCGGGTTGCGCGCGGCGCGCCGTGACGATCATCACGTCCTCGAGTGGCGCGTCCTGGTACCCCTTGCGTGTGCCGGTGGCGAGGCGCCCGATCCCGTCGATCACCTCCATGCCCGCGGTGACGCGCCCGAACACCGCATAGCCGTAGTCACGCGACCCGTGATCGAGGAAGGCGTTGTCGCTCAGGTTGACGAAGAACTGCGAGGTGGCGCTGTTGATGTCGCTGCTGCGCGCCATCGAGAGCGAACCGCGGGTGTTCTTCAGGCCGTTGCCGGCTTCGTTGCGGATCGGCGCGCGGGTCTTCTTGCCGGCGAAATCCCGGGTGAGGCCGCCGCCCTGGATCACGAATCCGGGCACGATGCGATGGAAGATGGTGCCGTCGAAGAAGCCGTCATCGACATAGCGCAGGAAATTCTCCACCGTGAGCGGCGCTTCCTTGGGGAACAGCTCGACGGTGAAGGAGCCGTGGGAGGTCTCGAAAGTGATCATCGTCGTCCTTCCGTCATGCGCTCGTGACCGGCCAGATCGCGGTGCGAGCGTACGTGAGTGAAGCCGGCGAGGACAAGCTCGTGCGTCACATCGGCAGCCTGGGTCGCGCCGTGCTCGAGCAGCAGCCAGCCGCCGGGAGCGAGGTGCTGCGCGGCGCCGCGCGCCAGGATGCGCAGACACGCGAGCGCATCCTCTCCCGGCGTGAGCGCCGTGCGCGGCTCGTAGGCGAGCGCCGGATCGCGCAGCGCGGGATCGCGTGCGCCGACATAGGGCGGATTGCTGATGAGCAGATCGAAGCGCTCCCGGGTGAGGGCCTCGAACCAGTCGCCTTGCCGGAACTCGACGCCCGTGAGTCCGAGGGCGGCCGCGTTGGTGCGCGCCAGCGCGAGCGCCGGCGCCGCGACGTCGGTGGCGACGATCCGCCAGCGCGGCCGCTCGCGCGCCAGCGCCAGCGCAATCGCGCCCGCGCCGGTGCCGAGATCGGCGACGCGGGCGTCCCCGGCGGGGCCGAGCGCGAGCGCGCGCTCGACCAGCAGCTCCGTTTCCGGCCGCGGAATCAGCGCCGCCGGCGTCACGGTGAGCTCGAGCGACCAGAAGCCCTTGCGCCCGGTGAGATAAGCGAGCGGTTCCCCGCCGGCCCGCCGGCCGAGGAGCTCGAGGAAGCGCCGCGCCTGCTGCGGATCTACGGCCGACTCCGGGTGGGATTTGAGGCGCGCCCGGGGCACGCCCAGGGTGTGGGCGAGCAGCAGCTCGGCGTCGAGCCCGGCCGTGGGCGGCTCGGGCCCGGACGGCAGTGCGCGCAAACGCTCCCGCCCGCGCGCCAGCAGGACTTCGACCGTCAGATTCTCAGCCATGGGCTCCAAGCGCAGCGTCCCGGTAAGATGTGCCGATGCCAGAGCTACTCTACCCGCCCTCCCGGCCGCAGTCCGCGGGCGAGGTGCTCGATGCGGCCTTCCGGATCTTCGGTGCCACGCTGGCGAAGTGCCTGCCCTATGCGGTGGGTGCGGTAATCATCGGCCAGCTGCCGAACCTCTACAGTCTCATAGCGCACCGCTCGCTGCTGCAGGGGCCGCTGCGGTTGCAGGCGATCCGCGATCCGCTCTGGTGGGTGCTGTTCGTGGTGGCGATCTTCGGCGCGATGGCGCTCACCAACGCGCTGATCCTGCGCCAGTACGCGCTGGCGAGCGGCCACCCGGTCGAACCCCGAACCGAGTTCGCGACCGCGGTGCGCCGCATTCCCGGGCTGGTGCTGATCGCCTTGCTGCTGATGCTGACGATCGTGGCGTTCCTCGTTCCGGTGTTCATGGTGCTCGGCGCGGCCCGGCTGTCGGCTGCCCCGGCCACCGCGGCAGCGTACGTGACGCTCACCGCACTGGTGCTGCTCATCCCGGCGTCCTGGCTGCTGGTGCGCTGGTCCTGTGCCGGGACCGTCTACCTGCTGACTGATCGCGGTGCGATCGAGAGCATGGGTCACAGCTGGCGGCTGACCGCCGGCAGCTTCTGGCGGCTGAGCCTCATCTATACGGTTGCCATCCTGCTGCTGCTGGTGTTGTACGTGCTGTCGATCGCCATCGCCGGCGTGCTGTCGTTCGTCTTCGGCCACGGCGATATCGCGGTGGTCACCGCGGCGGCGACCGTGGCGATCATTCTGCTGCGCGCGGTGGTGAGCCCGTTCTACTGTGCGCTCGCGCTCGCGGTGCTCGGCGAGCTGTCGGTGCGCCGGGAGGGTGCCGACCTCGCCGAGAGGATCGCCGCTGCAACCGAATAAGCATGTTGCGCGCACTGCTGGCGCTGGTGCTGATGAGCGCGGTATTGCCGGCCGCGGCGGCGCGCGATGCGCTCGGCGTACTCGACGACTGCATCCACCGGCTCGATGCCGAGCTCGATGTCGGCTACCGCAGGATCGCCGCGCGCTGCCCCGACCTCGCGCCGAGTCTCGCGGCGAGCCCTTGGGGCCCGTGGCTGCCGAGCGACTGGAGCCAGCCCGACAACAACCTCTCGGCCGCGGGGCTGCGCCAGCTGCGCGTGTTGATCGGACGCGAGACGGCGCGCGCTGCTGCGGCCACCGAGCCGCGCGTCGAGCGCGTCGCCGGGGTGCTGACCGCATTGCGAGCCTCCGCCGGCACACGCGCCGGATGGTGGGCGCGGCTGCGCGACTGGCTGCGCGAGATCGTCCGGCCCGCGGCGGTACCCGCCGATGACGGCTGGCTGCGGCGTCTGTTCGCCGGGCTCGCGCTGCCCGGCGCCGTCGCGCGGCTGCTGACGCTCGGGGCGCTCGCGCTGGTGGCGCTGCTCGCGGGGGTGATCGTCGCCGGCGAGCTGCGTGCGGCCGGGGTGCTGCGCCGCTGGCGCCGGCCCGCAGCGCCGGCAGCGGCTGCGCGCGGCGCGCCCGCCGGCGCCGGGGGGAGCGAGGCGAGCCTCGAGCGCGCGGCTCCCGCGCAGCAGCCGCGAGTGCTGCTCGAGCTGATCGCGGCGCGCCTCGCGGCGCAGCAGCGGTTGCCCGCGACGCGCGCACTCACCGTGCACGAGCTGCTGCGTGCCGCGCGGCTGGCGGACCCGGAGCAGCGCGCGCGCCTCGCCGAGCTCGCCAGCACGTGCGAGCGGCTGCGATTCTCGCCGCGGTTGCCGCCACCGGAGACGGTCGCGGCCGCGGTGGCGCGCGGGCGCGAGCTGCTCGCCGCGCTCGAGGCGCGGTTCGCATGAGAGAGCGGCTGGTGACGCTCGGGTGCGCGCTCGGCGCGCTGCTGCTGTTCGTCACGCTGTTCCTGCACGGCGCTTCGGTCGCTCGCCCGGAGACGAGCATGCCGACGACCGCCGAGCGCGGCGACAACGGGCTGCTCGGCGCGCTGAGCTGGCTGCGGCAGGAGCAGGTGCGCACGCTGTCGCTGCGCCGCCGGTTCGACACCCTCGGCGCACGGCGCGACCTCGCGCCGCGCGGCAACCTGCTCATCGTCACGCTGCCGGCGGCGACGCCGCTGCGGCCGCGCGAGCTGCGCTCGCTCGATGAATGGCTGCGCGAGGGCAACACGCTGCTGGTGCTGGCGGCAATCGCCGACAAGCCCGACTGGGCGGCGGGCCGCGCGTTTCACACCGAGCTGAACGATCTCACCGGCCTCGGCTACGACTCGGTACGCCTGCGCACGGCGCGCAGCGCGCCGCCGGGAGAGGGGACTGCGGACCTGCCGGGCCTCGCGGCGCTGGCCGCCGGCGCCTACCGGCGCCTGGCGCCGCCCGAGCGCACCACGCTGATTCCCAATCGTGCCCACGCCTATCTCGAGGGCGTCAGGAGCGCGGTGGCGCTGTCGGACTACCCGTGGCGGACCTTTCCGTGGGAGGCGTGGACGGTGACCGTGCCGCACGCGGGCTTTGTCCTCAGCCTCGCCAGTCAGCGCGAGACGGGCGAGGGCGTCTTGTGGGTGCGGACACGCGGGGCCGGCACGATCGTCGTGAGCGGCTTCAGCTCACTCTTCAGCAACCGCGCCCTCGGCCTCGCGGACAACGCGCGGCTGCTGGCCAACATCGTCGGCGCCAGCGTCGCGCCGGGCGGTGCCGTGCTGTTCGACGACGAGCACCAGGGCCTGAGCGACAACTACGATCCGGCGCGCTTCTACCGCGACCCGCGCCTGTACGCGACGCTCGCGGTGCTCGCGGCGCTGTGGCTCACGTGGGTGCTGGGAGGAACGCGGCTGCGCGCGCGGCAGTCTCGCGCCCCGGCGCCGCGCGAGGCGGAGCTGGTGCAGGCGACCGGTGTGTTCCTGGCACGGGTGCTGGCGCCGGCGGCGGCCGCGCGGCGCATGTTCGAGCATTTCTTCGCGCACCTGCGCACCCGGGTGCACGGCCCGCCCGGGGGAGCTCCGCCCTGGGAGCTGCTCGAGAGTCAGCCGCGCCTCGCGCGCGCCGACCTCGAGCAGCTGCGCACGTGGTACGCGGCGGCGTACTCTGGCGGGCGCGTGCCCCTCGTCCGCCTGCACAATCTCATGCTCCGCATGGAAAGGCAGCTCGCCGCATGACCGTCGCGATCCGCGAGCTCGATAGCCTGCTCGCCCGCGAGCTCGGACGCGTAGTGCTCGGCGCCGAGGCGCCCGCGCGCGCCCTCACCATCGCGCTCGTTGCCCGCGGCCACGTGCTGGTGCAGGGCGTGCCCGGGCTCGGCAAGACGCTGCTCGCCAAGGCGCTGGCGCGCACGCTCGGCGGCGATTTCAAGCGCATCCAGGGGACCTCCGATCTCATGCCGAGCGACATCATCGGCGTGCACGTGTTCGACGAGGCGCGGCGCGGCTTCGTATTCCGTCCCGGACCGCTGTTCGCCGACGTGGTGCTGGTCGACGAGATCAACCGCGCCGGCCCGAAGACGCAGTCGGCGCTGCTCGAGGCCATGGAGGAGCGCCAGGTGAGCATCGAGCGCGAGGCGCGCGAGCTGCCGGCGGACTTCCTGGTGCTCGCGACCCAGAACCCGCGCGAGTTCGAGGGCACCTACCCGCTGCCCGAGTCGCAGCTCGATCGCTTCATGCTGCGCATCGAGATGGACTATCCGCCGCGCGCGGCGGAGGGCGAGATCCTCACGCGCTACGGCGGCATGCAGACCGCGGCGCAGACCACGCTCGGCTCGGTGGCGCTGCTGCCGCGCTCGCTGCTCGCGCAGGCGCGCGCCGAGGCCGATGCCATCCACGTGGCCGGGGCGCTGGTCGGCTACGTGCTGGATCTCGCCCACGCCTCGCGCGAGCACGCGCGGCTCACGCTCGGACTCTCGACCCGCGGTGCGCTGGCGCTCGTCAAGGCGGCCCGCATCACCGCGGGGCTCCGCGGCGCGGACTTCGTGACGCCCGACGACGTCAAGGAGGCGGCGGTGGCGGTGATGGCCCATCGCCTGGTGCTCACGCCCGAGGCGGCGCTCGAAGGCGCGACCGACGTGGAGGTAGTGCAGAGCCTGCTCGCCGAGACCGCGGTGCCGCGCTGACACTCCGTGCATCTCGCCCGCCGCGCCTACCTGCTCGTCTTTCTCACCGCTCTGCTCGCGGTGGCCGGCATCTGGTCGCCTCCCGGGGAGTACCGCGGGCTCTGGCGCGTGCCGCTCGCGCTGCTGCTGCTCGGCCTTGCGGCCGAGGGCCTCGCGCTGCGCCGCCTGCAGCTCGGCGTGCGCCTTGCCGCCGCCGGGCGCCGGTTCCTCGGCCGGCCGCAGCCGTCCGCGCTCCTGCTCTCGAACCCCGCTTCCCGGCCGCTGCTCGTCGAGTACCTGCCGCTGCTGCCCGCGGGCTTCGAGCCGCTCGGCGGCCCGCGCCGCGTGAGCGTGCCCGCGGGGGCGACGGTCGAGGACCCCCTGGTACTCACGCCGGTGCGGCTCGGGCCGCAGCGCTGGGCGGCGTTGCCGGCGCGGGTGCTCGGAGCGCTGCGGCTCGCATGGTGGAGCCGTGAGCTCGCTCCCGAGGGCGCCGTGGTGATCGCGCCGGACACGCTCGGCGCGCGCGCCCCGACGCGCGGCCTGCCCGCCGGCGCCCGTTCGCGGCGCATCGCCGGAGCGGGTGCCGAGCTCTACCAGCTGCGCCGCTACGTGCGCGGCGATCCGCTCCCCCGCATCGACTGGAAGGCGACCGCACGCACCGGAACGCTCATCACCCGCGAATACAGCGAAGACCAGCACCTCGATGTCCTGGTCGCCATCGACGCCGGCCGCTTCAGCCGCGTGCGCGCGGGTGCGCTCGATCGCTTCGGACTGTATGCCAACCTGGCCGCGCGCTTCGCCGAGGCGGCGACCGGCAACGACGATCGCATCGGCCTGGTGGTGTACGCCGACCGGGTGCTCGCGAGCTGCCCACCGGCGCGCGGGCTCGCGGGAGTGACGCGCCTGCGATCGGCGCTCGAGGCGCTGTCGGTGCAGGCGGCGGAGTCCGATCCGCTCACCGCCGCGATCCGCATCCGCAGCCTGCTCAAGCACCGTGGGCTGATCGTGCTGCTCACCGATCTCGACGATGCCAGCATCGCCGACCGGCTGGCGCGCGCGGTGCGGTTGCTGTCGCCGCCCCACCTGGCAGTGGTCGCCGGCGTGCGCAACGAGGAGATCGCCGCGCTCGCGCAGCGCCCTGCCCACCTCTGGCAGGACCCGTGGGTGGCGCTCGCGGCGGCCGAGCACGAGGCGCGCGCCGCGTTGCAGCGCTCGCTCCTCAGGCGCCTCGGCGCCCCGGTGGTATCGGCGCCGCAGGAGCTGCTCGAGCGCGCGGTGTTTGCCGAGTACGAGGCGCTGCGCCACCTGCGACGGGTGTGAGCGCCGCGCGGCGCAGCAGCCGCCCGGAGAGCAGCGCCACCATGACGAGCCAGTAGCCGACGCCGATGGTGATCCGCGCCCAGAGCGGGAAGCGCGGGTCGGGCGACACGTAGCCCTCGATCAGTCCTGCACCGGCGAGCAGCACGGCACAGGCGACGAGCAGCCGGCCCGAGGCGAGCGCCGCGACCCGGAAGGACTCGATGCGGCTGGCGTGGCCGGGGCGGATCAGCGCCTCGCCCACCGCAGCTCCCGCAGCCCCCGCGAGGCACATGACCGAGAGCTCGACGCAGCCGTGCGGCACGATGAAGGCGAGCAGGGGACCACGCAGCCCGTGGAGGCTCACGAACGCGTATACCGCCCCGAGCATGAGCCCGTTCAGCCCGAGGATGTACAGCGTGCCGAGCCCGAAGAGGAACCCGGCGCAGTAGGCGAACAGCGTGACCACGATGTTGTTCGCCAGGATCTGCACCGACAGCACCGAGGAAGGCACGATGTTGAGGATTCCCTGGGTCCAGAGCTGTCCGCGCTCGACGCTCGCGATCAGGTCCGGGGAGGCAAACAGCGCGATCAGCTCCGGATAGCGGTGCACCAGCGCGTAGCCGGCGAGTACCGTGAGCGCGAACAGCACCGTCGACCACACGATGTAGGGCCGCAGCCACCGGACTACCGCCGGCAGCTCCGTGGCGAGGAGCTCGAGCAGCGCATTTCCCGGGCGCCAGGCGCCGCGATGCAGCGTCGCATGAGCGCGGGCGTAGGCCGACTCGAGGTACTCGCGCGTGCGCGAATCGGGCAGCAGCACCCGCACCCGCGCGAGATCGTGCGCGAGCAGCCGGTAGTCGTCCGCCATGCGCGCCGCGTCGGCGGCATCCTCGGTGCGTCCGTGCCCGAGGCGCCGCGCCCGCGCGTCGGCCGACTGCCACAGCGAGGCGCGCCCGAGCAGGCTCGCCACCAGCGCCTGCCGCCGCCCGGTATCCCGTGGCGCGCTCATGGACCGGCGAGGCGCTCGAGCCGCGCGCGCAGCGCCGCCTCGTCGCCGTCGGGGGTATCGCTCGCTGCGCCCGCGTAGCGGGCGAGCACCCGGCGGGCGAGTCGCACGCGGGCCGCGGACTCGAGCGTCGTCCAGCGCTCGAGCAGCTCGCCGACGATCTCCATGCCTGCCGGATCGAGGCTGCCGCGGACGGCGACCGGCAGCGGCGCGTCGCGCTCGTAGACCAGCAGCGTCCCCGCTGCCATGTCTCCCACGCGCAGGTGCTCGCGGGTCAGCATGACGGCGATCAGTCCCACCCCGTAGCACAGCGGCAGGCAGTCGATGAGGCGGAACACGTTGCGCGTGAGCAGTGCCCCCGCAGTGGCCGCGCCGCCATCGCGCGCCACGATGTGCACGCCCGCGAGTCGCTTGCCCGGCGTGCGACCGCGCAGCGCGAGCTCGAGCACCCAGTGGTACAGGAAGTAGACGGCCGCCGCCGGCAGCAGCACCAGAGCGAACCAGCGCCCGTGGGGGTTGTCGGGCACGCCGAGGCTCAGGCGCCCGTTATATATGAGTGCCGCAAATACGAACCAGCCGAGCGCCAGCAGTACCCGGATGTGCCAGTCGATGAGGAACGCGTAGGAGCGCGCCCCGGGGCCGGCGATCGCGAGCGATACGTCGATGCCCGTGACGCTGTCGACCGAGAGGTCGCGTGCGCTGCCGCTCATGCCTCTTCCGCGAGCAGCTCCGCCTGGTGTTCCTGCTGCAGCGCCTGGATGAGATCGTCGAGCTGCCCGTCCATCACCTGCGGCAGCTTGTAGAGCGTCAGGTCGATGCGATGATCGGTGACACGCCCCTGGGGAAAGTTGTAGGTGCGGATGCGCTCCGAGCGATCGCCGCTGCCGACCTGCAGGCGGCGCGATGCGGCCAGGGCACTCTGCTGCTTTTGCTGCTCGGCGGCGAGCAGCCGCGCGCGCAGCAGCGCCAGCGCCCGCGCCCGGTTCTTGTGCTGCGAGCGCTCGTCCTGGCATTCCACCACGATGCCGCTCGGCAGGTGGGTGATGCGCACCGCGGAGTCGGTCTTGTTGACGTGCTGGCCGCCGGCACCCGAGGAGCGGTAAGTATCGATGCGCAGCTCCGCCGGGTTGAGCTCGATTTCGCCGACCTCGTCGAGCTCGGGCAGGATCGCCACGGTGACCGCCGAGGTGTGGATGCGCCCCTGCGCCTCGGTGGCCGGCACCCGCTGCACCCGGTGCGTTCCCGATTCGAACTTCAGCAGCGAGAACGCGCCTCTGCCGGCGATGCGGCTGATGATCTCCTTGTAGCCGCCGTGCTCGCCCGGGCTCTCGCTCATCGGCTCGACACTGAGGCCCTTCGATTCGGCGTAGCGGGCATACATGCGGTAGAGCTCGCCGGCGAAGATCGCCGCCTCGTCGCCGCCCGTTCCGGCGCGCACCTCGAGAAAGATGTTGCGCTCGTCGCGCGGGTCTTTCGGCAGCAGCAGCTGGCGCAGCTCTTCTTCCGCCGCAGCGAGCGCCCCCCGCACCTGCTTCAGCTCCTCCTCGCCGAGAGCGCGCATGCCCGGGTCGGCGTCGCGGGCGAGCTCCCCGGCGGCGTCGAGCTCGCGTTCGAGCCCCCGGAAGTCGCGATAGCGCTCGGCGAGCGGCTGCAGCCGCGCATACTCCATCGACAGGTCGCGGAACTGCTGCGAGCCGCCCGGGACCTCGTCGGTGGAGAGCAGCCGTCCGACCTCCTCGAAGCGATCGGCGAGCTTCTCGAGCCGCTGGCGGATGGATTCCTTCATGGGCAGCCCTCACCGAGGGCGCGGCATTCTCCGGGATGTCTGCAGTTTGTGACAAGCTGCGCAATGCGGGCCCCCCGCTAAGGCTCTATAGTGTCAAGGATGGATCCGATCAATCGCCGAATTCAGGTACCTGCAGCCGGCCTGGCCCTGCCGCTCGCGCTGCTCCTGGCCGCGGGCTGCGCGAGCACCACTCCGCGCAAGGCCCCGCCGAGTGCCGCGGACCTCAGCGCTCTCACGGTGAGCGCGGAAGTGGCGCTCAAGCGCGGCGACTGCCGCGAAGCCTCCGAGAACTATGCCAAGGCCACCGCCGGCCCCGACGTCAAGCTCGCACGGCGTGCCACCGAGGTGGCGCTCGCCTGCGAGGATCTGCCGGCCGGCTGGACCGCTGCGAACCGCTGGCGCACGCTCGCGCCCGCGGACCGCGAGGCGAACGCTCTCTACGCGATGGTTGCGCTCAAGCTCTACCGCCTCCCCGAGGCCCGCAGCGCGATCGCCGACTATTGTCGGCTCGACCTCCAAATGGGGCCGCAGACCCCGGCCCCGGCCGGGGCCGGCGCTTCGCCCAAGGCCAACACGCCCGACCGGGCCGTGCGGGGTCTCGCAGATCTGGTCTCGCTGCTGCTCGAGGAGACCGATCCGTCCGCGATCCTCGCGGCGACGAGCGCGGTGCCCGAGCCGATCGCGAACGCTCCGCGGACACTCACCCTGCTCGGTGAGCTCGCGCTCGCGGCTTACGATGGCCCGCGTGCCGAGAGTTACGCCCGGCGCGCCCTCGAGCAGGACCCGAAGGACCTCGCCGCCATGCGGGTGCTCGGGCGGGCCTACGTGCTGAGCGGCGATGCCGCGCAGGCGATCGCTACTGCCCGCGGCGCCATCGCCGTCGACAAAGTGCGCGGCGGACTCGAGCTCGCCGAGATACTCGCCTCGCTCGATCGCGTCGAGGAAGCCCACCAGCAGCTCGAGAGCCTGCGTGGCAGCGGCGTGCCGGCGGCGGAGCTCGACCGACGCCTCGCGCTGCTCGCTTTCCAGTCGGGCGACCTGAAGGAAGCGCGGCAGCGCTTCAGTGCGCTGCTCGCGAGCGGCGAGGGAAGCGACGCCGCGCAGCTCTATCTCGCCGACATCGCCGCGCGCGACGGCGACCCGGAGCGGGCGATCGCGGAGTACCGCCGGCTGTACGACTCGACGGTCGCGCTCCCGGCCCGCTCGCGCTCCGCGGCGCTGCTGCTCAACCGCAAGGCGCGCGCCGAGGCGCTGACGCTGCTCGACGACTACGCCACCGAGCACCCGGAGGACGAGCTCGCGCTCACCCTGACCAAGGCGCACCTGCTCGCCGATCACGGCGAGGCTGACGCGGGGCTTGCGCTGCTCGGTGCGGCGCTCGAGCGCCACCCGCAGCACCCCTCGATCGAATACGACCGCGCCGTGATCCTCGAGCAGGCCGGCCACGTGCACGAATCGGTCACGGCGCTCGAGCAGCTGCTCACCCAGCGGCCCGACGATCCCACGATCGAGAACGCCCTCGGTTACACGCTCGCCGATCATTCGCTCGAGCTCCCCCGCGCCGAGGGTCTGATCAAGCGCGCGCTCACCGTGATGCCGGACAGCCCCGCCGCCCTCGACAGCCTCGGCTGGGTGCACTTCCGCCGCGGCGATGCGCGCGGCGCGGCGGGCATGCTCGAGCGGGCCTACGCGATCGATCACGATGCTGAAATCGCCGCGCACTGGGGCGAGGCGCTGTGGGTGAGCGGCGAGCAGGGTGAGGCGCGCAAGGTATGGGCGGCGGCGCTCGCCCGGGAACCGGACTCCAGACCCCTGAAGGCGACGCTCGCACGATTCATTCCCGATGCCCACTAGGTGGGCTGGGGGCGCGGCGCTCGCCGTGCTCATGCTGCTCGCCGGCTGCCGTACCGTCCCGGTGGCTCGAGCGCCTTCCGTCCCCTGGCCGCTGCACCGGGCACAGCTGCAGGAGCGCGGGCATTTCGAGCTCAAGGGCCGGGTAGCCGTCGCCGCGGGCCACCAGGGCTTCAACGCGCGGCTGCGCTGGGTGCAGGATGGGGCGCGCTCGCAGGTGGCGCTCGCAGGACCGCTCGGCGCAGGCGGCGTGGAAGTCACGGCCGACGGGGGCACGCTCGAGGTGGCGACAGCCAACGGCACTCGGATGCAAAGCGATGCCGCGCGCGCCGAGCTCGCCACGCGCTTAGGGTTCGATCCGCCGATCGCGAGCCTGCGCTACTGGATTCTCGGCGTGCCCGATCCCGCGGCACCCGCCGCCGAGACGCTCGATGCGGGGCAGCAACGGCTGAGAAGCCTCGAGCAGGACGGCTGGCACATCGACTACCCGGGCTATGTCGCGGTCGGGGCCGAATGGCTCCCCTCGCGCCTCACGCTGCAGCGCGCGGACGTGCGCGTGCGGCTGCTCGTGGACGACTGGCAGCCGTGAAGGGTGCCGGACGCGCGGGCGAGGCGGGCGGCGAGAGCCGCTGGCCGGCGCCCGCCAAGATCAATCTCTTTCTGCACGTCACCGGGCGCCGCCCCGACGGCTACCACGAGCTGCAAACCCTGTTCCAGCTCATCGATCTCTGCGACACCATTGCAATCCGCGTGCGCGAGGACGGGGTGATCGAGCGGCCCGTCGGCCCGGCGGGGGTCGAGCCCCAGGCGGATCTCGCCGTGCGCGCTGCGCACGCCTTGAAGGCCGCGAGCGGCACGCGTCTCGGGGCGACGCTGCGGGTGCTGAAGCGCATCCCTCAGGGCGGGGGCCTCGGGGGTGGGAGCTCGGACGCCGCGACCACGCTCCGTGCGCTGAACGAGCTCTGGGAGTGCCACCTGGCGGTGCCGGAGCTCGCCCGGCTCGGGCTCGCGCTCGGCGCGGATGTGCCTGTTTTTGTTGAGGGTTCGTCTGCCTGGGGGGAGGGGCTCGGGGAGCGCCTCACGCCCGTTGCGCTCCCGCCGCGCTGGTACGCGATCATTCACCCCGGGCTCGCGGTCCGTACGGCGGAGGTGTTCCAGAGCCCTGAATTGACACGAAATTCTCCCCTCATCACAATACGCGGCTTTTGCGAGCCGGACGGGCGCAACGATTGCGAGAAGGCCGTCCGGACGCTCTGTCCCGAGGTCGGGGCTGCTCTCGAGTGGCTGAGCGCACTCGCGCCGGCGCGTTTGAGCGGCACCGGATCCTGTGTGTTCGCGAGCTGCGCGAGCGCCGCCGAGGCCGAGCGCATTGCCTCGAGGGTCCCCGACCGCTGGACGAGCTTCGTCGCCCGGGGGCTCGACCGCTCACCGCTCCTCGAGCGGCTCGGGGTACGGGCGGGGAGGCCGGAGCGGCTGTAAGATGCGCGCCCGCGTGGCCTGCGCTCGGCGCAGGCGGGCACGCAGGCGCTGGGGTGTCGCCAAGTGGTAAGGCAGCGGGTTTTGATCCCGCCATTCGGAGGTTCGAATCCTTCCACCCCAGCCAGACTCGACGCCGGCGCCCGCGCGCCGCCGGCACTGATCCGGGAATTCCGTGCGCGCGACGCATAGAGAAATATGAGTACCAGCGACACACTGGCGTTGTTCGCCGGCAATGCCAATCCGGCGCTGGCGCAGGACATTGCGCGCATCCTGCAGACGCCGCTCGGGCGCGCCTCGGTCGGGCGTTTCAGCGACGGCGAGATCAACGTCGAGCTGATGGAGAACGTCCGTGGCCGCGACGTGTTCATCGTGCAGTCGACCTGTCCGCCGGCCAACGACAGCCTGATGGAGCTGCTGGTGATGGTCGACGCGGCGCGGCGTGCTTCGGCCGCGCGCATCACCGCGGTGGTGCCGTATTTCGGCTACTCGCGCCAGGATCGCCGCCCGCGCGCCACGCGCTCGGCGATCACCGCGAAGCTGGTCGCGAACATGGTATCGAGCGCGGGCGTCAGCCGGCTGCTCACCGTCGACCTGCACGCGGATCAGATCCAGGGGTTCTTCGACATCCCGGTCGACAACGTGTACGCCTCGCCGGTGCTGCTCGGGGATGCGTGGAAGCAGGCGTACCGCAACGTGATCATCGTTTCCCCCGACGTGGGCGGCGTGGCGCGGGCGCGGGCATTCGCCAAGCGCCTGGACGACGCGGATCTGGCGATCATCGACAAGCGCCGTCCGCGCCCCAACGAGTCGAAGGTGATGAACATCATCGGCGAGGTCCGCGGCCGCACCTGCATCCTGGTCGACGACATGGTCGACACGGCGGGCACGCTGTGCCAGGCCGCCCAGGCACTCAAGGACGAGGGCGCCGCCAAGGTGGTGGCCTACATCACGCACCCGGTGCTGTCCGGCGGGGCGGTGGCCCGGATCTCCCAATCCGCGATCGACGAGCTGGTGGTGACCGACACGATTCCGCTGAACGCCGAGGCGCGCAGCGCCGGCCGCATCCGCCAGCTCTCGGTGGCGGAGCTGCTCGCCGAGACCATTCGCCGCATCCTCGAGGAGCAGTCGGTGAGCTCGCTGTATGTCGACTGAGGGTGCGGCGCGCACGATTTTTCTGGAGTGCCGGTCTGGTCGCGGACCGGCACCGTTTGGCAACTGACTGGAGACATCGCTCATGCGTATTTCATTTACCTTCGGCGCGGACCTCCGCGAGGCGCAAGGCAAGGGTGCGAGCCGCCGCCTGCGTCACACCGGCAAGGTTCCCGCCATCCTGTACGGCGCCCACCAGGACGCCGAGGCGCTCACGCTCGATCAGCAGAACCTGCTCACCATGATCGCCGACGAGCGCTTCTATTCCTCGATCCTGCGGCTGAAGATCGGGGAGCGCACCCAGGAGGCCATCGTCAAGGACGTGCAGATGCACCCGGCGAAGAACCTCGTGGTGCACGTCGACCTGCAGCGCGTCGTCGGCAACGAGAAGATCCGCCTGAGCCTGCCGATCCACTTCAAGAACGAGAGCGTGTCCCCGGGCGTCAAGACCGAGGGCGGGGTGGTGTCGCACATGCGCACCGAGGTCGAGGTGAGCTGCCTGCCGGGGGACCTGCCGGAGTTTCTCGAGCTCGATCTCTCGGGCATGCACCTGAACGAGACCAAGTTCCTGGCCGACATCCCGCTGCCGAACGGCGTCGTGATCCCCGAGCTCACGCGGCGCAACGATCCGGTGGCGTCGATCCATGCACCGCGCGCCGAGGAGCCGGAGCCGGTGGCCGCCGAGGCCGCCGCGGTTCCTGCCGAGGGCGCGGCTCCGGTCGCAGGCGCTCCGGGAGCCCCGGGCGCTC
>DASQIC010000070.1:0-4686 GCA_035631755.1 Steroidobacteraceae bacterium
GGTCTCGCCGACGGCAGCGAGAGCGACTGCTTCACGGAGGATGCCATGGGCAATGTGGCGCTGCTCTCCATCACGCTGAACGTCGCCGGCACCACGCTCACCTTCCGGTAAGCTTTGGTCGCAGCGGCGCGCGGCGTCCCCGGCAGCCTGCCTTCAATTAATGCACCACCGGTGATCATCGCACCGGCGTGGTGCATCGTCGTGTCTAACTCCCTTGAACTTTGACGCGTAACGCCTTGATTGAGCAGCCCTGGCGGGCTGTGGCACGGGGCTTGCTTTCTATGCAGGCAGAGGCGCGAGCTAAAGCCAGCGGGAGGAGCGGGCAGCCATGAAGTTGATCACCGCCATCATCAAGCCCTTCAAGCTCGATGAAGTGCGCAATGCGCTCGGGGAAGTCGGTGTGCAGGGCATCACCGTGAGCGAGGTGCGCGGCTTCGGCCGGCAGCGGGGCCACACCGAGATCTACCGGGGCGCGGAGTACGCGGTCGAATTCGTGCCCAAGACGAGGATCGAGATTGCCGTGATCGACTCCATCGTCGATCGGGTAATCGAGGCGATCATCCAGGCCGGCAAGACCGGCAAGGTCGGCGACGGGAAGATCTTCGTCACCGAGCTCCTGCAGGCGGTGCGCATCCGCACCGGCGAGCGGGACGCCAGTGCGCTTTAGAACAACGGCTCCGGGAGGTCCCTTGATCATGCAACTGACTCGTCTGCTGATGCTGCTGTGCGCGCTCGCCGTCGAAGGCGCGTGGGCGCAAGGCACCAATCCCCCTGCCACGCCGGCCGCGAGTCCGCCGGCCGCCACGGCGCCCGCGCCGGCGGCGGGTCCCGCGTCGGGCGCGGCTCCCGCGGAAGCCGCCGGCGCCGCGGCGCCCGCGGCCGCAGCGGCTGCACCGCCTGCGCCCTCGGCGACCGAGCCCTCGGTCATCCTCAATTCGCAGATCAACTCGGGCGACACCGCCTGGATGCTCGCCTCGATGGCGCTCGTGCTGATGATGACCATTCCGGGGCTCGCGCTCTTCTACGGCGGCATGGTCCGCAAGAAGAACGTGCTCTCGACGCTGATGCAGAGCTTCGCCATCACGTGTCTCGTGACCATCCTCTGGTACGTGATCGGCTACAGCCTCGCATTCACGCCGGGAACGCCCTACATCGGCGGTCTCAGCCGGCTGTTCATGAACGGCGTGATCTACGTGAAGGACGTCGCGGCGGTGCCCGCCACCAAGGAGGCTCCGGCGGTCGCCGCGGTCATCGGCAAGGTGTCGGTGAGCCACCTCGGCGTCACCATCCCCGAGACCGTGTACGCGATGTTCCAGCTGACCTTCGCGATCATCACGCCGGCGCTGATCTGCGGCGCGTTCGCCGAGCGCATGAAGTTTTCCGCGATGCTGTGGTTCATGGGCGCCTGGTCGATCGTGGTGTACGCCCCCATCGCCCACTGGATGTGGGAGCCGGCGGGCTGGGGCGCGACGGCGGGCGTACTCGACTTCGCCGGCGGCACCGTGGTGCACATCAACGCTGGCATCGCGGCGCTCGCCTGTGCGCTCGCCCTCGGCAAGCGCGTCGGCTACCCACGCGAGTCCATGGCGCCGCACAACCTGGTGCTCACCGTGATCGGCGCATCGCTCCTCTGGGTCGGCTGGTTCGGCTTCAACGCCGGTTCCGCGGTGGCCGCGGACGGCCGCGCCGGCATGGCGATGGCGGTGACGCAGATTGCGACCGCCGCAGCGGCACTCGCCTGGATGTTCGCCGAGTGGATCGTCAAGGGAAAACCGAGTGTGCTCGGCATCGCTTCCGGCGCGGTTGCCGGGCTCGTGGCCATCACGCCGGCTTCCGGCTTCGTGATGCCCACTCCCGCGGTGATCATCGGGGTCGCCGCGGGAGTGATCTGTTTCTTCTCCGCGACTTCGCTCAAGCGCGCGCTCGGTTACGACGACTCGCTCGACGCCTTCGGAGTGCACTGTATCGGCGGCATCGTCGGGGCGCTGCTCACCGGAGCATTCGCCAGCACGGCGCTCGACGGCGGGCAGGCCGGGAGCGTGCTCATCCAGCTGAAGGCCGTCGTCGCGACGGTGGTGTACGGCTTCGTGGTGAGCTTCATCATCCTCAAGGTCATCGATCTGACCATCGGCTTGCGGGTGGTCGAAGAAGAAGAGCGCGAGGGTCTGGACGTATCGCTGCATGGTGAGCACGTTGAATAGCCGATGACGCGCACCCGGCGGGACAGGGCGCGTCCTGCCGGGTGCTCTTCCCGGGCTGCAGAGACTGGCGCGACCGATCCGGTGTCCCGGGCGGTCGGATGGTCGGGTGTTGCCGGGAGTCTTTTAACGACGCCTTAACGACGGGAGACGAAGCAATGAGCTACAAAGTCCGCATGAAAACCGCAGTGTGTTTGCTGCTCATGGCGGTGCCCGCCGGCCTGGTCGCCGCCGAGACCGCCGCGCCCGCGGCACCGGCCGCTCCATCACTCGCCGACGTGCTGGCCTCGTCTGGCATCACCGTGAACGGCTATGTGGCGGCCTCCTACTACCATTCCTCCGGTTACAACTCCTTCCACGAGTTCGATGTCGATCACGACACGTTCCAGCTCGACCAGGCGGGACTCACCGTGGCCTACCAGCCGAAGGAGGGCTTCGGCGCGCTGGTCGACGTGATCGCCGGGGAGGACGCGCGCATCCTGCACGCCGCCGAGGACGGCCACGACAACACCTTCGATGCACGCCAGGCCTACGTGCAGTACGCCACCGGCCCCCTCACGGTCATCGGCGGCAAGTTCGTGACGCTCGCCGGCTTCGAAACCATCAACCCGACCACCAACACGAATTTCTCGCGCTCGTTACTGTTCTTCGCCGAGCCGCTGACCCACACGGGCGTGCGGGCGAGCTGGGCGGCCAATGGCATGCTCACGCTGATCGGGGGCGTCAATAACGGCTGGAACACCACCTCGACCTCCTACGGGTCCAAGACTGCGGAGCTCGGCGCCACGCTGGCGCCGATGAAACAACTGTCGCTCGAGCTCCAGGGTTACTTCGGCAAGGTGCCGGGCTTCGACGCCGAGCGCTCCTTCGTCGACTTCGTCGGCACCTACAACGTGAGCGATGCTCTCAGCGTGGCACTGAACTACGACTGGGGGAAGCAGCAGCAGTCCGCCGGTCCCGATCTCAACTGGGACGGCATTGCCGCTTACGTGAACTACGCCCTGAACAGCCAGTGGCGTGTCTCGGTGCGCGGCGAGTACCTCGACGACAAGGACGGCTTCAATACCGGTACGCCGCAGAAGCTCAAGGAGGGCACGGTGACCTTCGGCTACGCGCCGGTGAAGAACTTCGAGCTGCGCATCGAGGGGCGCCTCGACAAGTCCGACCATGCGACGTTCGTCAAGTCGCTGATTCCCGGAACATCGACCCCCGCGGCCTTCGACGACAACCAGTCGGAGTTCGCGCTGCAGGGCCTGTACAAGTTCTGATCCCCGCGCAGTGCCCCGCTGCCGCGGCGGCGTCAGAAGCGTGTCGTCAGCGCCGTGAGCCACGCGGGCGAATGATCGAGGAGCCAGCTCTCGAGCGAGCGGTCGGCGTGCGTGAGCGTGAGCGCCCCGAGGGCGAGGAGCGCCGCACCGAGCACCGGCTTGCCCCACTGTCCGACGCGGTGCAGCGAAGCGCGGCAGCGGGAGAGCGCCGCCCGCGACAGCAGTCCGATCGCGAGTAGCGGCACGCTCGCGCTCACGCCGAACACCGCCATCAGAAGCGTGATCTGGCCGAGGTCCTCCCCACGGGTCGCGAGCGTTACCGCGGCACCGAGGGTTGGACCTACGCAGGGGGTCCAGACCGCCCCGAGGAGCAGCCCCAGTGCGAACTGCCCGGCGATCCCGTCGAGCGTGAAGCGCGTAAGCAGCGTGCCGCCGGCTGCGGACAGGCGGCTCGTCGCGCGTGCCAGGCCGGCCTGCAGCCGGCTCGAGGTGAGCAGCACGCCGACGATGATGAAGAGGATCGCGCCCGCGGTTCTGAAGGTGTCCGCGTCGAGCCCGAGCGCGGCGCCCGACGCTGCCAGCACCACGCCGAGCGCGGTGAAGGAGATCGCGACGCCGGCGGCGAGCGCCGGCGGCCCGAGGCGGTGGGTGCCGACCGCGGCGCTCATGAGGATCGGGATGAGCGGCAGGACGCAGGGCGAGAGCGTAGTGAGCACGCCGGCGAGCGCGCTCAAAGCATAGCTGCCGATGCCGAGCGTCACGCCGCGGCTGACTTCAGCGGATTGAAGTGAGCAGTAGTCGCGCGAGCCCGGCCCGGGTGGTATCGCCGGTCGACCGTGCGACCTCTTTGCCGTTGCGGAAGACGATCAGCGTGCTCTGCTGGGTCACGTTGAGCGACTTGCACAGCGCCTTCTCGGTGTCGAAGTCGGCAACGAGCAGCGTCAGGCTCTTGAACTGCGGCTCGCCGGCGAGCGACTTGAGGAGCGGCGCCTGGGCGCGACAGGTCGGGCACCAGCTCGCAGAGAAGTCCACCGCGACGGGCTGACCATTGGCCAGCAGCTTCTGGAAGGTCGCGGCATCGTACGGCACCTCGGCGCCGAGGGCCGGGGCGGCCACGAGCGCGATCAGCAGCGCCAGGGACCCGGGCATCCGTCTCATCGGCCTCTCCTCGAGCGGAAAGCCGCGCGCCGGCCGCGTGCCGGCGCGCGGCACGCCACACC
>DASQIC010000071.1:0-7025 GCA_035631755.1 Steroidobacteraceae bacterium
CACCCGGTAGAGGCTGCGCGGACCGTCCATGTCGATGTAGCAGCCCTGCAGGTGCCGCAGGCCCTCGGCGGGGTCGAAGCCGGTGCGCCCGTGCAGCAGCCGGCAGTTGTCGAACATCACGAGGTCGCCGGCATTCAGCAGGAACCGGACCTGGAAGTCCGGGGCGCGCAGGTCGTGATCGAAGCGCCGCCGCGCGCGGTAGTACTCCTCGAGCTGCGCGCGCGGGAATAGCGGCACGAAATCGAGCCGCGGGCTGAAGTGGATCGTCTTGAGGGCGCCGGTGACGTCGAGCTCGATGGGAGGCGCGCTCGCCGTGAGCTCGGTGCCGGTGTCGATGTAGCGGAAGCGCACCGGGGTGCTGGAGAGGATGCGGAACGCCTCCGGCGCGCGCTCCCGCAGCGCCTGCGCCACCGCGAACCCGTCAACCAGAGTTGACAGGCCGCCGCGGGTCTCGTTCACCAGGCAGTGCAATAGCTGGATGCCCGGCACCGGGGCGCGGTAGGGATTGTCGGTGTGCGGGTCGAGCGGCACCGAGGTGTAGGCGAGATCGGTGGCATCGGGGGTCGAGCGCACATCGAACAGCGACCCGAAGTTGGTCTCGCGGGTGAAGCCGAACTGCGAGCCCACCTTCAGCACCATGCCGCGCTCGGCCGGCACCCCTTCGAAGATCACGAAGCCGAAGCCGAGGAAGATCTCGAGCCAGGAGAGGAGCTGTGCGTCGGTCGGGTCGGCGCGCCAGCTCACCCGCGGCAGCTCCGTGAGCGTGCCGTCCCAGAGCCGCGGCGCCGGGCAGTCGTGGCTGTTCGGCGCGAGCTCGGCTTCCGCGAGCAGCTCGGCGGCGGCGAAGGTCGCCTCGTGGCCGTCGCTGAACCTCACGCGCAAGAGTCCCGCCGAGGGCTGCGAGACGGCGGTGACTCGCAGGTTCGGGTCGAAATCCGACGGATCCTGCAGACGCTGCTCGGTTTTGAGATCGATGCTGGCGGCGTCCTTGCAGCGCTCGCGCAGCCAGAGCGGGTGGAGCGGCTCGCGGCTGCCGTCGGCGCGCTCCAGTACGAGCTCATCCGGTGCGCCGATCCGCAGGCTCGCCGTGCGTGGGGTCGCGGTCACGCCGGGAGTCTAGCGTCGGCGCCGCGCCACCGCCACGCGGTCGTTGGCGGCCGCCGCAAGCGCGGTGTATTTTCCGGCCATGGCTCTCAGCCGCCGCGAGCTCCTGGCCGCTTCCGCCCTGCTCCTCGCCGGCGCAGGGCCGGCGGGGACGGCGCTGCGCGCCGGCGCGCGGGAAGCGAGCGCGGGCGCGAAACTCGCGAAGCCCATCATCCTCTGTTGGAACGAGAATCCCTACGGCCCCTCCCCGGCGGCCCGACGGGCGGCGGCCGCGGCGGTCGCCGAGAGCTGCCGCTACCCCGACGACGAGGTCGACGCGCTCGTCGCCGATCTCGCGGCGCGCGAGGCGATCGGCGCCGATCACTTCGTGACCGGCACCGGCTCCGGGGAGCTGCTGCGCGCACTCGGTATGCTCTACGCCCGCGACGGCGGCGAGATCCTCGCGGCGCGGCCCACCTACGAGGAGCTGCCGCACTATGCGCGCACCTGCGGCGCCAGGCTCAGGTACGTGCCGCTCGACCAGGCCATGCGCCACGATCTGCCGGCGATGCACGCGGCGCTCTCCCCGCGCACGCGCGCGGTGTACCTGTGCAATCCCAACAATCCCACGGGCACCGCGCTGCCCGCCGCGGCGATCCGCGATTTCGTCGCCGCGCTCCCGGATTCCGTCACCACCGTGATCGACGAGGCCTACCTCGACTTCGCGGTCGGCGGCGACATCGGCTCGGCCAAGGATTTGGTAGCGCAGGGGCGGCGGGTGGTGATCCTGCGGACCTTCTCCAAGATCCACGGCATGGCGGGGATCCGCTGCGGCTACGCCATCGCCCGGCCCGACATCGCCAAAGCGCTCGCCGCCGCCCGCATGACCACCCCGAACATCTTCGCCATGCGCGCCGCCCGCGCGAGTCTCGGCGATCGCGAGTTCCTCGCCGACTGCCGCCGCCGGATTCTCGCGAGCCGCACCCGCATCACCACCGAGCTCGCGCGCCTCGAGCTCGCCTACGCCGAGCCCCAGGGCAACTTCGTGTTCTTCGACACCGGCATGCCGCTCAAGCGCTTCGCCGAGCTGATGCGCGCGCGCAATATCCTCGTCGGCCGGCGCTTCGCGCCCTACGAGAACTGGTGCCGCATCACCATCGGCACCGAGCCCGAGGTCGAGGCGTTCGTCGGGGCGCTGCGCGAGGTCGCGGCGCGCGCGTGATGGTGCTGGCAGGCTTCAGCTGCGAGACGTAGCGAACCGTAGCAGTGGTCCGAAGTCGTGCCGGTCAGCGGCAATGAGCGCCGCAATGTACAGCCGTCTGCTTTCATCGCCGGCCCGCAGAGGGCTGTCACCCCAAGGTAGTGGTTGCTGTCGGAAATGCCGGACCAGCGCGATGTGCGCCACCATACGCGCGTGCCGGCCGTTCCCGTTACGGAACGGATGAACGGTCACGATTCGATAGTGCAGTCGAACGGCGAACTCCTCGGGGGAATAAGTGTCGTGCTCGAACCAGGTGCGCGCGTCGTCATAAACCGTTCGCAGGTGCTCTCGGATCTGTTGGTACGGGACACCCAGGTTCGGATTGGTGCGCCGGTACTCCCCGGCCCATGTCCAGACCTCGCCGAACATCTCGCGATGAAGTCGTTGCATGAACTCATCGGAAAGCATCTCCGGCAGGCGAGCCGAACGCGAGCGCAGTGCCCACTCCTGACCGCGAACGATATTCGCAGCCTCGGCCTCGTTTAGCTCGCCGTGGGTCTGCACCGAGGGGATTCGAAGTCCCTCGACATCCTCTTCGGTAAGGGGCGTCGCCCCCTGCGCATGTGCGCCCGTCAACGCCACAGTTCGCGCGGGCGCCGCTCGAGATCGTGCGCCAGCTCCTCGACCTGCTCGGCTAGCTCCTTATCGGTCAACCCTTGCTGCTCGAGACGCATCGAATGGGCAATAGGCCCGACCCGCTCCTTCGCCAGCGCGCGCGCACGCGCGGCGATGGTTTCGCGCAGTTTCCTGCGCGGAACGAGCGCGTAGATAAAGTCCGCATCGAGCGCATCCGCGGCGCGGCGAAGTGAGGCAAGCGTGATGCTGCCTGCTCTCTCACTGGCTTCGAGCTCGGCAGCGCTCTGCGGCTTGATTCCCATGCGACGGCCAAAGGCCGCGGCCGTAAGACCCAGGGACTGTCGTAGCGCTTTGATCCAACCGCCCGACGGCCTCGAGCGTGCGAACTCATCGGCCGCGGTGCGCAGGCGAGGGAGCTTGCGGTCGAATTGTGACGCACTGAGAAGGTTTCGCGGCAGTCTCATGGCGGGCCCCGAGTGGTGTGGTACACAATCTTACAGGGTATAGGCTGTAAAAGTCCACAGATAAGCAGGTTATACCCTTACTATAAGTGCCTCAAAGACAGGGCATACCCTGTGGCACGTCTTCGACCGCTTGGCCAGCTCGTGCATCGCATTTGCGACGGCGCATGCAGTCGCGCGTGGACTCAATCGCCCGGGCGGCTACTCGAGAATCAGGCTGAGGCAGCTGAGCGCGGCTTCCGCCTTCTGCAGCTCGCTCACATCGAGCGCGCGCGTGGCGATTCCCGCCTCCTCGAGAGCGCGCCGGGTGGCGGGAAAGGCGGCGCTGATCAGCGTGACGCCCTCCAGGCTGAGCGTGTTGGCGGCGAACGCCTCCCCCTCGGCGACCGCGATGACGCGGTGCGTGCCGAAGGCCGGCGGGTCGACCCACGCCGGGTTCACCAGCAGGACGTCCGGCGGAATGAAGGTGACCGCGCTCTTCAGGTGCAGGCAGTCGCGCATCGCGACCTCCTGCACGCGGTAGCCCCAGGGCGCGAGCGCCGCCGCGAGCTGACCCGTCCCCGCCGCATTGGTGCGCTGCGAGGCTCCGACGTAGAGCTCGCGGCCGATGCGCACCACATCGCCCCCGTCGAGGCAGCCGGGACCCACGATGCGCCGCAGCGGGCGGTGGCGCGCGAGCGCGCTCGCCGTGCTCTCGGCCTCGCCGCGGCGCGAAGCGGCGCCGGGCCGCGCCACCACCGCCACCTCCGGGAGCACCACCGCCGTGTCCTCGACGAAGACCCCGTCGGCGTGCTGCGGGAGCGGCTCGAGCCACTCGAGCCTGCAGCCGAGCGCGGCGAGCTCGGCGGCGTAGGCGGCGTGCTGGCGCTGCGCGCGCGGCACGTCGATCACCGCCCGCTCGAGATAGCTGAGCTCGCAGCGTGCGAGGCGCGGGCTCACCTCGCGCAGCAGCGCGATCATGAGCGCGCTCCCGCCTTGCCGGCGAGCCGCAGGCAATCGAGGAGTGCCGCCGCGGCGGGCGGGAGCTTGCCCGGCGCACGCAGGATCACGCCCACCGGGCTTTCGATGGATTTGAGCTTCACGGGCAGGATGGCGAGCAGGCCGTGCTCGACGTCATCGAGCGCCACATGGTACGGCATGACGCCGATGCAATCGGACTTGCGCAGCAGCACGCGGTTGGTGAGGATCGAGACCGACTCGATGACGTTGCGCGGCAGCGCCGCGCCCGCCTCGGCGAACGCCCGCTCGATCTGGCGCCGCAGCTCCGTTCCGGGCGCGGGCAGCAGCCACGCCTCGTTCACCAGGTCGCGCAGCGCGAGGCGCCGCCTGGCGGCGAGCGGGTGGCGGCGGCGCGCCACGATGCAGACCGGCTCGGCGTAGAACTCCTCGTAGACGAGCGCGCGGCTGCGCCCTTCCTGGGGGAGGCGCCCCACCACGAGGTCGAGATCGCCCGCCAGCAGCGACGGCATCAGCACGTCGTAGGTGCCGACCACGACGCTGATCGCGACCCCCGGGCGCTCCTTCTTCAGCATGGCGATGCCATCGGGGAGCACGCTCGCGGCGGCCGCGAGCAGCGTGCCGATCGAGACCTTGCCGGCGTAACCCGCCCGCAGGCTCTCGAGCTCCTCGGCCGCGTGGCGCAGCTGCGTCAGCACGATCCTGGCGTGCCGGGCGAAGATCTCCCCGTAAGGAGTCGGCTCGAGTCCGCGGTTGCTGCGCTCGAAGAGCTTCAGCCCCAGCGTCGACTCGACGTCACGCAGCGCCTTGGTGAGCGTCGGTTGGGTGAGGCTGAGGCGCCGCGCCGCCTTGAGGATGCTGCCGCAGTCGTAGAGCTCAGCGATGAGCTCGACGTGCCGCAGGCGGAACTTGCGTGTGATCCACCGTTCGAGTCGTGCCGCGGCCATGCGGCGCGATCATAGCGGGTTCGTCGAGCCCGAAGAACGCCGCGGCATTGCCGCGCAGGAGTTTCTCGCGCGTGCGCGCAGTGAGCGCCGGCTGCGCGCGCACCAGGCTACCCACCTGCAGCTCGCCGAGCGGGAAGGGATAGTCGGAGCCGAGCATCACGCGATCCTCGCCCATGGTCTTCACCAGGAACTCGAGCGACTCGGCGCTGAACACCGCGGCATCGACGCAGAAGCGCTCGACATAGGACGAGGGCGGGTGCGGGCAGTCCTCGCGCACGATGTCGCGGTTGCGCCAGGCGTTGTCGACGCGCCCGAGGAGATAAGGAAAGCTGCCGCCGCCGTGGGCGAAGCATAATTTGAGCGAGCGCGGCAGCCGCTCGAAGGCGCCGGAGAGGATCAGCCACAGGATCGAGAGCTGCGTCTCCGCGGGCATCGCCACCAGCCACGGGAGCTGGTACTTGGCCATGCGCTCCTGCGCCATCATGTCCCAGGGGTGCACGAACACCGCGGCACCCTCGGCGGCGCAGTGCTCGAGGAAGCTCAGGATCCCGCCGTCGTGAAGCTCGCGCGGGCCCACGTGGTTGCCGATGTGCACGCCGATGTGGCCGTCGGCCATCGCACGGCTCAACTCGCGGCAGGCGAGCTCGGTGTCCTGCAGCGGCACCTGGCAGAGCGACTTCAGGCGCCGCGGCGCATGGCTGCAGATCTCGCGTGCCGCGTCGTTGAAGATGCGC
Organism: Steroidobacteraceae bacterium; assembly: GCA_035631755.1. GTDB lineage: Bacteria > Pseudomonadota > Gammaproteobacteria > Steroidobacterales > Steroidobacteraceae > 13-2-20CM-66-19. The sequence continues at coordinate 6,020 of DASQIC010000071.1, forward strand.
GCGCACTCGAGCGCCTGTGCCGCGGGACGCTGGTAAGCGAAGAGCAGCGGGGTCGCACACATCACCTGCACGTCCACCCCGTCGCGCTCCATCGCCTCGAGGCGCACGCTCGCGTCCCAGCAGGCGGCAGTCACCGGGCGGAACTCCCGCTCGCCCACCATGAGCATCGCTTCACCCGGGCCCGTGTGCCGCAGCCACGGCCAGTCGGGACTGCCGAAGCGCGCGGCGAGATCCGGCCAGCTGCGCGGCAGGAAATGCGTATGGATGTCGATCATGCCCACGGCTCGGCTCCTCTTCAGGCCCGCCCGCCGGCGAGCGGGCGCCACGCGACGGCGCGCATCTCGATCAGCAGCTGCGGGTGCGGCAGCTCGGCCACGGCGAGCGTGGTGCGCGCCGGTCCCTGGTAGCCGAAGAACTCGCTGTAGACCTCGTTGTAGCCGCCGAAGTCGGCCATCCTGACGAGGTAAGTGCTCACCTCGACCACATCTGTAAGCTCCGCCCCGGCGGCGGCGAGGATGTCGCGGATGTTCTCGATCACGGCGCGGGTCTGCGCTCGGATGTCGAGCACGGTGCGCCCGTCGGCGCCGCGCTCGGCGCCCGCGATCGAATCATCCGCGCGCCGCGCGCTCGTGCCCGAGACGAAGATGAAGTCGCCGGCGCGGCGGAAGTGCGGGAAGGTGCCGCGCGGCCTCGCCTTGCCCGCGATCACCGCGCTCGAGACCACCGCACCCGGCTTGCTCATCGCGGCTTCCTTCAGAGCTTCACGCAGATGTTGACGGCCTCGGAGAAGAAGCCGAGCGAGTGCATCCCGCCCTCGCGGCCGACGCCCGAGAGCTTCACGCCGCCGAACGGCGTGCGCAGGTCGCGCAGGTACCAGTCGTTCACCCAGGTCATGCCGACGTCCATGGCGCGCGCCACCCGATGGGCGCGCTGCAGGTTGGACGTCCACACCGCGGCGCACAGTCCATAGCGCGTGTCGTTCGCGAGCGCGATCGCCTGCTCCTCG
>DASQIC010000072.1:0-3451 GCA_035631755.1 Steroidobacteraceae bacterium
GCGATCTCGCCCGCCGAGATTCCGTACTCGAAAGCGACGCGCATGAGCGGTTGCACTAACCCCGCAAAGACGCTCAGCACTGCCTCTTTTTCTCGAGTCGTTTTGGTCATGCTGCACTTGCTTTGTTGTGACATAACTCTAGTTAGTTCAGTCACTTATGTCAATTTATAGCGACGTTATGTGTCGTTGTGCATGACGAAACTCAATGAAAACATAGAGTTGCAAGCTCGGAACAGGGGAATTGCCAAGCTTCGCCGGATGAGAAACGGCGCACGGAAATCAGGGAAAGGATTAGCTAGCGGATGGAGTTTTCGGAAGCGCTCAGGTGCGCTCGGAGGGCTCGAAGAGCCGCCGGTGTTCGAGGATCGCGTAGCGATCGGTCATCCCGGCGATGTAATCGGCAACGGTGCGCGCGCGGCCGGTGCCGCCATTGGCGGCTTCCGCCTTCAGCGCCTGGTCGCGGTGCTCGGGCGGCATGAGCGTGACGTCGTCGAAGAAGGCAGCGAAGAGCTCGTGCACGACGCGGCGCGCCTTGGACGTCATGCGCAGCACCTTGTAGTGCCGGTAGACCTGCTCGCGCAGGAATTCCTTCAACTCGAGATGCTCCTCGCGGCACTCATCGCTCAGGGCCGCGAGCGGCTTCGAGTGTGCGCGCACCTCGTCGATCGAGCTCGGTTTCGCCTCGGCGAGGTGCGACTGCGTCGTGCGGATGAGATCGAGCACGATGTGATTGATCATGCGGCGGATGATCTCGTGCACCAGCCGCCGCTCGCTCAAGCCCGGATAGCGCGCCACCACGGCGTCGTGCTGGCGGCGGAACATGCGCGTCGCGCGCAGCGCCTCTACCGTGAGGAGCTGTGCCCGCAGGCCGTCGTCGACGTCGTGATTGTTGTAGGCGATCTCGTCGGCGAGATTGGCGATCTGCGCCTCGAGCCCCGGCTGCCGGCGCTTCAGGAACCGCTCGCCGAGCTCGCCGAGCTCGCGCGCGTGACGTGCCGAGCAGTGCTTGAGGATCCCCTCGCGGCACTCGAAGGTGAGATTGAGCCCGGGGAATTCCGCGTAACGCTCCTCGAGCTCATCGACCACCCGCAGCGACTGCAGGTTGTGCTCGAAGCCGCCGTAATCGCGCATGCACTCGTTGAGGGCGTCCTGGCCGGCGTGCCCGAACGGGGTGTGCCCGAGGTCGTGCGCGAGACAGATGGCCTCGGTGAGCGCCTCGTTGAGGCGCAGCGCGATGGCCGCCGAGCGCGCGATCTGCGCGACCTCGATCGAGTGCGTGATGCGCGTACGGTAGAGATCCCCCTCGTGATTCACGAACACCTGGGTCTTGTAGACCAGCCGCCGGAAGGCATTCGAGTGGATGATGCGGTCGCGGTCGCGCTGGAACTCGCTGCGCAGCTCCGGATGCGGCTCGACGTGGCGCCGCCCGCGCGAGCGCTCGTCGTGCGCGGCATGGGGCGCCAGGGGCGCGGCGGCGGGCACGGCGTCGTTCACGCGCGCCTCACCCGCAATACGCTGCGAGCGTGCGCTCGAGCGCCTCCTCGGAGTAGTCGGCCGTGAGGAAGGCGTTGCCGATGCGGCGCAGCAACACCAGGCGCAGCCGGCCGCCGAGTACCTTCTTGTCGAGAGCCATGTGCCCGAGCACCGCAGCGGGCTCGACTGCCGCGGCGCGCGTCGGCAGCCCCGCGCGCTCGATCAGCGTGTGCACGCGCACCAGCTCCTCGGGGCTCACCAGACCGAGCTCGCGCGACATCGCCGCGGCCATCACGAGTCCCGCCGCCACCGCCTCGCCGTGCAGCCATTTGCGGTAGCCGGTCGCCGACTCGACCGCGTGCCCGAAGGTGTGCCCCAGGTTGAGCAGCGCCCGGTCGCCGCGCTCCTCGCGCTCGTCGCGGGCGACGATCATGGCCTTGATCTCGCAGGAGCGGCGCACCACGTGCGCGAGCGCCGCGGGGTTCGCTGCCAGCAACTCGTCCAGATGCGCCTCGAGGTACTCGAACAGCGCCGCATCGCACAGCATTCCGTACTTGATCACCTCGGCGAGCCCGGCGCGCAACTCGCGCGGCGGGAGCGTCGCGAGCGTCGCGGTGTCGGCGATGACCGCGACCGGCTGATGGAAGGCGCCGATCAGGTTCTTGCCGCCCGGATGGTTGACCGCGGTCTTGCCGCCGACGGCCGAGTCCACCTGTGCGAGCAGCGTGGTCGGTACCTGCACGAGCGCGACGCCGCGCTGATAGCAGGCCGCCGCGAAGCCGGCGAGGTCGCCCACCACGCCGCCGCCGAGCGCGATCACGGTCGCGTCGCGGCCGAAGCGGTTGCTGACGAGTACGTCGAGCACCCGGGCGGCGTTCTCGAGCGACTTGTGCACTTCGCCGTCGGGCAGCAGTACCTCGAGGCGGCGCTGGTCGGGAAGGCAGGCGGCGAGCGCCGGCAGGTAGAGGGGCGCTACCGTGGTGTTGCTCACGATCAGCAGGTCGCGTCCCGGAACGTGAGACCTGACCGCCTCACCGTGCGCGAGCAACCCCGCGCCGATCAGGATCGGATAGCTGCGGGTGCCGAGTTCGACCTTGAGGGTATCCACTGCGCGCGGGGGATCATGGAGAGTTGAGCTCGGGGCGATTCGCGCTCACCGGCAGTATACGTGAGCGGTCCCTTCAGCGCGCCGCGGGGGCCTCCCTGAGGAGCTTGAGGATTTCCTCGGCCACCGCGGGCACGCGCCGCCCGTCGGTCGAGACGGTGAGGTCGGCGATCTCACTGTAGAGCGGGGAGCGCACGTCCATCAGCTCGCCGAGGCGCCCGGCGATGTCGCCCTGCTGCTGCTGCAGCAGCGGGCGGTTACGCCCGTGGCGGACACGGTCGGCCTGCTGCGTCACCGAGGTCTCGAGGTAGACGACGCAGCCGCGCTCGGCGAGATGCCGGCGGTTCTCCGGCAGCAGCACCGCCCCGCCGCCGGTGGCGAGCACGATGCGCTCGAGCCGGGTGAGGGCCTCGATGGCCTCGCGCTCGCGTGCCCGGAAGCCCGCCTCGCCCTCTTTCTCGAAGATAAACGGGATGTCGACCCCGGTGCGCCGCTCGACCTCGGCGTCGCTGTCGTAGAACGGCACGCCGAGCGCGCGCGACAGCGCCCGCCCGACCGCGGTCTTGCCCGAGCCCATGGGCCCGATGAGAAATACGCTGGTCTTGCCGAGCATCCCCTACAGGATACCCACGGCGCCTGGCGGCTGGCTCGCGAAAACGCCGCGGCCGCCCGCAGGCGGCCGCAATCGTGACCTTGACGGACGGAAAGCGCGTCAGTTGGTGACGTTGACGCCCTCGCGGACGATCTTCGGCGTGATGAAGATCATCAGCTCGTCCTTGTCATCGGTATGGTCGGTGTTCTTGAACAGGTGCCCGAGGATCGGGATGTCGCCGAGGAACGGCACCTTGGTGTCGTCCTCGCGCTGCGTGGTCT
>DASQIC010000073.1:0-44517 GCA_035631755.1 Steroidobacteraceae bacterium
GTGAAGAAGAACGCCATCATGATGATCGACTTCGCACTCGAGGCCGAGCGCAAGGAGGGGCGCAGCCCCGCGGATGCGATCTACAGCGCCTCGCTCCTGCGCTTCCGCCCGATCATGATGACCACCATGGCGGCGATGCTCGGTGCACTGCCGCTCGCCTTCGGCACCGGCGACGGCGCCGAGACGCGCCAGCCGCTCGGCATCTCGATCGTGGGCGGCCTCATCGTGAGCCAGGTGCTCACCCTCTACACGACGCCAGTGGTGTATCTCTATCTCAACCGCTTCGGCGCCTGGTGCAGCGCGCTCTGGTCGCGCCTCGCGTCCGGCGCGCCGCGCACGCCGCGCGCCCCCGCAGCACCGGTCCCGGAAACATGAGCACTCGCAGCCGCACCCGCACTCTCTCTGCCCTGGCCGCCCTCGCCGCCGCGCTCGTCGCGAGCTGCGCCGTGGGCCCGAACTATCACCGGCCCTCGGCGCCGGTACCGCAGCGATTCAAGGAAGCCGACGGGTGGAAGCCCGCCGAGCCGCGCGAAGCGGCGAGCGACCTGGCGTGGTGGTCGGTGTACGGCGATGCGACGCTCGATCAGCTCGAGCGGCAGGTCGAGGTCTCGAACCAGACCCTCAAGGCCTCCGAGGCGGCCTGGCGCGAGGCGCTGGCGCTCGTCACCGAGGCGCGCGCGGGTCTCTTTCCCATCGTAGGAGTGACGGGGACCGCCACGCGTTCGGGCGGCCCCGGCTCGCGCGGCACGGTGAGCGCGGGTGTGGCCACGGCCGCGCCCCACCCGGTCAACCAGTTCGAGGCCGCCGGCACCGCCTCCTGGCAGATCGATGTCTGGGGCCGGATCCGCCGCACCATCGAGAGCAACCTCGCCAACGCCGAGGCGAGCGAGGCGGATCTCGCGGGGGCACGGCTCGCGGCCCAGGGCGCGCTCGCGACCGACTACATCGGGCTGCGCGTTGCGGATGAGCAGCGCCACCTCCTCGATGAGACCGTCGCCGCCTACCAGCGCGCGCTCGACATCACCCAGAACCAGTACAAAGTCGGTGTGGTCGCCCGCGCCGACGTCATCACCGCCGAGGCGCAGCTCCACGGCGCCGAGTCGCAGCGCATCGCGATCGGCGTCACCCGTGCGCTCCTCGAGCATGCGATCGCGGTGCTGACGGGCAGGCCCCCGGCCGATTTCTCGCTTGCGCCCGCGAACTTCGGCACCTTGGTGCCGGTCATCCCCGCGGGCGTCCCCTCGAGTCTCCTCGAGCGCCGTCCCGACATCGCTGCCGCCGAGCGCCGCATGGCCGCCGCCAACGCCCAGGTGGGCGTCGCCATCTCCGCCTACTTCCCCGACCTCACGCTCTCGGGCTCGTACGGCTTCGCGAGCCACGTGGTGTCGGGGCTGCTGAGCGCCCCCAACAATCTCTGGTCCGTCGGCGGCACCGTGAGCGACACGCTGCTCGACTTCGGGGCGCGCCCGGCCGCGGTGCGCCAGGCGCGTGCCGCCTACGACGCCGCCGTCGCCGACTACCGCCAGACGGTGCTCACCGCCTTACAGCAGGTGGAGGATGCGCTCGCGACGCTGCGCATCCTCGAGCAGCAGGTGCAGGTGCAGCAGCAGACCGTCGACTCGGCGAACCGCGCCGTGGAGCTCGCGCTGAATCAATACAGGGCGGGCACCGCCGCCTACACCGCCGTGGTCACCGCCCAGACCATCGCCCTCGGCGACGCGCAGACGCTCCTCACCATCCGCCAGAACCGCCTCGACGCCAGCGTCTCGCTCATCGAGGCTCTCGGCGGCGGCTGGAGTGCCGCCTCGCTCGGTGGCTCGCTCAGTGGCTCGCCCGGTGGCTCGCCCGGTGGCTCGCCGGGTACCGGTTCTGAAACCGCTCCGCCCACTGCGGAAGCAACCCCGGGTCGCTAACTGAACGGGGTCATTTCGCGATGATTACCCCATTCTTTCGATCGTCCGATGACCACCGGCCATCCCGGCGCCCCCGCCCGGCGCCCCGCCCGGCGCCCCGCCCGCGCCGGCCCCGCAGCGCATCTCACGCCGGGTTCTCGAGACTGAACACCTGGCGGTTGTCATCGTACGCGAACGTCTCCCCGTAGCGTCCCCAGCTGACGATGGTGCGCAGCGTCTGCTCGGCGGCCTCCTCGGCCATGTAGTCCTCGAGCTCGTCGAGGAAGCGGCTCCGCGGCGCGCTGTGACTCGCGCGCTCGTCCAGCACCCGCCGCACGTGCGCCGCGAGCGGCACGTAAGTGAGGAGGTGCCGGGCGAAGAGCTTCTTGCGCTCGTCGGTCTCGCTGCGCGCGAACTGCAGCCCCGCCTCGGTCAGGTGAATGTCGCCGCCCTCGACCTCCGCGAAGCGCAGCATCTGCAGCGCCTCGGCCGCCGGGAACAGGTCGTCGACCTCGAGGTGCCCCTCGGCGGCGATCGCCGGCAGGTCCGCCTTGCCGTCGTAGGGCGGCGCGTAGACCGCTTCCAGCAGGCCCTGCAGCACGTTCGATGACACGTGTGTCAGCACGCTCCCGATGCCGGTACCGGGGAAGCGCTCCCCCTTCGCACCCGGGCGGTGCTCGCCCCGCGGCCGCGCCGTCATCTCCACGTACACCCGGTCGATGAGCGCGCGGAAGCGCGGGTCCTGCTCGTAGCGCGGCTGCGGCAGGTCGACGGCGATCTCGGCCACCACCCGGCCCGGATTGGTGGAGAAGACCAGCAGCCGATCGCACATCTGCACCGCCTCCTCGATGTTGTGCGTCACGAGCAGCACCGACTTGATCGGCAGCTGCCCTTCGCCCCACAGGTCGAGGAAGTCGTTGCGCAGCGTCTCGGCCGTCAGCACGTCGAGCGCCGAGAACGGCTCGTCCATGAGCAGCACGTTGGGATGCACCACCAGCGCGCGTGCGAAGCCGACCCGCTGGCGCATGCCGCCCGAGAGCTCGCGCGGATAGGCGGACTCGAAGCCGTCGAGTCCGATGAGATCGATCGCGGCGAGCGAGCGCTTGCGCATCTCGGGCTCGGGCACTCCGAGCGCCTCGAGCCCGAGCTGCACGTTCTCGAGCACCGTGAGCCAGGGGAAGAGCGCGAAGCTCTGGAACACCATGGCGATGCCGGAGGCCGGCCCCGCCACTGCCCGTCCGAGATAGTTCACGACTCCGGCCGACGGCGGCTCGAGTCCGGCGATCACCCGCAGCAGCGTCGACTTGCCCGACCCCGAGCGCCCGAGAAGCCCGACGATTTCTCCGGGGCGCAGAGTCACGTTGACGTTCTCCAGCACCACGAGCTCATCGCCGTCGGGCTTGCGGAACGACTTGCATACGTGCTCCACGTCGAGCAGCGGCGCGAGACTCAAAGCGGGCGCGGTGGCATTCACGGGCTCTTCCTCGGCTCTTCTTTCAGCTGATGCGGTAGCGGCGCTCGGCGCGCGCATACAGCGGCCGCCAGAAGAGCCGATTCAGCGTCACCACGAACACGCTCAGCACCACGATGCCGAGCACGGTGCGCCGGAAATCCCCCGCGCTGGTCGCCTCCGAGATATAGGCGCCGAGCCCGTGGGCCGTGAGTTTCTCCTTCCCCCAGCTCGCCACCTCGGCCACGATGCTCGCGTTCCACGAGCCTCCCGAGGCGGTGATCGCGCCGGTGACGTAGAACGGGAACACCGCCGGCAGCCCCACGCGCCGCCACCACAGCCACCCCCGCACCCCGAGGTTCTCCCCCGCGTAGCGCAGGTCCGGCGAGATCGCCGAGGCGCCGACGATCACGTTGAAGAGTATGTACCACTGAGTGCCGAGGATCATCAGCGGGCTGAGCCAGATGTCCGGGGTGAGCTTGAGGAGCACCACCGCCGACACCACGATGGGAAAGAGCAGGTTGGCCGGAAAGGCCGCCAGGAACTGCGCGACCGGCTGCACCACGCGCGCGACCCCCGGGCGCAGTCCCACCCACACGCCGACCGGCACCCAGATGAGGCTCGCGATCGCGATCAGGACAGCGACTCGCAGCAGCGTGATGAGTCCGAGCACCAGCACGCGCAGGACCTCGGGGAAGGCCACTGCACCCAGCACGAAGCGCGTCACCTGCCATACCGCGCCGATCCCGGCGGCAACGAGCAGCACGTACCAGGCGACATCGACCCAGCGCGCGTCCCAGACGCGCGTGCGGCTTGGCTCCACCGCGGCCGCGGCCGGCCGCGGCTTCACCCCGGCGCGCAACAGCGCCGAGAAGGCGCGCGCCACCAGGCCGAGGAGCTGCGAGCGGCGCATCATGGTGAGCGCCCACGAGTGGCTCGCCGTGAAACCCGCTTCCTGCTCCTGGCGGAACCAGTCGGCGCTCGCGGTGAGCGGCCGGAACAGCAGCTGGTCGAACACCAGGATCACGATGAACATGGCGCCGATCGCCCAGCCGATCGCGAGCAGGTCCTTGCGCTCGATGGCGAGCGCGATGTAGGAGCCGACGCCCGGCAGCGTCACCGTCGTGTTGCCGACGCTGATCGCTTCCGACACCACCAGGAAAAACCAGCCGCCCGACATCGACATCATCATGTTCCAGATGAGCGCCGGCATGGCGAACGGCACCTCGAGGCGCCAGAACCTGAGCCACGGCGAGAGTTGGAAATTGCGCGCCGCCTCGACCATCTCGTCCGGGATGCTGCGCAGCGAGTGGTAGAAGCTGAACGCCATGTTCCAGGCCTGGCTGGTGAAGATGAGGAAAATCGCCGCCATCTCCGCGCCCGCCACACGCCCGGGGGTGAGCTGCAGGAAGAACACGATCGTGATCGAGAAGCCGAGGATCGGCACCGACTGCAGGAAGTCGAGCAGCGGCACCAGCAGCACCTCGGCGCGACGGCTCTTGGCGGCGAGCGTCGCGTACGTGAAGGTGAAGAGGAGCGAGGCCATCATCGCGATCACCATGCGCAGCGCGGTGCGCGCCGCGTAGCCGACGAGCGCCGTCGGCGCGAGCGAGATCGGCGTCGCTTCGAGGCGCGCCAGCGACCCGCCGAGCCCGTGGGCCGCCTGTGCGGCGTACACGAAGAGCGCCGTGACCAGCAGGAAGGCGAGCACGTCCCACCCGCCGGGCACGTAGCGGGTGCGCAGCACCGAGATCGGCAGTCGGTCGACCAAGCGCATCGGCTGGGGAGTTTGCCCGAACGAGGTGACGATTGGCATCGCACGACGTACGATACGCAGCCATGAAAACCTACATCTTTCCCCTGACTCGCCTCGCGGTGCTCGCCGCTGCTGCTCTCGCCTTCGGGCTCACCGCCAGCACCTTCACCGCCGCGGCTTTCGCGCAGGAAAGCGCAAGCCCCGGCGTCAAAGCCACCGTCAAGGAGGACGCCACCAAGGTCGGCCACGCGGTCGAGCACGGCGCCAAGACGGTTGGCCACGCCGTAGCGGACACGTCCAAAAAGGTCGGACACGAGGTCGCCGTGAAGACCCGCCCGGCGCGCGAGAAGATCAAGGACGAGTCGGTGAAGGCGGGACACGCGATCCGCGACGATTCGAAGAAAGCCGGGCATGCGATCGCGCACAGCGCGAAGAAGGTCGGCAGCACAGTCCACAAGGATGCTGAGAAAACCAAGGAAGCCATCGAAAAGAAAACCGACGAGCCGGCGCCGAAGAACTGACGCGTCGCACCTGCGGCTGATGCGCGCGCCGGGCGGCCTGCACCTCGATTACGTGTCCCCAGCCGAGTACCAGGCGGCCGGGTGGGCGGACGTGCTCGGCGTTGCGACCTTCAACCGCCCGCCGGCCGCTGACGCCGGTAGAACCGCTGCCGCCCCGGCGGCCGCCGCCGCAGCGGCGAGCATCCCGGTGGCGGAGGTCGAGTTACCGGTGCTCGCCGGCACGCCGGGGCTCTGCGAGGTGTGGCGCTCCGGCGAGCCGGTCGCATCGGGCCATCGCAACCGGGTGCGCTTTCGCCACAGCGGGCAGCTCCTCTTCGGCTGCATCGCCGTCGCGGAAGGAGACTTCGCCCTCGGGTGCGACGCGCCGGGCTGCCAGGCCGCGCCCTCACCGCTCCAGGCCGCTACCGCGCAGGCCTATCGCGAGATCTGCGCGACGCTCGATGCCGCCGGCTACCCGCATCTGGTGCGCGTGTGGAACTACCTGCCCGATATCAACCGCGACACCCACGGCACCGAGCGCTACCGCCAGTTCAACGCCGCGCGCCAGGACGGGCTGCGCGCCGGCGGCCGCCCGCTCGCCGGCCCGGTCGCCGCCGCCTCGGCGCTCGGGGCACGCAGCGGCAGCCCGCTCGTCGTCTACTTCCTCGCCACGCGCACGGCCCCGGCTTTCATCGAGAATCCCCGCCAGCTGAGCGCCTACCGCTACCCGCGCGAGTACGGTCCGCAGAGCCCGGTGTTCTCGCGCGCGGCGCTGCTGCGCCAGCGCGAGCGCCTCACACTGTTCATCTCCGGGACCGCGAGCATCGTCGGCCATCGCTCGATCCATGTCGGCGACGCCGCGGCCCAGACCCGCGAGACGCTCGCCAACATCGAGGCGCTGCTCGGGGAGGCCAACCGCATCGAGCGCAGCGCGCGCTTCTCCTTCGGCTCGCTCGCCTGCAAGGTGTACGTGCGGCGGCCGGCGGACGTGCCGGCGGTGCGCGATGAGCTCCGGGCTACGCTCGATCCGGCCGCGCGCGTGGTCTACCTGCAGGCGGACATCTGCCGCGAGGATCTGCTGGTCGAGATCGAGGCGACCGGGATGTGCGCGCTCCAGTCCGCCGCGTGAGAGACACCCGCCGCGAGCGCGGCTCCCGCCATCGGGGGCACGCCGCGCTCGCCATCAGTGTGCTCCACGCCGCGTTCCTCGCCTTGCTCCTCGCCGGAACGCCGCGCCCGGCGGCCGCCGAGCCGCTGCCGCTCTGGGAGTTCGGCCTCGGTGTCGGGGCGCTCGCCTTCAACGACTACCGCGGCGCCGATACCACCCACGTCTACCCGCTGCCGGTGCCCTACTTCGTCTACCGCGGCACCTTTCTCAAGTCCGATCAAAACGGCCTGCGCGGCAGTCTCTTCGATCAGGACCGCATCGAGCTCAACGTGAGCGTCGATGCCACCACCCCGGTGCGCAACAACTCGGCGCGCGCCGGCATGCCGGACCTGCGGTCGACGGTCGAGATCGGCCCGTCGCTGAACGCGCACCTTTGGCGCTCGGCGGACGAGCGCCTCCAGCTCGATCTGCGCCTGCCCGCCCGCGCGGCCTTCACCGTCGAGGCCTCCCCGCGCGCCATCGGCTGGTTCTACGCGCCGCACCTGAACCTCGACGTCGCCGCGCAGCCCGGCCCGCGCGGCTGGAAGCTCGGGCTGCTCGCAGGTCCGCTCTACGCCACGCGCCGCTACGACGACTACTACTACAGCGTCGCGCCGGTCTATGCGGGCCCCGGCCGCCCCGTCTTCGCGGCCCGCGGCGGCTACGCCGGGACCGAAGCGCTCGTGTCCCTCACGCGGCGCTTTGCCGGCCACTGGATCGGCGCCTACCTGCGCCACGATGACTTGAGCGGCGCGAGCTTCGAGTCGAGCCCCCTGGTGAAGCGCGCGAGCTACTGGACCGCCGGCGTCGCCTGCGTGTGGATGATCGCCGCCTCGCCGCATCTCGTCGAAAGCCGCGATTGACGCGCTCCACCACCCACCTCGTCCTCATCCCGAGCTACAACCCCGGGCCGCGCGTCTTCGAGACCGTGCGCGATGCGCGCGCGCAGTGGGACCCGGTGTGGGTCGTGGTCGATGGCAGCACCGACGGCTCCGCCGCCGCCCTCGCGAGCCTCGCGCGCACCGACCCGGGACTGCGGGTGATGGTGCGCGAGCGTAACGGCGGCAAGGGCGCCGCCCTTCTCGATGGGCTCGAGGCGGCGCTCGCCGCCGGCTACACCCACGCCCTCGCCATGGACTCCGACGGGCAGCACCCGGCCGAACGCATCCACGACTTCATGGCCGCGTCCGCCGCCGCGCCCGAGGCCGTGATCCTCGGCTCCCCGCGTTTCGATGCGAGCGCTCCGCGCATTCGCCTGCGCGGGCGCCGCATCGCCAACTGGTGGACCAACTTCGAGACGCTCTGGACCGGCATCGACGACACGCTGTTTGGCTTTCGTGTCTATCCGATCGCGCCGCTCCTCGACATCATGCACCGCACGCGCTGGATGCGCCGCTTCGACTTCGACGCCGAGGCGGTGGTGCGGCTCTGCTGGCGCGGCCTGCCGCTGCAGAACCTGCCGGCGCCGGTGCGCTACTTCACCCCCGAGGAAGGGGGCGTGTCGCACTTCGACTACTGGCGCGACAACGTGCTCCTCACCGGCATGTACACGCGGCTCTTCTGCGGCTTTCTGTTGCGCCTCCCGCTTTTGCTGCTGCGGCGCGGCGGCCTTGTATAATGCCGCCAACATCCTCCTTCGTGCGCAAAGGTCCGCATGTCCGAGAAAATGTCTTCTCTCCGGCAGCCCGCCGGCCCCGACGGAGTCGCAGCGCTTACGCGCGAGCTCGCCGGCCTGATCGTCGAGGCCTTGAACCTCGAGGTCGCACCGGCCGACATCGCCGCGGACAGGCCGCTCTACGGCGAGGGGCTCGGCCTCGACTCGATCGACATCCTGGAGATTGCCCTGGTGGTGTCCAAGCAGTACGGGGTGCAGCTGCGCGCCGACGGCGAAGACAACCAGCGCATCTTCGGCTCGCTCCGTCAGCTCGCCGAATACGTCAACCTTCACAGGACCAAGTAACCGTCTGGCCAGGCTGCCGCTGATCGCGCATGCGTCCGCCGACGCGGTGATCGCCTACCGCGCCGGGGCGCCGATCCTCGCCGGGAAGTTCCTCGAGGACGTCGCGCGCACCGCGGCACTCCTCGGCGCCGGCGCCCATGTCCTGAACGCCTGTGCCGACCGCTACTACTTCGCAGTCGGCTTCGCCGCCGGCCTGGTGCGGGCCAAGCTGAGCCTGCTGCCCTCGACCCGCACGCCCGAGGTCATCGCGCAGCTGCAGCGCCTCGCTCCGGACGTCGTGTGTCTCACCGACGAGGAGCACTGCGACATCGAGCTGCCGCAGGTGCGCATGCCGCCCGGGACGCAGGCGCCGCCGCCCCCGCCCGCACGTGTTGCCACGTGGGAGACCGACGCCGTCCCGCGCATCGACGCCGCGCAGCTCGCCGCCTGGGTGTTCACCTCCGGATCGACCGGCACTCCGGTTCCGCACCGCAAGACCTTCGGGCGGATCGTCGACTGCATGCGCGTCGAAGCCGAGCGCCTCGGGTTTCTGGACGGCCGCTCGCATGCCATCGTCGCCACCGTTCCGCCGCAGCACATGTACGGCTTCGAGTCGAGCGTGCTCGCGCCGCTCGTCGCCGGGTGCGCGTTCGCCGCCGAGCGCCCCTTCTACCCGGCCGATATCTGCAGCACGCTCGCGGCGGTGCCGCGGCCTCGCATCCTCATCTCGACTCCGCTCCACCTGCGCGCGCTCCTCGCCTCGGGTCTCGCGCTCCCCGCGACCGATCTCGTCGTGTCCTCGACCGCGCCGCTCGCGCAGCAGCTCGCACTCGAGGTCGAAGAGCGCTTCGGCACCGAGTTGCGCGAGATCTACGGGTCGACCGAGACCGGCTCGCTCGCCGTGCGCCGTCCCACCGTGAGCGCGGAGTGGCGGCTCTGGTCCGGAGTGCAGCTCGAGGCCCGCGACGGCGAGACCTGGGCCTCGGGCGGGCACATCGAGCAACCGACGCGCATGTGCGACGTGCTCGAAGTCACGAGCGGCGACCGCTTCCTGCTGCACGGGCGCCTCGCCGACCTGGTCAACATCGCCGGCAAGCGCAGCTCGCTCGCCTACCTCAACCACCAGTTGAACTCCATTCCCGGGGTCGTCGACGGGGCCTTCTTTCACGGCGCCGGCGGCGGGGAGACGGATCTCGACGCGACCGTGACCCGGGTCGGGGCATGCGTCGTGGCCCCCGGGCTCGATGCCGCGGCGATCCTGAGCGAGCTGCGCCGGCGCATCGACCCCGTGTTCCTGCCGCGCCCGCTGCTCGTGGTCGCGAGCCTGCCGCGCACCAGCACCGGCAAGCTGCCGCAGGAGGCGCTGCGCTCGCTCGCGGCCGCGCACGCCAGGCCGCAGGGGGCGTGAGTCTCCCGTGGGCGTGGTCACCACATTCACGGTCGCCGCCGGCCACCCGGCGCTCGCGGGTCACTTCCCCGGCGCGCCGATCGTGCCCGGCGTGCTGCTGCTCGACGAGACGGTGCGCGCGGTGGAGCGCTCCCAGGGCGATGCACCGCGGCGCTGGCAGATCGGCGCCGCCAAGTTCCTGAAGCCGGTACGCCCGGGGGAGTCGCTCAGCGTCGAGCACGAAGGCCTGCCGAACGGCTCGATCCGCTTCCTTGTCTCGAGCGGACCGAGTGCGGTGGCGCGCGGCGTGCTGCGCCCGGTCGGAGCAGCGCCGGCGCCGGCGCGCGCGAGCGGCGCGCAATGGGCCGCGGAGCCCGAGCGCGGCAGCGCGACGCTCGTTGCCGTGATGATCCGCCTGTCGCTCGCGCTCGGGCGCCCGCTGGCCCGCGGGCTCCTCTATCTCGCCGCCGCGTACTTCTTCCTCTTCGCCCCGACCGCGCGGCGCCACGCGCGCGCCTACCTCGCCCGCGCGCTCGGCCGCGCCGCGACGTCCCGCGACCGCTTCCGCCAGATCTACGCCTTCGCCTGCACCATCCTCGATCGGCTCTACCTCATGCAGGGGCGCTACGACCTGTTCGACATCTCGACCGAGGGCGAGCCGCTCATGCGCGCGGCGCTCGAGCGCGGCACGGGGGCCTTTCTCCTCGGCGCGCATCTCGGCAGCTTCGAGGTGATGGGCGCGGTCGGCCGTCGCCAGAGCGGGCTGCGCGTAGTGATGGCGATGTACGAGGACACTGCCACCAAGCTCGACTTCGCAGCGTTCGCCGACCCGCAGAACATTCCCGAGGTCATCCCGCTCGGCCACCTCGAGGCCATGCTGCGGATCCGCGAGCGGCTCGACCAGGGCTGCTTCGTCGGCATGCTCGCCGACCGGACCATCGGCGAGGCGCCGGCGGAGCGCGTGAGCTTCCTCGGCAGCCCGGCGCTCTTTCCCTCCGGCCCCATGCGCGCTGCCGCGGCGCTGCGGCGTCCGGTGTTCTTCATGACCGGGCTCTACCGCGGAGGCAATCGCTATCACGTCGTGTTCCGTCAGATCGCCGACTTCGCCCGGGTCGGGCGCGGCGAGCGCGAGCGCGCGGTCCGCGAGGCCGTGACACACTATGCCGCGGTGCTCGAGGAATTCTGCCGCAGCGACCCATACAACTGGTTCAACTTCTACGACTTCTGGCACCGGGGCGCGCCCGGCCCGGCCCCGCCCGCCCCGGCCCCGCCCGCCCCGGCAGCGCCCGCCCGGCGGCGCGGGAGATGAGCCCGTGAGCGCGCCGCCGCGCAAGCGAGTGCCATGGGTCGCGGCGGCCGCGCTCGCGTGCCTGGGTCTGATTCCCCCGGGCGCCTCGCGTGCCGCCACAGCGACGGCAAGCGACCGGCTGGACGAGCTCATGCAGCTGCTCTCCGCTCGCCGCCACGGCCGCGTCACCTTCACCGAGGTGCAGCATCTCGCGATCCTCGATCGCCCGCTCGAGTCCTCCGGCGAGCTCCTCTACGACGCTCCCGATCGTCTCGAGAAGCGCACGCTGCGGCCGGTCGAGGAGACACTGGTGCTCGCGCACGGCGTGCTGACGGCGACCCGCGGGCGTCACAGCCACTCGGTCGAGCTCGCCGCCCACCCCGAGGCCGCCCCGCTCGTCGAGAGCATCCGCGCGACCCTCGCCGGCGACCGGGCCGCGCTCGAGCGCGTCTTCAGCGTCGCGCTCGACGGCGACCTCGCGCACTGGACGCTGACGCTCGCGCCGCGCGATAGCGCCGCCGCCCACGCGGTGCGCGAGGTGCGTATCACCGGGGCGCGCGCGGGTATCGCCACCGTGGAGATCCTCCAGGCCGACGGCGACCGATCGGTCCTCACGCTCGGCCCCGAAGCCTCCTCGTGACGCGGGCGCAGCTCTCGGGCACGCTCGTCTGGGCGGTGCTCGTGGTGATCGGCGCGGTGATCGCCGCGCGGGCCTCCTACACCGCGGACCTGTCGGCATTCCTGCCACGCACGCCGACCCCCGCTCAGCGCCTCCTCGTCGAGCAGCTGCGCTCGGGTCCCGCCTCGCGCCTCATCATGGTCGCGGTCGAAGGCGCGGATCCCGCGCTTCGCGCCCGGCTCGCGGGCGAACTCGCGCGGCGCCTGCGCGCCGATCCGGGCTTCACCGCCGTGCACGACGGCGAGCCTTCCACCGAAACCGCGACCCGCGATTTTCTCTTCCGGCACCGCTATCTCCTGAGCGACGCCGTCACGCCCGAGCGCTTCACGGTCGCGGGACTGCGCGCTGCGATCGGCGCCGCGCTCGGACTCCTCGCCACCCCGGAGGGGCTGCTGCTCAAGCCCCTCCTCACCCGCGATCCGACCGGCGAGACGATCGAGGTCATCGACTCCTTCGGCCCTGAGCGCGTGGACACCCGGAACGGCGTCTGGAGCTCGCGCGATGGCGCGCGCGCCCTCCTCATCGCGCAGACCCGCGCCGCGGGCTCCGACACCGACGCTCAGGAGGCGGCCTGCGCCGCGATCCGCAGCGACTTTGCGGCCGCCGTCGGCGCGCTCCCCGCCGCCCCACCCGCGCTCACGCTGCGCATGAGCGGCCCCGGCGTGCTCGCGGTCGCGTCGCGCTCGATGATCCGCGGTCAGGTCGTGCGGCTCTCGCTCCTCGGCTTCGCGCTGATCGCAGCGCTCCTCCTCGTCGTGTACCGCTCGCCGGCCGCGCTCCTCCTCGGCCTCGTTCCGGTCGCCTCGGGCGCGCTCGCCGGCGTCGCCGCGGTAGCGCTCGGATTCGGCGTGGTGCACGGCATCACCCTCGGATTCGGAGTGACGCTCATCGGCGAGGCGGTGGACTACTCGATATATCTTTTCATTCAGTCGCAGCCCCAGCGGCAGCCCCCTGCTCACGGCGCCGGCGCACGGGACGCCGCGCGCTGGCGGCGCTCGGTGTGGCCCACGATCCGCTTAGGAATGCTCACCTCGCTCTGCGGGTTTGCGGTGCTGCTGCCCTCGAGCTTTCCCGGACTCGCGCAGCTCGGGCTCTATTCCGCGGCCGGCGTCGCCGCGGCGGCGCTCGTGACGCGCTACGTGCTCTCGGCGTGGCTCGCCCGCACCCGGCTCGGGATCCGGGATCTCACGGCGCTCGGTGAGCGGCTCGCGCGTGCGGTCGAGGCCGCGCGGCCCGCACGGGCGCTGATCGCGCTGCCGGCGCTCCTCGCCGCGCTCGCGCTCATGGCGCACCGCGATCGGCTCTGGAGCCGCGAGCTCGCTTCCTTGAGCCCGATCAGCGCCGCGGATCAGGCGCTCGACGCGACGCTGCGGGCCGATCTCGGCGCGCCCGATGCCCGTTACGTCGTGGTGGTGTCGGCGGGCGACCTCGAAGCGGTGCTCGCCGCCGCCGAGCGCGTCGCGAACCGTCTGACGGCGCTCACCGATGAGGGCATCATCGGCGGCTTCGACTCACCCACCCGCTACCTCCCGAGTCTCGCCACCCAGCGCCGGCGGCGGGCGAGCCTGCCCGAGCCGGCCGAGCTCGAGGCGCGCCTCGCGCCGGCGCTCGCCGGTTTGCCGCTCAGCCGTGTGCGACTCGCGCCCTTCGTCGAAGACGTCGCGCGCGCCCGCGGCGCCCCCCTCCTCACGCGCGCCGACCTCGAGGGAACCGCGCTCGCCTCCGGTGTCGATGCGCTGCTCGGCTCGAGCCCGGGGCGGGCGAGCGCCTTCCTGCCGCTCACCGCGAGCCCGGGAGGCGCAGGCGTGCTCTCGAGCGCAGCGCTGGAGCGGCTGCGCACCGAAGTCGCGCAGGCCGCGCCGGGCGAGGCACTGCTCCTCGACCTCAAGAGTGAGGCCGACCGGCTCTACGCCGGCTATCTGCGGCAGGCGGTGTCCCTCTCGGTCGCAGGTCTCGCGGCGATCGTGCTGCTGCTTTCCGTGCAGCTCTCGATCGTGCGCGCCGCGCGCGTCGTCGCCCCGCTCGTCCTCGCGGTGCTGTGCGTGGCGGGCGCGCTCACGGCCCTCGGCGCCGAGCTCACCATCCTGCATGTCGTCGGAATGCTGCTCATCGTCGCCGTCGGCTCGAACTACGCCCTCTTCTTCGACCGGCGCGCCGCCGAGGGCGCCGCCGAGCGCGCCGACCCCTCACCCCTCATGCTGGCCTCGCTCGCGGTGGCCAATCTCGCCACCGTGCTCGGGTTCGGGGTGCTCGCCTGCTCGAGCGTACCGGTACTCGCCGCGCTCGGCCGCACCGTCGCTCCCGGGGCGCTGCTCGCGCTCGTCTTTGCGGCGCTCCTCTCCGCGCGCGCAACGCCGCCGGTCACCGCACCGCCGCCGGCTGGGTCCCCTTCGGGCGCGCCGACCTCGCGTGCGCCGCCATGATCCGGATCCTCGTTGAGCCGGCCCACCGGGGCCGGACTGCGGCGCAACGGGTGCTGCTCCTGCCCCCGGCGCACTCGGGCCCGGAGGACTTCCTGCGCGCAGGGTTTGCCGACGCCGTGCGCGAGCGGGGCCTCGACCTCGATCTGGTGCTGATCGAGCCGGCGCTCAAGTCCGTCACCGACCGCGACGCGCTCGCGGGGCTGCGCGAGGAGCTGCTCGCACCGGCCCGCGCCGCCGGCTGCCGGGCGCTGTGGCTCGGCGGGATCTCGCTTGGCGCCTACATCGCCCTCGACTGCGCCGAGCGCCACCGGAGCGAGATCGACGGCCTCGTTCTCATCGCGCCCTACCTCGGCACCCATATCGTGATCTCGGAAATCGAGCGCGCCGGGGGTCTCGAGCGCTGGCACCCGGGGGTGGTTGCGGACGACGACGAGGAGCGGCGCATCTGGCGATTCATCCAGGCGCACGGCCGGAGCGGCTTCCCCATACACTTAGGCACCGGAAGCGACGATCGCTTCGCGGCGCGCCATCGCCTGCTCGCCGAGGCGCTCGCGCGTGAGGACGTCGACGTCGTACCCGGGGGGCACGAGTGGCCGGTGTGGCGCTCGCTGTGGGAGAACTTTCTCGATGCCCGATTCGTCGCCGCCCGTCAATGAGTCCCCGCCGCCCGCCGGCCGTTATCGGCCGTCGCCGCTCATTCGCGGCTCGGTGGCGCTGCACGCGGGTGCCGCCGCGGCACTCGTCCTGCGCCCGGCGCTCTGGCCGTGGGCGGTGGGCGCGGTCATCGCCGATCACCTCCTCCTCACCGCGGCCGGTCTCGTGCCGCGGGCGAGCCTCCTCGGCCCGAACCTGACACGCCTGCCGGGCGCTGCCGCGGCGCGCGGCGAAGTCGCGATCACCATCGACGACGGGCCGGATCCGGCGGTGACCCCCGCGGTGCTCGCGCTGCTCGAGAGCCACGCGGTGAAGGCGAGCTTCTTCTGCATCGGCGAGCGCATCGCGCGTTATCGCACGCTCGCGCGTGAGATGGTCGCCCGCGGACACACCGTCGAGAACCACAGCCAGCACCACCTCAACCGCTTCTCGCTCCTGGGACCCGGCGCGCTGCGGAGCGAGATCGCGTGGGCGCAGGACTCGATCGCCGACGCCACCGGCACCTCGCCGCGCTTCTTTCGCGCGCCCATGGGGCTGCGCAACCCCTTCCTCGAGCCGGTGCTCGCGCGCGCGGGGCTCGAGCTCGTGAGCTGGACCCGGCGCGGCTTCGACACCGTGACCGCCGACCCGCTGCGCGTGCTCGCCCGGCTGACCCGCGCGCTGCGCCCGGGCGATATCCTGCTGCTGCACGACGGCCATGCGGCCCGCACCGCCGCCGGCGCAGCGGTGATCGTCGAGGTGCTGCCGCGGCTCCTCGGCGCCCTCCGCCACGCCGGGCTCACGCCCGTCACGCTGCGCGCCGCGCTCTCATGAGGGGTGATGCCGCGCCGCGTACCCTCATCGAGGCGGCGAGCGCCCCCTACCGCGCCGCCGGGCGCTTCGCGCTGCACTTCGCGCGCGCCAAGCTTGCTTCCGATCCCGCGTTCGCCGTGATCCTCGCACAGGGACTTCTCGCCGGCCGCAGGCGCGTCCTCGATCTCGGCTGCGGCCAGGGGCTGCTCGGGGCCTGGCTGACGGCGGCGCGCAGTGAGCATGCCGCGGGTCGCTGGCCACCCGGATGGCCCCCTCCGCCCGCACCCGATTCCTACCGCGGCGTCGAGATCAACCCGCACGAGGTCGAGCGCGCCCGCATCGCGCTCGGCGCGCACGCGCAGATCGTCTCGGGCGACATCCGCCGGGTAGACTACGGGGCACCCGACGCCATCGTCATGCTCGACGTGCTGCACTACGTTGACCCTGCGTCGCAGGAGGCGGTGCTGAAGCGCGCGCGGACTGCGCTCGGCGTGCGCGGGCTCGTCCTGCTGCGCGTCGGAGATGCCGGCGGCGGCGCCCGGTTCCGCGTGAGCCGCTTCGTCGACCGGGCGGTGGCGCTCGCCCGGCGCGGCCGGCTGCTGGCGCTCTGCTGCCGCCCGGCACGCGAGTGGCATTCGCTCCTCGTCGCGCTCGGCTTCGCGGTGCGCGCCTGGCCGATGCGCGCGGCGACTGACGCCAACGTGCTCCTCGTCGGTGAGCTCCCGTGACCGCGCTCGCGCTCACAGCCTTCACGGCGACCAGCGCGATCGGCCGCGGAGTGGAGGCGACGCTGGACGCGCTCCTCGCGCAGCGCAGCGGCCTTGCGCCCTGCGCATTCGAGACCGTCGAGCTCGACACCTGCGTCGGCGAGGTCGCGGGCGTCGATGCGGCGCCGCTGCCGCGCACGCTCGAGGCGTACGAGTGCCGCAACAACCGCCTCGCGCTCCTCGGGCTGCGCGCCGACGGCTTCAGCGAGGCGGTGGAAGCTGCGGCCGCGCGCTACGGGCGCGCGCGCCTGGGAGTCTGGCTCGGCACCAGCACCTCGGGGATCCTCGAGACCGAGCTCGCCTACCGCCGGCGCGACGGGGCGACCGGCGCGTTACCTGCGGACTTCAACTACCGCGGCGCCCACAACACCTACTCGCTCGCGGCCTTCGTGCGCGCGGCGCTCGCCCTCGAAGGCCCGGCGGTGGTGATCTCGTCCGCCTGCTCATCCAGCGCCAAGGTGTTCGCCTCCGCGCGCCGTGCGATTGCCGCCCGTGTGGTCGATGCGGCGGTGGTGGGCGGAGTCGATTCGCTCTGCCTCACGACGCTCTACGGCTTTCATTCCCTGCAGCTCGTCGCGCGCACGCCCTGTCGGCCCTTCGATGCGGCCCGCGACGGCATCTCGATCGGCGAGGCGGCGGCCTTCGCGCTGCTCGAGCCGGCGCCCTCGAGCCTCGATGCCGCCGCCGTGCTCCTCCTCGGGAGCGGGGAATCGAGCGATGCCTGGCACATGTCCGCGCCCCATCCCGAGGGGCGCGGCGCGCAAGCGGCCATGAGCGGGGCGCTCGCGACCGCGCAGCTCACCGCCGCCGACATCGACTACCTCAACTTTCACGGCACCGGCACCGCCGGCAACGACGCCGCGGAGGCGCACGCGGTGGCCGCGGTGCTGGGGACCGCGGTGCCCGGCAGCTCCACCAAGGGCGCGACCGGGCACACGCTCGGCGCCGCCGGCGCGCTCGAGGCGGTGATCTGCGCGCTCGCTCTGCGCCACGGTCTCATGCCGGGCGGCGTCAACACCCGCACCGTCGACCCGAAGCTCGGGGTGAACTACCTGCGCGAGAACCGCCGCGCGCCGCTCAAGCACGTCATGAGCAATTCCTTCGGCTTCGGCGGCTCGAACTGCAGCCTGATCTTCGGGCGGGCCGGGTGAGACCGTGAGCTCACTCACCGCGTGGATCGACGGCGTCGGTCTCCTCGGGCCGGGCCTCGCCGACTGGCCGGAGGCCGCCGCGGTGCTCGCGGGCCGCGCGCCCTGGCGCGCGCAGCCGACCGTGCTGCGGCCGCTCGAGTGCCTGCCTCCCGCCGAGCGGCGCCGCACCGGACAGGTCGTGCGGCTCGCCCTCGGCGTCGGACTCGAGGCCCTCGCGCGCGCCGGCGTGGATGCCTCCACGCTCGCTACCGTGTTCAGCTCCTCGGGGGGCGACGGGGAGAACTGCCACTCGATCTGCGAGGTGCTGGCGTCCGAGGACCGCCAGATCTCACCGACCCGCTTTCACAACTCGGTCCACAACGCCGCCGCCGGCTACTGGGGCATCGCCACCGGCGCGACCGCTCCCTCGAACGCGCTCTGCGCCTTCGATGGCAGCTTCGCCGAAGGAATGCTGGAAGCGCTCACCCAGGTCGCGATCGATGAGACGGCGGTGCTCCTCATTGCCTATGATGCCGCCTACCCGGAGCCGATGCGCAGCGTGCGGCCGATCCCGGATGCCTTCGGCGTCGCGCTGCTCGTCTCGCCGACGGCGCGCAGCGGCTCGCTGGCGCGGATCACCGCGGCGCTGGCCGCGACCCCCGCCGAGCGCCTGGCGGATGCCGGGCTCGAGGCGCTGCGCGGCGCCATTCCGGCGGCGCGCAGCCTGCCGCTGCTGCGGCGCCTCGCACGCGGCGAGCCGGGAGCGGTGGTGATCGACTACCTGGAGAACCTGAGTCTCGCGCTCGAGGTTGCCCAATGCCCCTAGACCGACAGTGGATCGAGCAGCACATCCCCCACAAGGGACGCATGTGCCTGCTCGATGAGGTGCTGTCGTGGGATGCCGGGCACATCCGCTGCCGCAGCGCCTCCCACCGCGCCGCCGACAACCCGCTGCGCGCGCACGGGCGGCTCGGCGCCGCCTGCGGCATCGAGTACGCGGCCCAGGCCATGGCGGTACACGGCGCGCTGGTCGCCGCGAGCGCCCCGCTCGCGAGCACCGTGTCGACGCACGTGCGCGGCAGCATCGGCGCTGCCGTCGGCTATCTCGCGAGCGTGCGCAACGTCGCGCTGCAGGTGACGCGCCTCGACGACCTGCCCGGCGATCTCATCGCCTCCGCCGAGCGCATCACCGGCGACGGCCACACCGTGCTCTACGAGTTCGAGGTCTCGGCATCGGGACGCGTGCTGGTGAGCGGCCGCGCCAGCATCGTGTTCGAAGCCGCCCACGGGGCGCACGCCGAGAGCACCGGCACCCACTCGTGAGCGCCCCCGCACCCTCCGCCAGGCGCGCGCTCGTCACCGGCGGCAGCGGCAGCCTCGGCAGCGCCATCTGCCGCCGCCTGGCGCGCGAGGGCCTGCACGTCTACGTGCACGCGCACACGAGCCTCGCCACCGCGGAAGGCCTCGCGCGCGAGATCGCCGCCGCCGGCGGCAGCGCCGAGGCCATCGCCTTCGACATCACGGACGCCGCCGCGACGCGCGCGGCGCTCGAGACCGCGCTCGGCGCGGGCCCCATCCAGGTCCTCATCAACAACGCCGGCGTGCACGACGACGCGGTGCTCCCCGGCATGAGCGCCGCCCAGTGGCACCGCGTGATCGACGTGTCGGTCAACGGCTTCTTCCACGCCACGCAGCCGCTCCTCATGCCGATGATCCGCGCGCGCTGGGGCCGGATCGTGAGTGTCTCCTCGGTCGCGGCCCTCATCGGCAACAAGGGCCAGGTCAACTACGCCGCCGCCAAGGGGGCGCTGAATTCCGCCACGCGCGCGCTCGCGCTCGAGGTCGCCACGCGCGGCGTGACGGTGAATGCCGTCGCCCCGGGGATCATCGCGACCCCGATGACCGACGGACTCTTCGATGCCAAGGCGATCGAGCGTCTCGTGCCGATGAACCGCTTAGGACTCCCCGACGAGGTCGCCGCAGTCGTCTCGTTCCTCGTCTCGGCCGAGGCCTCGTACGTGACCGGACAGGTGATCTCGGTGAGCGGCGGCATGGCGTAGACTGCCCCGCCGCCTGGGCCTTCAAGAAGGAGAACTCATCCATGCAGCCGCGTGAGCGCATCGCAACGTTGACGTCGTTCATCCTTCTCGGCGCGGTCGCCCCGTGGGGCTCGCTCGCCACCGCAGACGTGGCCGCCCCGTCCACCGCGTCGCCGTCCGCCGCCGCGGCGCCCGCCTCCACCGCCGGGCTCATCGAGAGCCTCGGCCTGCGGACCGCGGCGCACCCGGTCCGCGAGCGCCCCGGCTGGCATCCGCCGCACGTCGTCCTCGTGAGCAATCGGCTCGAGGAGCTGCTGCCCCAGCTCAGGCGCGCGGCCCCCGGCGCGAAGCTGGTCACGCTCGCCAAGGCGACGCCGCAGGAAATTGCCGCCGCCGATGCCACCATCGGCGTGTGCACGCCCGAGGTGCTGCGCGCGGCCGAGCACCTGCAGTGGATCCAGTGGACCGCCGCAGGCGTCGAGCCCTGCGTGCAGCAGCCGCTGCTGCGCGCCCGTGCCCCGCTGGTCACCAACCTGCAGCGCACCATGGGCCCGAGCATGGCCGAGCACGTGCTCGCCCTGATGCTCGCGCTCAGCCGCCACCTCGAGTACTTCGTAACCGAGCAGCAGCGCGGCCACTGGGCGAACGCCGAGGAGCCCGCGCTGGTCGATCTCGAGGGCAAGACCGTGCTGGTCGCCGGACTCGGGGGCATCGGCACCGAAGTGGCACGCCGCGCTCACGCCCTCGGGATGCGCGTCGTCGCGACGCGCGCCAGCGGCCACGAGGGACCGGACTTCGTGAGCTACGTGGGACTGCCCGACGAGCTGCCGAAGCTCTCGCACGAAGCGGATTTCGTCGTCAACTGCCTGCCGCTCACGCCCGAGACCACCGGCATCTTCAACAAGCAGTTTTTCGCGGGCATGAAGAAGAGCGCCTATTTCATCAGCGTCGGGCGCGGGCGCAGCACCGTGACCGCGGACCTCACCGCAGCGCTCACCGACGGAACGATCGCCGGCGCCGGCCTCGACGTCGTCGATCCCGAGCCGCTGCCGTCCGAGAGCCCGCTCTGGCATGCGCCGCACCTGATCATCACGCCGCACGTCTCGGCACACACGCCGATCGCGCAGGAGGCGCGCGAAGCGACCCTGGTCGAGAACCTGCGCCGTTACGTCGCCGGCGACCCGATGCTCTCGGTGGTCGACATCGAGAAGGGCTACTGAAGCACGCCGCTAGCGCGCCGAGCCCGTCGGCGCGCCGAGCCCGCCAGCACGCCGCCCCTCAGCGCGCCGGCCCTCGGCGGCCCTGCCGCTCGCGCAGCCACGAGATGATGCGCCCCGGGATCTCGGCGCGTCCCTTGCGGCTCACGTACATGCCGATGTGACCGGTTTCGATCGCGCAGGCGGTGTAATCGCTGCTGCCGACGTAGCGGCCCATCGCAGCGCTCGCAGCCGGCGGCACGATGTGATCGCCCGCGGCGTAGAGGTTGAGGATCGGCTGGCGGATCCGGCCGAGATCGACATGGCGGCCGCCGAGGCTGAGCGTGCCGCGCACCAGGCGGTTCTCCTGGTAGAGCCAGCGGATGAACTCCGTGAACGCCACGGCTGCCTGCGGCGGGCTGTCGAAGATCCAGCGCTCCATGCGCACGAACGTTTCCACCGCGCGCCGATCCGAGCGGCCGGTGAGGAGCCGCACGTACTTCTGCTGCATCAGCCTGAAGGGCATGAGCGAGAGGAATATCGCGTTCAGCATTTCCCCGGGCACGTTGCCGGCGCGTGCGAGAAGCTCGGTATCGATTCCGCGCAGCCACTTCGAGAGCAGGTCCTCGGGAGTCTGGAAGTCCACCGGCGCGGTGAGCGTCACGAGATTCGCGACCTGCTGCGGATGCAACGCGGTGTAGCAGAGCGTGAACACGCCGCCCTGGCACACCCCCATGAGATCGAGCGCCTCGATACCGTGGGCGTCGAGGATGTGGCGCACGCAGCCGCCGAGCTCGCTCTCGATGTAGTCGTTGAGGTCGCGCAGCCGGTCGCCGTCGTCGGCGTCGCCCCAGTCGATGAGATACACCGTGAGGCCCGCCTCGAGCAGCCGCCGCACCAGCGAGAACTCGGGCTCGAGATCGAGGATGTAGGGCCGGTTGACGAGCGCAAAGCAGATGAGGAGCGGCCGTTCGGCACCGCGTTCCGCCTGCTCGAGCGGCAGATAACGGTAGAGCGTCGTCTTGCCGTGGCGCCAGACGGCCCGCCGGGCCGAGCCGCCGACCGTGACCCCGCGCGCTTCGCGCAGCCGCGCGAGCGTCTCGGCCACTCGCGCACCGAGATCGAGAAAGATGCCCGCGGCCTCTCCCCCCGTTGCGCTCAAGCGCGCGGCCTCCGGCCGCGGCGCGCGCGCTTCGCGGACTTCGCCGCGCGTCGCTTCGGAGAGCTCCGTTCTCCGGCGCGTGCGGCGCGCGCCGGTCTTGCGGGCGGCTCTGCGGCAGGCGCGGCAGCGGATTTCGCGGCCGGCTGCGCGGCCGGCTTCGCGCCGGACTTCGCAGCGCCCTTCGCGGCGGGCTTCGCAGCGAGCTCATCGCGCAGCTCGCGGATCTGACGCTGCAGCGCGTCCGCCTCCTCGCGTGTCGGCAGACCCCAGGCGCGCGCCAGTGCATCGGCCTGCCGGCGCTGCGCGAGCAGGAGCGCGGTCGAAGTGTTGGCGAGCTGCGCCTGCAGGTGGCAGAACTCCTCGGTGCGCACCGTCCTCGCGTAGGCCTCCTCGGCGCACTCGACCCACAGCTCATAGAGCTTGAGCGCACCCTCGCTGGTGAGCTCCCCGACCGGAGCGCCGCCGGCGCGCAGCCTCGTGACGAACTTCTCGGCCGAGCTCTTGGCGATCTCGCTCCAGTGCCCTGCGAGCTGTCCCTGCAGCTGCGCGAGCCGTACGAGCAGCTCCCACGGGTTCTCGCCCTCACCGCCGGACGCCGCGGCCATGCCGAGCGGTACCTGTCCGAAAGCCCAGGGAGCCCCGGCGGGCGAGAAGCCCGCGGATGCGGCGAGTGACGCGCCCAGCGCGGGCGATGCCCCGAGCCACTGCTCGAACTGCTGCGCGAGCGCGCCGGCGACCGAGCTCCACTCGGGCGCGCCGCCGGCGCCGCTCGCGGCCTGCAGGCCGAAGGTCTTCAGCAGCTCGAAGAAGCGCTCGGCCGCACCGGCGAAGACCGCGTCGGGGGATAGCGGCGAAGCGGCGAAGGGATTCTGCATGGTTCTCTCAAGCTCTCGCGTTCCCGGCTCTTGTATGCGCTGCCGAAACTCAGGCTCCCGCAGCGGCCCGATCAGACATCGAATTATGCAGCTTGCCGCGTAAAAGAGGCTCCCGGCCCTGAATTCGACACCCCGCCCGAACCGTGAACTCAGTCGTTGTGCGCTGCATACACTTATGGCTACTATCCGCGCTGCCCGCGATGCGGACCTAGTGACCACGAGGCCAAGCGCCAAGGGGTGCCACCATGGCCGAAGAGCGCCTGATACGCAAATACGCCAACCGTCGCCTGTACGACGCACGCGACAGCCGGCACGTGACGCTCGATGACCTGCGCAGGCTCGTCGCCGGCGGCGAGCGCATCAAGGTGATCGACGACAAGAGCGGCGAGGACCTCACGCGCAGCATCCTGCTGCAGATCATCGCCAGCCAGGAGCAGTTCGGCACCCCGGTACTGAGCACCTCGCTCCTGGAGGCGATCATCCGTTTCTACGGCAATCCGATTCAGCAGATGTTGACCACCTACCTCGAGCGCAGCATCGGGGGGCTGCTGCGGCAGCAGAACCTCATGCAGGCCGAGATGGCCAAGGCGCTCGAGACCCCGATGGCGCCGATCGCCGAGATGGCGCGCCAGAACATGGAGATGTGGGCCAAGATGCAGGCCTCGATGCTCTCGACTTTCTCGTCGAAGGCCGCACCCGCAACCGAAGATAAGGCTTCCGGCACGCCGCCGGGAAAGCGCCGCGGCTGACTTCCCTCTCTTAACGGCCCAAGGAGTGCCCCCAAAGTGGACGTTCGCGACAAGACCATACTCGTGACCGGAGCGGGCCGCGGTATCGGCCGCTCGCTCTCCATGCACTTCGCTGCCAAAGGCGCCAAGCTCGCCCTGCTCGATACCAACAGCGAGGACGTCGAGGAGACGCGCGCACGCTGCGTACAGGCGGGCGCCGAGGCACGCAGCTACATCGCCGACGCCGCCAACGAGGACAGCGTGGTCGGCGCCCTCGACCAGGTGACCGCCGACTTCGGCGGCCTGCACGGTCTCATCAACAATGCCGGCATCGTGCGTGATGCGATGCTGGTCAAGGTCAAGGACGGCAAGGTCGTCGGCAAGATGAGTCTCGAGCAGTGGCAGCAAGTCATCGACGTGAACCTGACCGGCGTCTTCCTGTGCGCGCGCGAAGCCGCGCAGCGCATGATCCCGAGCGGTGGCGTCATCGTGAACGTGTCGAGCGTCTGCCGCGCCGGCAATGCCGGCCAGACCAACTACAGCGCCGCCAAGGCGGGCGTCATGGCGATGACGGTGGTGTGGGCCAAGGAGCTCGCGCGCTATCGCATCCGCGTCGGCGCGGTCGCCCCCGGCTTCGTGCGCACCCCGATGGTCGAGAGCATGAAGCCCGAGGCGCTCGCGCGCATGACCGCCCCGATCCCGCTCGGGCGGCTCGGCGAGCCCGATGAGATCGCGCACGCCGTCGGCTTCATCTTCGAGAACGACCTGTTCACGGGGCGCTGCGTCGAGGTCGACGCAGGGCTCAGGATCTGATTCGTATGCGGTGCACAATTCATGCTTCGGGCTCCAACGGATCGTATCTCATAAATAGCTATATTATACAGTTAGTTAACGCACAGATCTGTTGCTGATTCGGTATAGGTATTAGTTCTCTTGCAGTGCATACAAAATTCGGTAGAATAGCTCCCCGTACCGAGAGATCCGACCCGTTAGAAGGAGCTTGACGACCATGACCGACCGCACTTTCGATCCGAATGCCCTGATGAGCGCCGCCCGCGAGGCTTTCGCGCCGGTTCTCAAGGCCCAGCAGGAAGGCTTCAAGACCCTCGAGCGCCTGGCGCGCCTGCAGTATGCCGTCGCCGGCGACGTGCTCGAGGTGAGCCTGGCCCGCGTGAACGCGACCTTCGTCGCCGCCACCGCGACCGACCTGCTCAACAAGCACACCGAGCTCAACACCGAGTTCGTGGACAAGCTGCGTGAGCGTGCCCAGGAGTTCGCGCATGTCACGTCCGACATGCAGGCGAAGTTCAGCCAGCTCGGTTCAGAGATGGCCACCAAGTCAGTGCCTGCCAGGAAGGCTGCCTGATATCTTGGCGGTAGTCCCGCTTCCCGGGGGGTGGCGACATCCCCCGGGGGCGGTTTTGGGAGACCGCCTTTGACCAGTCACACGAACCACACGGGTGGCGCGTCCGCGGACGCGGCGTCCCAGGCCCCTCTGCGCGCGGAAATCGAGCGCCAGCTGCGTGGCCAGCTCGCCGCCCTCACCGGCGGGCTCGCACCCGATGACTACGCCAAGGCCTGGTGGCAGTGGTACCTCGACCTCGCCACTCACCCGCCGCGGCAGGCGGCGCTCGCCACGAGCGCATGGGAGAAGGCCCTCGACAGCTGGCACTTCGCCACCCACGCGGCGATCGGCAAACCACTTTCCCCGGGGCGCGCCGAGGCGGGCTTTGGCGACGAGGCCTGGAATCTCTGGCCCTTCAACGTCTATGCCCGCGCCTACACCAACTGGGCCTCCTGGTGGCAGCAGGCGCTCACGCCCGCACCCGGAAGACCTGCCGCGGACGCGGCGCGCGCGAACTTCGCCGGACGGCTGCTGCTCGATGCGGCATCGCCCGCGAACTTCCTGCACACCAACCCGGAGCTCCTGCGCAAGACCGCCGCCGAGTCCGGCCACAACCTGATCCGCGGCGTCAAGAACTGGCTCGAGGACATCCGGCGCACCGTTAACGGCGGCCGCCACGCGCCCGCGCAGTTCGTGGTCGGCAAGGACGTCGCCATCACGCCCGGCAAGGTGGTGTTCCGCAACCGCCTGATCGAGCTGCTGCAGTACACGCCTCAGACCGCGAACGCGTACGCCGAGCCGATCCTGATCACTCCGGCGTGGATCATGAAGTACTACATCCTCGATCTCTCGCCGCGCAATTCCCTGGTGCGCTACCTGGTCGAGCAGGGCCATACGGTCTTCATGATCTCGTGGAAGAACCCCGGCGCCACCGACCGCGACCTCACGCTTGAGGACTACGTGCAGCTCGGCTTCCGCGATGCGCTCGATGAAGTGACCCGCATCGTCCCGCAGCGCCGCGTGCATGCGGTCGGCTACTGCATCGGCGGCACGCTGCTCACGATCGCCGCCGCGCGGCTCGCAGCCGAGCGGGACCGGCGGCTCGCTTCCCTCACGCTGTTCGCCGCCCAGGCCGATTTCAGCGAGCCCGGCGAGCTCTCGGTGTTCATCACCCCGAGCCAGATCGCCATGCTCGAAGCCATGATGAACAAGTCCGGCGTGCTCGAGAGCGAGCGCATGGGCGCGGCCTTCGCGCTGCTGCGCTCGCGCGACCTGATGTGGGCGCCGGCGGTGACGCAGTACGTGCGCGGCGAGCGCCCGCAGGTGAACGACCTCATGGCGTGGAACTCCGACGGCACGCGCATGCCGTGCCGCATGCACAGCGAGTACCTCGAGCGGCTGTATCTGAAGAACGAGCTCGCCAGGGGAGAATTCACCCTCGGCGGGAGCAAGGTGAGCTTGAGCGATATCGAGCTGCCGATGTTCGTGGTCGGCACCGAGACCGACCACGTGGCGCCGTGGCGCTCGGTCTACAAGCTGCGCTCGCTCACGCGCAGCCCCGACTACACCTTCCTGCTGACGAGCGGCGGACACAACGCCGGCATCGTGAGCGGACCGGCGAACCCCAAGCGCCGCCACCGCATGCTCACCTGGCAGGATGCGACCACGACGCTTGCCGCGGAGGACTGGCTGAAGAGCGCGCCGCTTCACGAGGGCTCGTGGTGGCCGGCGTGGCAGCGCTGGCTGGTCGCACACTCGGCCGCCGGGCAGGAGCCCGCCCGCGAGCCCGCCGCGCGCGCGGGCGCCGCGCCGCTCGAGGACGCTCCCGGCCACTACGTGCGCGAATGACGCTCGGAGCGTGCGCGCCGGCCATGGACGCACGCAAAAAATCAGCGTACTAATTGTTCCCCAAAGTCAGAGCCTGACTAAACGGATTGGCGGGGGACAGGCCATGAGCACTCGAGTCAAGCGCATTGCATACGTCACCGGCGGCATGGGCGGCATCGGCACGGCGATCTGCCGCCGCTTCTGCCAGAGCGGCTACACGGTCATCGCCGGCTGCGGTCCCGGTTCGGCACGCAAGGAACGCTGGCTGCGCGACATGCGCGCCGAGGATCTCGACATCCACGCCTCCGAGGGCAACGTCGCCGACTGGGACTCGACCCGACACGCCTTCGACGCGGCGCGCGCCGAAGTGGGTCCGATCGACATCCTGGTGAACAACGCCGGCATCACCCGCGACGGCACCTTCCAGAAGATGACCCCGGACGCGTGGATCAGCGTCATCCAGACCAACCTCAACTCGCTCTTCAACGTCACCAAGCAGGTGATCGACGGGATGATCGAGCGCGGCTGGGGCCGGATCATCAACATCTCGTCCGTGAACGGCCAGCGCGGCCAGTTCGGCCAGACGAATTACTCGACCGCCAAGGCCGGGATCCACGGCTTCACCATGGCGCTCGCGCAGGAGGTCGCCGGCCGCGGCATCACGGTGAACACCGTGTCGCCCGGCTACATCGGCACCGAGATGGTGCGGGCGATGAAGCCCGAGCGACTGGAGAAGATCGTGGCCGGCATTCCGGTCAAGCGCCTCGGCACCCCCGAGGAAATCGCCTCGATCGTCGCCTGGCTCGCGAGTGACGAGTCCGCGTTCGCCACCGGCGCGGACTTCTCGCTGAACGGCGGCCTGCACATGGGCTAGGCGCACGCCTTGAGAGTGTGCGTAGTCGGCGCCGGAGCGATCGGCGGCTTTCTCGGAACGCGTCTCGCGCAGTCGGGACATGCGGTCTCGGCGCTGGCCCGCGGCGCAACGCTGGTGGCGCTGCGCGACCGCGGCTGGCGTCTGCACGATGACAGGGAGCTGCTGCGCGCGCCCGTGGCGCTCGCCTCCGACGATCCGGGCGCGCTCGGCGCCCAGGAGCTGGTGATCCTCGCCCTCAAGGCCCAGGTCCTGCCCGCCCTCGCCCCGCGGCTCGCCCCGCTCCTCGGCCCCGAGACGATCGTGCTGCCCGCCATGAACGGCGTCCCCTGGTGGTTCAGCGCCGGTATCGCCTCCCTCGGCAGCGCGCCGCTCGCGAGCGTCGATCCGGGCGGCGGCATTGCCGCCGCGATCCCGCTGCGCCACGTGATCGGCTGCGTCGTGCACGCGAGCGCCGCGGCCACCGAGCCCGGCGTCACCACGCACCGCACCGGTCGCGGTCTCATCATCGGCGAGCCCGCGGGCGCGGACTCGCCGCGGCTGCGTCGTCTGGCTGAGGCCCTGAGCGGCGCCGGCTTCGAAGTGACGCGCTCACCGAGCATCCGTCACGACCTCTGGTACAAGCTCTGGGGCAACATGACCATGAACCCGGTCTCGGCCCTCACCGGCGCCACCATGGACCGGGTGCTCGACGATGAGCTGGTGCGCGCCTACTGCTCGGCCGCGATGTGCGAAGCAGCGGCCATCGGCGCGCGCATCGGCTGCGAGGTGCGCGAGTCGCCGGAGGACCGGCACGCCGTGACGCGCCGGCTCGGCGCCTTCAAGACCTCGATGCTGCAGGACGTCGAGGCGAGCCGCGCGCTCGAGCTCGACGCGCTCGTCGGGGCGGTGCGCGAGATGGGCGAGCGCGTCGGGATCGCGACGCCGATGATCGATGCGCTCTTCGGGCTCACGCGGCTCTTCGGCCAGGTGCGCGGCCTCTACCCGGCACACCGCTGATCGTGCGCGGCCGCGGCCGCCCCGCCGCGTGGCGCCGCCGCGCGGCGCCCCATCAGGTGGCGCGTGCCTCGTCCTCGCGGATCGTGAATCCGCTCCTCCACAGGTGCCACGCGGCCCAGAAGCCGGTCGGCGCGAGCAGCAGCAGCGCCCAGCGCAGCGACTCGCGGCCCGCACCGAAGGATTCCGCGAACCAGTCACTCAGCGCGCCGATGATCTGCGGGGCGAGCACCAGGTTCGCCACATTGGCGACGAAGAGCAGGATCGCGCAGGCGCTGGCGCGCATCTGGGGCGGCATCACGTTCTGCAGCAGGCCGAGTATCGGGCCGATGTAGAAATAGACCCCCGGCACGAAGATCCACAGCAGCACCGTCGCCGCCTCTTCCGACCTCGCCCAGTAAGCGAGGATCGAGGGCACGGTGGTGATCACCGCCACCCAGGCGAGCAGGCGCGTCACGTAGCGCGGATCGCGCGCCGCGCTCCGCCCGACCAGCCACCCCGCGAGCAGTGTCCCGGCGGTGCCGGCGACGAGGTGCATCGGACCGAGGAGTGCGCCCGCCTCCCCCACCGTGAGATGGTGCGAGCGCTGCAGGAAGGCCGGCGTCCACCACATGAGCCCCCAGCTCCAGAAGGTCGCCACCGAGCCACCGAGCACCAGATGCACGGCCGAGCGCTGGGTGACGAGGAAGCGCAGCGTCGCGAGCAGATCGCTCACGACCCCGCGCCGTGGGAGCCGCGGCAGGTCGCTCGACGCCCGGCGCTCGTACGAATCGAGCTCGCCGCGGCGGGGCTCGCGCACCGTGAGCCACACGATGAGGGCCACCACCACACCGGGAATGCCGAGCACCAGGAACGCGAGCCGCCAGCCGCCGCGCTCGGCGGCCGCGCCCGCAACCGACGACCCGAGC
Source organism: Steroidobacteraceae bacterium (assembly GCA_035631755.1). Classification (GTDB taxonomy): domain Bacteria; phylum Pseudomonadota; class Gammaproteobacteria; order Steroidobacterales; family Steroidobacteraceae; genus 13-2-20CM-66-19. The sequence goes on from DASQIC010000073.1 coordinate 29,752, forward strand.
CACGCCCCGAGGCAGGCGCCGAGCGCGAAGATGGTGAGCGCCATCGGCCGCCGCGACGGCGGAAATTTGTCCGCGAGGATCGAGGTCGAGGGCGGCGTGCCGCCCGCCTCCCCGATGCCGACCGCAAAGCGCGCGATGAGCAGCTGCCAGTAGTTCTGCGCCACGCCGCAGAGCGCGGTGACGCCCGACCACACGGCGAGCGCCGTGGCGAGAATGTTGCGGCGATTGGCGCGATCGGCGAGCGCCGCGATCGGGATGCCGACGGTCACGTAGAACATCGCGAGCGCGCTCCCGGTGAGGAACGCGATGCCCTTGTCGGAGAGCCCGAGCTCCTTGCGAATCGGCTCGATCAGCGTCGAGATCGAGAAGCGGTCGGCGATGTTGAGTGCGTATACGACGGTGAGCACCGCCAGCACGTACCAGCGGTCTCGGGGCGCGGAGAGGCTCGGACGAGGGTCGGTCATGCGATTCGCCCGGACGCCGGGGGCGCCAGAGCATACTAAACAGCATCAACTAAAGCCTTGCGCTCGTTCAAGTTTCCCACCGACCCAGGTGTTTCCTCGACGGCTCACTAGGGATATCTCAGGTTTGGCACCGCGCCTCATCGGGCTATCCTCAGCCTCCGGAGGCGCACGCTCTGAGGGACTGCTCAGGGGCGGAACGTGTGTCCCAAGGAACGGGTGAACGCGTGGAAACCGGCAGAAGGGAGCATCGTACGGCGGTCACTCTGGCCGGCAGACTCCTTGGCACCGATGCGCTGCGCGAGCCGGAGCACGTCTCGATCGAAAACCTCAGCATCCACGGCGCGCGGGTGCTCGTCCACCGTGAATGGCAGCCGCGCTCCCACGTGATCCTCGCCGGGACCGGCAGCGACTTCTACGCCGATGCGGAAGTCGTCTACTGCCAGCACGTGCGCGATGGCATATGCGCGGTGGGGCTCCAGTTCACCCGGGCACTCGAGCCGTCCCGCGTGATGGGCCTCTTCCCCTGATCCCGCGCTCATCGGCCGTGAGAGCCTGCAACTCCCGCGGGCCGCGCTCGCCCGACACCCTATAATTCCCCCGGGGGGCACTCTCGGCGAAGGGCGCTCCGCGAGGGGCGAGCCGTGCGACGACTGGATTCCGCTGCCGTAGAGCGCTGCGCGCAGGTGGCCGATCTCATCGAGCCGCTGCGCGAAGCCTTCCGTCGCGGCGCGGTGACGCCGGCCCGCACCCAGCACGAGCTCACCGCGGGCGCGAGCCCCGCCACGCTGCTGCTCATGCCCGCGTGGCGCCCTGGTGGCCCCTTCGGCGTGAAGCTGGTGACGGTGTTCCCGCAAAACTTCTCCCGCGGCCGCCCGACCGTCTCGGGCGAGTACCTGCTGTTCGACGGCGACTCCGGTGAGTCGCTCGCCGTGATCGACGGCGCGGCGCTCACCTTGCTGCGGACCTCGGCGGTGTCGGCGCTCGCCGCCGACCTGCTTGCGCCGGCCCAAGCCGCGGTGCTGCTCATGGTCGGAACCGGGGCTCTGGCGCCGCACCTCATCGAGGCGCATGCGGCCGTGCGCCGCTACCGCCAGATCCTCGTATGGGGACGCAATCCGGCCAAGGCAGCCGCCCTCGCCGCCCGCCTCAGCGGGCTCGCGCCCGCCGTGGCTGTCGCCGACGACCTCGCGCGCGCCGTATCGTCGGCCGAGGTCATCAGCTGCGCGACGCTCGCCGAGCAGCCGCTCGTCCGGGGAGAGTGGCTCGGGCGCGAAGCGCATCTGGATCTCGTCGGCGGCTTCAAGCCGACGATGCGCGAGGCGGACGACGAGTGCTTCCGGCGCGCATCGCAGGTGGCCGTGGACACGCCCGATGCGCTCGAGAAGTGCGGCGATCTCATCAATCCCATCGCGAGCGGCGCCTTGAGCGCCGCGCGCGTCGTGACTCTCCAGGACCTCGTCGCCGGGCCGCGCCATCGGCCACGCGAGGGCGTCACGGTCTTCAAGTCCGCCGGCCACGCGCTCGCCGATCTCGCGACCGCCGAGTGGCTGCTCGCGCGATCCATACGCCGCAACGAATGAACAACGTCTTTCTCTACGCCGCCTCGGTACTGATCTGGGGATCGACCTGGTTTGCCATCACCTATCAGCTCGGCGCCGTGCCGCCCGCGGTCTCGGTGATGTGGCGCTTCCTCGCCGCCGCGCTGCTGTTGCTCGCTTATTCGCTCATCAGGCGCCTGCCACTGCGCTTCCAGGCCGTCGATCATGGCTGGATGGCGCTCGAGGGACTGCTGCTTTTCTGCGTGAATTACGTGCTCGTCTACCTGGCCGAGCAGTATCTGGCGTCGGGCCTGGTGGCCGTGGTGTTCACGCTGCTCGCGGTCGGGAACATCGTCGGGCTGCGCCTCTTCTTCGCACAGCCGATCGACCGGCTGGGTCTCCTCGGCGTGACGCTCGGACTCGCCGGTATCCTGCTGCTCTTCTGGCCCGATCTCAGGGACTTCTCTCCTGCCAACGGACGCTCCCTCGGGCTGCTGCTCGCGGCCGCCTCAACCGTGATCGCCTCACTCGGCAACATGGTCGCCACCCGCAACCACCGGCGGCAACTGCCCATCGTGCAGACGAACGGCTGGTCGATGCTCTACGGGGCGCTGCTGATGGCGCTCTACGTCCTCGTGACCGGACAGCGGCTCACCTTCGACTGGTCGGCCCCCTACCTCTGGTCCTGGCTTTACCTCACCGTCTTCGGCTCGGTGCTCGCTTTCGGCGCGTACCTCACGCTCATGAGCCGCATCGGCGCCGACCGGGCCGGCTACTCCATGATCGCCATTCCCGTCGTGGCGCTCTCGATTTCCACGTGGCGCGAGAACCTGCACTGGACACGGGGAATGTGGCTCGGTGTGGGCCTCTGTCTGGCAGGCAACTTCCTGGTCATCCGCCGCGGAAGACGCTCGAAGAGCTAGCGTGAGCCGGCGGCGCTCGAGCTGCCGACCAACGCAGCCATCCAGGTCCGGATCGCCGGATCATTTGCGCGGCGAATCGGAGGGTGACGGCGCAAGGCGTCCCGATTGGCGTCCCCAAGGGGATTCGAACCCCTGTTACCGCCGTGAAAGGGCGATGTCCTGGGCCTCTAGACGATGGGGACGCGCACCGTCCCGGCGCCGATGCGCCGGAGGGGCGCGGAACATTACATGGGCCGCAGCGCGGGGACAACATGCGGCCTCAACGACCACTTCCAGGCGCGTCTGGCCCGCCGCTCGCCGCGGGAATCCCCGCGGCGAGTGCGCCCTCCGCGCTCAGAACGAGTACGTCGCGCGGGCGTTCCAGAACGCTCCCGGCAGGTCGTAGGTTCCCGCGTCGTAGCCGTTCAGCGTGCAGGTAAAGCAGATCGGCGGGTTCGTGCCGAACAGGTTGTTGACGCCGAGGTCGACCTTCAGGCCCTTCAAAGTGAACGCATCGGTCCACGAAACCTGCACATCGTGATAGAGGACGGAATGCAAGCTGTGGGTGTCGGTGGCGCCGGCGCCGCAGCCGGGCACAGGAGTAAGCAGTGCGTTGCTGCACGCTTCGCTCACTGCCGAGATGAACCGCAGGTTCCAGTTCACGTCAACGCCGCCGCGTACCCACCCGAGTTGCGCGTTGGCACGCCAGCGCGGGATAGCGCTGTCGGTGACCTCGACGCCGACGGCACGCTGAGCCACCAGACCGAGCGCATCCACGGACTTGTAGTCGTTGACTCGCGTCGCCTGCAGTGCTGCCGTGAGGCGACCAAAACTCAGCGGCTCGGAGAGCCAGTTCGCCTTCACGTCCACGCCACTCGTGGTGATCTGAGCGAGATTCTCCAGCAAGTTCTGTGGCGGTCTCAGATCGCCGCTCGAGATGCGACTGAACGGAGCACACAGCGTGGGATCCGTGCCACCCGCCGCCAGGCAGGCCCTCAGCAGCGCCTGGATGTCTTCGGCCCCGATGGCGTTCTTGACCTTATGGTTGTAGTAGGTGGCCTCGAAAGTCAGCCGATCGGTTGCGGCGCGGCCCGTCATCCAGCCGACCCGGTACTGGAAGCCCGCCGTGTAGCTGTCCGATTTCTCGGGGCTGAGATGGGGGTTGCCGCCCGTGATCGTCGTGATCTGTGTATTGGCTTGCTGAAAGCCGTTTGGCACTCCCTGCGCCCGGCATGCGTTGGCGAGCGGCGAGTTGTTGCCGGGAGTCACGACGATCGTGCCGGTCGGGCCGCACGGGTCTACGAGCGTGGCCGCGAACGACGTTAGCCCGTACAGCTCACCGAGGTTGGGTGCGCGGAAGCCGGTCGAATATGTGCCACGAACGGCGAAGTCATCGATCGGCTGCCACCGCAGACCGCCCTTGTAAGTCGTCGTGTTGCCGAAGGTCGAATAATCCGAGTAACGCACGGCGGCGCTCGCACCCAGAGTCTTGAGCAACGGCAGGCTGAACTCGGTGTACGCCTCGTTTACGTGATAACTCTGGGACACCGCTCCTGCAGGCGAGTCCTGTGACTCGCCGTTCTGCCGCAGCGGATCGGGGTTGAAGACGCCGTCGTAGAGGCGGTGCTCGACGCCCACCGCAATCCCCGCAGGACGATCCTGGATATTGAAGATCGAACCCGTGATGTTGGCGGACACAAGCTTCAGCTGCTGATCGCTCTCGTCGACCTGCGGCGCGAGGATGTAGTTGAGCATCTGCTGCGTGATCGGTCGTCCCTGACCGCCGAAAAGATCCAGCGGCGTGCACCCGGGAATCGTGGCGCAGATGGCCGGGTCGCCGAGTGCAGTCCCGATCTTGGCAACGTTGTAGCCGCCGGTGAACCTCTGACTGGCCTTGTTGTCGGTGTCAACGAAGTTGATGTCCCAGCTGAAGCCATTGAGCAGGTGCAGGGTTCCCTTCAATCCGCCGCTGAAGTACCAGGTGTCGACGTCCTGGTTGAAGATACGCGGCCCGGCTTCGATCGGACGGCGCGTGACATAGATGAAGTTGGCGGTCCCGTTACCGCAGGTAGGTGATGCGACCGCGCACAGATCAATCCCGAACGGATTGAACGGATCCAGGTGCGACACGTTCAGGCGGTCCGCGATCCCGCCGGTCCCCGCTCCCGGGCCTACGAAGATCGGCTCCGGCGCCGCTTGGTTAGTCGACGTGCGATTGTTGAACATGCCCTTCGCGTACAGCTGGATATCGTCGGTGGCATCGTACGTAATGCTGGTCCACAGCGCCTTGCGCTGCGACGGGGTCAGCAGCAGGTTGAGGGGCGCGTAGTTGAAGCGGTCCGCGTTGGTGAAGTTGTGGTACGTGCCGCCAGTCGGATTGTTGGGGTTCCACTGCGGAACGGTCGTACCATCATTCAATGTCACGTTGAAGAAATTACCTGGCGAGCAAGAGCCGTAATTCGGCGCCGGCACCGAGGGATCGCAGAACCGGTCGCGTCCCTGCGGCGTCGCCGAGCTGCCCGCGTCCAGGCCCGCGAGCGGCTCCGGATAGGACGATTGCCACCACTTCGAGGAGCTGATCGCGTCCTGGTTGTAGAAGCTCGCCACGAAGATCCCCGAGAACTTGCCGCTCGAGCCGCCGCCAGTGAGGCTTGCCTCCGTGGTGCGGCCGCCTTTGCTGAACTCCCCGGTGTAGTAGCTGGCCTCGACTCCGTCGAGTTTCTTGCGGGTGATGAGGTTCACCACGCCGGCGATGGCATCCGAACCGTATATCGAGGAGGCGCCGTCTTCGAGCACTTCGATGTGATCGATGATCGACAGCGGAATGGTGTTCAGGTCGGCACTGCCGCTGAGGCCGGAAGCCGATGATTCATTGACCCAGCGCAGCCCGTCGACAAGAACCAGCGTGCGCTTGGAGTCGAGGTTGCGCAAATCGACCTGCTCAGAGCCGGCACCGATACCCCCGCCGTCGGCCGGGTAGCCGAAGTTGCCGGAGGAATTGAATTTCGCGTTGAGCGCCTTGCCTCCGGTGGTGAGCTGCTGCAGCAGGTCGCCGACGCTGGCGAGTCCCGTCTTCTCGATGTCCGCCGAACTGATCACCGAGATCGGCTGCGTCGACTGCGCGACGCTTTGCAGAATGCGCGAGCCCGTGACCACCACTTCCTGGGGTCCCTGCGGCTGCGCGCCGGCCGGCTGCGCGCCGGCCGTCTCCTGAGCGAGCACAGGCGCAGCGGCCACGCAGGACGCGACGAGTGCGCCATGAACCGCGAGCCGGATTTGCTTGGAGCGAGCCGACGGACGTGTTGACATTGAATGCCTCTCCTGAGTTCTGCTCTGTCGGACGGCAGTAAGCGCTCGTGACCGGCAACAGATTGCAAAGGTCTCTTACGATTGAGACCGTTTACTTAATGTCAGCGTAGCATCGCGGGAACACTCCCGGCAATTTTTGTATCAATTACGCAACAGAACAATCGTCCTCACGGTACGCTCGCAACACAGGTTGTTGTAAATTGTCAACAGGTGATCGTGGCGCGCGTCGCGGCACAAGCACGCAAGAGCGCAAGAATTCCCAGAGGACCCGCCGCTCCTGGATGCTCGACGGGGTGATCTCGGCGGCTGCGGATGGGCGAAATTAGGAACCCGGGGGCTGGTGGAGCCAGGGGGGATCGAACCCCCGACCTCTAGCATGCCATGCTAGCGCTCTCCCAGCTGAGCTATGGCCCCACGCGAAGCCGGCGAACCGTACGCAGGGGTCTGGGGCTTGTCAAGCCGGGGGAAGATGCATGAGCGATAAGGACGCCGTTGCAGCGAGCCATACCACTGCGCTGCAGCTGGTGCAGGCAGCCAAGGCTGCGACCGCCGCCGGTCGCAGCGCCGACGCCGATGAGCTTCTCGCCCGCGCGGCTCGACTTGCTCCGGCGCATCCCGCCGTGCTCAACGAGCTCGGCCTGAGCCTGATGCGCTACGGCCGGGCCGGAGAAGCCCGAAGTCTCTTCGAGCGCGCGACCGCGGCGGACCCGCGGCACCCGGCGCTCTGGTCGAATCTCGCCTCGAGCCTGCACGCGCTGCGCCTCATCGAGGAGGAAGCGCGGGCCATCGAGCAGGCGCTGAAGCTCGAGCCCCGGCATGTTCCGGCGCTGCTGCAGAAGGGCGCGCTGCTCGAGGATCGCGGCGAGCCGCGCCAGGCAGCGCGGCTCTATCGTGACGCCCTTGCGCTCGTCCCGCCAGACGTCACGCTGCCGGCGACGCTCGGAGCGGCGCTCGAGCGCGCGCGCGAAGCGGTGCAGCGCGATGATGCGGCGCTCGCTCGGGCCATCGAGGAGCGGCTGGCGAACATCCGGGACCGCCATGGCGGCGGTCCATACCGGCGGATGGACCGGTGCATCGATCTCCTGACCGGCCGACGCCATCGCTACGCGCCCCAGCCGACGTTCCTCTACTATCCCGAGCTTCCGGCGGTCGAGTTCTTCGATCGCGCGCAGTTCCCGTGGCTGGATGCGATCGAGGCCACAACGGATGCGATCCGCTCCGAGCTCGCGGCGGTGCTCAGCGCCGACCCTGCAGGCCTGACACCGTATGTGGCCTATCCCGATGACGCACCGCTTGCACAGTGGAACGAACTCAACAAGTCACGCCGCTGGAGCGCTTATTTTCTCTGGAACGAGGGCGTGGCACAGGGCGAGCATCTGGCGCGCTGTCCGCGCACGGCCGAGGCGCTCAAGGGGGCACCGCTGTGCGACATCGCGCAGCACGGCCCGAGCGCCTTCTTCTCGATACTGGAGCCGGGTACGCACATCCCGCCCCACACCGGGGTCACCAACGCGCGCGCCACCGTGCATCTGCCGCTCGTCGTGCCGCTGAACTGCGCCTTTCGCGTCGGCAGCGAGACCCGCGAGTGGATTCCGGGGAAAGCCTGGGTGTTCGACGATACGATCGAGCACGAGGCATGGAACCGCTCCGACTCGCCGCGGGCGATCCTGATCTTCGACATCTGGAATCCCTACCTGTCCGATGCCGAGCGCGACCTGGTGCGGGGCGCAATCGAGGTCATCGGCGCCTACCGCGCCGACGGCGGCGCCCGGCACCACGAGCCCGCGTCCGAGCCAGCCGTCCGCTAAGGCGCTCGAACGGGTCCGGAGCCTGCGAGAGCCGCGTCGACGCGACCGAGCGTGCGCTCGCGCCCGAGGAGCGCGAGCGTCGCGTCGATCGGCGGTGAGACGGCGCCGCCGGTCACCGCGACGCGCAGCGGCTGCGCCACCTTGCCAAGCCCAACTGCGAGTTGTACCGCTAGCTCATTCAGGGCACCGTGAATCGCCGCGGCGTTCCACTCAGGAAGGCCCGCGAGGAGCGTCCGCACCCGGTCGAGCGCCACGAGCGCCTCCGCGCTGAGGTGCTTCGCCACCGCCTTGGGGTCGAGGCGGATGTCGTCGGAGAAGAAGAAGCGGCTGTTCTCTGCCATCTCCTTCATCGTGCGGGCGCGCTCGCGCTGCGCGACGATCACACCCTCGAGGAGCGTCTGATCGTCGCTGTCGATGCCAAGCCGCTTCAGCTGGAAGCGCAGGTGCGGCACGAGCGCCGCCGGCGCGGCGCGCACCATGTGCTGCTGGTTGAGCCAGAGGAGCTTTTCCGGATTGAAGGCCGAGGCCGCCTTGTTGACGTCGTGGATGTCGAAGGCGGCGATCATCTCCTCGCGCGTGAAGAGCTCCTGGTCCCCGCGCGACCAGCCGAGGCGCACGAGGTAGTTGAGGAGCGCGTCCGGCAAATAGCCCTCCTCCTGGTACTGCAGGACGCTCACCGCCCCGTGGCGTTTCGAGAGCTTGGCACCGTCGGGCCCGAGGATCATCGGGACGTGCGCATAGGCGGGCGGCGTCGCGCCGAGCGCGCGCAGCATGTTCATCTGGCGCGGGGTATTGTTCAGGTGATCATCGCCGCGGATCACGTGGGTGATCCCCATGTCCATGTCGTCGACCACCACGCAGAAGTTGTAAGTCGGAGTGCCGTCGGAGCGCGCGATGATCAGGTCGTCGAGCTCGGCGTTGCGGAAGGTCACCGAACCATGCACCAGGTCCTCGACCACCACCGACCCCTCGAGCGGATTCCTGAAGCGCACGACGGGCGTCACGCCCGGCCGCGGCTCGTGCCGGTCACGGCAGATCCCGGTGTAGCGCGGCTTCGCCTTGCGCGCGATCTGCTGCTCGCGCAGCGCGTCGAGCTCTTCCTTGGTGCAGTAGCAGTGATACGCCGTGCCGGCCTCGAGCATGGCGCGGATTACCGCGCGGTAGCGGTCGAAGCGCTCGGTCTGGTAGTACGGTCCCTCGTCGGCATCGAGGCCCAACCAGGCCATCCCCTCGAGAATCACGCGCACCGCCTCGCGTGTCGAGCGCTCGCGGTCGGTGTCCTCGACTCGCAGGATGAACTTGCCGCGCATCCGCCGCGCATACAGCCAGCAGAACAGCGCGGTGCGCGCCCCGCCGACGTGCAGCAGGCCGGTGGGACTCGGAGCGAAGCGCGTGACGACCGTCATCAGGGGACGCCGGGAAGCCGTGGCTTGCAGGGGCGTGCATGTTACCAAGGGGCGACCTGGCGTGCCTTCAGCGATGATTGCCTTGAACCCGCACCATCGATAGACTTTCGCTCCCCAAAATGGGCGGTTAGCTCAGCGGTAGAGCACTGCTTTCACACGGCAGGGGCCACTGGTTCGATCCCAGTACCGCCCACCATCAAGAACAAAAGCCTCCAGAGCTTCCCTCAGGTTGATTCACGCGGATTTGGGACAATTTGGGACACTGGGCACTGCGAGAGGTCCTTTACAGAGGCCCCGGCCTATGGATTTTGCCGTTGACGCATCTGCATCAATGAGCCATATTGATGCATATGAGGACAACTCTAATCATCGACGACGCCCTGCTGGCCAGGGCCCAGGAACTAAGCGGCCTACAGGAGAAGACCGCCGTACTGCATGCCGGGCTGCAGGCCCTGATCGCGCGCGAGAATGCGCGCAGACTAGCCGCGCTGGGTGGAACCGAGCGGCGTCTCAAGCCGATCCCCCGCCGCCGGGCGCGCACCGCCCGCTAGCCAGCTAAAGATGCTGGTCGATACGTCCGTCTGGGTTGACCATCTGCGTCGACGTAACGCCACGCTGGTTGTGCTGCTGGAACAAACGCAGGTTTGGACGGTGATCTCAATGGATCGATGCAACATGATCTGGCATGACGCGGATTGGAGGTTGCATATGGGTGGTCCATGGTTTTCGTATTCGGTCCCGGAGCAGGCAGAGCTTTGGCGGCGCTGGAAGGCCGGCGAGACGATAGCGGCGATATCCAGGGCGATGGGGTGGTCGGACGCTACCTTGCTGGAGGCGGTGCGGGTGCACGGTGGGATTGCTCCGCGGGTACGTTGCCGCTCTCGGCTGGCGTTGACACTTGCCGAGCGCGAGGAGATCTCGCGCGGGCTTGGTGCTCACCGATCGATTCGCCAGATTGCACGGCATCTTGGGCGATCGCCATCGACGGTCAGCCGCGAGATTGCGCGTAACAGCGCGCAATGGTGGCGGTACCGAGCTCACGTATCGGATCAGCGTGCCTGGGACAGAGCACTTCGGCCCAAGCCATGCCACCTGGCCCGACACCCGCATCTGGCCAGCCTGGTCGCACAGAAGCTGCGCCTGGACTGGTCCCCGCAGCAGATTGCCGGCTGGCTTGCAAGGGAGTTTGGCGACGATAAGAGTATGCGGGTGTCGCACGAGACGATCTACAAGAGCCTGTTCATCCAGGCGCGGGGAGTGCTGAAAAAGCAGCTGACAGCGCACCTTCGCCGCGGCCGGACACTGCGTTACAGCCGGCATTACGCCAATAATGGGCCGGGGCGCGGACAGATCTGCGACACCGTCTCGATCCGCGAGCGGCCGGCTCAGGCACAGGATCGTGCCGTTCCAGGTCACTGGGAAGGCGACCTGCTGGTGGGGAGCGGACACTCTCACATTGCCACCTTAGTGGAGCGTCAATCGCGCTTCGTCATGCTGGTGAAGGTTCCAAGCAACGACACTCAGACGGTGGTCAGCGCTCTCACCCGACGAGTACGCAAACTGCCCAGGCAACTGCGCCGCTCCTTGACCTGGGATCGAGGTAAGGAGATGGCGGCACACAAGGACTTCTCGCTCGCTACCGATGTGAAGGTCTACTTCTGCGATCCACACAGTCCCTGGCAGCGCGGTTCGAACGAGAACACCAACGGTCTGCTGCGTCAGTACTTTCCCAAAAAGACCGATCTGTCCGGGTACTCGCAGGCCCACTTGGACAGAGTCGCTTTGAAGCTCAACCAAAGACCTCGAGAGACGCTAGGATTTCAAACGCCTGCAAACAAACTAAACACCTGTGTTGCGCCGATCCATTGAGTCCGCAACACATTCCTTCGTTGTCGGGGAGTTGGCGTGCGGCAACCTCGCGCAACGAGATAAGGTGCTGAGTGCTCTCAGCGCGCTACCGCACGCGCCGTTATGCAGCCACGACGAAGCGCTCGCGTTTCTCGATAGTCACCGTCTGATGGGGCGAGGCTTGGGCTGGGTCGACCTGCACCTGCTCGCATCAGCGAGGTTGGCCAAGCTTCCTTTTTGGACGCTGGATAAGCGACTCGCGGCCGTGGCCACAGCACTGCAGCTATAACGCTAGCTCGGCGCGCACGCCAACCAATCCCTGCACGCAGACGGCAGCGATCGGGCCAGAAGCGGTCTGTTGACGCCCAGCGGAGTTTCCCGACAGCGGCCGTTCGGAAGCACCTCCGCATGCGTCACCGGCCAAGACCCGCAGGGCTGTGCGTCGTAGCGCCCTTTTGAGTCGCGATCAGTCCGAAGCCACGCGGGCTGCGATTCAGGCGGCCGGCTTAACGTTAGCGTTGAGCCGGAACAGGTTCGTTGGATCGTAGCGTTTCTTCAAAGCCGCCAAGCGCGGGTAGTTGTCCCCGTAGTTGGCGCGGATGCGGCGCTCCGACTCGTCGTAACCACCGTGATTGAAGTAGTAGCCATTGGTAAGCGGCTCGAGCCGCTTCCACGCACCACGCACCCACTGGGTCGTTGGCTCGGCGCCAGCGGCGTCATCCCAGAATCCGACCACGATCACTTCGTGATTCGGCTCGCGATGCCAATAGGCGGTGGCCGTGGGCTTCACGCGGCTGATGGCGCCTCCAAATTGGCTGATCCCGACCACTGTGTTGTCCGCCGGCGAGTGCTCGAAATAGTCCACGATCGCGTCGCTAAACTCGGGAGTGATCCGCTGCAGGTAGCCGCCCTTGATGTAATAGCGCCCCGGCGGGTTACCCTCGTCGAGGCCGCTCTGCAGCGCCACGTAGGACGTCGGGCCGAGCCCGTCTTTCAAGGGCTTGCCGATCTTACGCAGTGGCGCCAGCACCCGCTCGCCCGCATCGACTGGACCGCAGTAGCAAACGTCAAACATTACCACCCGCTGGTGATCCGGTGCTGGAGCCAAGAACACGAACACAAACACCTCGTCAGGAGCTGTGGCGATGAAATCCGCAAAGCCGCGCAACAGGTCGCGCGCCTGCGAGAACGGATAGACGAGCGGGCCGCCGAACATCATCGGGCCCACGGCATGAAGCCGGTATTCGAGCGAGGTCACGACGCCGAAATTGCCGCCACCGCCGCGTAGTGCCCAGAGCAGATCAACGTTCTCCCTTTCACTGACTCTGACAAAGTGGCCGTCTGCTGTGACGAGGTCGGCGCCCGTGAGATTGTCGCAGGCCAGCCCGTACCTGCGGCACAGTCGCCCAAAGCCTCCGCCGAGCGTGAGGCCGGCGGCACCCGTGTCCGATACCGTGCCGAGCGGGGCCGCCAGACCGAACGCCTGGGCTTCCCGATCGATCTGGGCGAGGCGCACGCCGGGCTCGATGCGTGCGCGTCTCGCGAGCGGATCGACGCGGATGCCGCCCATCTGCGCAAGGTCGATTACCAACCCGCCATCGCATACGGATTGGCCAGAAAGGCTGTGCCCCCCTGCGCGCACGGCCGTCAGCAACCCCTGGGTGCGCGCAAAATTCACTGCCGCAGTGACATCCGCGGCTCCCGTGCACCGTGCGATCAGGGCTGGCCTGCGATCGAAGGCGCGGTTCCAGATGGTGCGAGCGCCCTCGTAACCTGGTTCACCTGCGCGCAGCAGCTGCCCGCGGAGACTCTTGCGGAAGTCGTCGACATCCGCGGCCTTCAGCATCAGCTGCCGGCCTTCGAGGCCGGTGGCGGGCACGTCGCTCTCAGGAGCCGCGAGCAGGCGGCCATACGGCATGGAGGCGGCGGTCAGGGCAGCAAGACCGCTCTTGCAGAAGGTTCGTCGTTTCATTTTCCCCTCCCAAATCCGATCGTTCGTATTGGCCGGATCGTCTCGCTGCATCTTCGGGCCGGCTTTTGCTGCAGCGTGGGCCGGCGCGGTTCTGCTTGTCAAGAATGCGAGTCATCGGCGATCGCGCAGCAACAGCGGTTCACGGAGTGTCCGCTCCTGCGACTCCGATTGACCGTTTTTTGGCGAGAGCTGAGCGCCGCTGATGGGTCATTAGCCGACGTCCGATGCGATGGTGGGCGCTGGGACAGTTTTGGGACAGTGCGCTCGTGACACTGCGTGATATCAAATGACACTGCGTGATGCTAAGTGACTGTTGCGATTGCGCCTCCTCTCGCATATCGTTGATTCGTAAGCACCCTACTTCCGTTTCACACGGCAGAGGTCACTGGTTCGAGCCCAGTACCGCCCACCATCCAGAACAATAACTTAGACCAATTCTCTTAGTCTGTTTAGGGCCCATCTGGGACAATTCCGGTGTCCCCAAGAACCCAAGCGTTCGGTTTATATGCGTAAATCAGGCCCGAGACCTGGCTGGATAGAGAAGGAGCTTCGCGCGAATTTTGCTCGGGCCTCCCGCGCCGGGCGCCGCGCCGCAAAAACAGAACCACGCGCTGCCTCTGCTGCCTACCGCTCCCAGGAACGTGCACTGCGGATCGAGCTCACGAACGGGGCGACGATTACGTTGCCGGTAAAGCTGATTTCGGGTCTCAGGCGGGCCAGACCCAAAGACCTCCGTGCCGTCGAAGTCCTTGGGCGCGGCGGTGGCCTGCACTGGGGAGGCCTGGACCTCGACCTGAGCGTACCCGGCCTCCTTTCCTCATTGTTCTCTGGTCCCGAGTGGCTGGCAGAGCTCGGCCGCATCGGCGGTCGGAATTCCTCCGCCGCCAAAGCAGCTGCAGCACGCAGGAACGGGCGCAAGGGCGGCCGTCCGCGCGTTCGATAAAGGAAGCGCTATTCGAGCCGAAAGCTCTGCGGTGCGTGGTTGCCGTGATTTCCCTATAATCAATGACTTATGAAATCGAAACTGAGGCTGGAGTCGAGGAAAGCGCTGCTAGAGGCGAATCAACGCCTGACGCCCGAGCAGCGTGTCCAGGCTTCCGTCGCGCAGAGTCGGGTAGTTGCCCAACTTCAGGAGGCGGGCCGCAAGCTTCGGGGGCGCGCCAGATGAGAGCGCGCGGCCCCGGAGAGTCCGCCAAACTCCTTCTGGATGTTGTCGATGTACTTGCGGCCCGTTCGATTGACTACGCGGTGATTGGTGCGCTCGCCGCTTCTCTTCACGGTGCCGGGCGTGCGAGTCTCGATGCCGATCTCGTCGTCTCGGCTAGCGTAATGGAGGGGACGCGAATCGATGAGGCCCTGAAGCAGGCGGGGCTTACCACTGAGCTTCGGCGCGGAGATCTCGGGGACGCCATTCCCGGGCTCGTGCGGGTCAGCGACTCCTTCGGAAACCAGGTGGACGTTCTCCTGGGCATTCGCGGTCTCGATCCGAAGGCTTTCTCGCGCACGGTCGAAGTGCCGT
>DASQIC010000074.1:0-2076 GCA_035631755.1 Steroidobacteraceae bacterium
AGCGCCACGTTCTGGCGCACCACGTTCTGCAGCTGGCGGATGTTGCCGGGCCAGTCGGCGGTCGCGAGCAGCTCGACCGCTTCCGGCGCGTAGATCTTGCGTACGCCGCTCTCGCGGGCGATCTGCGCGAGGAAATGCGCGACCAGCAGCGGAATGTCCTCGCGGCGGCGGTTGAGCGGGGGCATCTCGATGTGCACCACGTTCAAGCGGTAATAGAGGTCCTCGCGGAACTGCCCGCCGGCCATGAGCTGCTGCAGGTCCTTGTGGGTGGCGGAGATCACCCGCACGTTGACCGGCGTGCCCTCGGTGCTGCCCACGGGGCGGATCAGGTTCTCCTGCAGCACGCGCAGCAGCTTCACCTGGAGCCGCATCGGCATGTCGCCGACCTCATCGAGGAGCAGCGTGCCGCTGTCGGCCGCGAGGAAGAGCCCGCGGTGGGTCTGAGCCGATCCGCCCGCGGCGGTGCCCTTCTCCTCGCCGAAGAGCTCGATCTCGAGCAGGTCTTCCGCCATGGCGCTGCAGTTGACGGAGACGAACGGCTTGTTGCGCCGCGGGCTCGCGCGGTGAATGGCGCGGGCGAGGAGCTCCTTGCCGCTGCCGGCCTCGCCGGTGATGAGGACGCGCGCGTCGGTGCCGGCCACCATGTGCGCCTGGGCGAGCTTCTCCTCCATGAGGGCGCTGCGGGTCACGACCTCGGCGCGCCAGTCCTCATCCGATGCCCCGAAGCCCGAGATGCGCAGCGCCTTCTGCACCTGATCCAGGAGCTCCTGCTTGTCGACCGGCTTGGTGAGGAAGCCGAAGGCGCCCATCTGGGTCGCCTGCACGGCATCGGGAATGGTGCCGTGCGCGGTGAGGATGATGACTTTGAGTCCCGGCCAGCGGTTCTGCAGCTCCTTGAGCAGCCCGATGCCGTCCATCTGATCCATGCGCAGGTCGGTGATCACGAGATCCGGCCGGAAGCGGCTCGCGGCGGCGAGCGCGGCGCTCGCGCTCTCGACCGCCTCGACGTCGTAGCTCTCCGCGCGCAGGCGGATGGTGAGGAGCCGCAACAGGCCCGGATCGTCGTCGACCACGAGAATGCGCGCCTTTCGTTTTCCGGTCTGATTCAAGTGCGACTCCCTATCGCTCATGGGTGCGGCGTCGTAGTGCCGGGCTTGCGCTCGTTCAGCGAGCGCTCGATGGTGGCGATCGCATCCAGCTTGGCGCGCGCCTCGTCCAGCTCCTTGCGCAGCCGCGTATTCTCGTCCACCTCCGCCTGCAGGCGACGGCTGGCGGCCGCCGTGCGCGCCTGGTCCTCGCGCACCGCGTCGGCCTGCAGCCTGCGATTTTCCGCGACGAGCGTCAAATGGTCGTCAATTAGCGAAAGCTGCAGGAAGGCGAGCGCCCGCTCGGCGGGCAGCAGCGTCTCGGGATGTGCCATGAGCTCGCGCAGCAGGCGCTGGGCGCGCGGCTGGTCGGTCGCCGGGTGGCCGGGGGTCGCGAGGATCAGGGCGAGGCGGAGCTCGCGGCTCGGCGTCGGCGCCGAGTCGTACTCGTTCTGTGCGCGCGAGACGATTTCCGCCTGCTCGGAGGCGCTGCCCTGGATCAGGCGCTGCAGCAGCAGCAGATAATCCGAGAGCACGAGCGCAGAGGTCGACGCGGCGGGTGCCACCCGCGGCGCCGGTGTGGCGCGGTCGCGCGACAGGAAGGTCCCGTGGCAGCCCGCCAGGGCGCAGAGGAGCAGCGCCGCGGCGAGGCGGGCGCCGGGTCGCTCAGGCCGCGCGCGCATGCGCTTTCGCTTTCGTAA
Source organism: Steroidobacteraceae bacterium (assembly GCA_035631755.1). Taxonomy (GTDB): domain Bacteria; phylum Pseudomonadota; class Gammaproteobacteria; order Steroidobacterales; family Steroidobacteraceae; genus 13-2-20CM-66-19. The sequence continues at coordinate 1,787 of DASQIC010000074.1, forward strand.
CCGTAACCGGCTGATCGCCGGTCGTGGCGCCGATCGGCATGGTGATGCGGAAATGCGCCCCCGGGAACTCCCCGTCGACGATCTCCACCGTGCCGTTGTGCGCCGAGACGAACTCGAGCACCACCGACAGTCCGATGCCAGTGCCCTTCACCGATGTGCGTGCCGCGCGTCCGGTGTAGAAGGCGTCGAAGATGCGGCTACGGTCCTCGGGAGGAATACCCGGGCCGTTGTCGGCCACATCGAGAACCAGCTGAGCGGCGGCGGCGCGTGCCCGCACGGTGATGGTGCCG
>DASQIC010000075.1:0-78234 GCA_035631755.1 Steroidobacteraceae bacterium
ACGCGCGGCCGCGGCGCATCTGGCACGTCCGCGCTGACTAAAGCGCGCACATCCAACAGGTCTGCAGCTTTCTCTAGGGGCACTCCCGGCATGGACATCCGAAAAATCAAGAAACTGATCGAGCTCTTGGAAGAGTCCGGCATCGCGGAAATCGAGATCAAGGAGGGCGAGGAGGCGGTGCGCATCAGCCGCATGCCGCCCGCCGGCGCCATGCTGGCACAGCCCCTGACGCAGATCGGGCACAGTGCGGGGGCGCTGCCGCCGGCGGCCGCAGCGGCCCGGGCGCCGGAGACCGCCGCGGCCGCGGCAGCCGAGGGCGCCGCCGCGCGGCCGAAACCGAACGAGCACGTGGTCACCGCGCCGATGGTCGGTACGTTCTATGCCTCCCCCTCGCCGGGCGCGAAGCCCTTCGTAGAGATCGGCGACGAGATCAAGGTCGGCCAGGTGCTGTGCATCATCGAGGCGATGAAGATGATGAACCAGATCGAGGCTGACAAGGCCGGACGGATCGCCTCGATCATGGCGCGCAACGGCGACCCGGTGGAGTTCGGCCAGCCGTTGTTCGTCATCGAATAGCCCCGACATGATCGAGAAACTCGTCATCGCCAATCGCGGCGAGATCGCCCTGCGGATCCTGCGCGCGTGCCGCGAGCTCGGGATCAAGACGGTGGCGGTGCACTCCACCGCCGACTACACCTTGAAGCACGTGCTGCTCGCGGACGAGTCGGTGTGCATCGGTCCGCCGCCCTCGGTGGCGAGCTATCTCAACATGCCGGCGATCATCTCGGCCGCCGAGGTGACCGACTCGGTGGCGATCCACCCCGGCTACGGTTTCCTGTCCGAGAATGCCGATTTCGCCGAGCGGGTCGAAAACAGCGGCTTCGTATTCGTCGGCCCCAAGGCCGAAACCATCCGCACCCTGGGCGACAAGGTGTCGGCCATCCGGGTGATGAAGTCGCACGGCGTGCCGTGCGTGCCGGGCTCCGACGGCCCGCTGGGGGAGGACGCGGACGAGAACCTGCGCGTCGCGCGCGACCTCGGCTATCCGGTGATCATCAAGGCGTCGGGCGGCGGCGGCGGGCGCGGTATGCGCGTGGTGCACAGCGAGGCCTCGCTCCTCAATGCCATTGGCATCACCCGCGCGGAGGCGCGCGCCGCCTTCGGCAACGATCAGGTGTACATGGAGAAATTTCTCGAGCGGCCGCGCCACATCGAATTCCAGGTGCTCGGCGACGCGCACGGCAACCTCATCCATCTCGGCGAGCGTGACTGCTCGATGCAGCGCCGCCACCAGAAGGTGCTCGAGGAAGCGCCCGCGCCCGGCATCACGCTGCGGCAACGACGCGTCATGGGTGAGCGCTGCGTCGAAGCCTGCCGCGCGGTCGGCTACCGCAGCGCCGGTACCCTCGAGTTCCTGTACCAGGACGGGGAGTTCTTCTTCATCGAGATGAACACCCGTATCCAGGTCGAGCACCCGGTGACCGAGCTCATCACCGGCATCGACCTGGTCAAGGCGCAGCTGCTCATCGCCGGCGGCGAGCGGCTGCCCTATACGCAGAGCGACGTGCAGATCCGCGGCCACGCGATCGAGTGCCGCATCAACGCCGAGGACCCCAAGACCTTCATGCCCTCGCCGGGACCCATTCGCCTGTGGCACGCCCCCGGGGGGCCCGGCATCCGCGTCGACAGCCACGTGTACTCCGGCTACAACGTGCCGCCCTACTACGACTCGCTGATCGCCAAGGTGATCGCACACGGCGACACGCGTGAGACCGCCATCGCGCGCATGAAGAACGCGCTCGCGGAAATGGTGATCGAGGGCATCCGCACCAACGTGGCGCTGCACCAGGAGATCTGCAACCACGCCGCCTTCCAGAAAGGCGGCACCGACATCCACTACCTCGAGCGTCGATTGGGGCTGCGTTGATTGCCCCACCGATGCGCTCGACCTCGCCCGGCGCATAATCGGCGGATGCACGTCGAGCTCAGCTTCGAGCTCGGTGCGCTCGATCCTCAGCGTGCCGAGGAAGCCTGCTTTGCCGCCGGCGCAGCGGCAGTGACCTTCGCCGACGCGGGCGACGACCCGGTGCTCGAGCCGCTGCCGGGGGAGCTGCGGCTGTGGCCGGCGACGCGTCTCAGCGCGCTGTTCGTCGATGCGGGCGAGGCGCCGGGGCTCTGCGCGACGCTCGCCGCGGCCGTCGGCCTCGAACCGGGGCTCATCCGTGCGCGAGCGCTGCCCGAGCGCGTCTGGGAACGGGTGTGGCTCGAGGGTTTTCACGCACTGCGCTTCGGGGAGCGGCTATGGGTGTGCCCGCGCCACGAGCGCGTCACCGCTGCGGGCGCGGTCGTCGTGAGCCTCGACCCGGGGCTCGCCTTCGGCACCGGAACACACCCGAGCACGGCGCTCTGCCTCGGCTGGCTCGACGGCCGACTCGAGCGCGGCGCCCGGGTGATCGACTACGGCTGCGGCTCGGGGGTGCTGGGGCTCGCCAGCGCGCGGCTCGGGGCCGCGGAGGTTCACTGCTTCGACATCGATCCCCAGGCGCTCACCGCGACGCGTGAGAACGCCGCGGCCAACGGCGTCGCGGATATCGTGCGCATTTACGAGAGCGAGACGGACTTGCCGCGCGAGGTCGATGTGCTGCTCGCCAACATCCTCTCGGGCCCCCTGCGCGCACTCGCCGGGGCATTCGCCGCGCGGGTGCGCCGCGGAGGCCAGGTGGTGCTCGGCGGGTTGATGCAGCACGAGGTCGCCGGCGTGACAGAGGCTTACGCCGCGTGCTTTGATATCGTCCGATACGGCGAGCGTGAGGAATGGGTCTGCCTTTGCGGGCGCCGTCGCTGAGGTCTCGCCATCGCGGGTCGCCCGATGTTCACAGTCTGTCCGAAGTGCGCCCTGACTCTGGTCGTGACCGCCGCGGACCTGCGCGTGGCGCAGGGCTACGTGCGTTGCGGCCGCTGCTCGAGCGTGTTCAATGCGCTCGCGCAGCTCAGCGAGGAGCGTCAGGCGGCCAGTGCCGGCGCCGAGCCGACTCCGCGGCCGCCGCCCGAGGAACCGACGTCCCCCGCGTCCGAGACGCCGGCCCGGACGCAAGCGCCTGAGGAGGCCGCGGCGCCCGACCCGCTGCCGCCGCCGGAGCGCGCCGAGCCCGAGAGCGCCCCGCCGGGCACTCCCGACGACGACGTGATCCCGGAAGAGGCACTGGAATTCAACCCCGAGAAAACCGACGTGGCCTCGGTGTTCGTCAAGCCGCCGCCCAATCCGCAGTGGACCGCCGCGACCGGCTCGTTCAAGTCCCTGGTCGCGGCGAACCAGGAGGGGGCGGCGCCGGCCGCCAATACACCTGCGCCGGCGCCCGGACCGGCCAGCGAGCCGGCGAAGCCTGCGCCACCCGCGCCGGCGGCGCCACCCGCCCCGGAGCAGTCAGCCGAGACCGATGGCGAGCAGGTCGACGTGGAGCTCGATGCGCAGCTGCTCGCCGATATCGTGCTCGGCGATGGCGGCGCGAGTGCCAGCCGGCCCCTCGGCGACGGCCCGCCGGCGCCACCCGCGGAGCCGCTCGCGCCGCTGGTGGAGCAGGTGGCCGCGGAACGCACGCCGGCGCCTGCACCGCCGAACCCGCCGCCGCCCAAGGCGCCACCGGCTGCTTCGACGCCGCCGGGCCGGCCGCAGCACGTCCGGCCGCCCGCCGGGGCCTCGCCGACTCCGCCGCACCCCGCCCCTGCGCCCCAAAGCCCCGAGCGCGCCCCGCTCCACCCTCATGCACGCCCGGAGGCCCCGGCCGAGGCGGCGGTGGCGCGGCTGCGACCCGCAGTCGCGCTCACGCCGGCGGAGCTGCGCGTCACGCTGGCATGGGGGATCGGAGCGGCGCTGCTCGTGTTCCTCCTCGCGGCCCAGGTCCTCAACCACCATCGCGATACGCTCGCAACCGACCCCCGCTACAGCCGTCCGCTCACCCGGCTCTATGCGGCGCTCGGCGTCCCGCTCGCGCCGCGCTGGGACCTGCACGCCTATGACGTGCGCCAGCTCGGCGCAGCGGCCGATGCGGGCAGTGTCGGCCGGATCACCGTGCGCGCGAGCGTGCACAATGCGGCCACGCGGCCCCAGCCGTTGCCGCTCCTGCGCGTCACGCTGCAGGATCGCTTCGGCAACCGCATCGCCTCGCGCGACGTGCAGCCGCGCGAGTACCTGCGGGGCATGCCCCCGGGTGCCCTGATGTCGGCGGACGAACGCGTCGACGCGCAGATGACCTTCGTCGATCCCGGCACCAATGCGGTGGGCTTCGAGCTCGACGCCTGCCTGCCGGTGAGCGGCGACGGCATCACCTGCGCGAACGACGCGAGCGTCCGCTAGCGCTCCCCGGGTCACGCGTGCGGATAGGTCCCTACCTGCTGCCATCGACGACAGTGCTGGCGCCGATGGCCGGCGTGACTGATCGGCCGTTTCGCCTCCTGTGCCGCAGACTCGGCGCCGGGCTCGCAGCCTCCGAGATGCTGACGTCGGACACGCGGCTGTGGACCACGTCCAAGTCGCGCCACCGCATGAACCACGACGGCGAGCCCGAGCCGCGCGTGGTGCAGCTCGCCGGAGCCGACCCCGCGGCACTCGCCGAAGCCGCGCGCCTCAACGTCGCGCTCGGCGCGCAGATCATCGACCTGAACATGGGCTGTCCGGCCAAGAAGGTCTGCGGCAGGCTGTGCGGGTCGGCGCTCCTCACGGACGAGCCGCTGGTGGCGCGCATTCTGGACGCGGTCGTGAATGCGGTCGAGGTGCCCGTCACGCTCAAGATCCGCACCGGCTGGGACCCCGCGCACCGCAACGGCGTAAACATCGCCTGCATCGCTGAGGCCTGCGGCGTCGCTGCGCTCGCGGTGCACGGGCGCACGCGTGCGGACTTCTACCAGGGGACGGCGGAGTACCACACGATCCGCGCCATCAGGGCGCGCGTGCGCATCCCGGTGTTCGCGAACGGAGATGTCGCCACGCCGAAAAAAGCTCGCGAGGTCCTTGATTTCACCGGCGCGGACGGAGTAATGATCGGCCGCGCGAGTCACGGTGCGCCATGGATTTTTGGCGCTGTCAACGCCGAGCTCGGCAGCGGTTTTGCGACGCGGATACTTCTGCGCGCCGAGCTGCGTGATATCATTCTCGCGCATCTCGATTCCGTGTACCTCTTTTACGGTGAGGACAGCGGGGTCCGGATCGCGCGCAAACATCTCGGCTGGTATTGCGCGCAGCTGCTCGGCGAGCCAGCGCAGGCTCGCCGGGATCTGCTGGGGGCAGCGAATACCGCCGCACAGTTCGCGCAGGCGCTCAAACATTTCGGCAGCTGGGCAGGCGGGGCCGCGGTAGCGGCCTGACGAACAGTTTTTCTCCGGGGGTGGCACATGACGGCTAAGAAGAAGGGTCGGGCTCGAGATGCCACCGGCGCCAGAGTGAACGGGCGTGAGCTGCCACTGCGCAATCACGCCGAGCGCGCGCTCAGCGACTATTTCACCAGCCTGAATGGCCACCGGCCCTCACATCTCTATGATCTGGTGCTGCGCGAGGTCGAGGAACCGCTGTTTCGCGCGGCGCTCGACTACGCGCAGGGCAACCAGAGCCGCGCCGCCGGGATCCTCGGCATCAACCGCGGTACGCTACGCAAGAAGCTCAAGCAGCTCGGACTTGCGGGCGCCTGAGGGCTGCACCTGTCGCGCGGCGCCGTGCGCCGCTTCGCCGCCCGTGAGGGGCTGAACCGATGTCGCCGCCGGTACGCCGCGCCTTGCTCTCGGTCTCCGACAAGACCGGCCTCATCGAGCTGGCGCGCGCGCTCGCCGGTCGCGGCGTCGAGCTGCTGTCCACCGGCGGCACCGCGCGGCTGCTCGCCGCCAACGGCCTCACGGTGCGCGAAGTCGCCGACTACACCGGCTTTCCCGAGATCATGGCCGGACGGGTGAAGACGCTGCACCCGCGGATCCACGGCGGGCTGCTCGGCCGCCGGGGCGTCGACGAGCCGGTCATGGCTCAGCACGGCATCGAGCCGATCGACCTGCTGGTGGTCAATCTCTACCCCTTCGCACAAGTTCAGGCGCGCACGGATGCAAGCTACCTCGAGGCGGTCGAGAACATCGACGTCGGTGGTCCGGCGATGCTGCGCGCCGCGGCCAAGAACCACGAGTCGGTTCTGGTCGTGGTCGACCCCGCGGACTACCCGTCGCTGCTCGGGGAGCTCGACCGGCACCAGGGTGGCAGCGATCCCGCAACGCGTGCGCGGCTTGCAGCCAAGGCGTTTGCCCACACGGCCCGTTACGACGCCATGGTGGCCGCATACCTCGCCGCGCGGCAGCCGGGCGCGCCCTTCCCGGCGACGCTCGCGCTGCTCTTCGACAAGCTGCAGCAGCTGCGCTACGGGGAGAATCCTCATCAGCTCGCCGCCTTCTACCGCGACCCGGCCGCAGGCGGCGCGAGCATCGCCAGCGCGCAGGTGCTGCAGGGCAAGGAGCTGTCCTTCAACAACATCGTGGACGCTGACACGGCCATCGAGTGCGTGCGGCAGTTCCGCGAGCCCGCGTGCGTCATCGTCAAGCACGCCAACCCCTGCGGGGTGGCGCTCGCGTCCACGCTGCTCGAGGCCTACGAGCAGGCGTACCGCACCGATCCCACCTCGGCATACGGGGGCATCATCGCCTGCAACCGCGAGCTCGATGCCGCCACCGCGCGCGCCATCGCCGGGAAGCAGTTCGTCGAGGTGCTGGCGGCCCCGGCGGTGGCCGCGGACGCCGCGGCTGCTCTCCAGGCCAGGCCCAACGTGCGCGTGCTCGCGCTCGGCGACCTCGGCGGCGCCGCGGGCAGCGCCCTCGAGTTCCGCAGCGTCACCGGGGGATTGCTCGCCCAGTCGCGCGATCTCGAAGTCCTGCCGGCGGGCGAGCTTGCCGTGCCGACGCGCCGCAAGCCGACCGCGACCGAGCTCGCCGACCTCCGATTCGCCTGGGCGGTCGCCAAGTTCGTCAAATCGAACGCCATCGTCCTGGCGCGCGATCGCGCCACCATCGGCATCGGCGCTGGCCAGATGAGCCGCGTCTACTCGACCCGCCTCGCAGCCATGAAGGCGGCCGACGCCAACCTCGCCGTCGCGGGCGCCGTCATGGCCTCGGATGCATTCCTGCCGTTTCGCGACAACCTCGACGTTGCCGCCGGGTTCGGCGTGCGCGCGGTCATCCAGCCGGGCGGCAGCGTGCGCGACGCCGAGGTCGTCGCCGCCGCCGATGAGCGCGACATCGCCATGGTGTTCACCGGCATGCGCCATTTCCGGCACTGATGAAAGTCCTGATCGTCGGCGGCGGCGGCCGCGAGCATGCGCTCGCGTGGAAATGCGCCGCCTCGCCGCGCGTCGCCGAGGTGCTGGTGGCGCCCGGTAACGCGGGCACCGCCACTGAAGCCCGGGTGCGCAATGTCGCAGTGGCCGCCGAGGACATCGCCGGCCTGGTGCGTCTCGCCGCCGCCGAGCGCGTGGCGCTCACGATCGTCGGACCCGAGGTGCCGCTGGTCGCGGGGGTGACCGATGCGTTCGCCGCGCACGGGCTTGCCTGCTTCGGACCGACCCGCGAGGCGGCGCGTCTCGAGGGGTCCAAGGCCTTCGCCAAGGACTTCCTGCGCCGCCACGGCATTCCCACGGCGCGCTCGCGCACCTTCACCCGCGAGCGCTTCGACCCGGACTGGGTGCGCGCGCAGCGCACACCGCTGGTCGTCAAGGCGAGCGGGCTCGCCGCCGGCAAGGGCGTGGTGATCGCCGCCTCCGCCGAGGAGGCGCTCGCTGCGGCGCAGGCGATGTTCGCGGGTCGGTTCGCCGATGCAGGGCGCGAGCTGGTGGTCGAGGAGTTCCTGCAGGGCGAGGAGGCGAGCTTCATCGTCATGACCGACGGCACTCACGTGCTGCCGCTCGCCAGCTCCCAGGACCACAAGCGTCGCGACGACGGCGACCGCGGGCCCAACACCGGCGGCATGGGGGCCTATTCGCCCGCCCCGGTGGTCACGACCGCACTGCACGCGCGCATCATGCGCGAGGTCATCGAGCCCACCATCGCCGGCCTGACCGCCGACGGCACGCGCTACACGGGCTTCCTCTATGCGGGGCTCATGATCGCGCCCGACGGCACTCCGAACGTCCTCGAGTTCAACTGCCGCTTCGGAGATCCTGAGGCGCAACCGGTCATGATGCGCCTCGAGTCCGATCTCACGGCGCTGTGCGAGGCGGCGCTCGCCGGACGGCTCGACACCGTCGGCGCCATCTGGGACTCGCGGGCGGCGCTCGGCGTCGTCATGGCGGCGGCCGGCTACCCCGACAGCGTCCGCACGGGCGATGCAATCGAGGGCCTCGAGCGCGCCGCGCGTCTGCCGGGCAAGATATTTCACGCCGGCACCCGGCTCGAGTCCGGGCGCGTGCTCACCAACGGCGGCCGGGTGTTGTGCGCGGTCGCACTGGGCGCGAGCGTGGCCGAGGCGCAGCGCGGCGCCTATGCGCTCGTGGAAGCGGTGAGCTGGCCCGGCGTCCACTACCGGCGCGACATCGGCCATCGCGCGCTCGAGCGCGAGCGGGCCGGTTAGCTGGCCATGAAGTCTGGGCGCTTCGAGCACCCCGCGCCGCACGTCCTCGAGCTCGCCGTCGAGCCGGCCGACATCGACGCCTACGGCCACGTCAACAACGCCGTATACCTCACCTGGTTCGACCGCACCGCCTGGTCGCACTCGGCGGCGCTCGGCGTGCCGCTCGAGCGCTGCCTCGCCCTGCGCCGCGGCATGGCGGCGCATCGCGCCGCGGTGGAATACCTGCGCGCCGCGCGGCTCGGCGACGTCGTCCGGATCGGCACCTGGATCGTGAGCGCCGACGCGCGGCTGCGCGCCGAGCGGCGCTTCCAGATACTGCGGCTCGCCGACGGGGAGACGCTGGCGCGCGCCCGCATCGACTACGTCTGCATCAATCTCGACTCGGGGCGTGCGGCGCGGATGCCGAAGCTGTTCGCGCGCTCCTACGTGGTGACACCCGCCGCGCTCAGAAGCTGACGCGCACGAAGCCTTCCGCGCCGTCGAAGTGCTGGGACACCTCGCCCGGGAAGCTGCCGCTGCGCAGGTGAATCGAGGTGCGCATGCTGGTGTAGCCGAGGCCGAGGGAAAAGTAGGGATTCCACCGGTACTGCAGGTCCCCGTGCAGGTCGCTGAGTGAGCCGCTCGAGCCGCTGATCGCCGCGCGCAGGTAGTTGGCGCGGGCGGTGAAGGCGAAGCGCCGCGAGATGCACCAGGTGAAGTCGAGCGGGATCGTCGGGATCGGCTCGGCTGCCGAGACGTCCTGATTCTGACCCGTCGACGGCACCACGCCGCGCGCCTCGGCCTGCAAGGCGTACACCCCGAGCCCGGTGCCGATCTCCAGGCGCTCGCTGCGGTAGAGCGAATAGGTGTAGGTCAGGCCGAACACGCGCCAGTCGATCGAGGAGAGCAGCGTCTCCCCGGCGGCGAAGGTGACGTCCCCGAACACCAGGTTGTTGGTGAGCAGCCGGGTCCCGGAGCGGTTCGCCTCGAAGTAATCGACGCGCAGCTTGTTGCGCTCGCGCAGGCGGAACATGAATTCCACCCGGCCCTGGTTGAGACGCCCGGGAAGGCCGAGATCGCGCTCGGCGTTCACCGGCGTGCCGGTCACTCCGGGAGGAGCGTTGCGCGGGTCCACCCGCATGTCGGTGTGCACCACCGGCGAGTAGAACGCCGCATACGCGTAGAAGTGATCGTGAATCGGGCTCGAGATCTCGGGCTCGCGCGCGGGCTCACGCGCGGGCGCACGGGCGGGCTCACGCGCGGGCAGCGGCGTGCCCGACTGCGGATCGCTTTGCGCCAGCGCGGGTGCGGCGGGTGTCGCGAGCAACGCTACGGCGACCGCGGGCCAGATGCGCATGCGGCTTGCACTCCTCCCGCAGCCGGAACGCGGGTTGCGGCGAATCTTACTGACGGGCGGGAGGCGCGCGCCAGCGTCGCCGGACGCCGACGTGACGGGGGGCGCAGGCCGGCGCGACCCGGCGCGGCCGGACCCCCGGATACCTCAGCGCTTCATCGCCTCGAAGAACTCACCGTTCGACTTGGTGTCCTTCATCTTGTCGAGCAGGAATTCAATGGCGGCCAGCTCGTCCATCGGGTGCAGGAGCTTGCGCAGGATCCACATCTTGGCGAGCTCGCCCTGGTCGGTGATCAGCTCCTCCTTGCGCGTACCGGAGCGGTTGATGTTGACCGCCGGAAACACCCGCTTCTCGGAGATGCGCCGGTCGAGATGGATCTCGCTGTTGCCGGTGCCCTTGAACTCCTCGTAGATGACGTCGTCCATCTTCGAGCCGGTGTCGATGAGCGCCGTGGCGAGGATGGTGAGACTGCCGCCTTCCTCGATGTTGCGCGCCGCGCCGAAGAAGCGCTTGGGGCGCTGCAGCGCGTTGGCGTCCACGCCGCCGGTGAGCACCTTGCCGGAGGACGGCACCACGGTGTTGTAGGCGCGCGCGAGGCGCGTGATCGAGTCGAGCAGGATGACCACGTCCTTCTTGTGCTCGACCAGGCGCTTGGCCTTCTCGATGACCATCTCGGCCACCTGCACGTGCCGCGCGGCGGGCTCGTCGAAGGTGCTCGAGACCACCTCCCCCTTCACCGTGCGCTGCATCTCGGTGACCTCCTCGGGCCGCTCGTCGATCAGCAGCACGATGAGGTAAACCTCGGGATGATTGGCGGTGATGGAGGTGGCGATGTTCTGCAGCAGCATCGTCTTGCCGGCCTTCGGCGGGGAGACGATCAGCCCGCGCTGGCCCTTGCCGATCGGCGCCACCAGGTCGATGGTGCGCGCGGTGAGGTCCTCGGTGGAGCCGTTACCGCGTTCGAGCTTGAGGCGCTTGGTGGGATGAAAGGGCGTCAGATTCTCGAACAGCACCTTGTTGCGCGAGCTCTCCGGCGAGTCGAAATTGATCTCACCCACCTTGAGCAGCGCGAAGTAGCGCTCGCCATCCTTGGGCGGACGGATCAGCCCGGAGATGGTGTCGCCGGTGCGCAGGTTGAAGCGCCGGATCTGGCTCGGACTCACGTAGATGTCGTCGGGCCCGGCGAGGTAGGAGCCATCCGCCGAGCGCAGGAAGCCGAAGCCATCCTGCAGGATCTCGAGAACTCCGTCGCCGTAGATGTTCTCGCCCTGGCGCGCGTGCGCCTTGAGAATCGAGAAGATGATGTCCTGCTTGCGCGAGCGGGCGAGGCTTTCGAGCCCCATGGTCTCGGCCATCTTCACCAGCTCGTGGATGGGCTTGGACTTCAGCTCCGTCAGATTCATCGAGCTGCGCGACTGCGTCAGCTCCGCCGGGCTGATGATCTCGGAGTCGTCGACGTCGAAAGGCTCCGGCTCCTGCATCATCTCGTCGGGACGACCACCGCCGTTGCCCATATTGCCGCGGTTGCCGTCGCGGTTGCCGTGGCGCGGGCCCTTGTTGGGCCGATTACGGCCCTGATTACCGAGGTAGCCTCTCACAGGTTGCTGTCCAGAAATGCCGAGAGTTGTGACTTGGACACGGCGCCGACCTTCTGGGCCTCGACCGTGCCGTTCTTGAAGAGAATCAGCGTCGGAATGCCGCGGATACCGAACTTGGGGGGAGTCTGCGGATTCTCGTCGATGTTGAGCTTGGCGATCTTGATGCGGTCCTGATATTCGCTGGCGATCTCGTCCAGGATCGGCGCGATCATCTTGCACGGACCGCACCATTCGGCCCAGAAGTCCAGCAACACGGGCTTGTCGGACTTGAGGACGTCCTGAGCAAAAGTGGCGTCCGTGGTATGCACGATGTGCGGGCTAGTCACGCGGTACAACCTCCGTCGCTGCAGAGTGTGACAACTCGACGTTGAAGACCTGAGAAAATCCGCGCGGATCGGCCAAAGTCCGCGATAAAGCGCTGCCAGGAACACCCGTCAAACGGTTACACTAACTCGGCGCTTGAGTATCTGGCCCTGCGGGGAAAAGGGTTAGCGTCTGGCGGGTGCGGGCCCTAACGGCCCGCTTGGTTGAGACACTATTTAGCGCTTCCGGCTCGTTTTTTCAAGTCCCCGAGCGCTTTTCGCATAACACTCGCACATAAGTGATGACTGCTCCACACTCCCCTTCCGCGGCGTTCAGCTCCCTCGGTCTGCGGCCCGAGGTCATGGCGGGAGTACGGCAGGCGGGCTTTACGCAGTGCACGCCCATCCAGGCGCAGGCCTTGCCGATCGCGCTCGCCGGGCGCGACGTCGCCGGCCAGGCGCAGACCGGCACCGGCAAGACGGCCGCGTTCCTCATCGCGCTCTACCAGACGTTGCTCGGCCACGCGGCCGCGCCCGGCCGCGCCCGCACCTCGGTCCGCGCGCTGATCGTCGCCCCGACGCGCGAGCTCGCGGTGCAGATCCACCGCGACGCGCTCACGCTCGGCGCCCATACCGGGCTCAGGCACGTGGTGGTGTTCGGCGGAATCGACTACGACAAGCAGCGCGAGGAGCTCGCGCAGGGCTGCGACGTGCTGATCGGCACTCCCGGGCGGCTCATCGATTACTTCAAGCAGCACGTGTTCGACCTGCGCCATGCACAGGTGCTGGTACTCGACGAAGCCGACCGCATGTTCGATCTCGGGTTCATCGCCGACATCCGCTACATCCTGCGCCGGCTGCCGCACCCCGAGCGGCGCCAGTCGATGCTGTTCTCCGCCACGCTCTCGTACCGCGTGCTGGAGCTCGCCTACGAGCACATGAACAACCCGGAGCTGGTGCGCATCGAACCGGACAAGCTCACCGTCGATGCGGTGCGGCAGATCATCTACTACCCGGCGATGGAGGAAAAGGTACCGCTGCTGATCGGGCTGCTGCGCCAGAGCGAAGCGCATCGCACCATGGTGTTCGTCAACACCAAGCGCATGGCCGAGCGTCTCGAGAGCGTGCTCAAGGCCAACGGCTTTCACGCCCAGGCGCTCTCCGGGGACGTGCCGCAGGCGAAGCGCCTGCGCTTCCTGCGTGCTTTTCACGACGGAGACCTCGCGGTGTTGATCGCGACCGACGTCGCCTCCCGCGGCCTGCACATCCCCGATGTGAGCCACGTGTTCAACTTCGATCTGCCGCAGGACCCGGCCGACTACGTGCATCGCATCGGGCGCACCGCGCGCGCCGGCGCCGAGGGCGATGCCATCAGCTTCGCCTGCGAAGAGTTCGCCGTGTCGTTGCCGGAGATCGAGGAGTATCTCGGTCACAAGATTCCCTCGGGCTCGATCGCCGCCGACATCCTCGCCACGGGCGTGCACCCGGGGATCCTCCCGCCCCGCTCCCACCGCCCCCACCCGCACCGGGGACGCCATGGCGGCGGACCGCCCCGCGGCGGCAAAGGGGGCCGGCCCGGGCACGCGCCGCGGGGCCGGGGTCGCTGACCGGCCCGTTTCGCGCCCCGACCGGCCGTCACCCCGTGGGCCGTGGCACTCGGCGCGCCGCTCGGCTAAGCTTCTCGTTCGGGCGGCTGCCGCCGGCAGCTCCAGGCCGCTCAACGCCCATCGCCAACATTGGGCCACCCCCCATGGCGGAAATCGAAGACAACGTCGACCGCGAGTTGTTCCGCAACGTGGAGAAGCTGCGCCAGTTGCGCATCGAGCACCGCGACCTCGATGAGGTCATCTCCCGCCTGTCGCTCGATCTGCACGTCAACGAGCTGCAGCTCAAGCGCCTCAAGAAGCGCAAGCTGATGCTCAAGGACCAGATCGCGCGTCTGGAGAGCCAGCTGATCCCGGACCTGAATGCCTGATGGATAGCGCCAACAGCGCCGCGAGCGGCGTCTCCCTCGCGCTCGCCTTCCCGCAGCTGTGGCCCGAGGCAGTGGCGATCGTGATCGCGGTGGGCGTGGCGCTCGTCGTCGCCCGCACCACGCGCGCGCGGCGCGCGCGCGCCGCGGCCGCCGGGGGCGCGCCAGACTCGCTGGAGCGCCTCGCCGAGGTCATCGTGATGCTGGCGCCGATGCTGGCGGCGCTCGCGGTGCTGCTGCTCGGGCACGCCACGCTCGCGGCGTCGGGCCGCTCGAGCGCGCTGCTCGACAACGCGGCGCAGCTGGCCGCCGCCATCGTGCTGGTGCGTCTCGGCGTGTACATCCTCGGCCGGCTGCTCGGACCCGGGTCGTGGCTGCACAGCCGCGAGGGCGCAATCACGGTCGTGCTGTCGGTGATCGTGGCGCTCGCGCTGCTCGGCTGGCTGGACGCGATCGAAGCCGTGCTCAATCGCATCAACGTCGTTCCCGGCAAGAGCCAGTTCAGCCTGTGGGCGCTGCTCAAGGGACTGGTGGTGGTGAGCGCCTTCGTGGTGGTGACCAGCCTGCTCGCCCGTGCGGTCGAGCGGCACGTCATGCAGCTCGAGCAGCTGGCGGTCTCGACCCGGGTCGGAGTCTCGAAGTTCAGCTACTTCCTGCTGGTCGCACTCGGCATCCTGCTCGGCATCAATGCCGCCGGCGTCGAAGTCACCACCCTCAACGTCCTCACCGGCGCCATCGGCCTGGGGCTCGGCTTCGGCCTGCAGTCGGTCGCCAGCAATTTCGTCAGCGGCTTCGTGCTGCTCATGGACAAGTCCATCAAGCCGGGCGATGTGATCAGCTTCACCGGGCACATGGGCGCCAGCACCGGTAACTTCGGCTGGGTGCAGGAGCTGCGGGGCCGGTACGTGGTGGTGCGCGACCGCGACGGCGTCGACACCCTGGTGCCGAACCAGAACCTGATCAACAACCCCTTCATCAACTGGAGCTACTCGGATCAGCGCGTGCGCATCAAGCTGCCGGTGCTCGTCAGCTACGACGACGATCCGGAGCTCGCGCTGAGGCTCCTGGTGGAGGCCACCGAGAACCATCCGCGCATCCTGCGCGATCCGCCCGCGGTATCGCGCCTGATCAGCTTCGATGACAACGGCATGCGCCTCGAAATCCGCTTCTGGATCGCCGACCCGGTGAACGGCGTCAACAACGTGCGCTCCGACGTCAACCGGGCGATCTGGCGCATCTTCCGCGCCAACGGCGTGACCATGCCCTACCCGCAGCGCGAGGTGCGCGTCATCGAGGGGCGGGCACCGCAGCCGGCACCGCGAGCGGGCGGCCAGTCACCGCCCGGGCGGGACCGGGCCGCGGACTAAAGCGCCGCCGAATCCGTGCCGCTGGCGGTGAGCGCGGGGCTGACGATTCCTGACAGGGAGCTCGAGCTCACCTTCGTGCGCTCTTCCGGTCCGGGCGGCCAGAACGTCAACAAGCTGGCGACCGCGGCGCAGCTGCGCTTCGATCTCGCCGGCAGCACCGCGCTCGGCCCGGATGTGAAGATGCGGCTGCGGAACCTGAGCGGCCGGCGGCTCACCGCGGATGGGGCGCTGCTGATCGTCGCGCGCACTCACCGCACCCAGGAGCAGAACCGGCGCGCGGCCGAGGAGCGCCTCGCCGATCTCGTCCGGCGCGCCCTGCTCGCACCGAAGCCGCGCCGCCCCACCGCGCCGCCACGGTCGGCGCGCGAGCGGCGCCTCGAGCGCAAGGCGCGCCTGCAGCGCACCAAGCGGCTGCGCGCCCGGCCGCGCTGGGACGAGTGATTATCACCCCACGGTGCACATGGTGAATCAGGTGCTTACGGCACGCTGCGGGCGGATCAGCCACGCCGCCAGGGCCGGCAGCAGCACGATCGCCGCCAGCATGTTCACCAGGAACATGAAGGTCAGCATGATGCCGATGTCCGCCTGGAACTTGAGCGGCGAGAACACCCAGGTGGCGACCCCGATGGCGAGCGTGATGCCGGTGAAGATGATGCTCGCCCCGGTGACGCGCAGCGTTCGCTCGTAGGCCTCGCGCACCGGCAGGCCCTGGCCGAGGAACTCCTGCATGCGGCTGAAGAGATAGATGCCGTAGTCGACGCCGATGCCCGCCCCGAGCGCCACCATCGGCAGCGTGGAAACCTTGAGCCCAATGCCGACCAGCGCCATCACCGCATATACCAGCACCGATACCAGCGCGAGCGGCACCACCACCAGCAGCGTGCCGGTCACCGAACGGAAGGTGAGCAGGCACATCACGATGACTGCGCCGAACACGCCCGCCAGGATGAGCAGCTGCTTCGCCTCGACGGTCTCGTTGGTCGCCGCCATGACGCCCACGTTGCCCGCGGCGAGGCGCACCATGGCTCCCTCGAGCGGGTTGGCCGCGCGCCACTCCTTGACCGCGCTCACCGCGCGCGCGATGGTCTCGGCGCGGTGGTCGGTGAGAAACATCATCACCGGAACGACGTCGCAGTTCTCGTTCAAGAGCCCCGTGCTGGTCTCGATGTAGCGCGTCGACTGGGTGAGCTGGGTCTGCTCGCGGGGAATGCTGCGCCACTTCAGGCTTCCCTGGTTCCAGCCGGCGATCGCCACCTTGGCGATGAAGGGCAGCGTGATGACCTCCTGCACGCCCGGCACGTTGCGCATGTGCCAGCCGAAACGGTCGACCGCCGTCATGAGGTCGTGCCTGACGCACACCGGCTCCTGCGACTCCGTGATGGCGGTGAGCACGTCGACCCCGATGGAGAACTTGCTGGTGATGACGTCGTTGTCGCGGTTGTAGCGCGAATCGGGCCGCAGCTCCGGCACACCCGCCTGGGTGTCCCCGATCGGAGTCTCGCGCCCCTTCCACCAGCCCGCCACGGCGAGCAGGCCGGCGATCGCGATGATGGCGAGCGAGGGGCCGCGCGCGGTGATCGCCGCCAGGTGGCGCCACACCGCCGCCAGCTGGTGCTGGCGCCGCTCGACGCGGGCGCGGAAGCCGGGATCGAAGCGCACGTACGACACCACCACCGGCAGCAGGATCAGGTCGGTGAGGATGACGATCGCGACGCCGATGCTCGCGGTGATCGCCATCTCGCGGATCACCTGCACGGGAATCAGGAGAATGGTCACGAAGCCGACGAGGTCCGCGAGCAGCGCAATGACCGCCGGCATCAGCAGCTGCCGGAATACCCGGCGGGCCGCCTCGAGGCTCCCGAGACCGGCGAGAGCGGCGTCGGCGACCGCGCTGATCTTCTGCACGCCGTGACTCACCCCGATCGCGAAGATGAGGAACGGCACCAGGAGCCCGATCGGGTCGATGCCGTAGCGCAGCACCACCAGCGACCCGAGCTGCCAGACGACGGCTACACCCGAGCACAGCACGGGCACGAAGGCGATGCGCCAGGACTGGCAATAGACCCGCACCGCGAGCAGCGTCAGAACGAGCGCAATGCCGGCGAACATCACGACCGAGCCCGCCCCCGCCGCGATGTCGCCCATCACCTTGGCGAAGCCGATGATGTGCACGTCGATCCCCGCGGACGCCTGCCCCGCCGCGGGATGCTCGATCGGCTGCCGGACGTTCAGCTCCAGTGCGTTCGCCACCGCGATCGGATCGACCGGCCGTCCCTGCGCGTCCTGATCGAGCACGATCGCGCTCACCAGCGCTCCGGAGAAGTCATTGGCGACGAGGCGCCCGATGATGCCGGCCTTCCTGATGTTGTCGCGCACGCGCGCAAAGTTCTCGGGCGTGGGCGTGAAACCCTGCGGCATCACGTCCCCCGCCTCGATCCCGTCCTCGACCACCTCGAGGTAGCGCACGTTGGGCGTGAAAATCGACTGCACCCGCGTGCGGTCGATGCCGTCCGTGACGATGACCGCGTCGGTGGCCTTACGCAGCGCGGCGAAGAACTCCGCCGTGAACATGTTGCCATCAGGCGCGATGAGGGCTACCAGCACGCGATTGGCGCCCTGGAACTCGGCCACCTTCGGGTCGAGATAGGTGCGCATGTACTCGTGCTGCACGGGGAGAGTCTTCAGGAACGAGGTGTCTATGCGCAGGCCGCGCAGCACCGTCGCGCCGAGAATGAGAGTGCCGAGCGCGAACAGCGTGAGGATCAGGCTGCGGTGCCCGAAGATGAGGCGCTCGAGGGCGCCGCCGAGCCCCGGCAGCGGCGCTTCCCCGCCGGCGCGGACGGCCATCAGGGCAGCTCTCCGCTGACCGCGGTGGCGGCGCCGAGCCTCACCCGTCGGACGCCGTCCTCACCCGCGACGACGAGCTCGTCCCTGGCCGTAGCGAGCGCGGCCGCGAGTCCGCTGCGATCACTCTGCTGCTCGAGATTGAAGGACTCGCCGCCGTCGCGGCTCACCAGCATCACGCCCGAGAGACCCACGACGGCCAGCGCTCCGCCGGGGAGTGCCGCCGCACCGTCGAGCATCGCCACGGTGCCGGTCGGAAGGCGCCGCCAGCTCGCGCCGGCGTCCTCCGAGCGGTACAGGTTGCCGCGCAGACCGCACGCGAGCAGCGCATCACCCGAAAGCGGCAGCAGGTCGAAGAACGAGCCGGCGTAGGGCGAGGTGAGCTCCTGCCAGTGATCACCGCCGTCATCGCTGCGGTACAGGTGTCCGGCTTCGCCGGCGATGTAGAGCCGGGCCGCGGAGGCGCCCACGATGCGATTGAGGTGAAAGCCGCCGCCGGCCTCAGCCACTGCGGAGGCGGCCGCGGGGCGCGGGGCACCGGCCGGCCGCGGCGCCGGAGCGGGTGCAAAAGCGCGCTCGTGCCAGCTCGTACCGCCGTCGGCGCTCGTCAGATAGGTGCTGTAGGCGCCGACCGCGATCGCCCTGCCGTCCGCGCCGCACCACACGTCGAGCAGCGGTCGCAGCGCCTCGGGTGCGTAGTGGACCAGCCTCCAGTTCTCCCCGGCATCTGCGGTCGCCAGAATGACCTCGTCGTGGCCGACCGCCACGCCGCGCCGGGCATCGATGAAGCACACGCCGGTGAGCAGCGCCTGGGCGGGCACGCTCGCCGCCTGCGTCCAGCTCGCGCCACGATCGTCCGACAGCACGATGACGCCGCGGTCGCCGACCGCAATCAGCCGATCGCCGGCGGCGGCGAGGGCGATCAGGAGTGCGTGAGCGGCGAGCCGCGCGTGCTCGGCGCTCCGCGGCAGCGGCTGCGGCACCGGCTGCTGCGCCCCGCCGGCCCACGCGACTACGGCAAGGGCAGCAGCGCCGACTGCTAAAGAAGAGTTTCGGGAGCGTGCGCGCCAGGGCGAGGCGCACCGCGCCGAGCGGGATTTGCCAGGGACGGCAAATCCCGGGCTTTCTGCGCGGCGCAGGATTGCGTTAGCGCAGAAAGGCGCGCCCGGATGCACGACTCACCTGATGCCGCGGCGCTCCAGCATGCTCGGCTGATAGTCGGCGGGCGTGCGCTTGATGCTGAAGTCGTAGGAGTGCGGCTCCTCGCTCACCAGGTTGAGCGCGAGATAACGCCCGTTGGAGAGGTCCATGACGAGCTCGAGCGACGTCCAGAGCGTGGGGAGATTGTAGTAGTTCATCGCGTGCCCTTCCTGCACGCGGTAGAGCTGGCCGCGCACGTCGTAGCAGTCGACCGCGAGGATCTGCCAGGAATCCTCGTCGACGTACAGCGTGCGCCGGCTGTAGATATGGCTCTGGCCGGGCTTGAGCGTGGCATCCACGACCCACACGCGGTGCAGCTCATAGCGCGCGAGATCCTGGTTGATGTGATTCTTGTGGAGGATCTCGCTGTACTTGAGCTTCGGGTCCTGCAGACGGTAGGCGTTGTAGGGGACGTACATCTCCTTCTTGCCGACCAGCTTCCAGTTGTAGCGCTGCGGGCTGCCGTTGTAGACGTCGAACTGGTCATCGGTGCGCAGATTGTCGGCATTGGTGCCGGGGTTGTCGAAGGCGACTTGCGGCGCACGCAGCACGCGGCGCTGGCCGGGATTGTAGAGCCAGGCACGGCGGCTCTCCTTCGCCTGATCGAGCGTCTCCTGCACCAGCAGCACCTCGCCGGCGAGCCGCGCCGGCGCCGTGGTTTCCTGCGTGAAGTACACCAGGATGTTGTTCATGGCCGCTTCGGTCATGCCGGGCTCGTAATACGGGAAGAAGAACTCCTCCTTGAACTTCACCATCGTGTAGCCGCCGCCCGCGGTCATCGGGGCCTGCCCGACCTGCAGCGCCGCGGTCACGCCGCGGTAGCGCGTGAGGTGATTCCAGAACACCTCGAGTCCCGACTGCGGAATCGGGAACGGCGTGCCGCCGATCGCGCCGGTGAAGCCGTTGCCGTCGGGTACGAGCCTGGCCGTGGTCGCATTGCGTTTGGTGGCCTCGTACGCGCTCTCGGGCGCAGCGGCGCTGCGATGCGTCGGGTAGACGATCATCTTGTAGTCGGGGTAGGTCTTGAACAGCGCCTTGTGCCCCTCGGTGAGCTTCGCCGCGTACTGGCTCAGGTTGGCGGTGGTAATCGTGAACAGCGGCTTGTCGCCCGCATAGGGGTCGGGGTAGTGATCGGGGGAGTGATAGTTGGGGAAGCCCGCATCGGCCGGCGACTTGAGACCTCCGGTCCACGCCGGGATCGAGCCGTCGGCGTTGCCCGCCTTCTCGCCGCCGAGCGGCGTCAGGTCTGCGCCGAGCCGCGCGGCTTCCTGCGGGCTCACCGCCCCCCACGCGACCGGTGCGAACAGGATCGCCGCCGCCAAACGCACTGCCCTATTCATTTGCAGCCCCCTCCGTAGCTCACACATGCCCGTCAGGACTGCGCGGCTCTCAGAATGAAAACTTGACGCTGGCGGCGACGAAATCGCGATCGCCCAGCAGGTTGTACTGGCCGTCGCCGCCGTAGTGGGTGTACGAGACGTCCAGCTCCCACCTCTGGCGCACGCTCGCCGTGATTCCGGCGGTGCTCGCATGGCGGCCGGCGACGAAGGCGCCGCCGGGACCGGGCGATACCCCGCTCACGTCCTGGCTCCAGGTGAGATGCGGCAGCAGGTTCCAGTTGCCGATCACGTTGTCGTACTCGAGGTGGCCGGCGACGACGTAGCCCCAGGCAAATTTGCTGGGAAAGGCGCTGCCCGGCTCCACGCACTGCAAGCCCGGCACCACGCACTGGCCGTTCACCGCGGGGAACTCCGGGTAACCGCCGAGGTTCGGATTGCCGCTCAGGTTAGTGCCCGGGCCGTCGTATCTAACGCCGAAGCCCTGCGGTCCCCCGGTGTACTTGTCCTCGAGGCCCGGTACGTAGTCGGCGCCGGCCTCGACGGTCAGCACCGCCTGTGAGGCCTTGAGCACGTTGGCCCAGATCTGGGTGGCGGCGAGGTCGAAGTGCCAGGTGTTCTTCAGCTCATACCCTTGTATGGTCTGTCCCAAGCCGTACGAGCCGAACTGGTTGCATCCCGTGATGGGAGTTGCGGAAGCCGGCACGCAGCGCCCGGGACCGGTCACCGGCTCGCCGAGGAGCTGGGCAATGCCGGTCTCGAAGGGGGTGAGCGAGGCGTAGATGAGCTCGGGGACTTGCAGCTGCAGCGGCACGTTGTGGCGGAAAGCGGCTTCGCCCTGCAGCGCCGTGCCGGTCGCCTGGATCTCCGTATTGAAGGAGAGCCCGAGCATCTTGATGTCCCTCGGGAACTGCTCGACGACGCCTTCCGTGCGCGCGTATTCGTTGGCCGCCAGGTTGCTCGCCTGGTTGTTGACATTGCCGCCCGCGAGCAGCGTGTTGGCGCCGATGGTGGCGTACTGCGTCGCCGTCGCGGCGCTCAGGTTTCCGCCCAGCTGCGCCGCGCGCTGTTCACCGGCCGCCGCGCCGGTCGCGACCGCCGCCGCGAACGGCAGGCCCGCGGCGAGCGCCTGCGCGGCGCCGGCGACGGCGTTGACGGCGCCGAAGGCGTTGCCGAAGCCCGCCTGCGTGCCGGTCTGCACCGACACCACCGGCAGGCGGCTGGTGTAGTTGAGGAAGTAGAAGCCGAGCTGGGTCCCCTGGCCGAAGTTCGGCAGAAACAGCTTGAAGTTGACGCCGAACTGGCCCGACTGCGAGGGCCGCTCGTCAGGCAGCCGCGGGATGGTCTGGAAATCGCCGATCAGCGAGCCGCCGAGCGGGGTGAAGTTGACGCCCTGGTCGGAGATCGCGCCGAAGCCGAGCACCACTTTGCTGCCGCCCGCACCTGCCACGTCGTTGGTGCTGAAGTAGGCGCCGGTGGGCTCGATGATGTCCTCGTGCCAATCGAAGAGGTAAATGAGCTGGGTGCTCAGGTTCTTGGTGAGCTGCAGGTTGAACACCGCCGACTCATCGGGCAGCAGCGCCTGCCTGAGCTCCGCGCCCGGCACCTGCAGCGCGGTCACGTCGAAGTAGTCGACCTGGTTGAGACCTCCGGGAATGTAGAGGCTCTCGCCCCAGTCCACCACCTGGCGCCCGAGCCGCAGCTCCGCGGGGCTCGAGCCGAGATTGAAGCGCGCGTAGCCGAATGCATCCAGCAGCCTGGTATAGCTGCCGACCACGTCCTTGGCGTTGTGCGACAGCGGCGTGCGCTCGGTGTTGTCGCCCATCACGTAGAAGTCGTAGAGGCCCGAGCCGCGCACGAAGAGGCCGGCCGTATCTCTGTATTTGAGGGAAAGCTCCGTGACGCCGGTGAGCGCCTCGCTGAAGGTTCCCTTGCCGTAGTTGAGATCGCCGTCGTCGCTATTGGGGCCGAAGCTGCAGCCGCCGTCGGCGATGGCGATGAGGCGGCAGTCGCGCCCCCCCACGCGCCACGCCTGCCCGTAGCCGATCGTGGTGTCCCAGCTCCCGCTCCAGTCACCGGACTGGAAGTTGACGGCGTACACGGCCGGTGCGAGGCCCAGGGCCAGGCAGGCCGCGACCGACAGCCCACGAAGCCCCGAGTGAACTTTCGGCATGTCTCCCCCTGCTCCCGTGACTCACCCGGACTGCGCGTGCGGCGCGACCGACCGCGACCTCGGACCGATCCGCGCCGCGCTCTGGCGCACCGCGTCGAGCTGCAACCGTAGCGTGTGCGAATAAGCCGGGATCTTGTGTTGTTCCGCGCCGAAACCTGCCGGGTGAGTCTACGACTCGGCCACGCGGGGCGGCAAGCCGCTAGCATACGGTGAGCGGTGCGGGCCGGGGCGGATCACCCATGGACACATTCACGGGCAAGACGGTGCTGATCAGCGGTGCCTCCAGCGGCATCGGGCGCGCACTGGCGCTCGCGCTGGCGCACCCGGGGACGCAACTCGCGCTCACCGCACGCGACGCGGCGCGCCTGGCGGCGACGGCGCAGGAGTGCGCCGCGCGCGGCGCCGCGGTGCTCACCGTTTCCGCGGACGTCGCGCGGCCCGAAGACTGTACCTCGGCCGTGGAGCAGACGCTCGCGCGCTACGGCTCGCTCGATGCGCTGGTCAACAACGCGGGCGTGACCATGTGGGGACGCTTCGACGCGCTGCGCGGCTTCGCATCCTTCGGGCAGCTGCTCGCGGTGAACTACCTCGGGGCGGTGTATCTCACCGCCGCCGCGCTCCCTCACCTCAAGCGCTCGCGGGGGCTCATCGTCGCGGTGGCGAGCGTCGCCGGCCTGACCGGGGTGCCCGAGCGCACCGGCTACGCCGCCAGCAAGCACGCGATGATCGGTTTCTTCGAATCGCTGCGCATCGAGCTGCGCGGCTCGGGGGTCGACGTCACCGTCGTCGCGCCCGACTTCGTGGCGAGCGGGCTGCACCGGCGCGCGCTCGGACCCGACGGGCGCCCGTACGACGCCGGCCCGCTCGCGGAAGCGCACGTCATGAGCAGCGAGCAATGCGCGCGGCTCATCGTCCGCGCCATGGGGCGGCGGCAGCGGCTGCTGATCACCTCGCGGCGCGGCTCGTTCGTGCGCTGGGCGCGGCTCATTGCACCGGCGCTGGTCGATCGCCTCGCGGCGCGCGCCATCCGCGAGCGCCGCTGAACGCTACTCGAAGGCGATCGCGGGCAGGTCGAGGGCGATGAGGAAGAACTCGAACAGGTGCTGGATCACGCGCAGCTGGTTGTGCAGGCGATGATCGCCATCGAGCAGGTGCAGCGCGGCACGGTGGCTGTGGGCGAAGCGGAGGCTGTGCTCGAAGGGCACGACCTCGTCGCGCCAGCCGTGCACCACCACGGCCGGACAGTCGAGCCCGCCGGCGCGCAGCTCCGGCAGGCCCTCGAGATACAGCGCCGGCGCCATCAGGAACACCCCGCGCGCGTGCAGCAGCGAGGCGGAGGCCACCGACACGTAGGCCCCCATGCTCGAGCCGACCAGCACCAGGTCCCCCGCGAGCTCCTTGCAGAAATCCACCAGCCTGGCGACCCGCGCCCGTGCGCCATCGATGCCGCGGTAGTCGACCGAGTGCGCCTCGTAGCCCTCGCTGCGCGCCACCTCGGCGAGCGCGGTGATCTTGCGCCCCCACGGGCCGCTCTCCTGCCCGTGAGAAAACACGACGTGGCGCGTCACCGACGACTCCACGGCGTTGCGCCGGCGCGCGTTGGTTGCCGGGTGTGCATGCGCGAATAATGCAGGCAATGGAAACGTTAAGCCAATCGAGCGGTGAGCGGCTGCCGGGGAGCGGCTGGCAGTTCTGGATCGACCGCGGCGGCACCTTCACCGACGTGGTCGGCCTGGCGCCGGACGGGGCGCTGCACATCCGCAAGGTGCTGTCGGTGCAACCCGGCGGCGGCGGCGCCGGGGCCGATCCCGGCCTCGCTGCAGTGCGCGCAATCCTCGCGGCGGCCGGCAGGCCCGGCGCGCGCGTCGCGGAGGTGAAGGTCGGCACCACCGTGGCCACCAACGCACTCCTGACACGCGGCGGCGAGCCGGTGGTGCTGGTGACCACCGCCGGATTCGGCGACGCGCTGCGCATCGGCTACCAGAACCGGCCCGACATCTTCGCGCGCGACATCGTACTGCCGCAGCGCCTGTACGCGAGCGTGATCGAGGCCCGCGAGCGCGTCACCGCCGACGGCGAGGTGCTCGCGCCGCTCGATGAGGCGCGCCTGGGTGAGGAGCTCGAGCGCGCGCGTCGCTCCGGAGTGCGCGCGGCGGCAATCGTGTTCCTGCACGGCTGGCGCCATACGCAGCACGAGCGCGCCGCAGCCGCCTGCGCGCGGGCTCTCGGCTTCGAGGAGATCTCGGTCTCGCACGAGCTGTCTCCCATGGTGCGCTACGTGGTACGCGGCGACACGACCGTGCTCAATGCCTATCTAGCGCCGCCGCTGCGCGCCTACGTCGACGGGCTCAGGTCCGAGCTGCGCGTACTCGATCCCGGCGCGCGCCTGGCACTCATGCAGAGCAGCGGCGGACTGGCGGATGCCGCGGGGTTTCACCCGATGGCGAGCGTGCTGTCGGGACCGGCCGGCGGCTTGATCGGCATGCGCTGGATCGGCGAGCGGCTGCGCCAGAGGCGCCTCATCGGCTTCGACATGGGCGGGACCTCGACCGACGTATCGCTGCTCGACGGCGAGCTGCCGCAGCGCTTCGAGCACCTCATTGGCGGCATTCGCCTCACCCAGCCGATGCTCGACGTGCACACCATCGCCGCGGGCGGCGGCTCGATCCTCGCCTTCAGGGACGGGCGCTTCGCGGTGGGTCCGGCATCGGCGGGCGCGGATCCCGGCCCGGCATGCTACGGTCGCGGGGGCCCGCTGACGCTCACGGACGTGCAGGTGCTGCTCGGGCGGTTGCGGCCCGATACGCTGCCCGCGGTGTTCGGGCACGCCGGCGCATCGCCCGTCGACCCGCAGCCGGTAGCGGCGGGTTTCGCCGTGCTCGCCGCCGAGCTCGGCGGCGGTTCCGCGCGAGCGCCCTCCGCCGAGCAGGTCGCGCAGTCGTTCCTCGAAGTCGCGGTCGAGTCGATGGCCAACGCCATCCGCCAGGTGTCGACGCGCCAGGGGCTGGATGCGGGGGACTTCACGCTCTTCTGTTTCGGCGGCGCCGCCGGCCAGCACGCCTGCCGCGTCGCCTCCGCCGCCGGCATGCGCCGCGTGCTGGTGCATCCGCTCGCGAGCGTGCTGTCGGCCTTCGGCATCGGCGTGGCCGACCGGCTCGCGGTGCGCCGCGCGAGTCTGCGTGCGCCGCTGACCGCCGCGGCGCTCGCGGCGGCGCGCGCCACGCTCGAAACGCTCGAGAGTCAGGCGCGCGCGGAGCTCGCCACCTTCGGGGAGACTTCCGGACCGGTGCGGGTGGCGCAGCTCCTCGAGCTGCGCGCCGGCGACAGTGACGTCACTCTGAGCGTGGCGCTGGCGCCGCTCGCGCAGCTACGTGCGCGCTTCGATGCCGAGCACCTGCGGCGCTTCGGATTCGAGGCGCACACGCTCGAGGTCGTGATCGAGGCGCTGCGGGTCGAGGCGCGGCTGAGCTCGCTCGAGCCCGGTGCGATCAGCGTCCCCGCGAGCGCGGCCGCCGTAGCCTTGCCCGCGAGCGCGCGCGCCTGGTTCGGCGCCTGGCGCGAAGTGCCGCTGGTCGTCATGGAGTCGCTCGGCGGGGAGCTGCGCGGGCCGGCTCTCATCGTCGAGCCGCACAGCACGGTGGTGCTCGAGGAGGGCTGGCGCGCGCACCGGCTCGAGGGCGGCGAGCTGCTGCTCGAGGCCGAGGCGCCGCCCGCCGCCCCCGCCGCGCCCGGCCCGTCCGACCTGCGCGCGGCCGACCCCGCCCGCATCGAGATATTCAACAACCTCTTCATGCACGTCGCGGAGCAGATGGGCGAGGTGCTCAAGGCGACCGCGCAGTCGGTGAACATCCGCGAGCGCCTCGACTATTCCTGCGCCCTGTTCGACTCGGACGGCGCTCTGGTCGCCAACGCGCCCCACATGCCCGTGCACCTCGGATCGATGGGGGCGAGCGTGCGCGCGGTGATCCGTGCGCTTTCCGCGAGGCTGCGCCCCGGGGACTCCTGGCTGCTCAACAGCCCCTACCACGGCGGCACACATCTGCCCGACATGACGGTGGTCACGCCGGTATTCGTGGGCGGCGGCGAGCAGCCGGATTTCTTCGTCGCCTCGCGCGCGCACCACGCGGATATCGGCGGCATGACACCCGGCTCGATGCCGCCCTTCAGCCGCACCATAGAAGAGGAGGGAGCGCTGTTCGAGTGTTTCGCCTTGGTGAGCGGCGGGCAGCTGCGCGAGGCCGAGCTGCGCGCGGCGCTCGCCCGCGGGCCGTGGCCGGCGCGCAAGCCGCAGCAGAATGTCGCCGACCTGCGCGCGCAGCTCGCCGCCAACGCCCGGGGTATCGCCGAGATCGGCCGGGCCGTCGGGCGGCACGGTCTCGCCCGGCTGCGCCAGGGCATGCGCGAGGTGCAGGACAACGCCGCGCTGTGCGTACGCAGCGAGATCGCGCGGCAGCCGGGCGGGCAGTTCCGCTACGAGATGGACGACGGTTCCTGTGTGGCGGTGCGGATCGACATCGACCGCGAGCGGCGCCGTGCACGCGTCGACTTCAGCGGCACTTCCGCCCAGGGCGCGCACAATTTCAATGCGCCGCGGGCGGTGTGCCTGGCGGCGGTGCTGTACGTGTTCCGCACGCTGATCGAGCGGCCGATTCCGCTCAACGAGGGCTGCCTCGAGCCCCTCGAGATCGTCATCCCCGAGGGCTCGATGCTCGACCCGCGATTCCCCGCGGCCGTCGCGGCCGGGAACGTCGAGACCTCGCAGTGCATCGTCGACGCCCTGTATGGCGCGCTCGGCATTCTCGCGGCCTCGCAGGGCACGATGAACAACCTCACCTTCGGCAACGAGCAGCTGCAGTACTACGAGACGATCGCCGGAGGCGCGGGCGCGGGCGCGGACTTCGACGGCTGCGATGCGGTGCAGACCCACATGACCAACTCGAGGCTCACCGACCCCGAGATCCTCGAGAGCGCCTTCCCGGTACTGGTGCGCGAGTTTGCCATTCGCCGCGGCTCCGGGGGACGCGGACGACACCACGGCGGCAACGGCTCGGTGCGGCGGCTCGAGTTCCGTGCCCGCCTCTCCGGAGCGCTGCTGGCGAATCACCGCCGCATCGCCCCCTTCGGGCTGGCCGGCGGGCTGGCGGGCGCGACCGGCGAGGCCCATATCCGGCGTGCGAACGGTGCGCTCGAGGTCCTCGGCGCCACCGCCCGCTTCGAGGTCGGTCCCGGGGACGAGCTCACCATCCTCACGCCCGGTGGCGGTGGCTTCGGCCCTCCGGGATGACCGGCACTGCTCGCGAGGTCGATGCGTATTCGCGCGAGCAGAAATGGGGTAATTACCCGATCATTACCCTGTTTACGCGCCATGACGCCATCCACTGGCCGGCGCCGACGGGTCAGGCGCTTTCGGCCTATCCACGAAGTATCGAAGTCTCGATCTCCCACTCCACGCGCTGCGCGGCGGTCGCGGCGCGGTTCACGGATACCGGGCGCACGCGGCTCGAGCCGGGGCGATGGGTGACGAGCCAGGTCTCGAATTCCCCGGGCCTGCTCGTGGCGAAGCCGAACAGCAGATTGAACTTGCCCTGCGCGAGAGTCGCGGGGCGATTGACCCGCTCATCTGAGATGACGAAATAACTCTCCTCGGGCGAGGCGCCCGCGAAAGCACCCTCGGCCGCGAGCGCGTGCAGGAATTCGTCCACCCGGGTGCAGGCGCGCTCCCAGGTCGCCGGCCCGTTGTGCTCGAGCAGCACCCAGCGCGTGCCCCGCTCGATGCTCGCGGCAACGAACAGCGCGAGGCGGCGCGCCGAGAGATACCGCCCGTCGGCGATGCCCGCGACCGGTGCGAGAGTCCGGGGGCTGAGCCCGGTGCGCACGCCGCTGCGCACCGCGAGCAGCGCGTTGACTCCCGCCTGGGCGAGACGCGCCCGCTCGGCATCGGACACCGGCACCGCCGGGCGCAATCCGGGGCGCAGCACCGCCTCCTCGGTCTCGGCTGCCGCCCACACGGGCCAGCTCTCGTCCGAGCGGGCGATCATCCCGGCGACCGCCCCGCACGAAGCGAAGACTTCCACGCGACCGCGCCGGCGGTCGAAGGCCTGGACGCGAGGGTAGTACATCAGCGCACTGTCGCTGCGGAACGGCCAGACGCGCAGTGCCGCGAGCGCATCCGCGGCGCTGCGCCAGTCGGCTGGCGGATCCACGATCAGCAGCGCGCAATGGTCGCGGCAGAGCCGCGCGGCGACCAGTAGTGTGGAGAGTCCCACGTCGCGGTCACGCGCGAGCGGCGGAATGCACAGCAGGTTGAAGCGCGTGGCGCCGGCGAGCGCGAACAGCCCGGTGCCGCGGGCAGCCGAGCCGATCAAATCGTAGTCGGTGAGCGGTGCGCCGTCGTCGCCGTCGGGATTCGAGAGCGTGTAACCCACCACGACTCCGCCCGGACCACCCCCCGAGCGGTCCGGGCGGCGCGCGGGAACCGGGCCATGCACGCGCACCAGCCGCGACTCGAGCAGCACGTCGGCTACGAAACGCAGGCTACCGGGCGTGATCGAGACGCGCCGGTGGATCTCCTGGTCCTCGACCAGCTCCGAGCCCGCGGTCCGCACCCGCTGCACCACGAGATTGAAGCGATCGTGCTCGGCGGCGCCGAGCGCGTCGTAGTCGACCGAAGCGCGCAGGTACTCGCGCGAGCCGGGATTTAGCCCGATGAGCCGCAGAGCACCGCCCGCCGCGGGCAGAGTGATGGTGGGCGGGCGGGCACCGTTGACGACGCGCACGATGCACGCTTCGCGACCGCCGTTGTCGAAGAACTGCTCCACGGCATACGACAGCGTGGCGGGCTGCCACAGTCCGCCGAAGCGCTGCTGGAACTCCGCGAAGCTGTGCACCGTGAGCGGCTGGTTGACCGGGCCCTTGAGGGCACGGCCGACGAAAGCGGCGATTCCGGTCGGCACGCGTTCAATCGCGTGGCTGTCGCGGCTTTCTTGTAGGAGTTGTACGCCGGACGCGGGGCTGTCGGCCACTCAAGCGCCTTTTGGGGACTTGCCGCGGCGACTCTAGCACAGGGCGTCGGGGCGCGTCGGGCAATTCCCCCGCGTCCGAGGGTGCGATGATGCGACTTAACGCGGTGATGCAGCGCCGCCGCGAACGCTCGCTTGCGCTGAGGCGCCGCGCTCGGACTCGCGCAGCGCTTCCTCGGCGCGCTCGCGCTCGCGCGCCTCGCGCTTGGCCGCGATTTCCGCCAGCATCAGCTGCAGCCACTCCGACAGCGTGCGCGTCGACGGCGTGCTCATTCAGCCGCCGCCGTCCTTGGGCGCCGGCGGCACCGGGGCGGGCGTCTTGCTCGCCGCCGGCGGAGCGGTTCCGGAAGCGGCGGCTGCGGCTGCCGGGGAGGTCGAGCCGGGCTCGATCTCCGAGAGAATCTGCTTGAACGACGCCTCGTCCATCGGCAGGTCGGACTTGCCGTCCCAGGTCGAGCCCTGCGGCACGACGTTGTCGACCCGCGGCGCCGCCGCCAGCACCTCATCGAGGCTCCCGCCCGGGGCGGAGACCGCCACCGGCACTCCCCGAGGGTCGCGCGCCAGGGCGGAGACCAGCGTCCAGTTGATCTCCTGGTGGTGGCGCTTGAGATCCTGCTGCAGCGAGGCGGCGAGCGAGCGGGACAGGAGCTGGCGCTGTGCCTTGTTCCAGTCGCGGGTATCGTCCTCGAGGACCCCATAGGGTTGCATGTAGAGCTGCCCGTCCTGCCAGCCGAACACGAACGGCTGGTTCACCACGCGCACCTCCGTCCCGATCGGCACCATGTTGTAGAGCTGCTCGATGTCCTCGGGATACAGGCGGATACAGCCGTGGCTCGATCTCAGGCCGACGCCGGCCGGCTTGTTCGTGCCGTGGATCAGGTAACTCGGCCACTGCAGGTAGAAGGCGTACTTGCCGAGGGGGTTGTCCGGACCCGGGCCGATCACCGGCTCGAGTTCCTCGCCGTTCTCGTGGTGCTCCTTGCGAACCGACACCGGCACGCGCCAGGTCGGGTCCTTCTGCCGCCGCACGATCTTCGTGACCCCCTGCGGCGTCGACCAGCCGACCTTGCCGATGCCGATCGGGTGCGTCAGCACCACCCGTGGCTCGCCGCGCTTGGCGGGCGGGTAATAGTAGATGCGCATCGCCGCGATATTGATGACGATGCCCTGGTGCGGGGCGTTGGGCAGGATAAACTGCGTCGGCACGACGATCTCGCGCCCCTCGCCCGGCAGCCACGGATCGACCTTCGGGTTGGCGCGCAGGATCTCGTCGTAGCCCACGTTGAAGCGGCGCGCGATGTCGGTGAGCGTGTCGTCCTTGCCTGCGCTGACCACCTGGACCACCCCGACGATGTCCTGCCCCGGCGCGAGCTCGAAGCGCTCGTTGGCCACCGGCGGCGGCAGAGCGGGGGCGGCCGCCGCGGGGGGTGGCGGCGGGGGCTTCGGGCCGTGAAACGGCCGGAACAGTGAGCACCCCGCGACCAGAGCGCACAGCGGCGCCGTGAGCGCGGCGCGAACGGGAGCGGTCCTCATGAGCATAAAATGCAAGTATGACCGATGTCGGCCCGGGACGTCGGCGGTGCCCTCTCTCTAGAGCAGCATCGGCTGGTTCGGCAGCTCGTGCTCGCTCTGAGCCTTGCCCGGGAAGTGCCGCCCGAGCACCGCCCCGACGGCGCGGATTCCGGCGACCGAGCCCTCGAGATAGCGCCCGGCGACATAGTGCTGCTGCATCTGGCGGCACACCGTGCCCCACTCCGTCTCGGGTGTAC
This sequence comes from Steroidobacteraceae bacterium, assembly GCA_035631755.1. Lineage (GTDB taxonomy): Bacteria > Pseudomonadota > Gammaproteobacteria > Steroidobacterales > Steroidobacteraceae > 13-2-20CM-66-19. The sequence continues at coordinate 31,503 of DASQIC010000075.1, forward strand.
GCCCTGCGATGCCGCGGTCGGCGATGATCTCGACCGCCCGATCGGCCATCAGCACGTAGAGCAGCACGCCGTTATTGTGCTCGGTGTCCCACACCCGCAGTTGGCCGAACAGCTGCAGCGCGCGCTGCCGTGGCTTGAGGTCGTGCCACAGCTCCGGCAGGTCGAAAGCCGTTTCGATCACGAAGCGGATCTCCCCGGCATGGTGCGCCTCGCACTCGCGGATCGCCTGCTCGATCGCCGCGAGCACCTGCGGGCTGAAGTGCCGCCGCGTGGTGAGGTGCGTGGTGACGAGGTGGCGCAACAGGCGCAGGAGGTTCACGGCCTACCAGCTCCCCGAGGCGCCGCCGCCCGCAAAGCCGCCGCCCCCGCCGCTGAATCCACCGCCGCCAAAACCGCCGCCGAAACCACCGCCGCCAAAGCCTCCCCAGCCTCCGCCGAAGCCACCGCTCGACCAGCCGCTGCCACGCGCCAGGCCCCCGAGCAGCGTGAACAGGAGCGCGCCGACCGCGGCGAGTACCGCCAGCAGCAGCGCGTAGCCGGCGATCCACACCAGCAACCCGGTCGCCGCAGCCGTGAACACCGAGCCGAGAGTGCGCCCGAAAATGCCGCGCAGCACCACCGAGCCTACGAAGATCGCAAACAGCAGCCCCGGGAGCGCATTGCTGCCGTGGGGCCGCCGGCGCGGCTGCCACTGCTGCTCCGGCGGCGGCAGCGGCTCGCCCTGGATCAGCTTCATCATCGCCTCGAGGCCGGCATCGATTCCACCGTAGAAGTTCCCCTGACGGAAGTTCGGCGTGATGGTCTCGTCGACGATGCGGTTCGACATGGCGTCGGTCAGCACCCCCTCGAGGCCCCGTCCGACCTCGATGCGCACGCGGTGATCGTTACGGGCGACGATCAGCAGCGCCCCGTCGTCGACGTTCTTGCGGCCGAGCTTCCACTGATCGACCACGCGGATCGAGTACTGCTCGATCTCCTCCGGCCGGGTGGTCGGAACGATGAGCACCGCGAGCTGTGCGCCCTTGGCGGACTCGAAGGCGGCGAGCTTCTGCTCGAGCTGCCCCTGCTGCTCCGCGGTGAGCGTGCCGGTGAGATCCGTGACCCGCGCGGTGAGCTTCGGAAGCGGCTGCAGGCCCGGCGCATCGGCCGTCTGGGCCGCGGCCGGAGCCGCCGCCGCGAGGCTCGCGCCGAGCAGTGCGGCCAGCGCCGCCGCCGCCCGCCGGCGCGCGCGCAGCGCGCCAGCCCTCATTGCTTCGCGGGCTGCCCCGGGGAAGCCGCGGGGGGCGTCCCCGGCGTGGAGGTGTCGAAGCTCACCGTCGGCGCGGTGGCGACCTGCTGCTCGTTGGCGACCGTGAAGTTCGGCTTCACCTTGAAGTCGAACAGCCTGGCGGTGAGGTTCACCGGGAAGGAGCGCACCGTCACGTTGTAGTCGCGCACCGCCTGGATGTAGCGGTTGCGGGCGACCGTGATGCGGTTTTCAGTGCCCTCGAGCTGCGACTGCAGGTCGCGGAAATTCTGGTCGGATTTGAGCTGCGGATAGTTCTCCGTGATCGCCATCAGATGACTGAGCGCCTGGGTGAGCTCGCCCTGGGCGGCCTGGTACTTCTGGAACAGCTCCGGGTTGTTGAGCACCTCGGGAGTCACCTGGATGGAATTGACCCGGGCGCGCGCCTCGGTCACGCCGATCAGCACCCTCTGCTCCTGGGCGGCATAGCCCTTCACCGTGTTGACGAGATTGGGGATCAGGTCGGCCCGCCGCTGGTACTGGTTGACCACCTCGGACCAGGCAGCCTTGACGTTCTCGTCCTGGCTCTGCAGTGAGTTGTAGCCGCAGCCCGGAAGTGCCAGCACCGCTGCGGCCAGCAACGCGACAGTCGACGCACGCATCGAATTCTCCTGGTTGACGCGGGCCCGGGCGCCCCGGGGGGGCGGGATTGTCACACGAGCGGCGAAGCGGAGTCGATTGAGAGCCAAAAAAAACCCCAGGTTTTGAGGCCTGGGGTTTGGAAGGGCGGACCTTCGATGAAGGGAAGGAAGTCCGCCAGGGGATACGTCAGTGCAGGCGCGCCCAGTGCAGGATGCGGATCTCGTCCGTATCCAGATCGAAGCTCTGCGCGAGCAGCGCACGCAGCTCGCGATTGGCGCGCGACTGCGTCAGGGGCTCGCGTAACTCGACCACCCCGCTCCACTCGTTGCCCGGGACCTCGGGGCCCCGGTCGGTGCCGGTGACGAAGTGCGTGTAGTACTTCGTAGTCACGGTCCGAAGGTTAGTAGCGCCCGGCCGGGGGCGTCCGTGAGATGTTCCACAGAACCCCCGATTTCTGTAAAAGTGACTGCGACATAAGTCACAGGAACCCGGCCCCCATGGGACGCTCAGCCCCCCCGTCTCCGGCGGGTTCGAAGTACATCACGCCGCGGGGGGCGCAGCGGCTGCGCGCCGAGCTCGAAGCTCTGTGGCGCGAGGAACGCCCGCGGGTCACGCGCGCGGTCGCAGCGGCTGCGGCCCAGGGCGATCGCTCCGAGAATGCCGAATACACCTACGGCAAGCGCCGCCTTAGGGAAATCGACCGCCGGGTGCGCTTCCTGCGCCAGCGGCTGGCGCAGCTGGTGGTGGTGGACCACCCGCCGAGCGATCGGGCCCGGGTGTTCTTCGGCGCCTGGGTCGAGCTCGAGGCCGAGGACCGTACGCGCTCGCGCTACCGGATCGTCGGGCCGGACGAGTTCGACCTCGCGCCCGGCTACATCAGCATGGACTCGCCGCTCGGCAAGGCGCTGCTGCGCAAGGGACTCGACGAGGAGGTCGCGGTCGAGACCCCCGCCGGCGAGCGCGTCTACCTGATCGTCGCGATCGAGTACGAGCGGACCTGAACGCCCGTGGCTACCAGATGACCCGCACGTTCTTGAACTGCCAGGGATCGTTCTTGTCGACGTCCTCGGGGAACAGCCGCTCGCGCTCATGCAACGGCGTCCAGTCGGTGTATTCGCCGCACACCGGGCCGAGGTAAGGCATGCAGATGTCGAGATTGCGCCGGAAGTCCATGGCGTCCGGCTCGACGATCCCGAGGTTCGGGTTCTCCATCGCCCAGATGACCCCCGACAGCACCGCCACGGTCACCTGCAGGCTGGTGGCGTTGTTGTAGGGCGCGAGCTTGCGCGCTTCGGCGACCGAGAGCTGCGAGCCGTACCAGTAGGCGTTGCGGCGGTGGCCCGCGAGCAGCACGCCGAGCTCGTCGATGCCACCGATGATGTCGTCCATGAGGATGCGCTGGCGTTCCTGCTGCACGTAGTTGCGGCCGGCGAGCTCGTGCATGGACATGACCGCCGCGTCACACGGGTGGTAGGCGTAGTGCACCGTGGGCCGGTACACCACCTGCGCCCCGTCGCGCACGGTGTAGTAATCGGCGATCGAGATGGATTCGCCGTGCGTGATGCAGAAGCCGTGGAAATGTCCGCTGCGCGGCGTCCAGGTACGCACGCGCGTCGCGGCGCCGGGCTGCATCAGGTAGATGGCGGCGAGACAGCCGAAGTCGTGCCGCTTGCCGTCGCGCGGAAAGTTGCGCTCGTGCGTCCCCCAGCCGACCTCACTCGGCTGCGAGCCCTCGCTCACGAAGCCGTCGATCGACCAGGTGTTGACGAACTCGCCCGCCTGCTTCGGTGCCCCCGAGAGCTGCGTGTCGCGCTCGGCTATGTGGATCACCTTGACCCCGAGGCGGCGCGCGAGCTCGCCCCACTCGGCGCGCGTGGCCGGCTTGCCGGCGTCGAGCTTGGCGTCGCTGGCGAGGTTGAGCAGCGCCTGCTTCACGAAGTGGGACACCAGGCCGGGATTGGCGCCGTGGGTGAGCACCGCCGTCGGCGCGCGCTCGTTGCCGTTACGCAGCGCGAGCGCCTCCTCGCGCAGCGCGTAGTTGGTGCGGCGCGAGACCGGCACCGTCGGGTCGGTGTAGCCGCCGGGCCAGGGCTCGAGGCAGGTGTCGATGTACATCGCGCCCTTCTCCCAGCACAGCTTGATGAGCGCGACGCTCGCTACCTCCACCGAGACGTTCACCAGGAAGTCGCCGCGCCCGAGCAGCGGGTTGAGCACCCGGCGGAAGTTCTCGCGCGTGAGCCGCTCCTTTATGAAGCGGATGCCGAATTTCGCCGCCTCCTGGTTCCCCTTGTCCTCCGCGGTGACGATGGTGAGCCGCTCGGGCGCAATGCCGATGTGCCGCAGTATGAGTGGCAGCACGCCCTGGCCGACGCTGCCGAAGCCGACGAGCAGAATGCGTCCGGGAAACTCGACGTGAATCTTGTGGTCGTTATTCATGATGCTCCGGTGGCTGAGCACGGTCTGAGGTGCGGCCGGCGTGCAGCGTAGCAACCGGACATGCGCGGCTCAATTCGGTGCGCGCGGTGCGCGTGCGCCGCGGGTCGCGTCGCGGCATGGGAACTCACCTCCAGTGCGGCGGGTAGGTGCGTTCGTAGCCGGGCAGTGCTGCCACGCGCTTCAGCCAGCGCCCGAGCGCCGGATAGTTGACTTCGACCGGCATGAAGCGCGAGGACAGCTCGCGCGCCTCGGGGCGCTCGAGCGCGCGCTTGAGCAGCTGGATGCCCGGGAAGATCACCATGTCGACCGCCGAGCAGCTCTCGCCGACCACCCAATCGGACTTCGACAGCCGTCCTTCGATGGTGCGTGCCTCGCTGGCGGCCGCGTGCATCGCGCCGGTGATCTCGTCGCCGGCCAGATCCGCGTCGCCCTGGAAGACCCCACGGGTGATCGTCCGCAGGTGCGGCTCGATGTAGGCCTGGTACTCGCAGATGACGCGCATGATGGTGCCGGCCTCCTCCGGGCTGCGGCCGAAGATCGGCGGCTGCGGGTACTTCAGGTCCAGGTAGTAGAGAATCGCGAGCGACTCGAAGCAGACGTAGTCTCCATCCTTGAGAACCGGCACCCGGCCGCGCGGATTGAGGGCCAGCATCTGCGGCGACTTGTGCTCCTGCTTGGAGAACTGCAGCAGGTGGCTCACGTAGGGCAAGCGCTTGTACTCGAGCGCGAGCAACACCCGCCACGCATAGGGACTGCCGCTGCCCCAGTAAACGTCGATTGCCATCAGTCCCCCGCGGGAGCTGCCACCCCGATTGTAACGACAACCGCGACCCGCCGAAAATGCGTGCATGTACACGACACTGATCCGCCCGAGCGCACTGGCCGGGCACGCCGCCGACCCCGACTGGGCCATCCTCGACTGCCGCTTCGACCTCGCCCGGCCCGGATGGGGCGCCGAGGCGTGGGCGGCCGGGCACATTCCCCACGCGCTCTATGCCGATCTCGACCGCGACCTCTCCGGTCCGCTCGCGCCGGGGTCCGGCCGTCATCCCCTGCCCGATGCGGCGACGCTCGGCGCCACCTTCGGGCGCTTCGGCATCGACCCGGGCGTACAGGTCATCGCCTACGATCAGGGGAGCGGTGCGATCGCGGCACGGCTGTGGTGGCTGCTGCGCTGGCTCGGGCACCCGCGGGTGGCGGTGCTCGACGGCGGCCTCGCCGCCTGGGAGCGCGCCGGCCTGCCGCTGAGTGCCACCGCCTCGGTGCGTGCACCACGCGCCTTCGCGGCGCGCCCGCTCGCGGAGGCGCTGGTCACGACGACGGCGCTCGCCGCCGCGGTGGCGAGCGGGGCGCTCGCACGCGGCGCGCCGCTGCTCGTCGATGCGCGCAGCGCCGATCGGTTCGCGGGCGAGAACGAGACCCTCGATCCGGTCGCCGGCCACATCCCCGGCGCCCGCAACCATCCGTTTGCGCGCAACCTCGACGGCGCGGGCTGCTTCCTGCCGCCGGACGAGCTCCGGCGCGCGTGGCTCGGGACGCTGCGCGACCGGCCGCCGCGGGCCGTGGTCGCCATGTGCGGCTCGGGGGTGACCGCCTGCCACGATCTGCTCGCGCTCGAGATCGCAGGCCTGCCCGGGGCGCGGCTGTACGCCGGCTCGTGGAGCGAATGGATTCGCGATCCCTCGCGCCCCGTGGCGCTCGGAAGCGACAGTGCGTGACGAAGCACGCATACTAGCCACGCAATTTTGATATAACGCGCCCCGTGGCCGCAGACCCGAAGAGCGCCGTCAACGGCAGCCGCAAGTTCAATCCCGCGCAGCCGTGGCGGGTCGAGGACTCCCTAGACCTCTACAACGTGCGCGCCTGGGGCAAGGGCTACTTCTCGGTCAACGACGCGGGGCACGTGGTGGTCCGCCCGGACACCACCGCGGGCCACGAGATCGACCTGTACGAGGTGGTCGAAGGGCTGCAGGCCCGCGATCTCAGCACGCCGGTGGTGGTGCGCTTCTCCGACATCCTGGCGCACCGCCTGAAGCGGCTGCACGACGCGTTCGCCTCCGCGATCGCCGAGAATGACTACCGCAACCGCTACGCCGCCGTATTCCCGGTGAAGGTGAACCAGCAGCGCCTGGTGGTCGAGGAGGTTTACCGCTACGGCAAGGACTACGGTTTCGGGCTGGAAGTGGGCTCCAAGCCCGAGCTGCTGGCGGTGATGGCGATGACCGAGAACGCGCCCGAGCGGCTCATCATCTGCAACGGCTTCAAGGACGACAGTTACATCGAGGCGGTCACGCTCGCCACCAAGCTCGGCCGCACGATCATCCCGGTGGTCGAGAACTTCGACGAGCTCGGCCTGATCCTCAAGCACGCGCGCACCTATCAGGTGCGCCCGCGCCTGGGCGTGCGGGTGAAGCTCTTCAGTGAGGGCTCGGGCCGCTGGAGCGCCTCGGCGGGCGAGAAGTCGAAGTTCGGCTTGTTCATAACCGAGATTCTCGAGCTCTTCAGCGTGCTCAAGTCCCACGACATGCTCGACTGCCTGCAGCTGGTGCACTGCCACCCGGGCAGCCAGCTGCAGGACATCCGCCGCATCAAGGATGCGATCAACGAGCTCGCGCACGTGTACGCGGAGCTGAAGCTCATGGGCGCGGGGCTGCAGTACATCGACGTCGGCGGAGGGCTGGGGGTCGACTACGACGGCAGCGGCACGAATTTCGCCTCGTCGATGAACTACACCCTCAACGAGTACGCGAGCGACGTCGTGTACCGCATCGCCAGCGTGTGCAACGCGCGCGATGTCCCGCACCCGATGATCGTGAGCGAATCCGGGCGGGCGGTGGCCGCCTATCACAGCGTGCTGATCTTCGACGCGCTCGGCTCCTCGGCGCTCGACAAGTTCCGGGTCACCGGCTACGAGGCCGAGGATTACAGCGGCGACGAGGAGTTGCCGCAGCCGGTACAGGACCTGTTCGAGGCCTACCGCGCGGTGAGCGAGCGACGGCTGGTCGAGTGCTACCACGACGCGCTCACCGCACGCGAGCAGGTGCTGCAGATGTTCAATCTGGGCTTGCTGTCGCTCGAGTTCCGCGGCCTCGCGGAGCGGCTCTACTGGGCGACCTGCGCCCGCATCCGCGACTCCTGCCGCAAGCTCGAACGGCTGCCCGAGGAGCTCGAGGACCTCGAATCGATCCTGTCGGACACCTATTTCTGCAATTTCTCGGTGTTCCAGTCGCTGCCCGACAGCTGGGCGATCGACCAGCTGTTCCCGATAGTGCCGATCCACCGACTGGATGAGCGCCCCACCCGCACCGCGGTGCTCGCCGACATCACCTGCGACTCGGACGGCAAGATCGATCACTTCGTATCGCTGCGCGACGTGAAGCGCACCCTCGAGCTGCACGAGCTGAAGGCCGGCGAGAAGTACTACCTCGCGGTGTTCCTGGTCGGCGCTTACCAGGAGACCCTCGGTGACCTCCATAATCTCTTCGGCGACACCCACGTGGTGCACGTGCGGCTGCACGACGAGGGCGGCTGGTGGATCGAGGAGATCGTCAAGGGCGACACCGCCAACAAGGTCCTCGAGTACATGGAGTACGACGTGGCGGAGCTGTACCCGGCCCTGGCGCGCGACTGCGAGCGCGCCATCCGCGACGGTCGCATGACCATCGCCGAGAGTCAGGCGATCAAGCGCTTCTACGAGAGCGAGCTCGACGGCTACGCGTATCTGGAGCCCGCGGGGGCCTAGGGGCCGCGGACCAGCCGCCGAAGGTTTGCGTCCCGCAGAGGCCGGGAGTAGCATCCCTCCGGCGTTCGTATCCGTCGTGGATGAGTGCGCCTTGTTTGAACGTGTTGACTCCCCTTCCCGCCCAGCGCCACTCATCCGTGCGCGAACGCAGGTGCAGGCCGCCGGCCCAAGCACTGCGCATTGCGTGAAAACCGCCGATCGTGTGCCTTGAAGCCTTGACCTGTGTGATTGTTCACGCGGTACATGCGACCGACGCGTGCGGTTCGCCGCTGTCCGCCTTTCCAAGAGAGATTTCCGGATGACGACGATCTACGTGGGCAATCTGCCCTTCAACGCCACCGAGCAGGATGTGAAGACCCTGTTTGAACGCCATGGCAAGGTGGAGTCGGTCAAACTGATCAACGACCGCGAGACCGGCAAGCCGCGCGGCTTCGGATTCGTCGATATGCCCCAGGGCGAGGCGCAGGCCGCAATCCAGGCCCTCAACGGCTTCCAGATGAACGGGCGGCCGCTGCGGGTCAATGAGGCGCAGGAGCGCCCGCAGCGCCCGCGCCAGGGTGGCGGCCCGTTCCGTCGCTGACGGATTGCCGCTTCAGGAGTCAATGTCGAAAAACCCCGCTGCGTGCGGGGTTTTTTTATTGCATGACTGGGGTATCGTGCCGCCGATGAGCAGGAGACTCGCGGGCCACGCGCGGCGGGCGCTCGGCGCAGGCGGCGCGGCGCTGATCGCGGGCGCGCTGGTCGCGGCGGGCTGCGTCACCTACAGCACCCGCCAGGCGACCGCTCAGGCGATCGACCGCGTCCTCGCCGGCGATCAGCGCTCCGAAGCCGAGCGCGCGCGCGACCGCTACCGCCATCCCAAGGCGACGCTGCTGTTCTTCGGTATCCGTCCCGAGATGAGCGTGCTCGAGGTGTGGCCCGAGCCGGGCTGGTACACCGAGGTGCTCGCCCCGCTGCTGCGGGACAAGGGTCACTACTACGCCGGCGTGATCGAGGCCGACCCGTCGAGCCCCTACATCACGCGCCGCCTCGAGGCCTTCCGCGCGAAGCTCGCCTCGCGGCCGGAGCTCTACGGACACTCTACCGTGGTCACCTTCAAGCTCGATGGCTCGGATGTCGTGCCTCCCGGGTCGCTCGACATGGTTGTCACCTTCCGCAACATCCACAACTGGATGGCGCGCGACAGCGCGGCGCAGGCCTTCGCCAGCATGTACAAGGCGCTCAAGCCCGGCGGCGTGCTCGGCGTGGCCGAGCATCGCGGCAATCCCGCGCTGGCGCAGGATCCCAAGGCCAAGAGCGGCTACGTCAACGAGGATTACGCGATCAAGCTGATCGAGGCGCAGGGCTTTACCCTGGTGGCGAAGTCGGAAGTCAATGCCAACCCTAAGGACACCAAGGACTACGAGCAGGGCGTATGGACGCTGCCGCCGACCTACCGCCTGGGCGACAAGGACCGCGACAGGTACGCGGCGATCGGCGAGAGCGACCGCTTCACCCTGAAGTTCGTCAAGCCCGTCAAATAGGACCCGGACCGCGCTACCACATGTCGCGCAGCCGCGCGCCGACGTCGACGGTGACCGGAGCGCTGGCCTGCTCCAGCGCCTCGGCGCCGCCGAGCGACCCCCGGAAAGCCACTGCCTCGAGCGTCTTCAGCACCTTGTCGGTGACGAAGCGGCTGCGGCCTCCGTACACGTGCGCATCGCCCTGACGCGACTGATGGGTGAGATGGAATTTCAGCGGCGCGAGCAGAGCCAGGTCGCTGCGCGCACGGGTGAGCGCGACGTACAGCAGCCGCCGCTCCTCCTCGATGAGCTCGGTGTCGCCGGTGGAGAACTCCGAAGGGAAACTGCCGTCGACGACGTTGAGAACATAGACCGTGTCCCATTCCATGCCCTTGGCCGAATGGATGGTCGACAGCACCAGGTAATCCTCGTCGAGGAGCGGCTGACCGGCGAGGTCGCTGGTCGCCATCGGGGGGTCGAGGGTGAGCTCGGTGATGAAGCGCTCGCGCGAGGGATACTGCCCGGAGAGGTGCTCGAGCTGATCGAGGTCCCCGAGGCGGGTATGGAAGTGCTCGTACAGCCGCTCGAAGTGCGGCCGGTACCACTCGCGCGCCTCGTGTAGCTGCCCGGCCCACTGCCGCTCGGGATCCGCCAGCGACATCATCAGCTCGATGAGCCGCAGCCAGTCGATTTCCGGGGTCTGCGGCGGCGTGAAGCCGCGCAGTGCCTGGAACGCATGCCCGGCCTCTTCCAGGTGCTCGATCGCCGCGCGCGCCGTGACCGGCCCCATCCCCGGCAGCAGCTGCAGGGTGCGGAACGCCGCCAGGGAGTTGCGCGGATTGTCGGCCCAGCGCAGCACCGCCAGCAGGTCCTTGACGTGCGCGGCCTCGAGGAACCTGAGGCCACCGTATTTCACGAACGGGATCTTGCGTTTGGCGAGCTCGACCTCGAGCAGGTCACTGTGACTCGCGCTGCGGAACAGCACCGCCTGATGCTTGAGCGGCACGTTGGCCTCGCGCCGCCGCAGCACCTCGTTGCAGATGTACTCGGCCTGGGAGTGCAGCTCATCGACCGTGACCACCCGCGGCCGTACGCCCTGGCCGCGGATCGACAGCAGGTACTTGCGGTGCTGGCGCGGCGCTTCTGCCATCACCGCGTTGGCGACGTCCAGCACCTGCTGTGTCGAGCGGTAGTTCTGCGCCAGGGTGACCACCTCGGCGGGCGGCTGGAAGCGCTCGGCGAAACCGAGGATGTTCTCGACCGCGGCGGCGCGGAACGAGTAGATCGCCTGGGCGTCGTCGCCGACCACCGCGAGCCCGGCACCGTCGGGCTTCATGGCGTGCAGGATCTCGGCCTGCAGCCGGTTGGTGTCCTGGTATTCGTCCACCAGCACGTGATCGAAGTGCGCGCCGATGTGCTCCGCGAGCCGCGGCTCGGACATCATCGCGTGCCAGTACAGCAGCAGGTCGTCGTAGTCGAGCAGGCTCGCGTGCTGCTTCTGTTCGACGTAACCGCGGTAGAGCGCGGTGAGCTCCGCCTCCCACTGGACGCACCACGGGTAGTGACGCGCGAGCGTGTCGGCGAGCGAGCTGCGGGTGTTGACGCGGTTGGAGTAGATCTGCAGGCAGGTGTCCTTGCGCGGGAAGCGCTGCTCGCGGGCCGCGAGGCCCAGCTCCTGGCGCAGGCTGTCCATGAGATCCGCCGCATCGCCGCGATCGATGACGCTGAAGTGGGGGTCGAGCTGCAGGTGGGCGGCATAGTGGCGCAGCAGCCGATTGCCGATCGCATGGAAGGTACCGGCCCAGCCGAGGCGCGCCGGGATCGACTGGCTGACTCCGCCGAGAGCGTCGTTGAGCGCCTTCTTGGTGATCTCGTGGGCGCGCCGGCGCATCTCCAGCGCCGCGCGGCGCGTGAAGGTCAGCATCAGAATGCGCGCCGGATCGACCCCGTGGATCACCAGGTGCGCGACCCGATGTGCCAGGGTGTCGGTCTTGCCGGTGCCGGCGCCGGCCACGATCAAGAGCGGTCCGGAGGCAAAGCCCTTGTCGCGCGGCTGACCGTGCGTCACCGCCCGGCGCTGGGCAGGGTTCAGCTTGTCCAGATGGGTCGTGGTGGTCATGGGCGCGCCGACTATACCCGGCACCGATTTCCGCCGGCGATCGAGGTGCGCACGCCCGCCGGCGCGTTAGGATGTCCGGCATGAAACCCGTCGGCCAGACCGTCCATTTCACCGGTCGCGTGGTCACGGTGACCACCGACGACGTGCTGCTTCCCAACGGGCACCGTGCCGAGCTCGAAGTGGTGCATCACCCCGGTGGCGCAGTCGCGGTGGCGGTGGACCAGGAACGGCGCGTGTGCCTGCTGCGGCAATACCGCTACGCGGCCGGCGGCTGGCTGTGGGAACTGCCGGCCGGAAAGCTCGAGCCGCATGAGCCGCCGCTCGCCACCGCACAGCGTGAGCTCGCGGAGGAGGCGGGCGTGGGCGCGCGCGACTGGCGCTCGCTCGGCACCTGTCTGTCCTCGCCCGGCGTGTTTACCGAAGTGTTGCACCTCTACCTCGCCACCGGGATCACCCCGGACCTCATCGCCCACGAGCGCGCTGAAGTGATCGAAATCCACTGGCTGCCGTTCGCGCAGGCCTGCGATTGGGCGCTGGAGGGCAGCATTACCGACAGCAAGACGATAGTCGGTCTGCTGCGCGCGCGCTTTGCCATAACCAACACATTCGGCAGCGGGTGATCCGTGACGGGCATCGCAGAACGCGCACGCCGCACGCGGTTAGGCTGCGCTCGATGGCCGCGCCTCATGAGCGCGCGCCGACATAATCTGTGAACAACGGCAGCAAGAACCAGCCGCTCCAGGGGACCCCGGGTGCCACGATCGACGGCGAGCGCCGCCGGATAGGCACGGTCGTGCACGATGATCGCGGCAATGCCAAGGTCGAATGGCAGGACGCTCCCGCCGATTACCGCCGACCGGTGCTCGAGGTCGCCGACGAGCCCCGGCTGTCCCTGAAGAACGAGGAATCCTACGACCCGTACGCACGCCGCACGACCCGCACGGCGCCGCGCAGCGGCAACACCACGCGCACCGACCTGAGGAAGCTCTCCGAGTGGATCAAGATGATGCGCGAGCTCGAGGAGCGCAAGCGCCGCGGCGAGGACGGCGGCGACGACGAGGCGCTGTGAAGCGCCCGCGCGGTCAGGAAGTACGCTCGATGTGCGCGCGCTTGCGCGCGTTGGTCAGGCGATAGAAACGCCGCAGCTCCGCCAGTACCTCGGCCTCCCCCGGTCCGGCCACTCCCAGGCAGCGCTCCAGGCGGCGACAGAAGCGCTGCGCGTAACGGCTCGCCTCGTCGTACAGACCCTGCTGCGCGTGCGTGAGGCGCGGGTCGACGCGCGTGTACGCGAACAGCGCGCGGTGCAGCTCCGCGGGAAAGTGCCGTGGATGCTGCTGCCGCAGCAGCCAGTAGCTGGCGACGTACTTGTCGACTTCCGCCTGCATCTCCAGCTCGAGCAGCGATACCGGCCGGTCGTGACCGGCGTTCCAGGCGAGATACAGGAAGTGACTCACGCCCTCGAGCGCCGTCCACCAGTCGGCGACGTTGCCGGTATGCAGCTGCTCGAGCGGATTGGTGCGCGCCAGGCGCCCGAGGAGCGCCGGGTCGAGGTACAGCGACATGCCGACCTCGGCGCCGTCGGCGCTCTCGGCGACGATCAGCTCCTCTTCGGCAACGCCGGCGCGCGCGACCGGGGGCAGGTGCGCGCGGTCGGTCACCAGAAAATCGTATACGTCGTAAGCGATGCTCACGTCGTAGATGCCCCCGATCAGGGACTGCAGACGCGACAGCAGCATCGGCTCAATGCGCCAGGCGGCTCGCGCTCGCGGCGCCGGTCGCGGTGACCCCGAGGCGCTCGAGCAATGCGTAACTGCGCCGGCTGCCGGTCTTGAGCCACAGCTCGTAGAGCCGCAGGATGTCCCGGTCGGAATGGCGGTACGAGGCCTCGCTGATGTCGTTCAGGGCGTCGACCAGCCCCGGGAATTTCTCCGACAGCTCGGCGAACACCGCCGCGAGCACTCGTCCGCGGCCGCGCGCCACCGCCTGCGCCAGGGTGCCGTAGGCCCGCCCGCCCATCGCGATGTGGTAGTCGATATCGACGAGGCGGGCGGCGAAGCTGCGCGCGAAGAATCCGGCGATGAACAGCGACACGTCCCCGAGGCGCTGCAGCGCGCGGTTGCGCAGCGCCGGTGACGGCGCTTCGAGCGCCTCGCATAGCATCACCACGAGCGGCTTGAGGCGCGCCCCGCCGGCGCCGGATGCGCCGTCGTAGAGCGCCTCGGAGCGCGCAAACAGGGTGAGCAGGTTGACGACATAATGCTCGGTCTGATCCTCGACTGCGAGGTGCGCCCGGGCGAGTGCCCCGTGCAGCGAGTCACGGAAGTACTCGCGCAGGTTCGCCACCGGCACTACCTGCTCTCGCTCCTCGGCCATGATCTCTCGCCTCCTGTCCCCCTTGATCAATCGACTCGACGTCCCATCACAGGTTCCTCCCAAGCGCCGCAGTAATACCGTGACGCGCTGCGCCGATCGAGCGCAAAACGCGCGGGCCGACCTTTGGCACTACTTCCCCGACAGTGCTGACAAAACGCGCTTGGGAAGCGCAGCGGCCCTTCAGGCGCCGAGGCGGCTCGCGAGATCGCGACAGTCGCTCACGGTGAGCTCGGGAGGAGCGAGGCCCTCCGGCCACGGTGCCCCGCGGCGGTTCATCCACGCCGCCCGGCAGCCGGCGGCGCAGGCCGCCGTCACGTCGAGCACCGGCTCGTCCCCGACGTAGAGAATGTGCGCCGGCGCCATCCCGAGCTCGCTCGCGAGACGCTCGAAGCAGCGCCGGTCGGGCTTGCCGGCCCCGATCTGCTGCGCGTTGAGCGACACCGTGAAGGCGGCTTGCAGACCGATGCGCTCCAGGTCCGCGTTGCCGTTGGAGAGCGACGCCAGCGTGAAGCGCCGGCGCAGCCGCTCGAGCCCCGGACGCACGTCCGGCAGTACCGCGACCTCGCAGCGCGCCGCCAGGAAGACCTCGAAGGCGCGCGCCGCGAGATCCTCGTGATAGCCGCACTCGCGCGCGTGCCGCGCGAGCGCCGTGACGCGCAGGTAAGTCACGTCGTGGGCGTGGTGCGGCTCATCGAGCGCGAGCTGGGCGCGGGCGCTCGCCATGTCCTCGAGCGAGACCTGCTCGGGTATGCGCGGGCAGTGCTCGTGCAGCCACTCGAGCAGGCGCGTCTCGGCCCGCGCCAGCACCGGCTCCACATCCCAAAGTGTATTATCGAGATCGAAAGCGATCGCGCGCACATCGTCCGGCACCGCTGAAGGTTACCACTTGGCGCAGCTCACCCTCGTCATCGGCAACAAGAATTATTCGTCCTGGTCGCTGCGGGCGTGGTTGCTGCTGAAGCACCTGGGAGTGGCGTTCACCGAGGTGCTGGTGCCGCTCGACACGCCCGACACGCGCGAGCAGCTCGAGCGCTATGGACCGAGCGGCCGCGTGCCGGTGCTGCACGACGGGAGCGTGTGCGTCTGGGACTCGCAGGCGATCTGCGAGTACGCCGCCGAGCTCACCGGCAAGGGCTGGCCGGGCTCGCGCGAGGCGCGTGCCGTCGCCCGCTCGGTCGCCGCCGAAATGCATGCGGGGTTCGCCAGCCTGCGCTCGCTGTGGCCCATGAATGCGCGGGCACGCAACCGCCGCACCGCCATGACGGCGGCGCTGGCCGCCGACATCGAGCGCATCGACGAGATCTGGAGCGACTGCCGCCACCGCTTCGGCGCGGGCGGGCCGTGGCTGTTCGGCGCCGAGTACACCATCGCCGACGCCATGTACGCTCCGGTGGTGCTGCGCTTCAACACCTATGGCGCCCGCACCTCCGACTCGGCCCGCTGGTACATGGCGAGCGTCCTCGAGGATGGCGCGCTGCAGGAGTGGCTGCAGGCCGCGCGCGGCGAGCCCTGGACGATCGCCGCCGACGAGGTGGGCTGAAGCTGCGGCTCGCTCGGGCTAGCGGCTCTTGCGGAACCTGTAATCGCCGATTCCGAGCGTGCCCGGGCCGAGGATCGCCTGCGGCGCGGCGGCCGCACCGCCGCTGTCGGGACAGGCCCCGGGATCGTGGCTGGCGACGAATCCTGCGGGAGTCTTCTTCCACAGCAGCTGGCAGGCCTCGGCCCGCACGTCGTCGGTGACCACGCTGGTGAAGATTTCCGGGTTCCTCTGCCCGTCGCGCCAGCGCAGCGGCTCGACGAACTGGTAGAGCGTTTCGACGATGCCGCGCTTGTCCTCGACCTCGAAGCTGTAGAGCTTCTGGCTGAGCACGCGGCGCGGGTCGTCGGCGGCCATCTCCTGCGCGTAGAGCACGTGATGCCCGAGGCGCGGCGTGTAGACGCGCGTGACGGCGAGCGCGACGTGTGCGCCGCTGCCCGTCTGGTCGGTGCCGTCGTAGCTGCCGGGCAGCCAGGCGAGCAACTGCGTGAGCTCGCTCTCGCGCAGCTTCTCCTGGTCCGAGCACGCGCCGAGCAGCGCCGCCCCCGCGGCGAGAGCGGCGGCGGCCGCGAGCACCCGCAGGCCGTGCGCCGGCTCACCCATAGGACGCCCGCCACTGCGCCCGGTACTTCAGTCCCAGGTCCATCAGATGCTCGAGCAGCCTGTCGTACGGCAGGCTCGCCGCGCGGGCCGACTCGGCAAAGTCCTCGGCGGCCTCGAGATTGGGGTTGGCGTTGGCTTCGAGCACGTAGACCTGACCCTGGGCATTCACGCGGAAATCCATGCGAGCATAGCCGGACATGCCGAGCGCCCGGTAGATGCGCCGCGACAGCCGGTCGAGCGCGGCGAGCACCGCCGGTGGAAGGTCGGCGGCCGCATGCGTCGTGATGCCGTACTTCGCCTGGTAGCGCTTGTCCCATTTCACCTTGCGCGTGGCGATGGCGGCGAGCGAGTCCGGCATGGAGCCGAAGACCATCTCCCACACCGGCAGGCGGGTGAGGCGCTCGTTGCCCATGACCCCGACGTACAGCTCGCGCCCCTCGATGTACTCCTCGACCAGGGCGTCGGACTTGATCTGCTCGTGCACGAAGGCAATGCGCTCCTTCAGCTTGGCGGCATCGTCCACCACCGAGGCCTGGGCGATGCCGAGGGAGGCATCCTCCACGGTGGATTTCACGAACAGCGGGAAGCGGAGCTTGCGCGGCACGTGGAAGCGCACGCCGCGCCGGAACACGGCGAACTGGGGGGTGGCGATGCGATGGAAGGCGAGCAGCTGCTTGCAGAGCGACTTGTCGCGCGACAGCAGCAGGCCGCGCGGATTGCAGCCGGTGTAGGGCTGGCGCATGAGCTCGAGGAATGCCACCACGTGCTGGTCATAGGTGACGATGCCGTCGAACTCTTCCAGCAGGTTGAAGACGATGTCCGGCTCCCAGTCGGCGATCGCGCTGCGCAGCTCCGTCAGGCTGTCGAGCACGCCGATGCAGCGCACGTCGTGCCCGAGCTTGCGCAGCGTACTGATGACGTCGAACTCGGTGCGCCACTCGTCGATGTCCTTTTCGCTGTGGCCTTCGAGACTCTCCGGCGGCACCAGGCTCGCGTGCACCACGACGAGCGTGCGCAGTCGCCTCATAGCGGCAGCTGGGGGGTCTCGCTCTGGGAGTAAAGCCCGGTCAGCCGTTCGAGCATCCAGCGCGAGTAGCTGCGGGCATCGCGGCGGTTGCCGCGCACATAGAGCTGCAGCCGCTCGCTGCGCTCGATCAGCATGCGCAGCACCTGCGCCACGCTGTATCGATCGGTGTCGAGCGCGCGCGCCACCGCGGCGGTCAGGCGCCGGGCCTCCGCGCGCAGCAAGGTCGCCGCCCGCAGCGCGCCCCGGCGGGTGCGCTCGGGGGTGAAGGCGCGCTTGAGCAGCTCATCGGCGAGCCCGCGGCGGATCAGGCGGTTGTGGCGGAGCTTGCGGCGGTAGTGCTGCGCGAGCGTGCGCGTGTTGTGCTCGATCGGCTCGATGCGGGTGCGGTTGCGCACCGGCGCCCGTCGCGCGCGCAGCTGCGCCACCAGCTCCTCGACCGCGCGCAGCTTGTGCAGCGCGGGCCAGCCGGCGTAGTTCCTGCGCCAGGCGGATTTCGGCGTGAGCCACACGGCGAAGGTCTCGGCGAAATCCTCGGTCGGGTGAGCCTGCGCATACCATTCACCGAGATGCTGCACGTAGCGGCGGCTGCCGGCGCGCGCGCGGTAGCGCGCCGGGTAGGGGCGCGAGGCGGGCCCGAAGGCCTCGCGCCACCGCCTGCGCCGCCGCAACCGGTAGGCATTGTCGAGCGCGTGCCCGGCCTCGTGGCGCAGGATGCGCAGCAGTTGCTGGGAGTTGCCGCCCTCGGCCTCGCGCATGATGCGCCGCTCGAGCCGCGCGAGCCGCGGGTGGGCGAGGTAGAACGGCACTGCGATGCCGGGCACGCCGTCCGGCGAGAACCACTCTTCCGACAGCCAGACGTGCGGGCGCAGCGACAGGCCGCGCCGCGCGAGATCCCGATAGAGCCGGCGCACCTGGGCGGCGAGCGGCCCGCGGATCGAGAGCTTCAGATCGCAGAACCGCAGCCTCAGCAGCTGCTCATCCGGCAGGCGCGTCCACGGCAGCGTGGCGCGGCGGCGCCGGACGCGCGCGGCGGATCGGCCACGATGGGCGCGTGCCGGAGGCATGGGTCCTCAAGATTGCTGCGGGTTGCGGACGGCGGTTTTTCCGCAGCTTAGCCGAAGCACTCGGCCGCTGTCTGCACGCGCCGAGCATTCTCGAGGCTCAGCCGCCGAGCGCGAGCAGCGCGTGGGTCAGCAGGCGATCGGCGTAGCCTTCGATCAAGTCTTGTTTCATCAGGCTGTTGCGCCACAAAGCGGGGATGGCGTCTGCAGTGTAGTGCGCTCCGGCGAGCGCGCCGCAGGCGGCGGCCACCACGTCCGAGTGGCCGCCGAGGTTGGCCGCGGCGAGTACCGCGTCGCGGAAGTTGGCCGTTCGCTCGAAGGCTTCGAGGGCGGCCGTCAGCGCCGCCGGCGCGGTGCCGCCGGCAGGATCGGTGGGTGCGGCACCGGCGGTCGCGGTGAGCTCGGTCCTTCCCTCCTCGAGGATGCGCTCCCGGGAGTGACCGGAAAGCGCCGCATGCAGGGCGCGGGCGAGTGAGCGGCAGGCCGCGAGCACGGCCGGCGCCTGGCAGGTCGTGCGGGCCGCTTCGGCCGCCTGCGCCGCGGCCGCCGCGGCGTCGGCGAAGAAGTACATGACCACCGGGGTCACTCTCGAGAGCGGCTCGGGGTCCTGCACCTGCGGGTCGTGTGAGCCCGAGAACGCCTGCCGCCTCCATTTGGCCAGCGCGAGCGCCCGGGCGGTCGCGGCCGTGATGCCGAGGCACTGCCCGGTGGCCGAGAGGTCGCCCTGCTGCTGCCAGCGGTGGTAGCGGGCGACCTGGTCGCGGGCGTCGAAGCCGTTGGATTCGAGCAGGCTGTCGGCGAGGCACAGCGCCATCGCCGTATCGTCGCTCCAGGCGCCGCGCGGCAGATCGAAGGGCCCGCCGCCGAGGAGATCGCCCACCGGCGCGAACCGGCCCGGCCGCCGGTACTGGGTCGCCGCTGCGGCCGCATCGCCCACGGCGAGCCCGAGCAGCGCGCCGAGGAAGCGCGCGCGCAGGCCCCGTGCCGCGCTCAGAGTCTGCGGGTCGAGCAGCGGATCGGGCTCGTGGGCCTCGCCGGGCCGGGCGCCGGCGCGCGGCGCCCAGCCGCGCACGTACTCGATCTGCTCCGCCGTTTCCGGAACGCTCGGCCACTGGCGCGATCGCCCGCTCTGCTGCCAGAGCCGATTGAGCTCCCCGAGCGCCGCTTCTCCCACGAGACCGCGCTCGACCAGCAGGCACCCGGCGACCATGCCGGTGCGGCCGATGCCGGCCCGGCAGTGCAGGTAGACCGTGCGCCGCGAGCGCAGCGCCTCGCCCAGGCAATCGAGAATCTCCGCCATGTGCTCGCGCTTTTCCGGCAGGGAGTGGTCGGGGATCGGCTTGCGCACATGATCGATGCTGCCGGGCAGCTCCGGATGATACGGAGCGAGCTCGCCGGGCCCCGTCAGGTCGAGGAAACAGTCGACGCCCGCAGCGAGCAGGCGCTCGAGCCGCTCGCGCGTCAGCTCCGGGGTCGCGCCGCCCGGATACTCCCCGGCGAGCAGCCGCCCGGGCAGTACCCAGTAGCAGTTCGGCAGCGGCAGCTTCGGGCTTGCCTCGAGCGGCTTCGCGTCCACGTCTTAAGGCGCGGCTCTCAGCGGGCGAGCCGTGCGTACGCGGCCGAGGCCGGCGAAATCGAAGCGGCGCGTATCGGCGAGATGTCCGGGCTCCACGTGGCGCAGCGCCGAGAAGATCGACTCGGTGCGCCCGGGAAACTCCCGCTCCCAGGCCGCGAGCATCTGCCGCACGGCCACGCGCTGGAGGTTTGCCTGCGAGCCGCACAGCCGGCAGGGGATCAGCGGGAAGCCGCGGCCGCGCGCGTAGCGCGCGATGTCGCGCTCGGCGACGTAGGCGAGCGGGCGGATGACCACGTGACGGCCGTCGTCGGAGAGCAGCTTCGGCGCCATGGCCTTGAGGCGCCCGCCGAAGAACAGGTTGAGGAACAGCGTCTCCACGATGTCGTCGCGGTGATGGCCGAGCGCGATCTTGGTGATGCCGTTCTCGCCGGCGAACCGGTAGAGCGCGCCGCGGCGCAGGCGCGAGCACAGCCCACAGAGCGTGCGTCCGGCCGGCACCACGCGCTTCACCACGCTGTAGGTGTCCTGCTCGATGATGCGGTACGGGACGCCCGCCGCCTCGAGGTAGCGCGGCAGCACCTCGCCGGGGAAGCCGGGCTGTTTCTGGTCCAGATTGACCGCGAGCAGCTCGAAGCGCACCGGCGCACTGCGCTGCAGCGAGCGCAGCAGGTCGAGCAGCGTGTAGGAATCCTTGCCGCCCGACATGCACACCATGACGCGATCGCCGTCCTCGATCATGCGGAAGTCGGCGATCGCCCTCCCGACCGCGCCGCGCAGCCGCGCGGCCAGGCGCTCGAGGGTGCGGGAGGATTTGGCGTCGGCGGCGGCGGTCACGTCGGGCAAGGGCGCTCGCGGGCGCGCCGCGGAGGCACGTGCGCCCTCAGGCGGCAGCCACGCTCGCGGCGCTCTCAAGATACTTTGCCTCGACGTAGCGGATGAAGGAAGCGGCCGACAGCGTCTTGCCGGTCGCGCCGCGCAGCAGCTCCTGCACCGGCACCTTGGCGCCGAGGCCGTGCACCTGGGTGCGCAGCCACCCGAGGAGCCCGGCGAACTCCCCGCGCGCGAGCTGCTCGTCGAGCGCACTCACCTCGGTGCGCAGGCTCTCGTAGAGCTGTGCGGCGATCACTGCGCCGAGGGCATAGGAAGGAAAGTAGCCGTAGGAGCCGACCGCCCAGTGAATGTCCTGCAGGCAGCCTTCCAGGTCGTTTGCCGGGCGCAGGCCGAGTCGCTGCTCCATGCCGGCATTCCAGGCCTCCGGGAGATCACGCACCGCGAGCTCGCCGGACAGCAGCTGCTTTTCCAGCTCGTAGCGCAACATGATGTGCAGCGGATAGGTGAGCTCGTCGGCATCGACCCGGATCGGCCCACGCTGCACGCGGGTGAGGTGCCCATAGATGTTCTCGACGTCCCACTCCGGCCCGCTCACGCCGAAGTGCCTGCCAATGAGCGGTTGCACGTAACGCACGAACGGCCGGCTGCGGCACACCATCATCTCGATGAGCAGCGACTGGCTCTCCTCGAGCGCCATGCCGCGGTCGCGCCCGACCGGCTGGTCGCGCCAGTCCTGCGGCAGTCCGAGGTCGTACATCGCGTGTCCGGTCTCGTGCAGCGCGCCGAGCAGCCCGGAGAAGAGGTCCTCGGGGACGAAGCGCGTGGTCACGCGGATGTCGCCCGGGACGCCCTCGGTGAAGGGCTGCTCGCTCTCATCGAGGCGGCCCCGATCGAACGGGAATCCGACCGCCTTCATGACCTCCACGGTCAGTGCGCGCTGCTTGCCCGCCGGGAACTTGCCCGCGAGCGGCAGCAACGCCCGGCCCTCCTGCAGCGCGATGGCCTCGCGGATGAGCGACGGCAGCCGCCGCGAGAGCGCCTTGAACATGGCATCGATGTCCGCGGTGGTGATGCCGGGGCTGAACTCATCGACCAGCGCGTCATACGGCGCGAGATTGAGGGCCTGGCCGAGGAGCGCCGCCTTGTCGCGCACCAGGTGGAGCACCTCCTCCAGGTGTGCCGCTAAGGGCTCGAACTTGCCCTGGGCACGCGCCTCGAGCCAGCGCGATTCGGCGCGCGAGGTGGCCTTGGCGAGCCTTGCCACCAGCGTGACCGGGGTCGCGATGGCATGGTCGCGCTGGCGGCGCATCTCGCGCAGGTTTGCGATCTGCCAGTCGGCGAGCCCCTGGGTGTTCGCCTGGGCCCGGTCGAGGAGGCGCGGGATGCGCGGAGCGGTGAGCAGCGCGTGGTACTCGGTCTCGAGTGCGGCGAGCTGCTCGCCACGGACATCGGCGCTGCCCCGGGGCATCATCACCGCGGCGTCCCAGCGCAGCAGTGAGAGCGCCCCGCGGAAGGCGTGGAGGCGCTTGAACTCCTGCTCGAGCTGTTTGTAAGGCGAGGCGGACATAGCTCTTCTGCGCAGCGCAAGCCCCCTCGGGACTCCGCATGCTCAAGGGCTGAACCGAAGGTGGCACCCGGGAAAACCCCGATAGTCTACCACTCCCGGGTGCGTCGCGCCCCCGCTATAGATTAGATATTATATTTAAATCAAATAGTTATGCTGTCGCGCGCCGGCTGGCCTCCGACGTTGGGGTCCCTCCCGCCTCGGCCCGCATTATGTCGCGCGCCCGCCATGCGAGCATCGCGCGCTTGCGGTCCTCGCCCCAGTGATAACCCCCGAGCGTCCCGTCCTTGCGCAGCACGTTGTGACACGGGATGAGCCAGGCGACGGGGTTGGCACCCACTGCGTTGGCGACCGCGCGCTCGGCCCCGGCGAGCCCCGCGGCACGCGCCACGCCCGTGTAGCTGGTCGGCGCCTGCGCCGCCTCGAGCAGCGCCTGCCACACCTTGAGCTGGAAGTTTGTTCCCTTGACCGCGAGCTTTACCGGCGTCGCGCCCCCGGCCGGAGCTGCCCAGATGCGCAACGCCCACTCGCGCGCGGCGGCATCGTCGCGCACGAGCTGCGCGCGCGGCCAGCTCGTCTGCAGGTCCGCGACCGCGGAACGCTCGGCACCGCTGGCGGGAAAACCGAGGTGGCACACGCCGCGCGCGGTGCAGGCGATGAGCGCATCTCCGAACGGGGTGCGGGTGAAACCATAACGGATGGTGAGTCCCGAGCCGCCCGCCTTGAGCTCCCCCGGCGTCACGCCATCGAGCGTCACCATCAGGTCGTGCAGCCGTCCGGGTCCGGAGAGTCCCACGGCGTAGGATGCCTCGAGCACCGAGGCCGACCGCGCGAGCGCGCCCCGGGCCGCACGCGCCGTGACGAACGCCAGGTACTGGCGGGGCGTGACACCCGCCCAGCGTTTGAACAGGCGATTGAAGTGAAACTCCGAGAGCCCGGCCTCGGCCGCGATGGTCGCGAGCCGCGGCTGCCTGCGGAAGTTGCCGTCGATGAAGCGGATCGCGCGCGCGATGCGCCGGAAATCGCGGTTGTCGAGGAAGGTGTCGGTAAGGTCCTGCATAGGGGGTGAATGATAGGGGCACGCGCATGAAGCCACGACCCGATTCTTGCGGGCCCCCGCCGCCGACCCGTTACACTCGCGGCGGCACGCGCCGCCGGGGGGCTGTCAGGGCTGCAGCAGCCGACAGTGGGGCCAGCGCGCCACCAGTACGCCCACGCCGATCGAGACGGTCAGCAGCAGCACCAGAGTCAGGCCGATCAGGAAGCGCCGCATCGTCACATCATAACCTGACAGCGTAACTGCTTAACCGGCCCACGTGCCCCCCAAGCTCACCATCTGCCTGCTCGCCTCCGAGGTGGCGCCGCTCTCCAAGACCGGCGGGCTCGCCGACGTGGTCGGGGCACTCGCGAAGTATCTGCACGCCGACGGGCACGACGTGCGGGTGTTCACTCCGCGCTACGCGTCGATCGACGCCAGAGCGCTCGCGGCGCATCCGGTGGCGCTCGTCGCGGACGTGCCGCTCGCGCTCGGGCCGCACCGTTACCGCTTTTCGCTGCTGCGGACGGGATTGCCGGGAAGCGGCGCGCCGGTGTACCTGATCGACTGTCCGGCGCTCTATGCGCGCGGCGCCATCTACAGCGACGCTCCCGACGAGCACCTGCGCTTCCTCGCGTTCACGCGCGCCGCGCTCGAGAGTTGCCGGCGGCTGCGCTGGGGGGCGCAGGTCCTGCACTGCAACGACTGGCATGCTGCGTTTGCGCCGCTCTTCCTGCGCACGAACTACCGTGCCGAGCCGCTGTTCGCCGCCACCCGCACCGTGCTCACGATTCACAACATCGGCTACCAGGGAATCTTCCCCGCCACCGATGTCGCCGATCTCGGGCTCGCCGGACACGCCGAGCTGCTGCATCCGGGCGACCTTGCCGCCGGGCGCATCAACGCGCTGCGGCACGGCATCCTGTACGCCGACGCCCTCACCACCGTGAGCCCGACGCACGCGCGTGAGATCTGCACCGCCGAATACGGCATGGGGCTCGACGACAGCCTGCGCTCGCGCGCCGCCGCCCTCACCGGCATCCTGAATGGCGTCGACTACGACGAGTGGGATCCGCGCACCGACCGCTACCTGCCGATCCATTACGGTCCGGGCGATCTGGCGGGCAAGGCCGAGCTCAAACGGCAGCTCCTCGCGCGGCTGCGGCTCGACGCGAGCCCGGGGGTGCCGCTCGCAGGTCTCGTGAGCCGGCTCGCCAGGCAGAAGGGCATCGAGCTCATGTTCGGGGCGCTGCCCCGGGTACTCGGCAAGCGCCCGCTCGCCTTCGTCGCGCTCGGCAGCGGCGAAGCGCAGTACGAGGAATTCTTCGCCGGCCTGGCAGGCTCCTTTCCCGGGCGCGTCGCGTTCGCCCGCGGCTACGACGAAGAGCTGGCGCACTGGATCGAGGCCGCGAGCGACCTGTATCTCATGCCCTCGCGCTACGAGCCCTGCGGGCTCAACCAGATGTACAGCCTGCGCTACGGCACCGTGCCGGTCGTGCGCCGAACCGGCGGGCTCGCCGACTCGGTCGAGCACTACGATCCGGGCAGCGGCCGGGGTACCGGCGTGGTGTTCAACGACTTCGACGTGCCGGCGCTCACCTGGGCGCTCGACACCGCGCTCGACTGGTACGCGGCTCCCGTGCACTGGCAGCGCCTCATGGCGAACGGCATGCGCTGCGACTTCTCCTGGCCGCGCCAGACGCAGGAGTATCTCGCGCTCTACCGGCGGCTCACTGCAGCTTGAAGGAGCCGCGCTCTGCGAAGGGAAGCGACCGCAGCCAGCCCCGCGAGAGCGAGACCTTGCCGGAGAGGCGGTACGGCACGCCCTGCCCGAGGGCATCCGGCCCGCGCGCGAGCAGCCCCGTGAGCGTGCCGGCGAGGTTGGTGGTCACGTTCATGTCGAACTGCGCCTCCCCCAGCGCCGGCACCACGAAACTCGCGTCCGACTCCCCGCTCGCGAACGGCTCGCCCTCGACTTCGAGCGTGTAGCTGATCCCGCCGACCGGCAGCACCCGGTCGTTGGGATTCTCGACGCGCATACGCACCTTGAAGTGCTGCTCGAGCAGGTCACTCGAGACGAGCTGCACGCCGACGATCGAGAGCCGCGGAGTCGCGAGCTTCGGTGACAACACGCAGCCGGCAACCGCGAGCGCGGCGGCCGCGCACGCCGCCGCGGCCGTGCCGGTGTCCGATCTCATGCAATCGATGTTAGCAAAGCGCCTCAAGCGCGGCCGAAGGCCGCGTTGAGCTGCGCGCAGGAGCGCGCCAGCTCGGCGGTGAGCGCCCCGGGCGGCAGCCGCCAGGTCCAGTTGCCGCTCAGCGTGCCGGGAGTGTTGAGACGTGCTTCCGGGCCGAGCCCGAGCAGATCCTGCGCCGGCACGACCGCAAGCTGCGCCACCGAGCCGAGCGCGGCGCGGATCAGCGCGGCCGGGACCCGTTCCGGTGCCGCGTCGAGATAGAAGGCGACGCGGGCGGCGGTGTCCGCGTCGAGGCGCGCGCACCAGCCGCGCAGCGTGTCGTTGTCGTGCGTGCCCGTGTATACGACGCAGCCGCGCTCGTGCCGGTGGGGCAGGTGCGGATTCGCGGCATCGCCGTCGAAGGCAAACTGCAGCACGCGCATGCCCGGCAGGCCGAAGCCGTCCTTGAGCGCGAGCACGTCGGGCGTGATGACGCCGAGGTCCTCGGCGACCAGCGGCAGGTCGCTGAACTCCTCCCGCAGCCGCTGCAGGAGATCTGCCCCCGGCGTCGCGTGCCACGCACCGCCGCGGGCGTCCTGCGCCCCGGCGGGCACGATCCAGCAGGCGGCGAACCCGCGGAAGTGATCGAGGCGCAGCAGGTCGAGACGCTCGAGCTGCGCGCGCACCCGTGCGCACCACCAGGCGAACTGTGCGCGGCGCTGGGCGTGCCAGTCGTACACCGGGTTGCCCCACAGCTGCCCGAGGTGCGAGAAGTAATCCGGCGGCACGCCGCCCACCGCCGCCGGCGCACCCTCGGGCGTGAGCTGGAACAGCGCGCGATGCGCCCAGGTGTCCACCGAGGAGGGCGCGACGTAGAAAGGCAGATCGCCGAAGAGCCGCACGCCGCGCGCGTGCGCATGCTCGCGCAGCCGTGCCCACTGGCGATGGAAGGCATACTGCTCGCGCTCGATGCGCGCGAGCTCGCCGGCGAGCTCACGGCGCGCCGCCGCGAGCGCCTCCGGCGCCCGGTCGCGCAGCGGCGGCGGCCAGCTCCAGAAGGGCTTGCCTCCCTGCGCGCGCGTCAGCGCCTCGAACAGCGCGTAGTCGGGCAGCCACGGGTCCGAGTGCGCGCGGAACTCCGCATCGGGCGGCGCGCCCGGGTCGGGGAGCTCGGCCGGATCGAGATAGCGCGGATCGCCGGCCCAGTCGGAGCGCACCCAGTAGGGCGAGCCGTCGGCGCCCACCGGACCGAGCGGCAGAACCTGCCACACGGAAAAGCCCGCGGCGGCGAGCCAGTCGACGAAGGCACGCCCACCCGCCCCGAGCGGCGCCCCGAGCGCCGAGAGCGGCAGCAGTACGCCGGTGCGGCGCCGGTCGAACACGGGCAGGCGCATGGCGGCCACGGGGCGTGCCCTCGCCGGCGCTCAGGCGCTGGCGCGCCGCATGACGCCGCCGTGCTCGGGTGAGCCGCTGCCGGACGAGATCGGCTGCGCGAGGGCCGCGGGAGCATCGAGGTTCAGCCGCCGGTAGAGCGTCATCAGCTGCGCCCGGTAGAGACGATCGAACTGGCCCACGGCCTCCGCCGGGTTGTAGTCGCCGAACCACCAGAACCAGTCCGAGCCCTCGCACAGCGCGAGCTGCCGTACCGCAGCGGCCCGTTGCTCGGGGTCGGGCGCAGCCTGGCGCATCACGCGGTCGAAGGCCGCCTTCGCCTCGCACAGCAGGTCCCAGGCGCGGTTCTTGCCCGGGTCGCCTATCCAGGTGGCGAGCGTGCCGTGCACCCAGCTGCCGGCGGCGAGCCGCGGCAGCGGCGCGGCCCGCAGGCCGCGCGCAAGGCAGCCCGAGATCGTGGTGAGCTCGAGCAGCGGATGCTCGACCAGCAGCGCGTAGAGCGCCCTGAGGAAGTAGTAGCCGTTGAACGGGTAGTGCTCCCAGGCGTTCTCCCCATCGAGCGCGATGAGCACCGCGTGGTTGGGGCTGGCCTGGCAGCGCTGCGCCAGCCGCGCGAGCTCGCCCACCAGGTTCTGGGCGGCGTCGTCGCCGTGCCACGTCGCGTAGGTGAAGCCGATGAGGTCGGAGAGCATGTCGTCGCGGAAGAAGCAATCGATGCCGGTGCCGTGCGCACGGTAGGGCCGGTTGTAGCTGAGCGGATCCTGCGCGGCCTCGCGGTGGCCGCTGAGCTCGAGGCTGCCGCGCAGCACCGCGGCGCCGCTCGCCGCCCAGCGGAACCCGTGCGCGGCGAGCAGCCCGAGCGTCGCGCTGCTGACGGCCCCCTCGGCGGGCCAGCAGCCGGTGGCGGCGACGCCGAATGCGCGGCTGAAGATCCGCTGCGCCTCCTCGATGTGCCAGGCGGCGCGGGCGGCGCCGCCCGGATAGGCCGGATGCTGCGGCAGCGTGACCTCCGGGATCGCATCGCGGGCGCAGCCGAAGTCCAGCAGCAGCGGCAGGATCGGATGAGCGTACGGCGTGACCGACAGCTCGCACTGCCCGCGCTCGCGCAGCCGCCGGTACCGTGGCACCACCTGCCCGACCAGCGTCCCGATGAGAGCGAGCAGCTCGCGGCGCTGGGCGGCAGTGTAGTCCCGTCCGCGCTCGGTGAGCTGCGCGGCGAGCGGGTCGGAGCGCCGCACCGTCTCGCCGAGCCAGGCGAGGTGATACCAGACGGCGAGATCGTGGATGAACTGGTCCGAGGCGTAGGCGACCCGCTCGGGAGTGGCGAGCGTCTCGGCGAGCGTGGCGAGCTCGAGATAGGGGCCGAAGCGCTCGATCATCTGCTGGCGCTGCGCGCGCAGGCAGGCGCGCAGCAGGGCGAGGCGCACCCCGGGGTCGGTCGGCAGCGCACCCGGGCCGAGCAGCGCCAGTACCGGGTCGGGCAGCGGCGCGCCGCTCTTCAGATGCGCAGTCACGCGGGCGGCGATGTCCTCGAGCTGCTCGATGAGCAGCGGCGTGAAGTTGACTACGGCACGCGCTGCGGGGTTTGCCTCGAGGTGCGCCGCCATGTCGGTGTAGTCCTTGATGGCGTGCAGATAGGTCCAGGGGAGCGCGTACTGTCCGCTCACCGCATCGCGGTACTGCGGCTGGTGCATGTGCCACAGCAGGATTACCGGCAGGCGCGCGACGCTGGTCACGTCCGCTCGCCCGTCGGGCGCCCCAGGCTGCGCAGCATGTCGGTCGTGACCAGCACCACGCCGTTCTCGGTCACGTGGAAGCGGCGCGCATCGAGGGCGCGCTCGACACCGATCGACATGCCGTCCGGAACCTCGCAGCCCTCGTCGATGATGGCGCCGGAGATGGTGCAGCCGCGGCCGACCACGGCGTACGGCAGCACCACCGCGCGGGCGATGCTGCTGCGCTCTTCGACGCGCACGTTGGAGAACAGCAGCGACTCGCGCACCACGGCGCCGGAGATGATACAGCCGCCGGAGACCATGGAGTTGATCGCCATGCCGCGGCGCCCCTCCTCGTCCAGGATGAACTTGGCCGGCGGCTGCTGCACCTGGTAGGTCCAGATGGGCCAGTCCTGGTCGTAGATGTTGAGCTCGGGGCGCACGTGCACCAGCTCGAGGTTGGCGTCGAAGTAGGCATCCAGCGTGCCGACGTCCCGCCAGTAGCTCTGGGCGCGGGTCTGCACGTCCTGGAACGGATAGGCGAACACCTGGCGGCCGCTGCCGATCGCATCCGGCAGGATGTTCTTGCCGAAGTCGTGGGCGGAGGACTCGCTGGCGGCGTCCGCCGCCAGCAGCTCCTCCAGCAGTCGCATGTTGAACACGTAGATGCCCATGGAGGCGAGGATCGTGTCGGGCCGGCCCGGCAGAGGCTCGGGCGTCTCGGGCTTCTCGGCGAAGCGCGTCACCTTGTTCCACTCGGTGGCCGTCAACACTCCGTAGTGCCGCGACTGATCGGCCGGCACCTCGACCACGCCCACGGTGATGTCGGCGCCCTTCTCCACGTGATAGGCGATCATCGGCCCGTAGTCCATCTTGTAGATGTGGTCGCCGGCGAGGATCAGCACGTGCTTGGGGCGGTGCGAGGCGATCAGCTCGATGTTCTGGTGCACGGCGTCGGCGGTGCCGCGGTACCACAGCGGGCCGAGCTGCTGCTGCGCGGGAACCACCTCCACGAACTCGCCGAACTCGCCGCGCAGGTAGCTCCAGCCGTGCTGCACGTGCTGGATCAGCGATTGCGCCTTGTACTGGGTGAGGATCGAGATCTGGCGGATGCCGGAGTTGACGCAGTTCGACAGCACGAAGTCGATGATGCGGAACTTGCCGCCGAACGGCGTCGCCGGCTTGCAGCGGTGCGCGGTGAGGTCGCGCAGCCGCTCGCCGCGCCCGCCCGCCATGATGACCGCGAGCGCGCCGCCGGTGAGACGACTCACGTAGCGTCCGGAGGAGGCTCGCGCGGGCTGCCGGGACATGGACGGTACTACAGCGCAAGGTGCGCTGCGGGCGCAACCGCGGGACTGCGTCTCACAGCCACTTCATCAGGCCGAGCTCGTACGGATGCGCGAGCAGCTCGTGCCAGGGATAGATGCGCACTTCGGTGCGGAACTGACCGCACCCCGTCGGCTCGACGTCGAGCGCAAACACCGTGGCGCCGTCCTGATCGAGCTCGTCGGCGCCGGTGAGGGCCGCCTGCCACACGCCGCCCGGCGCCGGCAGTCCGTAGGAGGAGAGCGACGGAGGCGTCCGGTCGGCCTCCGGCAGCAGCCGGCGGGCGACGAACTCGACGCGCACGTCGGCGGGCATCAGCCCGTTGAGCGCCGCCGCAATCCGCAGGCGCAGCCGTTCACCCCGCGGCAGGTCCCGCGGTGAATCGGCGAGCAGCTTCAGGCTCACTTTCGGCCAGGCGCTGCGGACGCGCTGCTTCCACTCGGCGAGCGTGCGCGCTCCGGCGAAGTCCTGGGCGGCGAGCCGCCGGTACTGGGCGGCCGCCGGCTGGTAGAGCCCATGGGCATAGTCGAACAGCATCCGGCGGCTGTTGAAGCGCGGGATCACGGTGCTCATGGCGCGCTTGCTGCGCCTCACCCACTCGGCGGAGTAGCCGCCGGCGTTGCGCGCGTAGTACAGCGGCAGCACCTCCTCGGCGATGGTATCGAGGATCAGGCCGGCCTCGAGCGCGTCGCGCCGCTCGGGGTCCGCGACGCTCGCCGGCGGGATGCCCCAGCCGTTGTCGTGCATCCAGCCCTCGGCCCACCAACCGTCGAGGATGCTCAGGTTCAGCCGGCCGTTGATCGCCGCCTTGATGCCCGAGGTGCCGCTCGCCTCGAGCGGTGCGATGGGGCTGTTGAGCCACACGTCGACGCCGGACACGAGGCTGCGCGCGAGCTGCAGGTCGTAGTCCTCGAGCAGCACCACGCGCCCCATGAACTCGGCGCTCATCATCAGCTGGTGGATCTCGCGCAGCACCTGCTTGGCCGGCTCGTCGGCCGGATGCGCCTTGCCGGCGATCAGCAGCACCGCCGGGCGCTCGGGATTGCTGATGAGACGCGTCAGGCGCGCCTGGTCGCGCAGCAGGAGCGAGGCGCGCTTGTAGGTGGCGAAGCGCCGCGCGAATCCCAGCGTCAGCACCTCGGGCCGCTGCGGGTCGAGGAAACGCGTCACGTGCCGCAGCTGCGCGGGCGACAGTCCCTTGCGCTCGTACTCGCGCTCGAGCCGCTCGCGCACGCTCGCCAGCATGCGCGACTTCACCTCCTGGGCGGTCGCCCAGTAGCGCTCGTCGGGGACTCGCTCGAGCGCGCTCCAGTAGGCGGCGTCCCGCAGCCGCTCGCGCCACGCGGCCCCGAGCTCGCGGTCGAAGAAATCGCTCCACGACTGATGCAGGAAGGTCGGCACGTGCACGCCGTTGGTCACGAAGCCGACCGGGTTGTCCTCGGGGCGGATTTCCGGCCACTGGTCCGCACACAGCCGGGCCGATACACCGCCGTGGATGCGGCTCACCCCGTTCACATGGCGCGTGCCGTTGAGCGCGAGGCGCGTCATGTTGAACAGGTGCGGCGCGGACGGAGCGCGCGCCAGCTCGAGGAAGCGCTCGACGCTCAAGCCCAGCTCGCGGATGAAATCGCCGAAGTGGGCGACGATCAGCTCCGTTCCGAAGGCGTCGTGGCCCGCCGCCACCGGCGTGTGGGTCGTGAACACGCACTCGGCGGCCGCGGCCTCGAGCGCCGCGGCCGCTGGCAGGCCGCCGCTCACGTGCTCGCGCAGCAGCTCGAGAATCAGGAAGGCCGCGTGGCCCTCGTTGAGGTGCCAGACCGCCGGCCGGATGCCGAGCGCACGCAGTGCGCGCACGCCGCCGATGCCGAGCACCATCTCCTGGCGCACGCGCGTCGATTCGTCGCCGCCGTAGAGGCGATGGGTGATGTCGCGGTCGGAGGGCGCGTTCTCGGCGCAGTTGGTGTCGAGCAGGTACACGGGCACGCGCCCGGCACGCGCTTTCCAGATGCGCGCGACCACCTCGCGCCCGGCGATGCGCACCCCGACCTTGAGCCACTCGCCCGAGGCGTTGCGCACCGGCTCGACCGGCAGGTCGCGGGGATCGTGTTCGCGGTACTCGGCGTGCTGGACGCCGTCGTTGTCGATCGTCTGCGTGAAGTAACCCTGCTCATAGAGCAGCCCCACGGCGACGAAGCTCGCCGACTCGTCGCTCGCGGCCTTGCAGTAATCCCCGGCGAGCACGCCGAGCCCGCCCGAGTAGATCGGAAAGCTCTCGTGAAATCCGTACTCGGCGCAGAAGTAGCCGATCAGCGGCGCTTCGCTACCCGGGGCATGTCCGCCCACGTAGGTGTCGAGCGTCTCGATGGCGTGGCGATAGCGCTCGAGATAGCCGCCCTCGCGCGCCGCACGCTCGAGCGTCTCCTGGCTGAGGCAGCGGAGCATCAGGCGGGGGTTGCCGCCCGTCTGTTTCCACAGCTCGGGGTCGAGGTCCTCGAAGAGTGCGCGCGTGGGTCGATGCCAGCTGAAGAACAGGTTGCTGGCGAGCTCCGGCAGGCGCGCGAGGCTCCCGGGAATCACCGGGGTGACTTCGAGGAGCGAGTTTCTCATCACCTGCCTGCGGCTTCAGCGCGAGCCGCGAAGTCTAACAGCCCAAACGCTCATGCCCGGGGTCCGTAACCCGGCTGGGCGAGGCCCCTTGGCTCGGTGAGTCACTAATACTGCTTGACATCTAATATTAGTAAGTAAATAGTATCAGCAGGTGGACGATAGTCAGGCACGCAAGTTTCAGAAGGAGCTCAACTCCGGCCTCGTGGCGCTGGTGCTGCTCAGCGTGCTCGAACGGAGCGCCGAGGACCTCTACGGCTATGAGATCGCCAAGCGTCTGCAGAAGGCGAGCGAGGGTGAGCCGCTTTTCAAGGAGGGCACTATTTACCCCGTGCTGCGCACGCTGGCCGCGGGCGGACTGCTCACCAGCCGCGTCGTGCCCTCCTACTCCGGACCGCCACGCCGCTACTACCGCATCACCGACGAAGGCCGCGCGCTGCTGCGCGAGTGGAGCGAGATCTGGCGCCAGACGCGCAGCTTCGTCGATCGTTTCATCGAAGGAATCGCCCCATGAGTGCTCACGCTCCCCGCTCGATCGATGATTATCTCCGGCAGCTGCGCGCCGCTCTCGAAGGACAGGACCCCGCGCTGATACAGGACGCGCTCTACGACGCCGAGGAGTACCTGCGCGCCGAGGTGGCGGCGCATCCGGACAAGTCGGAGGCGGACGTGCTCGAGCTCATCGCGAGCACCTACGGCGCGC
The DNA here is from genome assembly GCA_035631755.1 of Steroidobacteraceae bacterium. Classification (GTDB taxonomy): domain Bacteria; phylum Pseudomonadota; class Gammaproteobacteria; order Steroidobacterales; family Steroidobacteraceae; genus 13-2-20CM-66-19. The sequence continues at coordinate 64,694 of DASQIC010000075.1, forward strand.
CCGAGGAAGTGGCCACTGCCTACCGCGACACGGAGGCCAAGGTCAGGGCGGCCCTCAAGACCCCGCTGTCCGCCGCGTTGAGCCACGCGAGCGGCTGGCGGCGTTTCTTCGGGGTGTTCCTCGATCCGCGGGCCTACACCTCACTCTTTTATATGCTGCTCAGCCTGGCGACCGGCGTCGTGTACTTCACGTTCCTCGTGACCGGGCTGTCGCTCTCGGCCGGGTTCGCCGTGCTCATCATCGGCATACCGTTCTTCCTCGCCTTCATCGCCATCGCGCGGGTGATCGCCCTCGGGGAGGGGCGCCTCCTGGAGGCCATGACGGGCGAGCGCATGCCGCGCCGGCCGGTGCACCCGGGCCCGCCGGCCGGCTGGCTGCGGCGCATCGCCGACATGCTGCAGGACGTGCGCACCTGGACCACGCTGCTGTACTTGCTGCTGATGCTGCCGCTCGGCATCATCTATTTCACGCTCGCGGTCTGCGGCCTGGCGATCGGACTGCGCGCGGCGCTCGCGCCACTCGTGCTGCTGAGTCACCACCTCGGGTGGCTGCCGCCGGTGTTCCCGGTGGACATGATCACCATCGACGAATGGAGTGTGCACTCGCCGCACACGCTGATCGGCGCGCTCATCATCATGGCCTTCGGCGTGCTGGTGCTCACGCTCACCATGCACGCGGCGCGCGCCATCGCGCGCGCGCACGCGCGTCTCGCCAAGGCACTGCTGGTCACGCCGGGCTCCTGATCCGCGCGGCGCGCTACACTGCGCCGCATGCCACGCACCGCTCGGGCCGTGTTGCGGGCGTCGGCGGTGGCGGCCGCCCTCGCCTCGGCGGCGGTGAGCCCGGCCGCGCCGGCACCTCAGGCAGCGCCGATCGAGCTCCCCGCGGCGCGCGCCGCCGCCGCGCCGCCGGCCGTCCCCCGCGGCTGCCTGCCGAGCGGCAACGGATACCTGCGGGCGCGCATCCGTGGCGCGCTGAATCTCGACCTCGACTGGCACGACGCCGACATCGCCTGCGCCGGCGGGCCGCGCGCCGATCGCGGCGGCATACGGCTCAGTTTCGCCGGACCGCGGCGCGCGGATGGGCGGCGCCTGCGGCTGGTGTTCGGGATCGCCTCCGTGCGCGAGGGCCGCAGCGGCCGTGCGCTGCCGACCAATCTCACCGTCATCGTCGAGGGGGCGCGGCAGCTGTTCACCACCCGGGGCGAGGACCACTGCACCGTCGACACGCTGCGGCAGGAGCGGCTCGGCGCGCGCGGCTCCGGGCCGCGCGCCTACCGGGTCGTCGCCCGCGGCTTTTGCATTTCGCCGGCCAGCACGCTAAACAATAGCGAGCGGATCCTGGTCAGCAGCTTCGACTTCGCGGGCGATGCCGTGTTCGGCGCCGATCCGGACAAGCCGTAGCAAAGGAGACTCATGTCCATCGCCCGTCTGCCGCGCGCGGCCTGCGCGCTGCTGCTCCTCGGTGCCGGCGGCGCGAGCCTGGCGCAGTCGCCTGCAATGCTCGACCTGGCGAGCTTCCCGCGTGCTTCGCTCGAGATCGTCCACCACGCCCGCGGGCAGGCGGCGCATCGCTATCGCTTCGAAGTGTGGGTGGCCGATACCGCGCAGCGCGCCGAGCAGGGACTGATGTTCGTGCGCGACCTGCCGGCTTCCCGCGGCATGGTATTTCCGTTCCGGCCGCCGCGCGTCGAAAACATGTGGATGAAGAACACCTACATCGAGCTCGACATGCTGTTCATCGCCGCCGACGGCCGCATCGTCAAGATCATCCCACGGGCGCGCCCCCTGTCACTCGAGACGCTGAGCTCCGACATCCCCGTGGGTGCGGTGCTCGAGCTCAGCGGCGGGGAGGCCCGGCGCCTCGGCCTCGAGGTCGGGGACTCCGTCAGCTGGCAGCTCACGGCCGACTCGCCCTCCTAGCCGTCCCCCTCCGGCCGCGGCACCGCATCGAAGGCGACGGCGGTGCGGGGCTGCGATCCGCGGATCGGGTTGGTGCCGTGCCACATGTAGGCCGGGAACAGCACCAGCTGGCCCGGGCGCGGGCGCACGTAGCAGCCGGCGCCGGCGCCAGGCGTCGCAAAGCGCGGCTCGCCGAGCTTGAGCCAGCCGCTCTTGAGGCCCTCGTCCTCGACCTCGTCCGGCAGCTCGACGTAGTAGGCGGAGCTGATCCAGCCGCGGTCGTGATAGTGATTCACGTGCAAGCCGTCGCGCCCGAGCCGCACCGCCCACGCCGAGGTGATGCGCGCCGTGCCCCGGTTGCAGGCGGTGAAAGGATGGGCCTCGTCGCGGCCGAGAGAGGCGAGGTAGGCGCGGATCGGCTCGTCGAACGCGCCGAGCAGTGCCTGGATCGTGCCGTCGGGATCCGTCACCAGGTTGCGCCGCGTCTGCCTGCCCTGGCGCAGGCTTTCCTCGAACGGATAGGTGGGCAGGCGCAGCCGCGGCGCGAGCGCCTCGAGGAGCGCCGCATTCAGCTGCGCCATCGAGGAAAATCCGGCCGGTGGTCGCGGCTCGTAGCAGCGCACCAGGCGCTCGTAGTCGTACAGCTCCCGGTAGCGCGGCTCGCCGCGCAGCCTCGCGGCGGTCGCCTCGTAGGCGATCCACCCCGGCGCCAGCGGCGCGCGCGCGCGCTGCGCGTGGATGAAGGGCAGCGCTTCGTCCGGCCGCCCGCGCGAGAGCAGGATCGAGACGACGTTCTCGGTCACCGCCGCATCCTCGGGCAGCACTGCCGCGACCTCGAGCGCCTCGGTCTCCGCCTCCGCGAGCCGCCCCGCCTCGCGCAGTACCTGCGACAGCGCGAAGCGCAGCTGCGGCACGGCGCCGGACCGGGCGAGCTGCGCCCGCAGCAGCTGCTCGGCGACATCGCCCCAACCGCCGCGCAGCAGGAGTGTCGCGAGCACCGCCGGCAGGCGCGTGTCCTCCGGCGCCTCACGCACCGCGGCGGCGAGCGCACGGGTGAAGTCCGGGTCGCCGCGCGTCTGGCGCACCCGCGCGAGCGCGAGCTGCGCGTCGGCGTGGCGCGGGCGCAGGCTCACCGCGCGCGCCAGGGCGCGTTCAGATTCCTCCAGGCGCCCGAGCTGATCGAACACCATCCCGAGGCTGAGCTGCAACTCGAAGCCCCGGGCCCCGAGCGCCTGCGCCCGCTTGAGCGTCGCCAGTGCCTCCTCCGTGCGCTCCATGCGCGCGAGCACGCCGCCGAGCCGGCGCTGCAGGCGGCGGTCGCCGGGCGCGAGCGACTGCGCCTGGCGGTAGGCCGCCTCGGCCTCGGGCAGGCGGTTCTGGTTGCCGAGCACGAAGCCGAGCATTGCCCAGGCGTGGGGATCGCTGCGGTCCGCTTCGAGCAACGCACGCGCCTGGATCTGCGCCTCGCGGCCTTGTCCCAGACCCTCGAGCATGAGCACCAGTCCGTGGCGCGCCGCGCGCTCCCCCGGGGCGATCTGCAGCACTCGCCGGTAGACGCGCTCGGCTTCGTCGAACCGGCCGGCGCCACTCAGGAACGTCGCCAGATTGAGCCGCAGCCTGGTGTCGGCCGGGTCGAGCTCCGCGCTGCGGCGGATGAGCTGCTCGCCGCCCTGGACGTCTCCGCCACGGATGCGGATCATGCCGAGCAGGTGCATCGTGGTGGGATGATCCGGGTGCGCGGCGAGCACCGCGCGGCAGGTGCCCTCGGCCTGCTCGAGCTCGCCCCGGTCGAAGAACGCGGAGGCCCGGGCGAGCTGCTGTTCGAGTTCGGCCGCAGTGAGCACGGTGCAATCGAGGCCGCGCGTGAAGGCTGACTACCGGGAGGGTGCGGCCGGTCGTTCGGACGTGACCTGCTCCGGCTTCGCCGGCGAGCGCTGGTGGGAGCGCTTGTGGCGGCGGTGCAGGATCGGCGGCTCGATCGGGGCACCGTAGACGCGCCGCCCCGTGTGGCGTGGCGCGAGTGCGCTCGGCTTCTTGGGCGCCGCGGTCGCCGGCTCGACGCCCGCCGCCGCGGGCACGGCAGCGCCTGCGAGCGCCAGCGCACACGCCGCGAGCAAAACCTGCGCAGGCCGCCTCAGGGTCAGGGTCATGTGTTGGAGTGTATACCGGCGGGCCGCGCCTTTGCGCTACGATGCGGCCGACTTCGCATGATCACCAAAGGCATCGTCCTCGCCGGCGGCTCCGGCACACGGCTGTACCCGGTGACGCGGGCCGTTTCCAAGCAGCTGCTGCCGCTGTACGACAAGCCGCTCGTCTACTACCCGCTCGCGACGCTCATGCTCGCGGGCATCCGTGACGTGCTGCTCATCTCGACCCCGGCGGACCGGGCGCTGTTCGAGCGGCTGCTCGGCGACGGCTCGCCGTGGGGCGTGCGCATCGGCTACGCCGTGCAGAGCGAGCCGCGCGGTATTGCCGAGGCGCTGCTGATCGCGGCCGACTTCATCCGGGGCGACTCGGTGAGCCTGGTGCTCGGCGACAACCTGTTCTACGGCCATGGGCTCCCCGAGCAGCTGCGCGCGGCCGCGGGACGCGAGCGTGGGGCCACCGTGTTCGCCTACTACGTGCGCGATCCGCAGGCCTACGGCGTGGTGGAGTTCGATGCCGGCGGGCGGGCGATCGGGCTCGAGGAGAAGCCCGCCGCGCCCCGCTCCCACTACGCGGTCACGGGACTGTATTTCTACGACGCGCAGGCCGTCGGCATCGCGCGCGCACTCAGGCCCTCGGCGCGCGGGGAGCTCGAGATCACCGACCTCAACCGCGCCTACCTCGAGCGCCGCGCGCTGCACGTCGAGGTGCTGGGGCGCGGGGTGGCGTGGCTCGACACCGGAACGCCCGCCACGCTGCTGCAGGCGGCCAACTTCGTCGAGACCATCGAGGCGCGGCAGGGACTGAAGATCTGCTGCCCGGAGGAGATCGCGTACCGCCAGGGCTACATCGACCGCTCGCAGCTCGAGCGCCTGGCGCACGCGCTCGGGCCGAGCGGCTACGGTGAGTACCTCGCGAGCGTGCTGCGCGAGCGGGTGTTCTGATGCATACCCGGGCACTCGCACTCCCGGGGCTGACACTGATCGAGCACCAGGTGTTCGAGGATGCGCGTGGTGCCTTCTTCGAGAGCTGGAACGAGCGGGATTTCGCTGCCGCCGGCATCGACGCACGCTTCGTGCAGGAGAACGTCAGCCGCTCGGCCCGCTGGGTGCTGCGGGGACTGCATTACCAGGTGCGCCGGGTTCAGGGCAAGCTGGTGCGGGTGCTGGCCGGGGAGATCTTCGACGTCGTGGTCGACCTGCGCCGCTCGTCGCCCGCCTTCGGGCGCAGCCACGCGCTGCGGCTCGACGCGCTCGCGGCGCGTTCGCTATGGGTGCCACCGGGCTTTGCGCACGGCTTTCTCGCACTCACCGCCGACGCCTGCGTGCAGTACCAGGTGACGGACTACTGGTCGCGCGAGGCCGAGCGAACCCTGGCCTGGAACGACGCGGCGCTCGGTATCGCCTGGCCCCTGCCCGAGGGCACGGTCCCGCTGCTCTCGCCCAAGGACCGCGAAGGCCTGTCGCTCGAGCGGGCGGAGTGCTTTCCGTGAGAGTGCTCATCACCGGCGCCGCCGGCCAGCTCGCTCGAGCGCTCGTCGCCGCAAGCCCGGCCGCTGCGAAGGTGCGCGCCCTGACGCACGCCGAGCTCGACATCGCGGATGAGGCGGCGGTCGGGCGTGCCATGCGCGAGCTCGAACCGCAGTTGCTCATCAACGCCGCGGCCTTCACCCGGGTCGACGAGGCCGAGGCGGCACCCGGGACGGCGGCCCGCGCCAACTCGCTCGGACCCGCGGTGCTCGCCGCCGCCTGCCGCACGGCGGGGGTGTGGCTCACGCACGTGTCGACCGACTTCGTCTTCGGCGGGCATCAGGGCCATCCTTACGAGCCGGGCGCACGGCCCGACCCGCAAAACGTCTACGGCCGCACCAAGCTCGACGGCGAGATCGCGGTGCTCGCGGCGCTGCCGGCCGGCGGCACCGTGGTGCGCGCCTCCTGGCTCTACAGCGCCCGCGGAGGCTTCCCGGCGCGGATGCTGGAGCTCATGAGGAACCGGCCGCAGCTCACGGTGGTGAGCGACCAGGTGGGCGCCCCGACCAGCGCCCGCGGGCTCGCCGCGGTGCTGTGGGCGCTCTCCGAGCGGCGCGCCGCCGGCGTGTGGCACTGGTGTGACTCGGGCGTCGCGAGCTGGTACGACTTCGCCGTGGCGATCGCCGAGGAGGCGCTGCGCCTCGGGCTCATCACCCGCGAGCCGCAGATCGCTGCCGTGAGCAGCGCCGAGTATCCGCGCGCCGCTCCCCGGCCGCGCTACAGCCTGCTCGACAAGCGCGCCACCGAGCGCTTCCTCGGCGTCCTCGCGCCGCACTGGCGCTCGGCGCTCCGCGAGACGCTCGCGGGGCTTGCCGCCGAGCGCGCCGCGCCCGCCGGCGCCGCGCGCACCGGGTCGCGCGCATGAGGCGGCTGCTGGTGACGGGCGGGGCCGGCTTCATCGGCGCCAACTTCTGCCACTACTGGACGCGCGCGCATCCCGGCGACCGCCTGGTGGTGCTCGATGCCCTCACCTACGCGGGCAATCTCGCCAGCATCGCCGCGCTGATCGAGCAGGGGAGCCTGCGCTTCGTGCGCGGCGACATCGGCAACGAGGAGCAGGTGGCGGCGCTGCTCGCCGCCGAGCGCATCGAGATCATCGTGAACTTCGCCGCAGAGTCGCACGTCGACCGCTCGATCGCCGACCCGGCGGCGTTCCTGCGCACCAACGTGCTCGGCACCCAGGTGCTGCTCGAGGCCGCACGCCGCGCCTGGGGTGAGGATGCCGGGCGGCGCGGCTGCCGCTTCCATCACGTCTCGACCGACGAGGTCTACGGCACGCTCGAGCCCGGCGATGCGCCCTTCACCGAGACGACGCCCTACGCGCCGAGCTCGCCCTACGCCGCCAGCAAGGCGGCTGCCGACCACCTGGTGCGCGCCTGGGCGCGCACCTGGCGGCTGCCCTGCAGCATCAGCAACTGCTCGAACAACTACGGCCCGTACCAGTTCCCCGAGAAGCTGCTGCCGCTGTGCATCCTCAACATCCTCGAGGGGCGAGCGCTGCCCATCTACGGCGACGGCCTGCAGGTGCGCGACTGGCTGCACGTGAGCGATCACTGCCGCGCGCTCGACCTGATCCTCGGCGGCTCGCCGCCCGGGGAGACTTGGAACGTCGGCGGCGCCAGCCAGGAACCGAACCTCACGGTGGTCGGCACGCTCTGCGACCTGGTGGACGCGGCGTTCGCGGCGCGAGGGGAGCTCGCGGCGCGTTTCCCGCGCAGCGCGCCGGCCCGGGGCCGCCCGGCGCGCAGCCTGATCGAGCACGTGCGCGACCGGCCCGGGCACGACCGCCGCTACGCCGTCGACTCAGGGAAGATCCGCGCGCGTCTCGGCTTCAGCGCGGCAACGGCGCTCGTCGAGGGGCTGCGCACGACCGTCGACTGGTACCTCGACAACGAGAGCTGGTGGCGCGAGGTGGTGAGCGGCGAGTATCGCCAGTGGTACGAGCGGCAGTACGCCTGAGGGGAACGAGTGGCAGCCGACCTCGAGCAACTGAAGCGCGCGCGGCGCGCGGCGCGTGCGCTCTATCGGCGCGCCCGCTGGCAGCACTGGCTCGGGCGGCGCGAGCGGGCGCTCGCGCTCTGTCACCAGGCGCTCGAGCAGGCCGATTACTCGCGCGCCTACAGCCTCATGTCGCGTCTCGCGCTCCCCGGGGAGGACTACTTCCACGTACTCGGGCGCATACACCGCTACCTGAAGCCCCGCACCTATCTCGAGATCGGCGTCTCGCGCGGCCGCTCGCTCGAGCAGGTGCTGCCCGGCACCCGGGTGCTGGGCGTCGACCCGGCACCGAGACTGGCGCGCAGCCCCGGCGCCAACGTGCGGATCTTCACTCTCACGAGCGACGAGTTCTTCGCGCGGCACGACGTGCGCGCCGAGCTCGGTGGCGCGCCGGTGGAGCTCGCATTCATCGACGGGCTGCATCGCTTCGAGTACGCGCTGCGCGATTTTCTCAACATCGAGCGCTGCTGCGCGCCGCATTCCGTGATCCTGATGCACGACTGCTACCCGCTCGATGAGCGCACCGCCCGGCGCGAGCAGGTGACCGGGTTCTGGAGCGGCGACATCTGGCGGCTGCAGCTGCTGCTGCGCGAGCAGCGCCCGGATCTCACCGTACGCACCATCGCGACGCCCCCCACCGGGCTCGGCGTGGTGCTGAACCCCAACCCCGCCTCGCGCTCGCTCGCCGAGCGGCTCGACGCACTCACCAGCGAGTACCTGGCGAAGGATTTCGCGGTGCTCGCCGGCCGCCAGCCGCAGGCGCTCGGACTCGTGCCGAATCGCTGGCCGCAGATCCGCGCGCTGCTCGATCAGCGAGCGCAGCCGGCGCGCTGAGTACGCGCGGCGCGCCCCGCCCCGTCAGCGCGCCCGCACCAGGTCCTCGAGGCGGGCGCCGAGCGCGCGCAGCCGCAGCATGAGGCGCTTGCGGATGCGCACGATGAACTTCAGCTCCTCCACCAGGCGCATGAGCCACGGGGCCGCCCGAGGCGGTATCCCGGGACGGTACACGTGGCCCTCGCCGAGGGTGCGCGAGCCGCGGAACTGCGGATACATCTGCCGCACGCGCGCGAGCTCCGCGCCGGGGTCGACGCCCATCTCGGTGAGCTTGCGGTAGAAGGCCGTGGGACGCCCGCCGCCGGTGCGCGTGTGATCCATGCCGATCGCATCGACGACGTAGATCGGATGGCGCTCGCCGATGATGCCGGCCCAGGCGAGATCCGTTCCCCAGGTGCTGCGGGTCATGCCGAAGGTCGGCAGCAGCTCGGCGAGCGCCGCCGCGGAGAAACACGGCGCCATCACCTCGACGAAGCTCACGCGCCGCAGCAGGCACACGGGGTTGCGCACCAGCGCGTTGATGGTGGTATGGGTGAACCAGCGCAGCGCCGGCTGCGACAGGTAGGTGTGGTAGCGCTCGCACAGCTCGAAGAAACGCGACAGGTCGCCCGGGCGCAGGTACACGTCGTCGTCGATCAGCAGCGTGTAGCGGTAGCTCCACGGCTGTCCCCGCTGCCGCCAGAACTCCAGGAATCCGTCGAACTTGTTGAAGCCGCCGTGGGAGTAGTACTCCGCCAGGCTCTCGCTGCGCGGCGCGACGTACCAGCTGACGCAACAATCCCAGTTGCGCCCCGGATCCTCGCGGATCAGCCGGCCGTGAAGCGACTCGCTGCCGGCCCGCACGAAAGTGAGATAGGGCCGCGGGGCGGACGGCGCGCTCGCCGCCACTTAATCCTGCGCCTCCCGCGGGCGCCACGCCTGCACCAGCTCCTGCTGCTTGCGCGGCGGTACCTGATCGTAGTGACTCAGCTCCATGGTGAAGGCACCCTGGCCGCCGGTGAGCGCCTTGAGGCGCGATTGGTACTCGGTGACCTCCGCGAGCGGCACCAGTGCCTGCAACGTGGCGCGCTGTCCCGGCAGCGTGCTGTTGCCGCTGATGCGTGCGCGCTTGGTGGCGAGGTCGCCGGTGATGTCGCCGATGGCGCTCGCCGGCGCCGTGATCTCGATGCGCATGATCGGCTCGAGCACGATCGGCGTCGCCTTCTGCAGCGCATCCAGGAACGCCTTGCGCCCGGCCGACACGAACGCGACTTCCTTCGAATCGACCGCGTGATGCTTGCCGTCGTAGACCGTGACGCGCACGTCCTGGATGGGGAAGCCGGCGAGCGCGCCCTCGGCGAGCACCTGGCGCACGCCCTTCTCCACCGCCGGTATGAACTGCCCGGGAATCGCCCCGCCGACCACGTCGTCCACGAACTCGAAGCCCGCGCCGCGCCCGAGCGCCTCGACCTTGAGGTAGACCTCGCCGAACTGCCCGGCGCCCCCGGTCTGCTTCTTGTGGCGGCAGTGTCCGTCGGCCGGCCGGGTGATGGTCTCGCGATAGGGAATGCTCGGCGGGTGGGTCTTTACGTGCACCCCGTAGCGCTCCGCCATGCGCTCGAGCAGCACCCGCAGGTGAAACTCGCCCATGCCGTACAGCACCGTCTCGTTGACCGCGGCGTGATGCTCGATGCGCACGCACGGGTCCTCGGCGGTGAGCTTGTGCAGGGTGTCCGCGAGACGCTGCTCGTCCCCGCGCCGCTCCGGCTCGATCGCGAGTCCCAGCATCGGCGGCGGGAACGTCACCGGCTTGAGATGGAACTGATCCTCCTCGTGCGAGTCATGCAGCACCGCGTCGAGGTGCAGCTCGTCGACCTTGGGAACCGCGCAGATGTCGCCGGGCCCGGCTTCGGGGATCTCGGTCGGCTCCTTGCCGAGCAGGCTGTAGAGGTGCGCGATCTTCACCGGCTTGCGCGCATCGCCCACCAGCAGCTGGCTGCCCGTGCGCACCGAGCCCTGGTGCACGCGCAGCACGCCGAGCTTGCCCACGTAGGGATCGATGCTCACCTTGAAGACGTGTGCCACGACGTGCCGGGCGGGGTCGGGCGCGACCGCGACCCGCTCGGCGTTCTCGCCCGCGCCCTTGAGGAACGGCGGCGGATTGCCTTCGGTCGGATTGGGCATCAGGCGCACCATGATCTGCAGCAGCTCCGCAACCCCCGCGCCGCTCTCGGCCGAGGTGAAGCAGACCGGCACGAGGTGGCCCTCGCGCAGCGCCCGCTCAAAAGGGTCGTGCAGCTGCTCCGGCGAGAGCTCCTCGCCCTGCTCGAGGTAGAGCGCCATCAACTCCTCGTCGAGCTCGACCACCTGGTCGATGATCTGGGTGTGCGCCGCCTCGACCGAGGAGAAGTCGGTGGCCCGCCCATGCGGCTGGAAGAAGCAGTCGACCACCGAGTCGCCGCCGCCGGCCGGCAGGTTGAGCGGCAGGCACTCCGCCCCAAAGGCCTCGCGCAGCTCCTTGAGCACGTCCGCGCAGCGCGCGTCGCGGCTGTCGATCTTGTTGACGATGACGAGCCGGCACAGGCCCCGTTCGCGCGCGAAATCCATGAGACGCTGGGTGACGGTGTCGAGGCCGCTCGTCGCGCTCACGACGATGGCCACCGCCTCGACCGCCTCCAGCACCGAGAGCGTCTTGCCGAGAAAATCCGGGTAGCCGGGCGCGTCGATCAGGTTGATGCGGGTGCCGGCGGCGTCGAAGCTGCAGATCGCGGTATCGAGGGAGTGCTGCAGGCGCTTCTCCTGGGGATCGAAGTCGGAGACGGTAGTGCCGCGCGCGAGGCTGCCACGGCTGCGGATGGCACCCGCCTGCAGCAGCACAGTCTCGGTGAGCGAGGTCTTGCCCGCGCCGGCCTGTCCGACCAGCGCGATATTGCGGATGCCCGAAGTCGCGTACCCCATGGCGGATGCTCCCGGCTTTTGTATATACCGGCGAGCGCTAGGAGCATCACCGGTTCGCCGAAAGCCTACTCCCGGGGGCATCCCGGCGGCTACTCGCGGCGCTACCATGTGCGGCAGCACGGCGCGTGCCACGGCCGTAAAGGAGCATTAGACAATGAGCGACCTGCCGCTCGATGAGGCGTCGGCGAGACTGATGCGCCGCCGCCGGGCCCAGCAGCGGATTCAGCGCCAGCTCGACGAGGCGCTCGCCGCCACGTTTCCCGCGAGTGACCCGGTCTCGATCGTCACCTCCCAGGAGGAGGAGGATTGGGGCGCGGAGCCGTGCGGGCCGGCCCCTACGGAGCCGTGAGCTCCAGGGTCGAGCCCGCCTGATTCACGGTCGTGAGCACGATCGGCCGCCGCCACACCCGCTGCAGGTAGTCGAGCACCTTACGGCTACGCTCGAGGTCCAGTCCGCGGCCGTCCACCGTGGTGTCGTGCGCAAGCTCGAGCGTGCCGTCGTTGCGCACGTGGGTCACGGAGACGACGGGTGCGCCGAAGTTGTACTTCGGCGCCAGCAGTGCCTCGTGCAGCGCCGCGAGGTCCTGCTCGAGCACCTTGATCTGGCCGTCGCCGCGCGCACTGTAGCGGAACAGGCCGAGCTCGTCGGCGAGCTCGCGCGTCAGGTGGTTGCGCACGAAGGCGAAGTCGTCGTCCTGCTCCATGATGTGGCGCGCCGCCTCGAGTCCGTCGCGCTCCACGATCTTCTCCCACATCGAGAATCCGAGGTGGTAGGGATTGATGCTGAGCGAGACCTGCGCGTCGGCGGCGATCGGTCGCACCACGTCGGAGTGGCACTTGATCGCATCCAGGTACGATTGCTGCGGCACGAAGTCGGCTTCGCGCAGCAGCCGCGCATGCCAGTACGACGCCCAGCCCTCGTTCATGATCTGGGTGGCGAACACCGGATAGAAGTAGAAGGACTCCTCGCGCACCGCCAGGAAGATGTCCCGCTCCCAGCTCTCCATCTCCGGGGCGTAGTTCGCCACGAACCACAGCAGGTCCCGTTCTGGGTGCGGCGGTACCGGGGCGCGCTTCCTCGCCTCGGCGCCGCCGGCCGCGGCCGGCTCGAGCGCGGCGAAGCGCCGCCGGAACTCGTCGTCCACCAGCGACTTCGGCTCCGCGAGGTACTCGGGATAGCGCTCGCGCCGCAGCGACTGGTCGATATCGACGTGCTGCTCGAGCGCGAGCGCCGCATCGAGCACCGCCTCCACGCGCTGCATGCCGTGGGTCTCGATGATCTGCTGGATCTGGCGGGCGTGATTGGCGGCGTGCTCGACGATGTGCTCGCTCACCTGCTCCTGGCAGCGGCGGAACAGCAGGTTGTTGCGCGAGAAATCCGCGTGTCCGAGCACGTGCGCGGTCACCAGGATGTTCTCGGCCAGTCCGTTGCTGGCGGCGAGGTAGGCGTGACCGGGATTGCCGGGAAACACCACCTCGAAGAGCCGCGAATGCCCCATGCGGCGCTGGATCAGCTGATAGATGTAGCGCACGCCGAACGACCAGTGCGGCATGCGCACCGGCAGTCCGTAGACCGCGATCTCCATCATGAAGCTGTCGGGAACCGCCTCGAAGTCGATCGGATGGAACGCGAGCCCCGAGCGGGCGGCGAGCTCCTCGATGCGCGGGATGTAGTTGCGCCAGTCCTCGCTCATGGCGTGGGTGCGGTCTGGGCGGCTTCGGCCGAGAAAAAGTGCCGCACCGCCCCCCACACGTCGTCGAAGTCGTTGAGCGCGTAGCTGCCGGCGGCGCAGCCCGCGCCGCTGAGCTCGGCGAAGAGCTTCCCGGTCTCGGTCGCGAGCTGACGCGACAGGCCCGAGGAGACCTCGACATAGCCGGTGAAGCAGGCGTCAGCCGCGATCGCCGCGAGCGCGTTGCGGGCATCCTGGGCGTCGCTCACCGAGTTGTCGCCGTCGGAGGCATAGAAGAGATAGATGTTGCAGCGACCGGGGTTGTAGCGTGCGTCGATGATCTCGCGCACCTTGAGGAAGCCGGTGGAGGCCACGGTGCCGCCGGTGCCGCTCACCTGGAAGAACTCCGGCTCGTTGAATTCCCAGGCTTCGGTGGTGTGGGCGACGAACAGCGTCTCGAGCGAGCGGTACTCGCGCCGCAGGCCCTGCACCACCCAGAAGAAGAAGGTCTTGGCGAGCTTGCGGTC
>DASQIC010000076.1:0-17524 GCA_035631755.1 Steroidobacteraceae bacterium
CGCCGGGCGCAGGAACGTGCCGACCACCCCCGCAGCCGCCCGCGCAGCCTCAGCCGCCGCGCCGCAGGCCCCGCCGTCTCAGCCGCGCGGAGCCCCCGGTATGACCGGCGTCGGAGACTTCACGTCGGCGTTCTGCGCGCGTTGCCGGAGGTAATGATCCATGAGCACGATCGCGAGCATCGCCTCGGCGATCGGCGTCGCCCGCAGTCCGACGCACGGGTCGTGCCGCCCGGTGGTGACGATCTCGACCGGATTGCCGGCGAGGTCGATGGTGTCACCGGGCACCTGGATGCTGGAGGTGGGCTTCAGGGTCAGGTGCGCGATGATGTCCTGGCCCGAGGAGATGCCGCCGAGCACGCCGCCCGCGTGATTGGTGCGAAAGCCGCCCGGGGTGAGCTCGTCGCGGTGCTCGCTGCCGCGCTGCGCCACGGCTCCCGCGCCCGCGCCGATCTCCACCGCCTTGACGGCGTTGATGCCCATCAGCGCGTGCGCGATGTCGGCATCCAGCCGGTCGAACACCGGCTCGCCGAGTCCGGGCGGCACGCCGCGCGCGACCACCGTGACGCGCGCGCCGATCGAATCCCCGGCGGAGCGGATCTGCCAGATGAGCTCCTCGAGCTCCTTCACGCGCGCGGGGTCGGGGCAGAAAAAGGGATTGCGATAGGCGAAGTCGGGATCGACCGCTTCGATCGTGAGCGATCCGACCTGGCTGAGATAGCCGAAGATGTGCACGCCGAGGCGCGTGGCGAGATAGCGCCGTGCGATCGCGCCGGCCGCGGTGCGCATCACGGTCTCGCGCGCCGAGGAACGCCCGCCGCCGCGGTAGTCGCGGAACCCGTACTTCTGCTGGTAGGTGTAGTCGGCGTGGCCCGGGCGGAAGCGGTCCTTGATGCGCTCGTAGTCGCGCGAGCGCGCGTCGGTGTTCTCGATGAGGATGCCGATCGGAGTGCCGGTGGTGCGCCCTTCGAACAGTCCGGAGAGGATGCGCACCTGATCGGCCTCGCGGCGCTGGCTGACGAAGTGCGAGGTGCCGGTGCGCCGCCGGTCGACGTCCTGCTGCAGGTCGGCCTCCGAGAGCTCGAGCCCCGGCGGACAGCCGTCCACGACGCACCCGAGCGCCGGCCCATGGCTCTCCCCGAAGGTGGTCACCGTGAAGAGTTTGCCGATGGTGTTGCCGGACATGGGTCGGTGCGCTGCTCAGCGCGGCAGCTGCTCGCGCCTCAGGAGGAACACTCCACCGCCGCCGCGCTCGAACTCGAGCCACAGGAACGGCAGCCTCCGGTACGCCCGCCGCACCGCGTGCTCGGTGTTGCCCACCTCGACGATGAGCAGTCCCCGGGGGCGCAGGTGCCGGCGCGCCTCGCGCAGGATGACGGCCACCGAAGCAAGACCCGAGCGCCCGGCCGCGAGCGCCACGCGCGGCTCGTGCCGGTACTCCGGCGGCAGGCGTTTGAGTTCACGAGCTCCCACGTAGGGCGGATTGGCCACGATGATATCGTAGGTCGCCCCCCCGAGCGCGCGGAAATGAGCGGATTTCACCAGCCGCACGCGACGCCCGACCCGATGGCGGCGCACGTTCGTGCGCGCGACCGCGAGTGCCTCCTCCGAGATATCCACCGCGTCGATGCGCGCCCGGGCGAAGGCGCGCGCGCAGGCGATCGCGATGCAGCCCGAGCCCGTGCCGAGGTCGAGCACACGGCGCACGCGCCGCGCCTCGATCCAGGGAGCGAAGCGCCGCTCGATGAGCTCCGCGATCGGCGAGCGCGGCACGAGCACCCGCCGATCGACCGCAAAGGGCAGGCCCGCGAACCAGCCGACCCCGGTGAGGTACGCCGCGGGGATGCGCTCGGCGATACGCCGCCCGAGGAGCTCGCGCACGGCGCGCTCGCCGGCGGCCCCGACGCGGCGGCGATAGGCGGCGCCCGGCGCGTCGGCGGGCAGCCGCAGCGCGTGCAGCACGAGCGCTGCCGCCTCGTCGCGCGCGTTGTCGGTGCCGTGTCCGAAGACGACGCGTGCGCGAATGAGCCGCCGCGCGCCGCGCTCGATGAGCGCACCCACGGTGAGCGGCGGATGGCGGTCACGGCCGCCGCGTCCGCGACGTGCGTCGGTGTGAAATAATTCGCTCATGGACCCATCAAGGCTGCGCTGGCTGCTCGTTCCCGCCGCCGCCTGTGCGGCGCTCGCAGGCTTTTACCTCGCGCACGAACTTGACAGGCGCGCGCCCGAGCTGGCAAGCGGCACCTGGCTCCCGCAGCCCAAGCCGGTCGCCGATTTTCGTCTGACCGACAACCTGGGACAGCCCTACACGCGCGCCGACCTCGCGGGGGCCCCGACGCTCGTCTATTTCGGCTTCACCCGCTGCCCGGACGTGTGCCCCGCCACACTCATCGAGCTCGCGCGGATCCGCCGCCAGGCGGCGATCGGGGATCTGCGGGTGCTGTTCGTCACGGTGGACCCCGAGCGCGACACCCCGCCGGTGCTCGGGCTCTACGTACACGCCTTCGATCCCTCCTTCCGGGGAGTCACCGGCGCGCCCGCCGAGATCCGGCAGGTGGCGGCCAACTTCGGCGTTGCGGTGAACCGCGTCGCCCTCCCGGGAGGCGACTACACCATGGATCACTCGGCGGTCGTATTCCTGGTGAATACTGCTGCGCGCATCGTCGCGATCTTCACCCCACCCTTCGACGCCGGCGCCTTCGCCGCGGACCTGCGCCGCGCCGCCCCTTACCTGCGTCCGCGGCGCTTCTGGCAGCGCGGATGAGCGAGGGGACTCCGGATCTCACTTCGCGGGCGTTCGTCGCGCTGCAGTACGTGCTGCCGCAGCACCTGCTGTCGCAGCTCGCGTATCGACTCACGCGCAGCCGCATCACGCTGGTGAAGAACGCGCTCATCGACAACTTCATCGTCAACTACCGGCCCGACATGAGCGAGGCGGCGGAGTCCGACCCGCAGAAGTTTGCGAGCTTCAACGAGTTCTTCACCCGCGCGCTGCGCGCCGGGGCGCGCCCGGTCGAGCCGGACACCTCCGCGCTCGTCTCGCCGGTCGACGGTGTGGTGAGCCAGGTCGGGGTGCTGGATGGCTCCTGGCTGGTGCAGGCCAAGGGCCTCGCCTACACGCTCGAGTCGCTCCTCGAGGGCGAGCCCGCCTGGGCGGCGCGGTTTCGCGGCGGCGCCTTCGCCACTCTTTATCTCGCCCCGCGCAACTACCACCGCGTTCACATGCCGCTCGCCGGCACGCTCGCGGCGGCGTGGTACGTACCGGGCGCGCTCTTCAGCGTCAACGCCACCACCGCGGCGCTCCTTCCCGGGCTCTTCGCCCGCAACGAGCGCGTGGTGTGCGCCTTCACCGCCGGGGACCTGAGCTTCGCCCTGGTGCTCGTCGGGGCGCTGTTCGTCGGCAGCATGGCCACCGTGTGGCACGGAGATGTCACGCCCCGCTCGCCGCGCGAGCGCGCCGTGCTGCCGCTCGAGACGAGCCGCAGCCCGCTCACTCTGGCGAAGGGCGCGGAGATGGGCCGCTTCAACATGGGATCGACCGTCATCCTGCTGCTGCCCGCGGGGAAGTCCCGGTGGCTCGAGGCGCTCGAGCCGGGCCGCGCGATCCGCGTCGGCGAGACCCTCGCGCGGCTCACGTGAAGCAAGCCGACTGGCGGCCGCTCGCCCCGCTCGCGGTGCTGCGCGAGCGCGCGGCGCTCATCGCGCGCGCGCGCGAGTTCTTCGCCGCGCGCGGGGTGCTCGAGGTCGACACCCCGCTCCTCGTCAACGCTCCGGTGACCGACCCGCACCTGCACTCGGCGGGCGTACGGCTCGCCGCCCCCGGCGCGCGGGCGCCGCGCCTTTACCTTCACACCTCGCCCGAGTACGCCATGAAGCGCCTGCTCGCCGCCGGCAGTGGCGACATCTACCAGATCTGCCACGTGGTGCGCGCGGGCGAGCGCGGCCGGCTCCACCACCCCGAGTTCACGCTCATCGAGTGGTACCGCATCGGCTTCTCCCTCGGCGCTCTGATGGACGAGGTCGAAGAGCTGGTGCGCGCGCTCCTCGGTCCGGCAGCAATCTCGCGCCGCGGCGAGCGCCTCGGCTACCGCGACGCGTTCCTGCGCGAGCTCGGCCTCGATCCGCTCACCGCGAGCGCCGCCGAGCTCGCCCGTGCGGCCGCGCCGCTTGGGCTTAGCAGCCGCTCGCGCGAGCGCGACGAGCTGCTCGAGCTGCTGATGGGTGCCATCGTGGGCCCGCGCCTCGGCCGCGGGGCGCTCACCTTCGTGCACGGCTACCCGGCGAGCCAGGCCGCGCTCGCGCGTCTCGATCCCGGCGATCGACGCCTCGCGCTGCGCTTCGAGCTCTATAGCGATGGCATCGAGCTCGCCAACGGCTTTGAGGAGCTCGCCGCCGCGCCCGAGCAGCGCGCGCGTTTCGCCCGCGACCGCGCCGAGCGGCGCCGCCGCCATCTGCCGGCCACCGCTGCGGACGAGCGGCTGCTCGCGGCACTCGCGAGCGGCCTGCCCGACTGTGCGGGGGTCGCGCTCGGCTTCGACCGCACGCTGATGCTCGCCCTGCACGCCGCCCACATCGACGACGTGCTCGCCTTCCCGATCGAGCGCGCTTGAGGCGCGCGCAGCTCCTGCTCACGCCTCAGAGCGTGAGCAGATGCTCGCGCCGTGCCCGGGGAATCGCCGCGGTGGCGATGCTCTTATCGAAGCTGACGAAGCGGCCCTCGTGGGCGACGGCGAGGGCGAGCAGGTACAGATCCGTCAGCTGCCGAAAGGAGAGGATGCGGCGCGGGTCGGCGACCTGCGGGTCGAGCAGACTCACGTCATCGGCCCAGAACTCATGGACCGCGCTGCGGCAGGCCTCGGCCAGGCGCTGCATCACCGCTTCCACCGGCAGCGGGTTCGGGTAACCGGGGTTCGACATGACACGCACACAGCCGTTCTGGGTGAGCGGACAGGATGCCCACCCGGCGCGCGCATGGCGCGCAAACCAGTCGATCGCAGTCTCATGAAGGATGTGATCGGGATCGAGCAGCGCGATCAGCACGTTGACGTCGAGGAGCGAGCGCATCACTCGCCGTCTTCGTCGCGCAGATTCTCGATCAGCTCGTTGGTGACGATGCCGCCGCGGCGCGCGAAGGGCCTGAAGCCGTGGACGGCGCGCGGCTCGCGCACCGCCGGACTGCCGGCTTCGAGCGCCGCCGGCAGCGCAGTGAGCGCCCGGCGGGCGAGCTCCGAGATCACCTCCCCGATGGTCTTTTTCTCGCGCCTCGCACGCTCGCGGGCCGCCTGCAGCACGTCATCGGCGATATCGAGCGTGGTCCTCATGCATCAGATGCTATTGCATCACGCATCAGATGTCCAGGGCGACAATGCCGGCCCTTCCATGGCGAGCGGCCCCATGTCCCACGCACGCGAGCGCTACGACTTCCGCGACAAGGACGCCGACTACGCCCGGCTCGCTCGCGAGCTCGCCGCACTGCTGGCGGGCGAGCGCGACCTCATCGCCAATGCCGCCAACACCGCGGCGCTCCTCTTCGCAGCGCTCCCCGAAGTCAACTGGGCCGGCTTTTATTTCCTCAAGAGCGGCGAGCTCGTCGTCGGGCCGTTCCAGGGCCCGCCGGCCTGCGTGCGCATTGCCTTGGGTTCCGGCGTGTGCGGCACGGCCGCCGCAGGGCGCCGGACGATCGTCGTGCCCGACGTGCGCGAGTTCCCGGGCCACATCGCCTGCGATGCCGCCTCGCGCTCGGAGATCGTGGTGCCGTTGATCTCGGGCGAGCGACTCCTCGGGGTGCTCGATCTCGACAGTCCGCGCACCCAACGCTTCGATGAGGCCGATGCCCGCGGACTCGAGGCGCTCGCGCGGCGCTTCCTCGAGGCCAGCGCGGCGCCCGGCGCGCATCCGGAATGACACCCGCGCGGCTCGCCCCGCGGGGCCTCGCGGCGGCGAGCGCCGCCTTCGTCATCTGGGGCCTCTTCCCGCTCTACCTGCGCCCCTTGAGCGCGGTGCCTGCGACGCAGATCATCGCGCACCGCGTCGCCTGGTCCTGCCTGTTCGTCCTCGCGCTCATGCTCGCGCGCGGTGAGCTCGGACGCCTCCGGGCGGCGCTCGTCAATCCGCGGCTCCTCGCGCGCCTCGCCCTCACCGCGCTCCTCATCACCATCAACTGGCTGGTGTACGTCTGGAGCGTCGCTCATGCGCACGTGGTCGAGGCGAGCCTCGGCTACTTCATCAATCCGCTGGTGAACGTGGCTCTCGGCGTAGTGGTGCTGCGCGAGCGGTTGAACCGCATGCAGTCGCTCGCGATCGCACTCGCCGCGCTCGGGGTCGTCTATCTCACGGTGCTCGCCGGGCGGCCGCCGTGGATCGCCTGCGTTCTCGGGGTGACCTTTTCCCTCTACGGCCTCACCCGCAAGGTGATCAGCGTCGACGCCCTCCCCGGCCTCGCCGCGGAGACGCTGCTGCTGCTGCCGCTCGCGCTCGCTTACCTCGCCTGGTGTCGGCTCGAGGGCACGGCCGCCTTCGGCGCCGGCGCGCCGGGAGTGACGGCGCTGCTCGTCGGCTGCGGCCTCGTGACCGCGGTACCGCTCTTTCTCTTCGCCTACGGCGCGCGCGTCCTGCCCTACTCGACCGTCGGCGTGCTGCAGTACATCGGGCCGAGCCTGCAGCTGCTGTGCGGGGTGCTCGTCTTCCGCGAGAGCTTCACCGCGGCGCGCGCCGTGGGCTTCGCCCTCATCTGGGCGGCGCTCGCCGTCTATGCCGCCGACGGGCTGTGGCGCTCGCGCGCGGCGGCACGCGCGCTGGCGCGCGCCTGAGGAGCCGCCGTGCGGCCCGCGCCTACTGCTTGGCGCGCGAGATGTACTCGCCGGTGCGCGTGTCGATGCGCACCACCTCGCCCTCGTTGACGAACAGCGGCACCCGCACCACTGCTCCCGTCTCGAGCGTCGCGGGCTTCTGGCCGCCGGTTGCGGTATCGCCGCGCAGCCCCGGGTCGGTGGTGACGATCTTCAGCTCGATGTGCGGCGGCGGCGTCACCACCAGCGGCACGTTGTTCCACAGCGTCACGATGACCGTCACGCCGTCCTTGAGCCACTTGGCGCACTCGCCCACCGCCGATTTGCCGGCGGTGTATTGCTCGAAGCTCTCCGGCACCATGAAGTGCCAGAAGTCCCCGTCCTGGTAGAGGTACTGCATGTCGGTGTCGACGACGTCGGCGGCCTCGAGCGACTCGCCCGACTTGAAGGTGCGCTCGATGGTGCGGCCGGTCTTGAGGTTGCGGACCTTGATGCGGTTGAAGGCCTGGCCCTTGCCCGGTTTCACGAACTCGTTCTCGATGACGGTATAGGGGTCGCCGTCGAGCAGGACCTTGAGACCCGCGCGAATCTCGCTGGTGGTGTAGCTGGCCATGATCTTTATCCTGCGGTCGGGGGCGCCGCTGAGCGGGCTGCCCGCCCAAGAGGGCCGCGTATGATAGCGGCATCGCCCCACCCCCGCCAGAGAGCCGCGGCGAGCGCAGTCCCCTCGGGCGGGGGGCGGCGGCCGCGGTGCTAGACTCTGGAACTCGCGAGCGCATCCGGGAGACCGCGTTGACCGAGCAGAGCGCCGTTCCGCTCATCGTGCTGAGCGCCACACGCGAGCCGGTCGAGGCGATCAACGGCATGCTGCGCCGTGCGGGCAAGCCGGCGCACTGCACCTGGATCCCCGCGCTGCGGGACCTCGGCGATGCGCTCACCCAGATCAACCCCGAGATGCTGGTGCACGTGGTGAGCGGCAGCGACGACCTGCAGCCCGTGATCGCCATCCGCGACCAGCTCACTCCCACCGTACCGATCCTGGTGGTCGCGCCCGAGGCCGACGAGGCGCACATCGCCCAGGCGATGGCACTCGGCGCCCGCGATCTCGTGACGCTCGCCCACCCGGCGCGCATGCAGGCGGTGATGATGCGCGAGATCGCCACCTTCCGCTCGCAGCGCACTCTCGATGCGGCGCTGCAGGCTGCGCAGGAGGCCCGCAGCCAGCTCGACACGGTGCTCGAGCGCTCGAACGACGCGATCCTGCAGGTGCAGGAGGGCATCGTGGTCGATGCCAACCGTGCCTGGCACGAGCTGCTCGGGGTCGAGGACGGGCTCACCGGGCAGCCCGTCATGGATCTGTTCGAGGAGTCCTCGCACCCGGCGCTGCGCGGCGCGCTCGCCGCCTGCCTCAAGGGGCTCTGGCGCGATCACACGCTGCGGGCGAACCTGCTGCCCGCCGACGGCAGCGTGCTGCCGGTAGAGATTGCGCTCGCGCTCGGCGAGCACGAGGGCGAGCCGTGCGTGCGGCTGGTGGTGCCCTCGCGCACCTCGGCCGAGACCAGGGCGGTCGCGACACCGGTGCCCGAGCGCACCTCCGACGGCTATGGCCTGCTGTCGCGCCGCGAGCTGCTGCACGCACTCGCCGAGCGCCTCGCGACGCGCCAGGCCGGAGGCATGCGCTGCATCGCGGTCGTGCGGGTCGACAAATTCGCCGCGCTCGAGCGTGCGGTCGGGGCCACCGCGAGCGAGGACGTGCTCGCGGACTTCATCCGGCTGCTGCGCGAGTCGGTGCACCCGAAGGAGCTCGTCGGACGCCTGGGAGGCGTCCTGTTCGGAGTGCTGCTCGAGCGCGGCAACGAGCACGACATCAGCGCCTGGAGCGAGCAGTTGCTCGCGCGCGTGCACAAGCACGCGGTGCGCCTCGGCGACAAGACGATCAGCGTCACCTGCACGGTCGGGCTCTCGGTGGTGCCGCCGGGGGAGCCGGTGCTCGATGCGCTGATCGCGGACGCGCTCGATTGCGCACGCAAGGGCAGCGCCCGCGGCGGCAACCAGACGGTGAGCTCCGGTCAGGCCGACACCGACGCGCGCGTCAAGTCCTACGACAAGGTGTGGGTGAAGCACATCAAGGCGGCGCTGATGGAGAACCGCTTCCGCCTGGTGCAGCAGCCGATCGCGAGCCTCGGGGGCGAGGACCCCGGGATGTTCGACGTGCTGGTGCGCATGGTCGACCCTCAGGGCCGCGACGTGCTGCCGTCGGAGTTCATGGCCGCGGCCGCCCGCAACGATCTCATGAAGAACATCGACCGCTGGGTGGTGGGGGCATCGCTCTCGTTCGCCTCGCAGAAGAAGACCGAATGCCTGTTCGTGCGGCTCTCGCGCGAGACCGCCCGGGACGAGACCTTCCTCTCCTGGCTCGATACCCATCTGCGCTCGAGCCGCGCCGAGCCGCGCCGACTGTGCTTCGAGGTCACCGAGGAGAGCGCGGCGAGCCACCTCGCCGCGGTCAAGACGCTCGCGGGCGGCCTGCGCGGGCGCGGCTTCCGCTTCGCGCTCGAGAGCTTCGGCGGCGGCCGCGACAGTGCGGGGTTGATCGAGTCGGTGCCGCTCGATTTCGTGAAGATCGACGGTACGCTGGTGCAGGGACTCGCCGGCGACCCGCAGCTGCAGCAGCGTGTGCGGGCTCTGGTGGAAGCGGCCAAGCGCCGCTCGATCCAGACCATCGGCGAGCGCGTCGAGGACGCCAACACCATGGCGGTGCTGTGGCAGATCGGCGTGCAGTACATCCAGGGCTACTTCGTGCACGAGCCCGAGGAAGTCGTGATGTGATGGGCGCGGAGCGCTTCAGAATGCCAGCCCCAGGCCGAGATCGAAGCGCTTGAAGCCGACGTTCTGCTGGAACCACTGATAGTCGCTCTTCAGCACCAGGTGCGGGCCGATGTAGAAGCTCGCGCCGAGCGTCCACACGCGATCGTGATCCTGCGGCCACAAGCCGAGGTCCCCGGGCGTGCTCGAGAGCGGCACCAGCCCGCTCGGGATGGCCGGGCCGGCCGTGCCCTCGAAGCGCGCGCCAAGGTCGTAGCGCTCGAAACGCGCAAACGGCGCCAGGCGGTAGCTGCCGTGCTCCCAGACCTCGCAGGCGCCCTGCAGGAAGTAACCGTAGAAGCTCGAGGGAATCGGGTTGGGCGAGCCCGGATTCAGCGCATTGACCGCCGTCAGGTCGCTGATGGTGCCGCGCGCGTAGAGCGCCTCGAGGTCCCAGCTCGCCGGCTGCCAGCGCGCATGGGCCTCCCACAGCGTCACGCGCGGATCGCCCGGGCCCGCCGCCACCGCCTTGCCGCTGCTCGCGGCCGCCCCGAGCGTCAGGCCCGGCAGTCCGTAATAGCTGAGCGCCAGATAGGGCGAGAGGTGGCGCGCGTTGGCGAGCGCGAGCTCCTGGTGCGCCGCCTGCAACGGCGCGCTGGCGGTGTTCTCGAGCTGCAGCGCGTTGCGATAGAGCGGGAACGCAGGCTGGAAGTCCCACCGCGAGAGGTCGAAGCCGGTGGTGAGTCCGAGGTTCCAGCCGAAACCGCCCGCGCTATCGCCGTGCAGGTTGAAGCCGCCCTCGCGCCAGGTGCTCGGAATGATCAGGGTCTCGATGAAGTTGCGCTGCATGCCGTAGAAATTGGTCGGCTCGTGGTGCTCGTTGAGGAAGCCGAACGGCATGAGGAGCAGCCCGGCGCGCACCGTAACCGCATCGCTCAGGATGCGGTCGACGTAGAACTGCTCGACCTCGAACTCCCCCACGTCGGACGCCGAGGCGACCGCGTGCTCCATCTCGTACTCGGAGTTGAACTCGGTGAGCTCATCGAACTTGTAGCCGATGCCGAACACGGCGCGCGCCAGGTCCATGGTCGCCTGTGAACTCTGGTTCACAGGATCGGCGTAGTACACCTCACCGTAGCCCCAGAGACGCAGGTTCGGACTGAGCGCGCCGAAGGACGTGCTCACGGGGGCGGGACTCACGGGGGCGGGAGGCAGCGCGGCACCGGCGTTCCCGGCCGCCGGCGCGGGGGCCGGCGGCTGCGCGGCCGCCGCGAGCTGAGCGAGCTGCCGATCGATCTCGCGCTCGTGCTCGCGCAGTGCCCGGTTCTCGTCGCTCAGCTCCTGCAGCGCGGCCTGCACCTGCGTGAGCTGGCGCTTGAGCGCGCTCAACTGCTCCTGCTCCGCGGGTGAGGCGACGGCTGTCGAAACGGCGGCGGTCGAAGCGGCGCCCCACAGTACGGCAGTCAGCAGCAGCGGCGCGTGGAATGATCGGCGGTTCATGGCGGTTTCCTCCGCTGGACCTTGGCAATAGCTTGCCTTAAATCATAATAAGAATCATTCTCATTAGCAAAACGAGGGGCTGGCGGGGGGACGTTATGGAATCAGCAGCTTGCGCGCGTGGCAGGGGACGAGCCCTGCACGCGGCCACCCGGGCGGTCAGCCGGCGGGAGCCGGCATCACCGCCTCCATCCGGGCGATCCTGCGGGGCCAGCCGCGCTTCAACACCGCCCCGCGCTGCGCGCGCTCGCCGACGTAGTCCTGAAGCTCCGCCCAGTCGAGGGTCTTCTTCTGCTCGCCCGACCACAGCACGAGACTCGCCTTCGGCGGCACCACCGCGACGGCGGTCATGAGCTCGGTGCGTGCGCGCGCCTTCTTACCGGGAATGTCATAGAGCTTGTTCCCCTTGCCGCGCGGCATCTCGGGCACCTCCCCTACCGGGAAGGCGAGCAGCTTGCCTTCGCTGCTCACCACCGCGACGAGGGAGTCGCCCGTCAGCACCGGCGCCGGGGCGAGCACCTGCGCGTTCTCGGGCACGTTGAGCACGGTCTTGCCGGCGCGCCGGTCGCTCACGAGGTCCTTGAGGCGCGCGGTGAATCCGTAACCGGCGTCCGACGCGAGCAGCCACAGATCCTCGGGCTCCCCGATCATGATCCCCGCGAACTTCGCCCCGTCGGGCGGGTCGAGCCGGCCCGAGAGCGGCTCGCCGTAACCGCGCGCGCCGGGGAGCGAGTGCGCCGGCAGCGTGTAGGTGCGCCCGGTGCTGTCGATGAACACCGCGCTCTGCAGGCTCCGCCCGCGCGCGAGCGCCTGGAATGCGTCCCCGCTCTTGTAGGCGAGCGCGCCCGGCTCGATGTCGTGACCCTTGGCCGAGCGCACCCAGCCCCCGGTGGAGAGCACCACCGTCACCGGCTCGTTGGGGATGAGCGAGGTGGCATCGATCGCCTGCGCGGCCTCGCGCTCGATGATCTTCGTGCGCCGCTCGTCACCGTACTTGTCCGCATCGGCGCGGATTTCGGCGGCGATGAGCTTCTTCAGCTTCGCCTTGCTCCTCAAGAGCGCCTCGAGCTCCTCGCGCTCGGCGGCGAGCGTCTGCTGCTCCTCGCGGATCTTCATCTCCTCGAGCTTCGCCAGATGGCGCAGCCGGGTGTTGAGGATCTCCTCGGTCTGCTCGTCCGAGAGCTTGAAGCGCTTCATCAGCACCGGCTTCGGGTCCTCCTCGCGGCGGATGATGCGGATCACCTCGTCGAGATTGAGGAAGGCGATCAGCAGTCCATCGAGGATGTGCAGGCGCCTCGCGACCTTCTCGAGCCGGTACTGCAGGCGGCGCGTCACGGTCTTGGTGCGGAACTCGAGCCAGTCGGCGAGCACCTCCTTCAGGCCCATGACGCGCGGGCGTCCGTCGAGACCGATGATGTTGAGGTTCACGCGGTAGTTGCGCTCGAGGTCGGTGGTCGCGAACAGGTGGTTCATCACCTCGACGAGGTCGACGCGGCTCGAGCGCGGCACGATCACGAGGCGCGTCGGATTCTCGTGATCGGACTCGTCGCGCAGGTCATCGACCATCGGCAGCTTCTTCGCCCGCATCTGCTCGGCGATCTGCTCCTGCACGCGCGCCGGCGATACCTGGTAAGGGAAGGCGGTGATGACGACGTTGCCCTCTTCGATCTCCCAGGTGGCGCGTGCCTTGTAGCTGCCGACCCCCTTGTCGTAGAACTCCTTGAGGTCCGCGCGCGGAGAGATGATCTCGGCGCCGGTCGGCAGGTCCGGGCCCTTCACGTGCTTCATGAGCGCCGCCAGCGTCGCCTCCGGCTCCTCCAGCAGCTGAATCGCCGCCGCCGCGACCTCGCGCAGGTTGTGCGGCGGAATGTCGGTCGCCATGCCCACCGCGATGCCGGTGGTGCCGTTCACGAGCAGGTTCGGCAGCCGCGCCGGCAGGATCACCGGCTCCTCGCGTGAGCCGTCGTAGTTCGGGACCCAGTCGACGGTGCCGTCGGAGAGCTCCGCGAGCAGTACCTCGGCATAGCGCGTGAGCTTCGCCTCGGTGTAGCGCATGGCGGCGAAGGACTTCGGGTCATCCTGCGAGCCCCAGTTGCCCTGCCCGTCGATGAGCGGATAGCGGTAGGCGAAGGGCTGCGCCATGAGCACCATCGCCTCGTAGCAGGCCGTGTCGCCGTGCGGGTGAAACTTGCCGAGCACG
Source organism: Steroidobacteraceae bacterium (assembly GCA_035631755.1). GTDB lineage: Bacteria > Pseudomonadota > Gammaproteobacteria > Steroidobacterales > Steroidobacteraceae > 13-2-20CM-66-19. The sequence goes on from DASQIC010000076.1 coordinate 13,288, forward strand.
TCGCCGACGGTGAGCGCGGCCTTCTTGTGCTTGGCGACCGCCGACAGCCCGAGCTCGCTCATGGCATAGACGATCCGCCGCTGCACCGGCTTCAGGCCATCGCCGAGCGCCGGCAGCGCGCGGTCGAGGATCACGTACATCGAGTACTCGAGGTAGGCCTTCTCGGTGAAGGTGCCGAGCGGCTGACGCTCGATGCCTTCGAAGTTGAGCTCCTGGTTCTCGGGCGCCATCCCTTACACCTGCACTTCCGCGAGATTGCCCTTCTTCTCGAGCCACTCGCGCCGGTCGGCGGCGCGCTTCTTGGCGAGCAGCATGTCCATCAGCTGATCCACCTTGTCCTTCGCGTCGATGGTGAGCTGAACCAGGCGGCGCGTGCGCGGATCGATAGTGGTCTCGCGCAGCTGCGTCGGGTTCATTTCCCCCAGGCCCTTGAAGCGCGTCACCGTCGGCCTCGTGCGCGGGCTCTCCTTCTCGATCTTCTTCAGCAGCTGATCACGCTCGGAGTCATCGAGCGCGTAGGACACCTGCTTGCCGGCATCGATGCGGTAGAGCGGCGGCATGGCGACGTGCACGTGACCGTGCGCCACCAGCGGGCGGAAGTGCCGCAGGAAGAGCGCACACAGCAGCGTCGCGATGTGCTGCCCGTCGGAGTCGGCGTCCGCGAGGATGCACACCTTGTGGTAGCGCAGCGCCGAGAGATCGCTCGAGCCCGGCTCGACCCCGAGCGCGACGCTGATGTTGTGCACCTCCTCGCTGCCGGCGAGCTGCCCCGCGTCCACCTCCCAGGTGTTCAGGATCTTGCCGCGCAGCGGCATGATGGCCTGGAAGTCCTTGTCGCGCGCCTGCTTGGCCGAGCCGCCGGCGGAGTCGCCCTCGACCAGGAACAGCTCGCAGCGCTTCGGCTCCTGGCTCACGCAGTCGGCGAGCTTGCCGGGCAGCGCCGGCCCGCCTGCGATGCGCTTGCGCACCACGCGCTGTGCGGCCCGGGCGCGCTCCTGGGCATTGGCGATGGCGAGCTGCGCGATGCGCTCGCCGGCATCCGGATGGCCGTTGAGCCAGAGCGCCATCGAGTCGCGCACGAAGCCCTCGACGAGCGGCGCCGCGTCGCGGTTGCCCAAGCGCTCCTTCATCTGCCCGGCGAACTGCGGCTCGTGGATCTTCACCGACAGCACGAAGCTCGCCTTGTCCCAGACGTCCTCGGGCGTGAGCTTGAGGCCGCGGGGAATGAGGTTGCGGAACTCGCAGAACTCGCGCACCGCCTGCGCCACGCCGGCGCGCAGGCCGTTGACGTGCGTGCCGCCCTCGGGAGTGGGGATGAGATTCACGTAGCTCTCGGCGATCGAGTTCTCCGCATCGGGCGCCCAGGCGAGCGCGTAGTTGACCGCGTCGTCCTCGCTCTCGCGGGTGCCGGTGATGGGCTCGGCGGGGATGCGCTCGTGCTTCTCGAGCTCCTCGATGAGATAGGCGCCGAGATCCCCGGTGTAGAACCACTCGTCCCGCTCGCCGGTCGCCTCGTTCCTGAAGGTCACGCGCAGCCCCGGGCACAACACCGCCTTCGCCTTCAGGGTGTGCTTGAGCTGCGGCACCGAGAACTTGTCCGAGTCGAAGAACTTCGGATCCGGCCAGAAGCGGATGCGCGTGCCGGTATTGCGCTGGCCGACGGTGCCGATCTCCTCGAGTCTGGAGGAGACCTTGCCGTCCTTGAAGCCGATGTTGTATTCCTTGCCGCCGCGCTTGATCCAGCACTCGAGGTGCTTCGACAGTGCGTTCACCACCGAGACCCCGACTCCGTGCAGGCCGCCGGAGAACTTGTAGTTCTTGTCGGAGAACTTGCCGCCGGCGTGCAGCCGCGTGAGGATGAGCTCGGCGCCCGACACCTTCTCCTTCGGATGGATGTCGACCGGCATCCCGCGGCCGTCGTCCTCCACTTCGAGCGACCCGTCCTTGTGGAGCCGGACGTCGATCTGCCTGCAGAAACCCGCGATCGCCTCATCGACGCTGTTGTCGATGACTTCGTGCGCCAGATGATTGGGACGCTGGGTGTGGGTGTACATGCCCGGCCGTCGCCGGACGGGCTCGAGGCCCGAGAGGACCTCGATGTCGGAAGCGGTGTACGACTGACTCATCCGGTTGTGCGCATCGTCCGAGGCGGCGCGATCTTACCAAAGGCCCGCACGCGCACGAGAGGCTTTCCCGCGCGCGACTCGAGGCTTCAGGCGAGATCGGCGACGAGCGCCGCGCGCACCGCCGCCGGCACCGGGTCTAGCTGAAAGGCGTAATGCGGGTGATCGATGCCGGCGCCGAGCGCCGCCCCGTCGCGCAGCGCCGCGATCATCGCGGTGGTGAGCTCGAAACGCAGGAAGTGCACCGCGGAGGTCTTCGTCTCGTTCTCCCGCGACAGATCCTCGTCGGCGATTGCATATACCCGCTCGTGGCCGGCGACCCGCACCCAGCAGCGCGCCTCGATCCCTTTGAGCACGGCGAGCTGGCGGTGCCGCTCCTCCACGTCGGTGAACTCGATCAGCAGCGTCACTTTCCAGTTGTGACCGTCTGGAATCAGCGGGTTGTAGGCGGCGAGCTCGTCCGCGATGCCCTGCGGCTCGAAGATGCGCTCGGCGCGCAGCATCTCCTGCACCTGGTACTGCACCGTCAGGCGATCCTCGAAGCACCAGGTGGCGTTGGGTCCGAGCGCGACCTGGCGCGAAGCCTTGTGGGCCAGCACCCGCGCGCGGAACGCGGCGCGCTCGCGCGCGTATTGCTCGAGTGGCATCAGATCGCTGGCCGAGAGCTTGTCCATGCGCGCCGCCGTGCTCATCGCTCCTGAAGTGTTCATGCGCGCCTCCGTGCCGCACACCGGCCGCTGAGTCTACAGGCCATAGGCGTGGCGCAGCAGCGCGAGCGGGTGCTGCGGCGCGCGCGGCTCATCGAGCAGGCTCGCGATCTGCGCACCGGCCATCGGGCAGTCGCTGGCGTAGTGATCGGCCTGCGCGTCCTGCACGCGCTGCGCCACCGCCCGCCCGATGCGCGCGGAAGCCTCGCGGAACTCGCGCTTCAGCCCGTAGGTGCCGTCGTGCCCGGAGCAGCGCTCGATCGGCTCGACGGTGGTGCCCGGCACCAGCCTGAGCACGTCGCGGGTCTTGAGTCCCAGGTTTTGCACCCGCAGGTGGCAGGGGACGTGGTAGCTCACCTTGCCGAGGGGGTTCTTGAAGTCGGTGCGCAGCACCCCGGCCTGGTGGCGCAGCATCAGGTATTCGAACGGATCGAACACCCTCTTGGCGACCTGGCGCACCGCCTGATCCTGCGGATACATGAGCGGCAGCTCCTGCTTGAACATCAGCACGCAGGAGGGAATCGGCGCCACGACGTCGTAGCCGGCGGCGATGGCTGCGGCGAGCTGCGGGATGTTGAATTCCTTGAGCTTCGCGACCGCCTCTAGGTCACCGAGCTCGAGCCGCGGCATGCCGCAGCAGCGCTCCTGCGCCAGCAGGCGCACCTCGAGCCCGTTGTGCGCGAACACCGCCGCCAGGTCCTCGGCGAGCGCCGGCTCGTTGCGGTTGCCGTAGCAGGTGAGAAAGAGCGCCACGCGCCCGGTGGTGGCCGCGGTGGGCTCCGCGCGCGGCGTCGCGGCCGGTGCAGGGGCGCAGGTACCGAGCCGCGCCAGGCGCCTGCGGGCACTGCGCGCCGCGTAGCGTGGCAGCGGTGCGCTGCGGGCGACGCCGAGCGTCTTCTCGAGCAGCACGCGGCCGGCGGCGCTGTGGTTGACCGCGTTCACCAGCTGCGTGACCACCGGAATGCCGGCGATCGAGCCCACGACGTCGGTGGCCGCGAGCGTGCGCTCGCGCAGCGTCAGCGGCTGCTCGCGCGCGTGCACCGCCTTGGCGCGCAGCATCAGGTGCGGAAAATCCACATTCCAGGGGTGCGGCGGCACGTACGGACACTTGGTCATGAAGCACATGTCGCACAGGTAGCAGTGGTCGACCACCTGCCAGTACACCTGCTTGTCGACGCCTCGGACTTCGCCCTCGCTCGAGGCGTCGACGGCATCGAACAGGGTGGGAAAAGCGTGGCACAGCGAAAAGCAGCGGCGGCAGCCGTGACAGATATCGAACACGCGCTCGAGCTCCTTCTCGAGCGCGCTGGCGTCGTAGAACTGCGGGTCGCGCCACTCGAGCGGGTGGCGCGTGGGGGCTTCCAGGCTCCCCTCGCGCCCGCCCACAGCGGAGGGCGGCGTGGTGGG
>DASQIC010000077.1:0-27966 GCA_035631755.1 Steroidobacteraceae bacterium
CAGGCAGCTCGCGCCGCACCACCCGCAGCCTCACAGGAATCCCCCGAGGCCCGCGCGGCGGCGGCGCCAGCGCTTCCAGGCGCTGTGCCGCGCGATCGTGAGCGCCGCATCGTTGGCGACGAGCGTCACGCGCTCGAGCGACCCGGCTGCGAGCGCGGTGAGCACCGGTCGGATGAGACGCCGGTCGACCCCGGCGAGCGCGGCGGCGCGGCTCCAGGGCCCGCCGTCCGCGGGCTCGCGGGCGAGCTCGGTGACGAAGACCGCCCGGGCGCCCCGCAGTTGCGCGATGAGCTCCGCGGGCCGCGCCGGGATCGGCCGCTGCGCGCTGCCCATGAGTCGCAGCAGTCCGCCGAGCCAGGCGTCGCTGCCGAAGCCGAGCGGCGCCGCGCGTGCGCTGCCGTTGCCGCCCGGCGCCGGCGGCCGGGACGGAATGGCCCGCCCGGCGGCGCCCCACAGCCACAGCGCCGTCACCTGCGGGTCGCCGCGCGCGCGGCGTGCCTCGTTGAGCGCATGACCGTGCAGCCACATCTCGATCTCGCTCGTGAGGCGCAGGAGCGGCGCCGCCGCCGTGCCGCGCGGCAGGACGAGCTCGCCCCCCGCGCAGCGCGCCGGTTCCTCGGTGGCGACCGGCGCGATGCCGGCCGCGTGCAGCAGCAGCGTGCCATCCGCAAGCGGCACGAGCCGCGCCCCGGCGGAGGCGAACTCGGCCGCGAAGGCGGCGGCGAGGGCCGCCTGCTCGGCGGGCTCGAGATGCACGATGCCGCGGTGGTCGAGGTGCACCCGCGCCAGGCCCGCCGTGAGCTCGACCGGTGTCGCGATCCAGGTGCTCCCCGAGTCGAGCGCCGGTGCGGGGCCCGAGCTGAGCGAGGCGGCGGCGACACGCGCGACGGACGATTCCGCGAGATCGTCACGCCCGAGCCAGCGCGCGAGCCACGCCCGCCACCCCGAGCCGAGCGGGCCCCGCTCCCCGAAGCGCGCCGCGAATTCGATGCCCGGCACGGCGCGAAAGTCGGCGGCCTGTGCCGATCGCGCCGGCTCCTCGGACGGCAGATAGAGGTCGGCGACGATTATGACGAGCTCGCTCACCGGCGCTATCGTACCGCCGTGAAGTTCACCCTCGAACCCGCGCCGGGAGCGAATCTCATCCGCGGTTACTCCGACAGCGAGGTGCGCATCGGCACCCACAGCGTGCGTCGCAGCTGCATCCTGACCGCCGCTACGCTGATCACCGACTGGGAGCCGGACAGCTTCGCGGAACTGCGCCTCGCTCACCTCGAGCGCATCCTGGCGCTCGAGCCCGAGGTGGTGGTGCTCGGCACCGGCCCCACGCAGCGGTTCGCGCCGGATGAGGTGCGTGCGTGGCTCGCCGAGCGGGGAGTAGGCCTCGAGGCGATGGCGCTCGGGGCCGCGTGTCGCACGTTCAACGTGCTGGTACAGGAAGAGCGGAACGTCGCGGCGGGACTGTTCCTGCGCTGAGGCGAGGACGATCGGCAGAGAACACAGGGGGAGGCTCAACCAACCAAACAATCATTCGAAGCTGACAGACTCGAACAATTGCATTTTTCTCGTTGTTCTCGGGAAGCTTATTGCTCTTGTTGCAACGCCCTCCGCCCTGTGTTCTCTGTTGATCGCCCTCCTCGAACCCTGTCGTCGATCAGAGACAGGGGATGCATGGTAAACATGTCGCGGATACCGGCGCAAGTGGCCCGATGCAGGCCGTCCGCGGCCGCGCGGCAGCGGCCGGCTGGCGGCCAACCGGGCGAGAATATATAAATACACTCAATCGCTTACGCTATCTATCTAGTGTGATGTCTCGCCAACGGACCGGCCTTCTCAGGCCGTGCCGCCGAGGAGCGGGACGAATGCTACCGAGCCGAGGACCTCGCGCCCGAAGCCCTGCTCGAGCCGGGTGAGGCGCACGAGCTCCTGCTCGCCCTCGGGTCCGATCGGGACGATGAGCCGCCCGCCTACCCGCAGCTGCCGGAGCAGTGCCTCCGGTACGGTGAGCGGCGCGGCCCCGACCAGGATGCCGTCGTAGGGTGCGTGCGAGCGCCACCCGAGCGTGCCGTCGCCGTGCCGGAAGCGCACGTTGCGGATGCCGAGCTCCTTCAGTCGCTCGCGCGCGCGCGCGAGCAGCGGCTCGATGCGCTCGATGGTGTAGAGCCGCGTGACGAGCGGCGCGAGCACCGCGGTCTGGTAGCCGCAGCCGGTACCGACCTCGAGCACGTTCTCGGGCGTGCCGGCGCCCTCGAGCAGCGCCGCGCTCATGCGGGCGACGATGTAGGGCTGCGAGATCGTCTGTCCGAAGCCGATCGGCAGCGCCGTGTCCTCGTAGGCGCGGCTGCCGAGCGCCTCGTCGACGAAGATGTGGCGCGGCACGTTGCGGATGCGCTCGAGCACCGCGAGGTTGGTGATGCCCTGCTCGCGCAGCCGCTGCACGAGCCGATCGCGGGTGCGCGCCGAAGTCATCCCGATGCCGGTGAGCCGCACGTCACCCATCGAAGCTCTCGAGCCAGCTGGCGAGCGCCGGCAGCACGGCATGCCGCGTCAGGTCGATCTGCAGCGGTGTCACCGACACGTAGCCCTGCGCCACCGTGTCGAAGTCGGTGCCGGGCCCGGCGTCCTGCTCGGCGCCCGCGGGGCCCACCCAGTACACCGGCCGCCCGCGTGGGTCCGCCGCGCGCATCACCGGAGCGGAGCGATGGCGGTAACCGAGGCGGCTGGCCCGCAATCCCCGCAGCCGCTCGAAGGGCACGTCGGGCACGTTGACGTTGAGAATGAAGTCAGGCGGCAGCGGCTTCTCGAGCAGCCGCGCGACCAGGCGCCGTGCCACCTCGGCCCCCGTCTGGAAATGTCCGCCGCCGCCCGCGCCGGTGCACAGCGACACCGCGATCGTCGGCAGTCCGAGGAACCGTCCCTCGAGCGCCGCGGCGACCGTGCCCGAATACAGCACGTCGTCGCCGAGATTGGGGCCGTCGTTGACGCCGGCGACCACCATATCGTGCTCGAAGTCGAACAGGCCGGAGATCGCGAGGTGTACGCAGTCGGTGGGCGTGCCCGGCACGAAGTACACGCCGGGCTCGGCCTCGAACACCCGCAGCGGCACATCGAGCGTCAGGGAATTGCTGGCACCGCTGCGGTTGCGGTCCGGCGCCACCACGGTGACCTCGGCAAGCGTCGCGAGAGCCTCGCGCAGCCAGCGGATGCCCTCCGCGCGATAGCCATCGTCGTTGCTGACCAGGATCTTCACGGAACCGCGTGACTATACTGTACGGACTTCGGGCGGAGGTAGCGTGACTCACACCTCGGGTGGCGGCGACCCGGCGGATGACGACGGCGAGGATGCGCGGCTGTTCCGCGAGGCGGTCCGCGGCGTGCGGCCGCTGCGCACGCCGGGCCCCGCGCCGCGTGCGCCCAAGGTGCGCCCGCGCGCGCGTTTCGCGCGCGCCGATCGCGCCGCGGTGCTGCGCGAGAGCCTCGCCCGCGAGCCCCCCGATCCCGCGCTCGCCGGGGGCGAGGCGCTCGTGTTCCACCGCCCCGGAGTGCGCCCGACGCTGCTGCGCCGGCTGCGCCGCGGCGAGTTCCGCGTCGAGCGCGAGATCGACCTGCACGGGCTCACCGTCGCCGAAGCCAAGCAGGCGCTGCGGGAGTTTCTCATCGAGGCGCTCGAGCACCGGGCGCGCTGCGTGCGCGTCATCCACGGCAAGGGTCTGCGCTCGGGCCATCGCGGTCCCGTGCTCAAGAGCGCGGTGAGCGCCGTGCTGCACCACACCGGGGCCGTCCTCGCCTACGTATCGGCGCGGCCGGCGGACGGCGGCACCGGCGCGCTCTACGTCCTGCTCACCCCCCGCTGAGCTCTGCGGGATCCTCCGCGATCAGCTCGCGCAGCACCGCGGTCGCAAAGCCGCCGCGCGTCAGGCGAAAGTGCAGCACCACGGCGTCGCGCTCCGGCTCGCACGCGGGCTCCCCGACCCGCAGGCGCAGGCTCCGCCGCTCCTGTCGCATGCCGGCCGCCGCGCAGCGCGCACACTCCCGCGCGAGCCCCGCGCCGACGCGCTGCTCGAGCGCGAGTACCCGGTGCGCCGTCGGCGGCTCGCCCGCCCCCCAGAGCGGGCCGGTCGGGTGAATCCCGAGCCGCTCGCAGCGCGATGCGAGCGTCTCATCGACCGCCTCGACGGCGAAGACGCTCCCGCGCCCGTCGAGGTTGGCGAGGTCGCCCGCCTCGAGCCGCTGCCAGCTGCCGTCGGTGACGCGCTCGGCGAGCACCGCGTTGAACACCAGGCTCCGTGCCGCCGAGAGCACCAGGCCGCGCTCGGCGTGCGCGAGGCGGCGCAGCTCCGTATCCGAGCGGGCGAGATTGGCGGCGTCGCGCCCGAAGCGCTGCGGACCGAAGTAGTTCGGCACGCCGTGCGCTGCGACACGCGCCAGCGGCTCGGTGAGACTCGCCGCCAGGCGCGCACCGTCACCGTCGAGCGGACGCAGCCGAACCGCGAAGCGGTTGCCGGCGAGCGCCCCGCGCGGGAGCTTGCGCGAGTGCGGGTAAGCATCGAGTACCGCGAACTCACCGCGAGGCGCCGCGGCCCAGTCGACGAGCGTGCGCGGCTGCGGCACGGAAAACCACTGCACCGCGACGGCCCGGCGGTCCTTGAGCCCCGCATAGCCGACGTCTCCCGGCCGGCAACCCGCGAGCCGCGCGAGCTCACGCGCCACCCATTGAGTGTTCGCATCGCGCTTGCGCACCCGCAGCAGCAGGTGCTGGCCCGCCCCCGCCGGCGCAAAGCCAAGCTCCTCCTCCACCACGAAGTCCTCGGGGGCGGCGCGCAGCACGGCCGACACCGGCGGCTCGCCGAAGGCGCGCGGCGGGCCAAGCGCTGCCTCGCGGGCGGTGAGTTCGCGCGCATGCATGGTCGGCCGTCATCTTGCGTCAGCGCCGCGGTCTGCGCGAGCGTGCCCCGCTCCCGGCTCGCGTTGACGCCCGGCACTCGTGCTCGTACGCTGCGCAGGGGGAATTCCGATGCGTAGACTCGTCAGTTTGATGCTGTTGGCCGGCGTTGCCTGCGTGTGGTCCGCGACCGCCGGGGCACAGGCGACCAAGTTCACGGGAACCTGTACTTGCAAGACCGCTGCCCAGCATGCGCTGGCGGTAGGCGACCGCCCGGATCACAACCTGGGCGCGGATCAGTACAAGTGCGACTGGACGAAGCCCTTCGACATCGGGGGCGACAAGACCAAGGACGGCGTGGCGACGGATACCTTCGAGGGGAGCGGCAACCACGGGCGGTTCCGCGGCATACACGTGGTAACCCTGGCAAGCGGCACGAGAGTGTCGCTGCCCTACCAGGGCACGAGCACCAGCAAGGACGGCAAGCCTGTCGCATCGAAGGGCACCTTTGCCTTCGCGGACGGCGGCGGCAAGCTCAAGGGAATCAAGGGCAAGGGCACGTTCAGCTGCGCCGCCGGGAGCGACGCTCTCAAGTGCGACGTCGAAGGCGAATACGAGCTGGCCAAGTAGCGCCGGTGCGCGAGGCCGGCGACTCCCGCTACGTACCGCGGAGGAGCACCACGGCCTGCGCGGCGATGCCTTCCGCGCGCCCGAGGAAGCCCAGCCCCTCGGTGGTGGTCGCCTTGACGCTGACGCGCTCGAGGGCAATGCCGAGGAGCGTTGCGACCTCGCGCCGCATCGCCTCGCGGTAGGGGGCGATCTTCGGCGCCTGCGCCATCACGGTGAGGTCCGCGTTCTCCACGGTGAGCCCGCGCCCGCGCAGCATGCCGAGCACCGCGGCGACGAAGCGCCGGCTGTCGGCGCCCCGCCACGCCGGATCGGAGTCGGGGAAGTGCTGGCCGATGTCGCCGAGGCCGGCCCCGCCGAGCAGCGCGTCGCACAGCGCATGCAGCACCACGTCCCCGTCCGAATGCGCGATGACCCCCCGGGTATGCGGGATGCGCACGCCCCCGAGCACGACGAGCTCCCCCGGTCCGAACGCGTGCACGTCTACGCCTGAGCCGATGCGCATGGCAGTCTCCGTGAGCCGCGCACCGCGCGCCCGCAGCACCGCCGCCGCGAGCTCGAGATCCGCAGGCGTCGTGATCTTCAGGTTGGTCGCGGCGCCCTCGACCAGGAGCGGAGTGGCGCCGAGCCACTCGAGCGCCTGCGCCTCGTCGCCCGGATAGCGAGCGCCTGCATGGGCCGCATCGAGCGCGGCGCACAGCCGCCCGTAGCGGAACATCTGCGGCGTGAGCGCGCGCCAGAGTCCCGTGCGCTCCACGCTGGCCGCGACCACCCCTTCCCCTCGCGCCGAGCGCTTGAGGGAATCCGCCGCCGGCACCGCGAGCAGTCCGCCCGCTTCGTGAGCGCCGGCGCGGGCGATCAGCTGCTCGAGGTCGGCCGGCTCCAGGCAGGGCCGCGCGGCATCGTGCACCACTACCCAGTCCTCGTCGCGCAGCCGCGGGCGCAGCGCGGCGAGACCGCTGCGCACCGACTCGCTGCGCTGACCGCCGCCCGGGGCGCTCGAGACCCGGTCGTCGCTCAAGCGCGCCGCAACCGCCGGCCAGCGCCCATCGCGCTCGGCCAGCACCACCACCGCGTGCGCGCAGCGCGGGTCGGCGAGAAAGGGCGCGAGCGCCCACTCGAGCACGGTGCGCCCGGCGAGCATGGCATATTGCTTGGGAAGGTCGGCGGCGAAGCGGCTGCCTGAGCCGGCGGCCGGCATGACGAGCCAGTAACGCATGCGGGGCGCCGCTGCCGCTCGCGGTCAGCGGGAAGCGGTTCGCGTCGGCGGTGCGGGGCTCGTGGCCGGCCGGGCGGGAACCACCTGGTAGAAGGTCTCGTTGCGGGCGATCATTCCGAGGTCGCTCCGGGCGCGCTCCTCGAGCGCATCCATCCCGGTCTTGAGATCACGCACCTCGGCGGCGAGCTGGGCGTTGCGGTCGGCGAGCTGGGCGTTCTCGGCCTGCTGGGCGGCAACCGCGTGCTTGAGGCGCTCCACCTGACGCACTCCGTGGTCGGAGACCCAGATGCGGTATTGCAGCAGGACGAGGACGACGGCGAGCGCGGCCGCGAGCCATTTCATGGGCCCGACAGCCTAGCAGACCGGCCGTGCAGGCGCGAAGCGCTCACCCATCCTCCGATGCGCCGACGCCGAGGGCGGCACCGGCGCGCCTCGCCGCGGCGAGGCGCTCCGGCCAAAGCGCCGCGAGACGCGCCTGCGCGGCGGCCAGTACCTGCGGGCGTGCCCGCTCCGGCCGGCCGGCGTCGAACGGCGGCTCGGGCGCGTACTCGATGCCGAGCTGCACCGCTTCGGCGAGCTCCTGGCCGGCCACCTCGGCCACGACGGTGAGCGCCAGGTCGATCCCCGCCGTCACGCCTCCTCCGGTGATCAGGTTGCCGTCGCGCACCACGCGCCGCTCGTCGGGCGTGGCGCCGAAGAGCGGCAGCAGCTGGCGAAACGCCCAGTGACAGGCGGCGCGCCGGCCGCGCAGCAGTCCCGCGGCACCGAGCAGGAGCGACCCGGTGCACACCGAGGTCACGTAGCGCGCCTGCCCGGCGAGTCGCCGCAGCGCCGCGAGATACTCCGCATCCTCCATGGCGGCACCGGCGCCGAAGCCGCCCGGGACGAGCAGCAGCGCGCACTCGGTCACGGCGGCGAGCGGCTGCACGCCGGCGATGGTGAGGCCGCCATCGAGCGCGAGCTCCCCGCCGCGTACCGCCGCCAGCACCACCCGCGCTCCCGGCAGCCGCGCCAGCACCTCCAGCGGGCCGGTGAAATCGAGCTGCGTCACGCGCGGATAGAGCGCGAACACCATCGGGAACGCAGCGGGAGCGGTGGCCACCGGCGGCGCCTCTAGACCCGCACCGGGAAGGCGTCCCGGCCGGCGTAGCGCACCGTGCCGAGCTCCTCCTCGATGCGCAGCAGCTGGTTGTACTTGGCGATGCGGTCCGAGCGCGACAGCGAGCCGGTCTTGATCTGGGTGGCGGCGCTCGCCACCGCGATGTCGGCGATGGTGCTGTCCTCGGTCTCGCCGGAGCGGTGCGAGACGACCGACGCGTAGCCGGCCGCGGCGGCGACGCCGATGCACTCGAGCGTCTCACTCAGCGTGCCGATCTGGTTGGGCTTGATGAGGATCGCGTTGGCGATGTGCGCCTCGATCGCCTGCCGCAGGATGCGCGTGTTGGTGACGAACACATCGTCGCCGATCAGCTGCAGCCGTTTGCCGAGCGCGCGCGTGAGCTCGCCCCAGCCGTCCCAGTCGCTCTCGCTCATGCCGTCCTCGATGCTGATGACCGGATAGCGGCCGGCGAGGTCGGCCAGGTAGCCGGTGAACTCGTGCGCCGTCAGGCGGCGGCCCTCGCATTCGAGCTCGTAGGCGCCGTCGCGGAAGAACTCGGAGGCGGCGGCATCGAGCGCCAGGCAGATGTCCCGGCCGGGAACGTAGCCGGCCGCCTCGATCGCCTCGACGATGCGCGCCAGCGCCTCCTCGTTCGACTCGAGGTTCGGCGCGAACCCGCCCTCGTCTCCCACTGTGGTCGGCAGCCCGCGCTCCGCGAGCAGCCGCTTCAGGGCGTGGAACACCTCCGCGCCGTAGCGCAGCGCCTCGTGGAAGCTCGGCGCGCCGACCGGCACGATCATGAACTCCTGGATGTCGAGGCTGTTGTTGGCGTGCGCCCCGCCGTTGATGATGTTCATCATCGGCACCGGCATCACCGGCTCGCGCTCGCCGCCGGCGAGCTCGGCCAGGTAGCGGTACAGCGGCAGGCGCGCGTCGCCGGCGGCGGCATGCGCGGTGGCGAGCGACACCCCGAGGATGGCGTTGGCCCCGAGCCGGGCCTTGTTGTCGGTGCCGTCGAGCTCGATCATGCGGCGGTCGATCCCCGCCTGGTCGCGCGGGTCGCGGCCGAGGAGCGCGCCGCGCAGCTCGCCGTTCACGTGCCCGACCGCCTTGAGCACGCCCTTGCCGCCGTAGCGGCGCGGATCGCCGTCGCGCAGCTCCACCGCCTCGCGCGTCCCGGTCGAGGCGCCCGAGGGCACCGCCGCCCGGCCGCGCGCGCCCGAATCGAGCAGTACGTCGACCTCGACCGTGGGATTGCCGCGCGAGTCGAGGATTTCGCGGCCGCGGATCGCGGTGATGCGGCTCATTTCAGTGCTCCTGCAGCAGCGACTCCTCGAGCGGCGCCGCCTTCACCGTGCGGTCGAGCTCGGCGAGCGTCGTGAGGAGCGGCTCCATGCGCGCGAGCGGCCAGGCGTTGGGACCGTCCGAGAGCGCCTCGGCGGGGCGCGGGTGCGTTTCCATGAAGAGGCCCGCGATGCCGGCCGCCACCGCGGCGCGCGCCAGCACCGGGATGAATTCGCGCTGCCCGCCGGAGGAGCTGCCCTGCCCGCCCGGCAGCTGCACCGAGTGGGTGGCGTCGAAGACCACCGGGCAGCCGGTGTCGCGCAGGATGGCGAGCGAGCGCATGTCGGACACCAGGTTGTTGTAGCCGAAGGAGAAGCCGCGCTCGCACACCAGGATCGCCTCGTTGCCGGTGGAGCGCGCCTTCTCCACCACGTTCTTCATCTCCCACGGCGAGAGGAACTGGCCCTTCTTGATGTTGACCGGCTTGCCCTGCGCGGCGGCGTTGACGATGAAGTTCGTCTGGCGGCAGAGGAACGCCGGCGTCTGCAGCACGTCGACCACCGCGGCCACTTCCGCGAGCGGGGTGTCCTCGTGCACGTCGGTGAGCACCGGCACGCCGACACGGCGGCGCACGTGCTCGAGCACCTTGAGCCCGGCGTCGAGGCCGGGGCCCCGGAAGCTCGCGCGCGAGGAGCGGTTCGCCTTGTCGTAGGAGGCCTTGAACACGAACGGGATCGCCAGGCGCGCCGTGACTTCCTTGAGCTGCCCGGCGATCTCCTCGGTGAGACTCAGGCTCTCGATGACGCAGGGACCGGCGATCAGGAACAGCGGTCGCCCGATCCCGACTTCGTGTCCGGCCAGGCGCACGCCGCTCAGGCTCCCGCCGCCTGCGGGAGCTGCGCGGCGCGCTGCGCACGTGCGGCGCGGATGAAGCCGGTGAACAGCGGATGCCCGTCGCGCGGGGTCGAGGTGAACTCGGGGTGGAACTGCGTCGCGACGAACCACGGATGCGCGGGGATCTCGATCACTTCCACCAGCCCGTCGCGCGAGAATCCCGAGAAGCGCATGCCGGCCTGGCGGTAGCGCTCGAGATAGTTGTTGTTGAACTCGTAGCGGTGGCGGTGACGCTCGAGGATGGTGTCGCGGCCGTAGAGCTCGCGCGCCCGCGTGCCGGCCGCGAGCCGCACTTCCTGCGCCCCGAGGCGCATGGTGCCGCCCTTGGCCGAGGCCTCGGTGCGCGTCTGCGCGCCGTGCGTCTGGTCCTGCCACTCGGAGATGAGCGCGATCACCGGGTGGGGGTTGGCGCGGTTGAACTCCGTGCTGTTGGCGTCATGGAGCCCGAGCAGGTGGCGCCCGAACTCCACGATCGCCACCTGCATGCCTAGGCAGATTCCCAGGTACGGTACGCCCTGCTCGCGCGCGTAGCGCACCGCCTGGATCTTGCCCTCGATGCCCCGCTCGCCGAAGCCGCCCGGCACCAGCACCGCGTCCACGCCCTTCAGCAGCCGGGTGCCGTGCTGCTCGATGTCGGTGGACTCGATGTAATGAATGTTGACCCGCGTGCGGCTCTTGAGGCCGCCGTGCATCAGCGCCTCGTGCAGCGACAGGTAGGAATCGCGGATCTGCACGTACTTGCCGACCATCGCGATGTCGACCTGACCGTCGGGATTGGCCCGGGCGCTCACCACGTGGCGCCATTCGGCGAGGTCGGTCGGCGGAACCTCGAGGCGCAGCTTGTCGACGATGATGTCGTCGAGCGCCTGGTCGTGCAGCAGGATCGGGATGCGGTAGATGTCGTCGGCGTCCACCGCCGAGATCACCGCGCGCTCCTCGACGTTGGTGAACAGCGCGATCTTGCGACGCTGCTCCTCCGGGAGCGGGTGCTTGCAGCGGCACAGCAGCACGTCCGGCTGGATGCCGATGCCGCGCAGCTCCTTGACCGAGTGCTGCGTCGGCTTGGTCTTGATCTCACCCGAGCCGCCCACGATCGGCACCAGCGTCAGGTGCATGTACACGCAGTTGTTGCGGCCGAGCTCGACTCCGAGCTGGCGGATCGCCTCGAGAAAGGGGAGCGACTCGATGTCGCCCACCGTGCCGCCGATCTCCACCATGCACACGTCCGAGCCGTCGGCGCCGAGCTTGATGCTGCGCTTGATCTCGTCGGTGATGTGGGGAATCACCTGCACCGTCGCGCCGAGGTAATCGCCGCGGCGCTCCTTGGCGATGACGCGCTCGTAGATGCGCCCGGTGGTGAAATTGCTGTTGCGCCCGGTCGTGGTGCGCACGAAGCGCTCGTAGTGCCCGAGATCGAGGTCGGTCTCGGTGCCGTCCTGGGTGACGAACACCTCGCCGTGCTGGAACGGGCTCATGGTGCCGGGGTCGACGTTGATGTACGGGTCGAGCTTGACCATGCCGACCTTGAGGCTGCGGGCCTCGAGAATCGCGCCGAGCGAGGCCGACGCGATGCCCTTGCCCAGGGAGGACACGACGCCGCCGGTCACGAATACGAAACGCGTCATAGCAGTCCGAGGATTACCCGTCGCCTTCAGGTCGGTCCGCCACGGAAGGGCAGAACGACGACGGGCCGACAGATTAGCACATCTGCCGCCCTCGTGCGCCTGCTCGGGCGCACCGCCACGAGCTTCACGCGTCGTGCGTGCGCTGCCACTGCAGGCGCGCGCGCCGGCGCGCCCCGGCGCGCGCCTGGACCGATTGGTCGAGCCACCGATCCGCCACCGCGACCAGGGCGCCGTGGCCATAGATGAGCGGCAGCAGCCCCCGCTCCGCGGCCGGCACCCGCGCTTCCTGCAGCAGGCTCTTGAGTGCGCGCCGCGCTCCCCCGGCGAGCGGCGTGAGGCGCTCCCCGCCCCGGCGCCAGCGGATCGTGAGCGTGGCGGGAAGCGCCGCGAGATCGACCGGGCCGTGTGCGTCGGCGCGCAGCTCGAGCCGCCCGCAGCCCTCGGGCAGCTCACACACCGGCTGCGCGCGCCAGCGCCAGCGGATGCCCCCCGCGGCGCCACGCGCCCGCGCCGCGGCGGCCGGCGCCGCGCGGCCGCCGTCGGCTCCCGCGAGCACCAGCAGCTCCCCCGTGCGTCGCAGCCGCGCGCCCGGCCACGCGACCAGCGGCTGAGCATCGGCGCGGGCCGCGAGCAGGGGGCCGGCGATCTCCTCCAGGCGGCGGCTCGGGGGGACGGGCAGGCCGCGCGCGGCGATCCAGAACCGCAGCGCGTTGCGGCGGCGCTCCGGGGGGAGCGAGCGCAGCGCACTCGCGGCGAGCGCCGCGCCGTGGCGGGCGCGTGCCAGGTCGGCGAGCGCTGCCGTCTCGAGCAGCCGCTGCGCCTCGGCGGCGTGGCGCGCCGTGCGGCTCACCGTGGCCGCGGCGCCCGGCCAGCGCGCGCGGATGGCCGGCAGCACGCGCAGCCGCAGGTAGTTGCGGTCGAAGCGATCGTCGCTGTTGCTCGGGTCCTCGAGGCACTCGAGGCGCTGCGCGCGCACCCAGGCGAGCAGCTCGGCGCGCGAGCGCGTGAGCAGCGGCCGTGCGAGCCACCCCGGCGCGAATGGCGCGAGCTCGGGCATGGCGGCGACGCCGGCGACGCCGGCGCCGCGCAGCAGCTGCAGCAGCACCGTCTCGAGCTGATCGTCCTGGTGATGGGCGCTGAGCAGCACCTCGCCGGGCGCGAGCCGTGCTGCGAGCAGCCGGTAGCGTGCCTCGCGGGCGCGCGCCTCGAGCGAGGCTCCGCCCGCGCGCGACACCTGCGCCGCGAGTGCCTCGCAGGGCACGCCGAGCGCGCGGGCCAGCCGCACCGCTCGCGCGCTCCAGTCTCCCGAGTCCGGGTGCAGACCGTGGTCGACGTGCAGCGCGCGCAGCGCCTGCGGCCTCGGTCGCACGCGCGCGAGCGCCGCGAGCAGCGCGGTGGAATCGGGTCCGCCGCTGAAGGCGACGCACAGCCTCACGCGCGGGAACTCCGGCAGCAGCGCGGCCAGACGGCCCCCGAGCCACCGCGGGCCGAACTCCCCGGTTTCAGCAGGCACCGCGGCCCCTGTGCCGGTCCCTGGGCCTCACGCCGCGGTTTCGGAGAACACGCCGAAGGCGGCGATCTTGGCGGCGCGCGCCGCGCGCAGCTGATCGATGGGCAGCGCCTCGAGCTCCTCCAGGTGGCGGATGATCGCCGCCTTGATGCGCGCGGCGGTCACCGGCGGGTCGCGATGGGCCCCGCCGAGGGGCTCCTCGATCACCTCGTCGACGAGGGAGAGCTTCTGCAGCCGGTCGGCGGTGAGGTTGAGCGCCTCGGCCGCCACTTCCTTCTTGTCCTGGCTCTTCCACAGGATGGAAGCGCATCCCTCGGGCGAGATCACCGAGTAGGTGCTGTACTGGAGCATGAGCAGCCGGTCGCACACGCCGATCGCGAGCGCCCCGCCCGAGCCGCCCTCGCCGGTCACGACCGTGACGATCGGCACGCGCAGCACCGACATCTCGAACAGGTTGCGGGCGATCGCCTCGCTCTGGCCGCGCTCTTCCGCGCCGACGCCCGGGTAGGCGCCCTGCGTGTCGATCAGCGTCACGAGCGGCAGCGAGAAGCGCTCGGCGAGCCGCATCAGTCGCAGCGCCTTGCGATAGCCCTCGGGCTTCGGCATGCCGTAGTTGCGCCGTACGCGCTCCTTGGTGTCGCGTCCTTTCTGGTGACCGATGATCATGACGGTGTGCGACTCGATGCGCGCCAGCCCGCCGACGATCGCCAGGTCGTCGGCGTACATGCGGTCACCGTGCAGCTCGTGGAACTCGCTGCAGATCGCGGCCACGTAATCGAGCGTGTAGGGCCGGTGCGGGTGGCGCGCGAGCTGCGTGATCTGCCACGGCGTCAGGTTGGCGAAGATGCTGGTGGTGAGCTGGCGGCTCTTGACCTGCAGCCGCGCGATCTCGTCCTGGAGGTTCACCTCCGAGTCCGAGGTCACGTGCCGCAGCTCCTCGATCTTCGCTTCGAGCTCGGCGATCGGCTGTTCGAAATCGAGGAAGGAGACTGCCATGGGCGTGGGGAGGGTACGTAAGGTGCGCCGCGGAGCGCAAGTAAGCCGTCAGCGCCGGTCGGCCGAATACGCGCCGCCGGTACTCGCCGGCGGCGCCCCATACAACACCTGCAGCCCGTCTGCTCCCACGAGCGTCTCGAGCTGCTCGAGCAGCTCGACGCCCGGCCGTACGCTCCACTCGGGCCCGAGGTTGAGTGCGCCGCTCACGGAGGCGCCGCTCAACTCGATGGTGATCGGGCACGGCCCCGGACGCCACGGCTCGAGAATCGCCGCCAGCCGTTCGCTCACGCGCGCCACGGCATCGCCCGAGCAGCGCAGCACGAGGCGCTGCGCGCAGCGCGAGCGCACCTCGTCGAGCTCGCTGATGCGGCGCGCGGACAGCCGCCACGCGTCCGAGAACTCGTCGAACCGCAGCGTGCCCTCGATGAGCACCAGCGCGTCCTTGGCGATGAGCTCGCGGTGCTTCTGCCAGGTCTCCTCGAACAGCAGCACCTCGAGCCGCCCGGTGCGGTCGTCGAGGGTGAGGATCACGCGCGGCCCGCGCTTCTTCACCTCGTCGATGAGTCCCGCTACCGTGACCGGCCGCCCCGCGCCGAACCGTCCCGGCTCGAGCCCGGGACTCGGCCGATCGCCGACGAGGTCCGCGATGCGGTGCGAGACCAGGCGTGCGAGCGCATCCTCGAAGCGCGCCAGCGGATGGCCGGTGAGGTAGAGGCCGAGCGTCTCGCGCTCGCCGGCGAGGCGCACCGCCGCGCTCCACTCGGGCAGCGGCGCGCCCGCCACGATGAGCGGGGCCTGCGCGGCCAGGCTGAGGCCGCCGAACAGGTCCGACTGGCCGGCGGCGTGCGCCCGCATGTTCTGATCGCCGAGGTGCATCGCCCCGCTCAGGCGGTCCATGAGCGTGGCGCGGTTGGCGCCCAGGCAATCGAGACTGCCCGAGCGCAGCAGCGCCTCGAGCACCCGGCGGTTCACCTTCTGCAGATCGAGCCGCCGGCACAGGTCCTCGAGACTGCGGAACGCACCGCGCCCTTCGCGCTCGCCGATCAGCGCCTCGACCGCACCGGCTCCGACGCCGCGCACCGCGCCGAGGCCGTAGCGGATGCTGCGCTCCCCGGATGCCGCGAACTCGTAACGCGAAGTGTTGACATCGGGCGGCAGCACCGTGAGACCCATGTCGCTGCATTCCTTGATGAGGGTCACCACCTTGTCGGTGTGATCCATGTCGGCCGACAGCACCGCCGCCATGAAAGCCGCGGGATGGTGAGCCTTGAGGTACGCCGTCTGGTAGGCGAGCAGCGCGTAGGCCGCCGAGTGCGACTTGTTGAAGCCGTAGCCCGCGAACTTCTCCATCAGGTCGAAGATGTGGGCGGCGAGGCGCTCGCTGGTGCCGCGCCCGACCGCCCCGAGGGTGAACACCGAGCGCTGCCGCGCCATCTCCTCGGCCTTCTTCTTGCCCATGGCGTGGCGCAGCACGTCGGCGCCGCCGAGGGTGTAGCCGGCGAGCAC
Organism: Steroidobacteraceae bacterium; assembly: GCA_035631755.1. GTDB lineage: Bacteria > Pseudomonadota > Gammaproteobacteria > Steroidobacterales > Steroidobacteraceae > 13-2-20CM-66-19. The sequence goes on from DASQIC010000077.1 coordinate 15,643, forward strand.
CTGCGCAATCTGCATCACCTGCTCCTGATACAGGATCACCCCGTAGGTCGGTTTGAGTATCGGCTCGAGACTCGGGTGCAGGTAGTCGATCGGCGCGTCGCGCGGCGCGTGCTTGCGGTTGATGAAATCGTCCACCATGCCCGACTGCAGCGGCCCGGGGCGGAACAGCGCGACCAGCGCCACGATGTCCTCGAAGCAGTCGGGCTGCAGGCGGCGGATCAGATCCTTCATGCCGCGCGACTCGAGCTGGAACACCGCGGTGGTGCGGGTCGACTTGAGGAGCGCGAAGGTCGCCGCATCGTCCATCGGCAGTGCGCTCACGCTGAGGGGCGCCGTGCCCGGCGGCGCCTCGCGGTTGATGAGCCGCACCGCCCGGTCGATGATCGTGAGGGTGCGCAGGCCGAGGAAGTCGAACTTGACGAGTCCCGCGGCCTCGACATCGTCCTTGTCGAACTGGGTGACCACGCTGCCGCCGGCGGCGTCGCAGTAGAGCGGCGCGAAATCCGTGAGCGCCGAGGGCGCGATCACCACGCCCCCGGCGTGCATGCCGGCGTTGCGGGTCAGGCCCTCGAGCGAGCGCGCCAGGTCGATGAGGTTGCGGACCTCGTCCTCTGCCCCGTAGAGCCGCTTGAGCTCCGGCTCCTTCTCGAGCGCCGCCTCGAGCGTGATGCCGAGCTCGAAGGGAATGAGTTTCGCGATGCGGTCGACGTAGCCGTAGCTCATGCCGAGCACGCGCCCGACGTCGCGTACCACCGCCTTGGCCGCCATGGTGCCGTAGGTGATGATCTGCGACACGCGCTCGCGCCCGTACTTCCCCGCGACGTAGTCGATCACCCGGTCGCGGCCCTCCATGCAGAAGTCGATGTCGAAGTCCGGCATCGAGACGCGCTCGGGATTGAGGAAGCGCTCGAACAGCAGGTCGTGCTCGAGCGGATCGAGGTCGGTGATGCCGAGACTGTAGGCGGTGAGCGAGCCCGCGCCCGAGCCCCGCCCCGGCCCGACCGGCACGCCGTGCTCGCGCGCCCAGCGGATGAAATCGGCGACGATGAGGAAGTAGCCGGCGAAGCCCATCTGGCAGATGACCGCGAGCTCGCGCGCGAGGCGCTCGCGGTACGGCGGCGCTGCGCCGCCGGGGAAGCGCGCGGTGAGTCCGCGCGCGGCTTCCGCGTGCAGGAACTCCTCGGTGCTCACCCCGGCAGGCACCGGGTACTGCGGCAGGCGCACCTCGCCGAGCGTGAGCTGCAGGCTGCAGCGCCGCGCGATCTCCACCGAGTTCGCCAGCGCTTCCGGCAGATCGGCGAACAGCGCCGCCATCTCCGCCGGCGTGCGCAGGTACTGCTGGCGCGAGTAGCGGCGCACCCGCCCGGGGTCGGCGAGCAGCGTGCCGTCGTGGATGCACACGCGCGCCTCGTGCGACTCGAACTGCTCGGGACGCAGGAACCGCACGTCGTTGGTCGCCACCAGGGGGAGCCCGCGGCGTCCGGCGAGCGCCACCGCGGCGGCGATGTAGGGCTCCTCGAACGGCCGGCCGAGGCGCTGCAGCTCGAGGTAGAAGCGCCCCGGGAGGAGCATGAGCCAGCGCTCGAGCGCGCGCTCGGCCTCCGCCTCGCGTCCGTTGACGAGCGCGCGGCCGACGTTGCCCTCGAGCGCGCCGGAGAGCGCGATCAGCCCGGCGAGATTGGCGCTCGTGAGCCAGTCCGGCTCGACGTGCGGCACGCCGCGCTCCTGACCCTCGAGGTAGGCGCGGCTCACGAGCCGCGAGAGGTTGCGGTAGCCGGCGAGGTTCTGACACAGCAGCGTGAGCCGGCTCGGCTCGCGCCGCTCGCCCTCGTCCCGCACCAGCAGATCGATCCCGATCACCGGCTTGACGCCCGCGCGCAGCGCCTCGCGATAGAACTTCACCATCGCGAACAGGTTGTTCTGGTCGGTGACCGCCACCGCCGGCATGCCCGCCTCCGCTACCGCCGCGATCAGCTCCGGCACGCGCACCACGCTGTCGCTCAGGGAATACTCGGTGTGCAGGCGCAGGTGAACGAAGCCTGGCGTCATCTCACCCCCCGGTGCGCCGCAGCGGACGGAAGGAGCGGCGATGCAGCGGCGAGGGTGCGTGCCGGCGCAGCGCCCGGAGGTGTCCCGGGGTGCCGTAGCCCTTGTGGCGCGCGAGCTCGAACCCCGGGTAGCAGCCGTCGAGCGCGCGCATCATCGCGTCGCGGTGCGTCTTGGCGAGGATCGAGGCGGCACTGATCGCCGCCACGCGGGCATCGCCGGCGACGATCGCCTCGAGCGTGCACTCCAGGGTGAGGTCCGCCACGCACGGACAGCGGTTGCCGTCGACCTGCACGTGGGTCGGCGGCAGCGGCAGCGCGAGCAGCGCCCGGCGCATCGCGAGCAGTGTCGCCTCGAGAATGTTGAGGCAATCGATCTCGTCGCGATCGGCCCAGGCCACCGCCCACGCCAGCGCGCGCGCGCGGATGAGCGCGGCGAGCCGCTCGCGCTCCGGCGCGGTGAGGGTCTTCGAGTCGGCGAGCCCGGCGATGCGGCGGCGCGGATCGAGGATGACGGCCGCAGCGACCACCGGGCCTGCGAGCGGCCCGCGGCCCGCCTCGTCGACTCCGGCCAAGCGCGCGCCGCTGCGCCACGCCGCAGCGCCCACCCCCCTCACCTTGAGCGCTCCTCCGTCCCGCGTCCGGCGCACTCGAGCACCGCCGCCGCGGCGCGGCCGGCGCCACCGCAGCGCAGCGCCCGGTGAATGCGCGCGAACTCCCCGCGCAGCTCGGCGACGTGCGCGGGGTCGGCGAGCTCACCGAGCAGCGCCTCGCCGAGCGCGGCTCCCCGCACCTGTTCCTGGAGGAACTCCGGCACCAGGCGCCGTCCGGCGAGCAGGTTCGGTTGCGAGAAGTACGGCACTTTGACGAGTCCGAGCGCGCGCAGCAGCCAGGCGGTCACCCGGCTCATCTTATACGCGACCACCATGGGCCGCGCCGACAGCAGCGTCTCGAGCGTCGCGGTTCCGGAGGCGACGATCGCGGCGTCGGCGGCCGCGAGCACCTGTTGTGCCTGCCCGTCGATGAGCCGAATCGCCGTCTTTACCGGCACTTGCGCCACTTCCTTCTCGAAGCGCCGGCGCACTTCGGCCGAGGCCATCGGGGCGATGAACTGGAACTCCGGCCGCCGCGCGCCGATCCAGTTCGCCGCGGCGGCGAACGGCGCGGCGAGCCGCCGGACCTCGTCGAGGCGGCTGCCGGGCAGCAGCGCGACGAGCGGCGCCGATTCTTCGATCCCGAGCGCGCGCCGCGCTGCGCCGCGGTCGACCTCGAGCGCAATGGCATCCGCGAGCGGGTGGCCGACGAACTCGGCCGCCACCCCGTGACGCGCATAGAACTCGGTCTCGAAGGGCAGCAGGCACAGCACCAGGTCGCAGTCGCGGGCGATGGTGCGCACCCGGCCCTGCCGCCAGGCCCACACCTGCGGGCTCACGTACTGCACGCAGCGGATGCCGGCGCGCTTGAGGCGCCGCGCGAGGCCGAGATTGAATTCCGGGGAATCGATGCCGACGAACACGTCCGGGCGCGCCGCGAGGAAGCGCGCCGCGAGCGCCGTGCGCAGCCGCAGCAGCCTCGGCAGGTGCGCCAGCACCTCGGCGAGGCCCATGACCGCGAGGCTGTCGGCCCCGGCCCAGGCCTCGCAGCCCGCGGCGACCATCTTCGGGCCCGCGACCCCGAAACACTCGAGCGCGGGAGTGCGCTCGCGCAGCGCCTCGATGAGCGCCGCGCCGAGCTGATCCCCGGAGTGCTCGCCCGCCACCAGAGCGATGCGCAGCGGCGCGTCGGACGCGGCGGCGCTCGGCCCCGGCGGCACGCTCATCGCAGGATGCTGCGGGTGGACGTCTGGATGAAGTCGACGAACGCGCGGATCTCGGGCCGCTCGCGCGAGAGCGGCTCGAGCCGCGCGAGCGCCTCGGCGAGCTTGAGCTCCGAGCGGTAGACGATGCGGTAGGCGTCGCGGATCGAGCGGATCTGCTGCTCGCTGAAGCCGCGGCGCTTGAGGCCTTCGGCGTTCACCGCGTGCGGCGCGGCGGGGTTGCCCGCCACCATGACGTACGGCGGCACGTCGCCGCGCACGATGGCGCCGCCGGCGAGGAAGGCGTGCGCGCCGATCTTGGCGAACTGGTGCACCGCGGTGAGCCCGCCGAGGATCACCCAGTCGCCGATCTCGACGTGGCCGCCGAGCGAGGCGCAGTTGGCGAACACGGTGTTGCTGCCGATCATGCAGTCGTGGGCGACGTGCGCGTAGGCCATGAACAGATTGTCGTCGCCGATGCGCGTCACGCCGTGGCCGTGAGTGGTGCCGCGGTTCACGGTGCAGCTCTCGCGGAACACGTTGCGCGCGCCGATCTCGAGCCGCGTCGGCTCGCCGGCGTACTTCTTGTCCTGCGGCGCATCGCCGATCGAGGCGAACTGGAACACCCGGTTGTCGGCGCCGAGGCGCGTCGGCCCGTTGATGACCGCGTGCGGCCCGATGACGCTGCCCGGACCGATCTCGACCCCGGGACCGATGACCGTGAACGGTCCGACGCTGACGTCGGCAGCGAGCTCGGCCTGCGGCGACACCACGGCGCGCGCGTCGATCACTTGCCGGTCTCCGGCGCGACCATCATGTCCGCGTGCGCCACCTCCTGCTCGCCGACCAGGGCGACGGTCGAGAACTTCCAGATGCCGCGCAGCGAACGCTCGAGCTGCGCGGTGAGCACGAGCTGATCCCCGGGGACCACGGGCTTGCGGAAGCGGGCGTTGTCGATGCCGACGAAATAAAAGCGCGTGTTCTCGTCGGGAATCACGTTGGCGGTGATGAAGCACAGGATGCCGGCGGTCTGCGCCAGCGCCTCGATGATCATCACCCCCGGCATCACCGGCCGGTGCGGAAAGTGCCCCGGGAAGTACGGCTCGTTGTAGGTGACGTTCTTCACCGCGCGGATGCTCTCGCCCGGACGGCATTCGAGCACCCGGTCGACCATCAGGAACGGATAGCGGTGCGGCAGGCGCTCGAAGATCGCCTGGATGTCGAGTTGGATGGGCTCAGTCATGCTGCTCTTCCGGGGCGTGCTCTGGCGGTGCGGTGGTGAGGCCGGCGGCGCGCTCGAGCTTGCGCACCCGGGCCTCGAGCAGCGCGCTGCGCTTGAAGCGCGCCACCAGCCGCCGCCAGGCGTGCGCCTCCTCGACCGGCAGCGTGGAGGAGTAGACCCCCGCGCGCGTGATCGAATGACTGACCGCCGAGCGGCCCGTGACGACTACGTCGTCGGCGATGCTGATGTGGCCGGCGAAGCCGCAGGCACCGCCGATCATGCAGCGCTTGCCGATGGTGGTGCTGCCGGAGATGCCGGTACAGGCGGCGAGCGCGCTGTGCGCGCCGATACGCACGTTGTGCCCGATCTGGATGAGGTTGTCGAGCTTGACGCCGTCCTCGATCACGGTGTCCTCGATGGCGCCGCGGTCGATGGTGGTGTTGGCGCCGATCTCGACGTCCGCGCCGATCCGCACCGTGCCGAGCTGCGGCACCTTGAGCCAGGTGCCGCGCTCGGGTGCGTAGCCGAAGCCGTCGCCCCCGATCACCACCCCGGGCTGCAGCACGCTGCGCGCGCCGATCTCCACTCCCCGGCACAGCGTGACGCGCGCCGCGAGGCGTACGTCGGGCGCGAGCGACACGCGCTCCTCGAGCACGCACTGCGGTCCGATGAGGCAGCGCTCGCCGACCACGGCGTGCTCGCCGATGCAGCTGAAGGCCCCGACCTGCGCGCTCGGCGCGATGCGGGCGCTCGGGGCGACGAGCGCCGTCGGGTGAATCCCGGGGGCCGGGGCGGGCGCGGGGTGCAGCACCGCGGCGATGCGCGCGTAGGTGGCGTAGGGATTCTCGGCGAGCAGCACGCGGGTCGGGCAGTCGGCGGCCGCCTCGGCGCCGAGCACCACCGCGGCGGCGCGGGTCGCGGCGAGCTGCGGCCGGTAGCGCGGATTCGCGAGGAAGGCGAGCGCGTGCTCGTCGGCGTTCGCGAGCGTCGCCACCCGCTCGACTCGCGCCTCCGGATCGCCGCGCAGCTCGCAACCGAAGCGGACCGCAAGCTCCCCGAGCGACACGGACATGGCGGCGGCCAGCAGTCGGCTCCCCGAGGCGCTTCAGTGGCCCTGGGGCTTCGCCGGCGGCGCGGCCGGCGGCGTGGCCGGCGTCGACGTGGCGCCTGCGGCCGGCTTGGCGGCCGGGGCCGTGGCGGCGTGCGCCTGCAGCGCGGCGAGGATCGCCGGGGTGATGTCGACCGCGGAGGTCTGGTAGACCACCGCCTCACCGCTCAGCACCAGGTCGAAGCTCTGCGCCTTGGCGTAGGTGCGCACCTCTTCGCCGAGGGTGCGCTGCAGGCGCGACATCTCCTCGTTGCGGCGCGCGGTGATGTCGTCCTGGAATTCGCTGCGCGCACGCTCGAAGTCGCGCTCGCCGTCGCGCAGCTCCTTCTCGGCGCGGGTGCGCTGATCGTCGGTCATGGTCGCGCCGTCCTTCTGCAGCTTGTCCTGCTTCGCCTTGAGCGCCTGCGCCTGCGCCTGCAGGGTACGCTCGCGCGGGGAGAACTCGGCGCGCATCGACTCGGCCATGGCCTTGCCCTGCGGCGACTCGGTCAGCAGGCGCTGCGGGTCGACGACGCCGATCTTCGGCTCCGCCCACGCCGTCGACAGCGCGAGCGCCCCACCGGCTGCCAGAATCCACGCCGCCCCCTTGATTGTCATCGAACGCTTCACGGAACACCCACCTCGTATGTCCTCACGGACTCGTGCGCCCGCGCCTGCGGCGCCCGGGCTGGAATTTGTAATTATCGCCTAAGTTCATCCGCATAGCTCGCCTGATTGCCCCGGCACGCCGTCGACTAGAACGCCTGGCCGACCGAGAACTGGAAGGCCTCGGTCTCGTCTCCCCAGTTGGTGATGCCGTCGCCGTGGCGCGCGTTCAGCGGCACCCCGAGACTGAAACGGAACAACCCGATCGGCGCCAGCCAGGTGACCGACACCCCGAAGGCCTTCTTGATGTCCGCGAAGCGGAAACGGTAGCTCTCCGGCGTGATGTTGTCCGGGCCGAAGAACTGCAGCTTGGTGCCGGTCTCGTAGACTCCGCCCATGTCGAAGAACGCGCTGACGCGCGCGGTCTGCGCCCACTTGCCCGGCATGGGAAAGATGATCTCGTTCTGGCTGGTGATCCGCATGTTGCCGCCGTAGGGATTGCCGAACTGGTCGCGCGGCCCGAGCAGGCTCTCGCGGAAGCCGCGCACGTTGTCCGGACCGCCGCCGTAGAACTGCCGGTACGGTGGGATATTGGTGGTGTTGCCGAGCGGCGCACCGTAGTCGATGCCTTCGAGGAACGACAGCGTGAACCCCTTCCACAGCGGCAGATACCTGAGGAACAGGTAGTTGCCGATCCAGTACTTGACGTCGCTGCCCGGCGTCGTGACCGACAGGCTCACCGACTGGTGCATGCCGCGGTCGGCGAACAGGGTGCGGTTGCGCGTGTCCCAGTCCCAGCCGGTGACCACCTCGAGCGCCCGGAAGTTCGAGCCGTAGAACACGTAGTCGTTGTTGCTGGCGTCGTCGTGCGCCAGGCGGCTGTAGGGATGGCCGTTCTGCTGCACCCACTGCTGCGCCTGCTCGGCGCTGGAGAGCGAGTTGGTGAGCAGCTGCGAGCTGTCGAAGGAGAAGCCGGCGCGCAGGAACATGGTCTCGCTGATCGGGTACGCCCAGGTGGGCCCGACGCTGAGCGTTTGCGAGGAGAAGTTCGACGAGGACGATACGAACTGCGTGACGTCGCTGTAGCTCACCGACAGCGTGCGCTGCAGGTTGTCGATGTTGGTGTAGGGATTGGTCCACTGCACCGTGTACACCTTGCTGAAGGCGCCGCCGTTGAGCTGCACCGCGATGCGCTCGCCCGTGCCGAGGAAGTCGGCGTCGGCGAAGCTGCCGTTCAGCATCAGCTTGTAGGTCGCCGAGTAGCCGATGCCGCCGGAGAGCTGCGAGGCGGGACCCTCCTCGATCTTGTAGTTCACGTCGATCAGGTCGGGCGTGCCGGCCACCGGGGTGGTCTCGAACTCGACGCTCTTCACGTACGGCAGGCGCTGGATGCGCTGCTTGGAGCGCTCGAGCGCGGTATTCGACAGCCAGCCGCCCTCGAGCTGGCGCATCTCGCGGCGCAGCACCTCGTCGTCGATGCGGTTGACGCCCGAGAAGGTGATGTTGCGCACGTACACGCGGTTGCCCGGGTCGACGAAGAAGGTGAGCGCCACGGTGTGGTTGGCGTTGTCGGCGGTCGGCACCGGCTCGACCTTGGAGAAGAAGTAGCCGTCCCGGCCCATGCGGTTCTGCATCAGCTCCTGGGACTGGGTGATCAGCTTGCGATCGAAGATCTCGCCCTTGTGCACCAGCACCAGCCGCTCGAGCTCGGCCTGCGGCACGACGAAGGTGCCCGCGAGCTTGATCCCCGAAAGCTTGTAGACCTGCCCCTCCTCGACGTTGATCGTGATGAAGATGTCCTCTTTCTCGGGAGTGATCGCCACCTGCGTCGATTCGAGCTGGAAGTTGGCGTAACCGCGGTCCATGTAGAAGTTGCGCACCTTCTCCAGGTCGCCCTGCAGGGACTCGCGCGAGTAGCGATCGTCCTGCTTGTACCAGGACAGCCAGTTGGGAGTCTTGAGCTCCAGGGTGTCGAGAATCTGCTTGGGCTTGTAGCGCGTGTTGCCGACGATGTTGATCTGACGGATCTTGGCGCGCGAGCCCTCTATGATGTCGACCTTGATCTTGACGCGGTTGCCGGTCTCCTCCTCCACCTTGGAGTCGATGCGCACCCCGTACTTGCCGCGGGCGAAGTACTGGTCGGTGAGGTACTGCGTGACGTCCTCCAGCACCGAGCGGTCGAAGGTCTTGCCGGTGGCGAGCCCGACGCCGCGCAGCGACTTCTGCAGGTCCTCGGTCTTGATGTCCTTGTTGCCGGTGATCTCGAAGCTCTCGATGGAGGGCCGCTCCAGCACCACCACCACCAGCGCGTTGCCGTCGCGGCGCAGCTGCACGTCGCGGAAAAAGCCCGTCGCATACAGGGCGCGGATCGCCTCGCGCACGCGCTGCGGCGTCAGTCGATCGCCAATGTTGACGGGCAGGTAGTTATAGACCGTGCCTTCCGAGACCCGCTGCAGGCCCTCGACACGAATGTCACCGACGGTGAATTCCGGGGGTCCGGGCGTCGTCGGCGCGATCTCGGCCGGCGCGGACGTTGCGGTTGCCGGTGCCGCGGCAGCCGGTGCCGCCGCCGGTGCGGGCGTCGGCGATGGCCCCGCCTCCGGTGCCGGTTGCCCAAACGCCAGCGCGGCGCGCAGTGAGAGGGCGAGCGCAGCCAGAGCGACGTGGCGCTTCATGCTTCAACACCCAAGTGACTTCTCGCCTTTCGCGCCCCCCGGGGCGCTCTGCCTTGCATTATTCGAGAGCTGCAGGCCTGGGGGGCCTTCAGCACCAACGGCCGCTGCGCGGCTCGTCTTGTAACCACTCAACTGAACTGGCGCGCAATGTCGTTGTACAGCGCCACACCCATCAGGACGATGAGCAACGCGATGCCCACCTGCTGGCCGAACAGCTGGGTCCGCTCCGACAGCGGGCTCCCCTTCAGCCACTCGACGAGCTGAAAGGCGATCTGGCCGCCGTCGAGGATCGGGATCGGCAGCAGATTGAGGAACGCGAGCGACAGTGAGATGAGCACCAGGAAGCCGAGGAACGCCGACGGCCCCGCTTCGGCCGAGTCCCCCGCGAACTCCGCGATCGACAGCGGGCCGCTCAGATTCTTCAGCGACACCCGCCCGAGAACCATGCGCCAGAAGAGCCGCGCCTGCAGCATGGTCATGCTCCAGGCCTCGGTGCCCGCGCGCTGCAGCGCCCCGCCCGCCGAGAGGACGAGGTGCGTGCGCATGTACTTCGGGTAGGTCTTGGGCAACGACGGCGGCTCGACGTGGATGCGCCCGACGCGCTTGCCGGCGACGTCCTCGCTCGCTACCTGGACGCTGGCGGTTGCGGGAAGTCCCGCGCGCCGATAATCGATCGTCACGCGCTGCCCCGGGCGCGCGTTGAGCAGCGCCACGATGTCGGTGAAATTGGCGACCGGTGCACCGTCGATGGCGACGATCTCGTCCCCGGCGGCAAGCCCCGCGCGGGCCGCGGGGGCGCCCGGCTGCACCTTGCCGAGCACCGCGGGCACTGGCGGCCAGAAAGCAAACCCCAGGCCGCGCAGGAGCTCGCTCGGCTCGGTCAGGCGGCGGCGAGCGGCGGCGTCCGCCACCACGAGCTTCACCACGCGCTCGTTCGCGCCGCCGGCGACGGTGAGGTCGGCCTCCCCGTGCGAGCTCATGGCATCGAGCAGGTCGAAGACCACGTCGCGCATGCCGCTCACGGCGGCACCGTTGATGGCGCGAATCTCGTCGCCGCTCCTGAGGCCCGCGGCGGCGGCGGTGGAGCCGCTGATCACGTCGCCGACGATCGGTCTCACCTCGTTGACACCGCTCGTCCAGAACATGGCCCACAGCACCAGGACCGCGAACAGGATGTTGAATGAGGGCCCGGCGAGCAGTACGGCGATGCGCTGCCAGTGCGGACGGCGGGTGAAGGAGCGCGGCAGATCGGCGGGCTCGACCGGCCCCTCGCGCTCATCGAGGAGCTTGACGTAGCCGCCGAGCGGGACAGCCGCCACGACATACTCGATGGCGTCCGGACCCACCGTCCACTTGAAGAGCGGCTTGCCGAAGCCGACCGAGAAGCGCAGCACCTTGAATCCGAGCCGCCGCGCGACCCAGAAGTGGCCAAACTCGTGCACCGTGACCAGAAGGCCCACGGCGACTATGAACCACAACAGGTACCAGAACAGGCTCATGCGTGAGCGCCTCTCACCGACTGACTTCTTGTAATGCCGCCGATCCGCTCACAGGCCCGTTGCCGCCCTTCGGCATCGACCGCCAGCACGTCCTCCAGAGCGCCGATCGCGCCCCCGGTGCCCCGCTCCACTACGGCCTCAATGACCGCTGCGATGCCGGGAAAGTTCAATCGGCGCTCGAGGAAGGCCTGCACGGCCACCTCGTTGGCGGCGTTGAGAAGCACCGGCTGCGGGCCCCCGGCGCAGGCGGCCGCCTGAGCGAGGCTGAGGCAGCGGAAGCGCTGGTAGTCGGGCGGCTGGAAGTCGAGCCGCCCGGCCTTGAGCAGGTCGAGGGCCTGCACGCCGGAGTCGATGCGCTCGGGCCATGCCAGGGCGTGGGCGATCGGCGTGCGCATGTCGGGCGCGGACAGTTGCGCGAGCACCGAGCCGTCGATGTACTCGACCAGGGAGTGAACGATGCTCTGGGGATGCACGAGGATCTGCACCTGCGCCGGCGTCAGCCCGAAGAGCAGGCAGGCCTCGATGAGCTCGAGCCCCTTGTTCATGAGCGTCGCGGAGTCGACCGAGATCTTGCGTCCCATGACCCAGTTGGGATGGGCGCAGGCGGCCTCGGGTGTCACCGAGGCGAGCGCCTCGCCCGGCAGCTCGCGAAACGGACCGCCCGAGGCCGTGAGCAGCACGCGCTTCAGCCCGGGCGGCGCCTCTCCGGTGCGCGCCCCCGCGGGCAGGCACTGGAAGATCGCGTTGTGCTCACTGTCGATCGGCAGCAGCGTGGCACCCGCGGAGCGCACCGCCTGCAGCAGCAACGGCCCGGCCATCACCATCGATTCCTTGTTGGCGAGCAGCAGCCGCTTGCCGGCGCGCGCCGCGGCGAGCGTTGAGCGCAGTCCCGCAGCCCCGACGATGGCCGCCATCACGCAGTCCACTTCACTCAGCGAGACAAGCTCCTCGAGCGCGCCGGGGCCGGCGAGCAGGCGCGTGTGCGGCGCACGGCCGCCGACGAGGGCGCTGAGCTCATGCGCCGCGCGCTCGTCGGCGAGCGCCGCGTAGGCTGGCTGCCACTCGATGATCTGCTGCGCGAGGCGCGCGGCGTTGCGATGGGCGGCGATGGCGACGAGACGGAAGCGTTCGCGGTGGCGGGCGAGCACATCGAGCGTGCTCGCGCCGACCGAGCCCCTGGAGCCGAGCACCGCGACGCCGATCATGGCACCACCTTCAGCAGCGTCAGACCGAGCAGCAGCACCGGCGCGGCGCCCGTCAGGCTGTCGATGCGATCCATGACGCCGCCGTGGCCGGGAAAGACCGTGCCGCTGTCCTTCATGCCGGCGAAGCGCTTGAGGAGGCTCTCGGTGAGATCACCGACCACCGAGAAGGCGACGGTTGCCAGACATAACG
>DASQIC010000078.1:0-20625 GCA_035631755.1 Steroidobacteraceae bacterium
GCCGGCAAGACCACGCTGTTCCGCATGCTGACCGGCGCCGAGAAACCCGACGCCGGCGAGATCCGCGTCGGTCCGAGCGTGCGCCTCGCCTACGTCGACCAGTCGCGCCAGGCGCTCGACGACAGGAAGACCGTCTGGCAGGAGATCTCGGGCGGCCTCGACATGATCCGGGTCGGCGCCTACGAGACGCCCTCGCGCGCCTACGTCGGGCGCTTCAACTTCCGCGGCACGCAGCAGCAGCAGCTGATCGGGGAGCTGTCCGGCGGCGAGCGCAATCGGGTCCACCTGGCCAAGGTGCTGAGGAGCGGCGGCAATGTGCTGCTGCTCGATGAGCCGACCAACGACCTCGACGTCGAGACGCTGCGTGCGCTCGAGGAGGCGCTGGCGAACTTTCCCGGCTGCGCCGTGGTCATCTCGCACGATCGCTGGTTCCTCGACCGCATCGCGACCCACATCCTCGCCTTCGAGGGCGACTCGCAGGTGGTGTGGTTCGAGGGCAACTACCAGGAATACGTCGCGGACTACCAGCGGCGCCGCGGCGCCGACGCCATGCAGCCGCACCGCATCAAGTACAAGCCCCTCACCCGCTGAGCGGGCAGCGCAGAGCTTGAGCGTGTCGGCCCCGACCGCAGCGGACTCCGGACCCGCCGAGCGCTACGACTGGCGCTGGCTCGGCCCGCTCGCGGCGCTGCTGGTGTTTGTCGGCGTGGTGCTCATCCTGCACCACCAGCTCGCGCGGCTGCATCCCCGCTTGGTGCTCGATCGGCTGCACGCGATCCCGCGGCACCAGGTGCTGGCGGCGCTCGTCTTCGCGGCGGCGAGCTACTGGCTGCTATCGGTCTACGACCTGCTGGCGCTGCGCTACCTGCGCCGCGTGATCGCCTACCCGCGGATCCTGTTCACCTCGTTCATCGCCTACTCCTTCGGGCACACCCTCGGGTTCGCGCCCTTCACCGGCGGGGCGATCCGCTTTCGCCTGTACGCCACCGCGGGCGTGTCTGCGATCGACGTCGCGACCATCGCGGCGTTCTGCAGCTTCTCGCTCGGCATCGGGCTCGCGACCATCGGCGGGCTGTCGCTGTTCTTCTCCCCGGTGCACGCGGCGCGCATCCTGCACCTGCACCCCAACTGGTCGCTCCTCGCCGGCACGCTGCTGCTCAGCGCGGTCGCCGCCTACGCCGCCTGGGCCTCGCTTGCGCGCGGTACGCTCGAGCTGCGCGGCTGGGCGCTGCGCCCCCCGGGGCCGGCGATCGGACTCGGCCAGATCGCCCTTTCGGTCGCCGACCTGTCGCTGTCCTGCGCGGTGCTGTGGTCGCTGCTGCCGCCCGAGGCGCACATCTCCTTCGTCACTTTCCTCGGCACCTATGCCGCCGCGGTCATCGCCGGCATCGTGAGCCATGTCCCCGGCGGCATCGGGGTATTCGAGGCGGTGATCCTGCTGACGCTTCCGTCCGTGCCGCCGGAGGCGCTGATCGGCTCGCTGCTCGCCTACCGCGGCGTGTACTACTTCGTGCCGCTGGTGTTCGCGACGCTGCTGTTCGGCACCCGGGAGCTCACCGGGCAGCGTCCGGCGCTGGTGCGCGCCCAGCGGCTCGCTTCCGACTACATCGCGCCGGTCGTGCCGCAGATCGCCGGCGCGCTCAGTTTCCTCGCCGGCGCGCTGCTGCTCATCTCCGGGGCGACCCCGGGGGTCGAGGCGCGCCTGCAGTTCCTCGACCGCTTCCTGCCGCTCGCCGTGCTCGAGGTCTCGCACCTCGCCGGCAGCATCATCGGCTTGGGTCTGCTGGTGCTCTCGCGCGCGCTGTTCCGCCGCGTGCAGGGCGCCTATCACATCACCGTGTGGCTGCTCACCGCGGGCATATTCGCTTCGCTCCTGAAGGGACTCGACTTCGAGGAGGCGCTCCTGCTCGCACTCGTGCTTGGCGTGCTGACGCTCGGGCGGCGCGCCTTCTACCGTCCGACGGCGCTGCTCGCCGAGCGCTTCACCCCGGCGTGGATCGCGAGCATCGCCGGGGTGGTCGCGCTCGCGCTGTGGATCGGCATCGTCTCCTACCGCCACGTGAGCTACTCGGACGAGCTGTGGTGGACCTTCGCGCTGCACGGCAATGCGCCGCGCATGCTGCGCGCCTCGCTCGCGGTGATCGTGCTCGGCACCGCCTACGTGCTGCTCAACGTGCTGCGTCCGGCGCGGCCCGAGCCCGCGGTCGCCGGACCCGCGGAGCTCGCACTCGCCCGCGCGCTGATCGGGAAATCCGACGTCACCATCGCCAACGCGGCGCTGACCGGCGACAAGCGGCTGCTGTTCAACGAGGCAGGCGACGCCTTCGTCATGTACCAGACTGCGGGGCGCAGCTGGGTCGCGCTCGGCGACCCGGTGGGCTCGCAGGCCGGCGCCGAGGAGCTGGTCTGGCGGTTGCGCGAGATGTCCGATCGCCACGGCTGCGAGACGGTGTTCTACCAGGTGTGCGGCGAGCGGCTCGCGCTCTACGTCGATCTCGGGCTGGCGGCGCTCAAGATCGGCGAAGAGGCGCGCGTCGCGCTCGCGGACTTCTCACTCGACGGTGCCGCGCGCGCCGACCTGCGCCAGTCGCACCGCCGGGCCGAGCGCGACGGCGCGACCTTCGAGGTCGTGCCTCCCGCGGAGGTCGAGGCGCTGCTGCCGGTCCTCAAGCCCGTCTCCGATGCCTGGCTCGCCGCCAAGTCGACCGGCGAGAAGCGCTTCTCGGTGGGTACCTTCTCGGGCGAGTACCTGCGGCAGTTTCCGCTCGCCGTGGTGCGCGCCGACGGCGCACCGGCGGCCTTCGCCAACCTCTGGACCACCGGCACCCGCGCCGAGCTCTCGGTGGACCTGATGCGCTTCGCTCCCGAGGCGCCGCGCGGCGCCATGGACTACCTCTTCATCGAGCTGATGCTGTGGGGCCGGCGCGAGGGTTTCCGCTGGTTCAACCTCGGTATGGCGCCGCTCGCGGGTCTCGAGGCCCATCCGCTCGCGCCCGCCTGGCACCGGGTCGGGAACTTCATCTTCCGCCACGGCGAGCACTTCTATAACTTCGAGGGACTGCGGCGCTACAAGGCGAAGTTCGATCCCGCCTGGGAGCCGCGCTACCTGGTCGCGCGCGCCGGGCTGTCGCTGCCGCGCGTGCTCATCGACGTATCGCTGCTGATCGCCGGCGGCGTGAAGGAGTTGTTCGCGCGATGATCGGTCGCTTGAGCGCGGCGCTCGCGCTGCTCGCGCTGCCGGCGGCGCTGGCCGCAGCGGCCCCGGCTGCGCCGGCCGTGCGCCCCGACGCCGAGCTGCCGGCGGGTCGCTTCGGCACGGTGAGCGTCTACCTGCCGGATGGCACCCCGGGGAGCGTCGCGATCTTCGCCTCCGGCGATGGCGGCTGGACGCTCGGTGTCATCGGCATGGCGCGCGCGCTGCGCGGCATGGGGGCGGTGGTGATCGGCTTCGACATCCGCCGCTACCTCGCGGGCCTCGGGGCCGCGGCACGCCAGCCGGGGGCGCCCTGTCAGATGCTCGCCGCGGACTTCGAGGCCCTCAGCCACGAGGTGCAGCGTGAGATCGGCATGAGCGAGTACCACGTGCCGGTGCTCGTCGGATACTCCTCGGGCGCGACGCTCGTGTATGCGGTGCTGGTCGAGTCGCCGCCCGGCACCTTCGCCGGGGCGCTGAGCCTCGGCTTCTGCCCGGACCAGGACTTCGCCGGCGCGCGACTGTGCCCCGGCGCCGGACTGCACTACCGGCCGAACGAGAAGCACGAGCTGGTGCTCGAGCCCGCCGCGACGCTCCGCCAGAGCTGGATCGCGCTCCAGGGTGAGGAGGATGAGGTGTGCAGCCCACACGCGGCGGGGGAGTTCGCCGCGCGGGTCGCCAATGGCGAGATCGTGCGGCTGCCGCACGTCGGGCACGGTTTCGCCGTCGAGCGCAACTGGATGCCGCAGTTCCGCGCCGCCTTTGCGCGCCTCGCCGCCCACGCCGGGACGCCGCCCGCACGGCCTGCGGCGATCAGCGACTTACCCGTCGAGGAGGTGCCCGCTTCGGGGGGCAGCTCCGACGAATTCGCGCTGCTGCTCACCGGCGATGGCGGCTGGGCGGGCCTCGACCGGGAGCTGGCCGCGCGCCTCGCCGCGAGCGGCGTGCCGACGGTGGGACTCAACTCGCTCGAGTACTTCTGGACCGCGCGCACCCCGGAGGCTGCCACGCGCGACGTCGCGCGCACTCTGCGCCACTACTTCGCGGCGTGGAACAAGCAGCGGGTGCTGCTGATCGGATACTCGTTCGGGGCGGACGTGCTGCCGTTCGTCGTCAACCGCCTGCCCGCGGACCTGCGCGC
Source organism: Steroidobacteraceae bacterium (assembly GCA_035631755.1). Classification (GTDB taxonomy): domain Bacteria; phylum Pseudomonadota; class Gammaproteobacteria; order Steroidobacterales; family Steroidobacteraceae; genus 13-2-20CM-66-19. The sequence goes on from DASQIC010000078.1 coordinate 4,335, forward strand.
ACGCGTCGCGAGCGTGAGCCTGCTCGGGATCGACGCGCACGCCTCGTTCGAGATCCATATCGCCGGCTGGGTGGGGAGCGAGGATGGCGGCCCGCCCACCCGCCCGGAGGTCGAGGCGCTGCGCGGCGTGCCGGTGCTGTGTCTCTACGGCGAGGGCGAGTCGGACTCGATCTGCCCGGGGCTGCCCGCCGCCGGCGGCATCGCCCGCGAGCAGGTCGGTCGCGGCCATCACTTCAGCGGCGAGTACGCGACGCTCGCCGAGCGCATCCTCGCCTTTGCACGCACCGGCCGGCCTGTAACATAACGTTCCCGCCCGGCGCGTCGCGGCGGCAGCTCAAGCGGGACAGGAAGCGCGACGCGCGATGGGTTAACATGGAGTGCGATAACGCGGCAGCCATTACAACAACAGCCGCGGGCAGTTAGGAATGTCTCTTTACATCGATTCGGCGAGCCGCCTGCACCACGACCAGGAAAAGAACCTGGTGGTGACCTGCCCGCATTGCCAGACAGTCGCCCACATCACGCCGAGCGCCGTGCCGCGCTTCGAGGAGCTGCAGCTCTACCGGCCCAAGCAGGTCGGGGTCGTGTACCTGTGCGACGCGTGCCACATGCCGATCTTCCTGCGCTTCACGGTGCGGCTCTACGGCGCGGCGCGCATCGAGCTCGCGCCGCAGTTCACCGAGGTCGAGCGCGCGCGCGAGAAGTTCGCCTTTACCTACATCCCCGAGCCGGTCGAGCTGCTGTTCCGCGAGGCGCTCACCTGTTTCACGCACGGTGCCTTCAACGCTTTCGCTTCCATGTGCCGGCGCACGGCGCAGGCGATGTTCGCCGACCTCGGCGAGGCGGGGAAGCTGCGACTGTTCGACGAGCTCAACGGCGTGCGCGAGCTCGCCGACATCTCCCCCGATCTTTTCGGCCAGATGCGCACCGTGCTGTTCGGCGCCGAGCTCGATGCCCGCTCCGCCCTGCCGCTGTTCGACGGCTACCAGGCCGGCATCATGCTCGAGGTGGTGAAGGACCTGCTGTACGAGGCCTACGTCCGCAAGGGCAAGCTGCAGCAGGCGATCATGGTGCGGCACTTCTTCCTCGACGAGACCGCGACCAACATCACCCCGCTCGTATCCGCGAGCTGAAAGCGCCCCTTCAGCCGACGAAGCGCCGCGCGTTGCGGAACAGGCGCATCCAGCCGCTGTACTCCCCGGCAGCGCGCGGCCGCCAGGAATTCTGCAGGTAGCGGAACGAGCGCTCCGGGTGCGGCATGGTGACCGTCACCCGCCCGTCGGCGTTGGCGAGCGCGGCGATCCCGAACGGCGTGCCGCTCGGGTTGGCCGGGTAGCTGGTGGCGGGAGCGCGATCGTGGTCGAGGTAGCGCAGGCCGACCAGCCCGCTCGCCGCGCAGGCCGCGGCGGCCGCGCTCGAGGCGAACTCCGCACGCCCTTCGCCGTGCGACACCGCGATCGGCAGCACCGAGCCCGCCATGCCGTCCAGCAGCACCGAGGGTGAGGGCAGCACCTCGACCAGCGCAAAGCGCGCCTCGTACTGCTCGCTGCGGTTCTGTACGAACCGCGGCCAGTGCGCGGTCCCGGGGATGAGCTCGGCGAGCGCCGCGAACATCTGGCAGCCGTTGCAGATGCCGAGCGCGAAGGTATCGCGGCGCGCAAAGAAGCGCGCGAACTCCTCGCGCACCGCCGGGTGGAACAGGATCGACTTGGCCCAGCCCTCGCCCGCCCCGAGCACATCGCCGTAGGAGAAGCCGCCGCAGGCCACCAGCCCGCGGAATTCCGCGAGCGAGCGCGTGCCGGCGAGGAGGTCCGTCATGTGCACGTCGTGCGCGCTGAAGCCGGCGCGCTCGAACACCGCCGCGGTCTCGACCTGGCTGTTGACGCCCTGCTCGCGCAGGATCGCCACCGCGGGGCGCACCCCGCGCTGCACGTAGGGCGCGGCGACGTCGTCCTCGGGATCGAAGGCGAGCGCGACGCAAAGACCGGGGTCCGCTGCGGCAGTCTGCGCGGCGAACTCCTCGTCGGCGCACTGCGGATCGTCGCGCAGCCGCCGCATGCGCCAGGACGTCTCGGACCAGGCACGCCGCAGGTCGGCCCACGACTCCTCGAGCACGAGCTCGCCGATCCTGATCTCGACGCGCAGCTCCGCCACCGGCGCCCCGAGGTAGAGCGCGGCCTCGCCGAGGCCGTGCCGTGCGAGGATCTCGAGGAACGCGGGCTCGTCGCCCGCGAGGATCTGCACCACGACGCCCGGCTCCTCGGCAAAGAGCTGCGCCAGCGCCGCTCCGCGCCCGGCGGGCAGCGCGATGTCGAGCCCGCAGTGCCCGGCGAACGCCATCTCGATCAGCGTCACGACGAGGCCGCCGTCGGAGCGATCGTGATAGGCGCGCAGCAGCCCCGCCGCGCGCAGCTCGGCGAGCGCGCCGGCGAGCTGCGCCAGAAGCTGCGGCTCATCGAGATCCGCCGGCTCGTCGCCGAGCTCCCCGTACACCTGGGCGAGCGCCGAGCCGCCTAAGCGGTTGCGCCCGGCCGCAAGATCGATCAGCCACAGCGAGCTCGGCCGCTCCTCGAGCTCGAGCGCCGGGGTGAGCGTGCGGCGTGCGTCGGCGACGCGCGCGAAGGCCGAGACGATCAGCGACACCGGGGCCACGACGCTGCGGCTCACCCTGTCTTCGGTCCAGGCGGTGCGCATCGAGAGCGAGTCCTTGCCGACGGGGATCGCGATTCCGAGCGCGGGGCACAGCTCCTTCGCGACCGCTTCGACGGTCGCGTAGAGCGCGGCGTCCTCGCCCGGCTCGCCGCAGGCGGCCATCCAGTTGGCCGAGAGGCGGATGTCACCGAGCGCGCCGATATCGGCGGCGAGGATGTTGGTGATCGCCTCCGCGACCGCGAGCCGGCCGGACGCGGGCGCATCGAAGAGCGCCACCGGCGTGCGCTCGCCCATCGCCAGCGCCTCGCCGGCGACGCCGCGGTAGTCGGCGAGCGTTACCGCCACGTCGCTCACCGGCACCTGCCAGCGTCCCACCAGCTGGTCGCGGCTGACGAGCCCCCCCACGGTGCGGTCCCCGATCGTGATGAGGAAAGTCTTGTCGGCCACCGCCGGCAGGCGCAGCACGCGGTAGAGCGCCTCGCGCAGCTCGATGCGCGAGGTGTCCAGGCGGCCTCGCGGCGCGCGCACGCTGCGCACCACGCGCTCGAGCCGCGGCGGCTTGCCGAGCAGCAGCTCGATCGGCACATCGACCGGGTCGTCGCCGAAGAGCGGATCGTGCACCGTGAGCCGCCCGCTCGCGTCGAGCTCGCCGATCACCGCGAACGGGCAGCGCTCGCGCGCCGCGATCGCGCCGAAGCGCGCGAGCTCGGCGGCCGCGACGATCAGCACGTAGCGCTCCTGCGCTTCGTTGCACCACAGCTCGAGCGGCGACATCCCGGTATCGGCGCTCGGGATGGCGCGCAGGTCGACGCGCGCGCCGCGTCCGCCGTGGGCCACCGCTTCCGGCACCGCGTTCGAGAGGCCGCCGGCGCCGACGTCGTGGATGAGCGCGATCGGGTTGCGCTCGCCCAGCGCCCAGCAGCGATCGATGACCTCCTGCGCGCGGCGCTGGATCTCGGGGTTGCCGCGCTGCACGGAGGCGAAGTCGAGATCGGCGCTCGAGGCGCCGCTGCCGAGCGAGGAGGCGGCGCCCCCGCCGAGGCCGATGAGCATGGCAGGTCCGCCGAGCACCACGAGCTTCGCGCCCACCGGCACGGCGGCCTTCTCCACGTGCGCGCGGCGGATGTTGCCGAGACCGCCGGCAATCATGATCGGCTTGTGATAGCCGCGCACCCGCCCGTGCGCGTCCCCGGGGAGTTGCTGCTCGAAGGTGCGGAAGTAGCCGGCGAGCGCGGGGCGGCCGAACTCGTTGTTGAAGGACGCCGCCCCGATCGGCCCCTCGAGCATGATCTCGAGCGCGGACGCAATGCGCGACGGCCGGCCGCAGTCGCGCTCCCAGGGGCGCTCGTAGCCGGGCAGGCGCAGGCTCGACACCGAGAATCCGGTGAGCCCGGCCTTCGGCTTGGCGCCGCGCCCGGCTGCGCCCTCGTCGCGGATCTCGCCTCCCGAGCCGGTCGCCGCGCCGGGAAAGGGCGAGATCGCCGTCGGGTGATTGTGGGTCTCGACCTTGATCACGATGTCGATGGGCTCGCGGCTCGCGCGGTAGATGCCCGACTCGGGATCGGGGAAGTAGCGCTCGCCCGCGCTCCCCTCGATGACCGCGGCATTGTCGCGATAGGCGGACAGCACGCCCGCGGGGCTCACCGCGTGCGTGTGGCGGATCATGTCGAACAGTGTCTCGGGGCGCGCGGCGCCGTCGATGGTCCAGCGGGCGTTGAAGATCTTGTGGCGGCAGTGCTCGGAGTTCGCCTGCGCGAACATCATCAGCTCGGCGTCGGTCGGATCGCGCTCGAGGTGCGCGAAGCTCGCGAGCAGGTAGTCGATCTCATCCGCCGAGAGCGCGAGCCCGAGCTCCTCGTTGGCCGCCTCGAGCGCGGCGCGCCCGCTCGCGAGCGGCACGCGCGCCACAGCGCGCGGCGGCGGCTGTTCGAACAGGCGCACCGCCTCCGCGGGGTCGAGCAGCGCCATCTCGGTCATGCGGTCGAGGAGCGCCGGGGCGAGGCGCGCGAGCCGGGCGGCGGCGAGCGAGCGCGTCGCGCGCAGCCGGTACTCGATGCCGCGCTCCAGCCGCCGCACCGGGCTGAGCCCGCACACCCGCGCGATGTCGGTCGCCTTGCTCGACCAGGGCGAGATGGTGCCGGCACGCGGCACGACGAGGACGCACTCCCCGGCGTCCGCTGCGCCTGGCTCGTGCTTCGGTCCGTACGCGAGCAGCCGCTCGAGCAGCGCGCGCTCGCGCGCGCTGAGCGGGCGCGCCAGGTCGGCGAAGTGCACGAAGCGCGCGCTGAGTCCGGTGACGGCGGGCTCGATGGCGCTGAGGCGGTCGAGGAGCTTGGCGATGCGGAAGGCGGACAGCGCGGGCGGGCCCGGGATCTGCAGCATGCGTTACCGGCGCCTCATTTCTTCTCGCCGGGCGGAGCCGAGTACATCGGCATGGGAAACTGCGCGACGTTCGCGCCGCCCTCGAGCACCGTGATCTTGCTGACCCCCTGCTTCTTGACCTCGTCGATGCGCAGGATCGAATGCATCGGCAGGAAGGTGCGTTTGACGCCCGAGAATTCGCCCTTGATGCGCTCCTCGGACGGGTCGAGCACCACCGAGGAACGCTCGCCGAACACCAGCTCCTCGACCTCGATGAAGCCGAACAGCTCCCCGTGGCTCACCTTGCGGGCGTACACCTCGTAAACCTTGCCCTGATTCACGAACATAATCCGGAAAATGTGACTCGCTGCCATGGAGGGGGCGGTGCCGTCGGGTAGTTTGGACGCTGGCATTATATGTCCGGGCGTGCCGGGGACGCCGCCGTGCCCGCTCCGGACCCATGAGATCCACAGCAGGGTACGGACCGTCCTTGAGCAGGGGAACCATGACGCTTCGGCTGCGTGTCGTCAGTGACCAGCGCCGGTCGCTCGCCGACCGCAGCAGCGCCGTATTCTCGATCGAAGGGGGCACCATCGGCCGCTCGGCCGACAACGACTGGGTGCTGCCCGATCCGTCGCGCTACGTCTCCGCGCATCACGCCCGCGTGCAGTTCCGCGAAGGCCACTACTACCTGCAGGACGTCAGCACCAACGGCGTATACGTCAACGACGAGATGGAGCCGCTCGCCAAGCGCGGCTCGAGCGGCTACCGCCTGGTGAACGGCGACGTGCTGCGCATGGGCGAGTACCACATCGTGGCGGCGCTCGAGCCGCTGCGCGCGGAGCAGCCGGATGCCGCGGTCGCCGCGGTGCCGACCAGCATCCACGCACTGCGCTCCCTCGAGCGCGCCCCGGACCGCGACATCGGCGCGGCGCTGAACCTCGATGACCTGCTGGTGATGGAGCATGCCCCCGCGCGCCTCGATGCGGTGTTGCCGGTGAACGCCTACGGCCAGGCGGTCCAGTCGGGCCCGGTGCGCTCGCTCGCCGAGAGTGTCGCTTCGCCGCCGTCCGCGACCGATGACGGACCCGGTCCCGAGGTGATGGCCGAGCGCATGGCGCGGCTCGCCGAGGCGGTGGGGCGCGAGCCGAAGAACGGCGGTGCTTTCATCTCGCTCGGCGACCTGCAGACCGGGCTCGACGCCTTCTGCCGCGGCGCCGGCATCGAGTCCGAGCGGCTGCCGGCGGATGCTCAGGGGCGTATCCTGCATCTCGCCGGACGGTTGTTCCGCGAGGCGCTGCTGGGATTCAAGGACCTCGAGCGCACGCGCGCCGGCACCCGCAACCGCTACCGCATCGAGATGCCGCCGCCCGAGCACGACGATCCCCGGCCCTCGCTCGGCGAATCGGTGATGGAGGAGCTGCTGGTGGATCTGTTCGTGCGGCACGAGAACCGCGCGCTCGACTCCGTCCAGTGGCTGCGCGAGACGGTCGCCGAAGCCAGGCTTCACGAGAACGCCACCGCGGCGGCGACCCGCGCCGCGTTCGTCGAATTCCTCGATCGCCTCGATCCTGCCGAGCTCGAGGCGCGCTTCGAGCGCGCCGCGCGCCGCGGCAAGGCACGTACCGCCGACAAGTCGCAGTACTGGGACCTGTTCATCACCTTCTATCGCAATCTCATCGAGATGCCGGCGGATCACCTTCCGCACACCTTCGTGGAGGCTTTCGCCGCCGCGTACCGCGAAGCGATGAAGAAGAAGCCGGAGGGCTGAGCGCGCACCGCGCACCGCGGTTCGTGGCGGAGAGGGTGGGATTCGAACCCACGTGCCGGTTTTACCCGACCATCCGATTTCGAGTCGGCGCCGTTATGACCGCTTCGGTACCTCTCCGGCTCCGCGACCTGCGCTTTTTGCGGGCTGGTATTCTAGCGGAAGGCGCTCGGCAGAGGGCTTACTTCGTGCGGGCATCGACTCTCGGCGCCGCCATGCTGCTGCTGCTCGCGGGCTGCACCCGCTCGCAGCCGGCTGCGATCGATCAGATCCGCGCACGCGGCGAGCTGCGCGTGGTGACGCTCAACCTGCCGACCTGCTACTACCTCGGCGCCCAGGGCACCGAGGGGCTCGAATTCGAGCTGGCGCAGAGATTCGCCGCGCAGCTCGGCGTGAAGCTCACCATGTATCCGGTCGCCAACGAGAGCGCCATGCAGGCCGAGCTCGCCGCCGGCCGGGCCGACGTTGCCGCCGCGGCACTCAGCGCCACGCCCGGGTGGAGCGCGGCGGGCGAGCCGGCCGCGCCCTACGCCAACGTGCCGCAGCTGGTGGTCTACCAGCGCGCCGGAGTGCGGCCGCGCGATACGCTGCAGCTCGAGTCGGCGCGCCTCGCCGTGCGTGCCGGCAGTCCCCAGGAGCGCATCCTCTCGAAGCTCAAGGCCACCATGGCGCCGAGCCTCAAGTGGGTCGAGACGGCGCCGAGCTCGGCCGACCCGGTCGAGGACGTCGACTCGGGCGGGGCCGACTACGCGATCATCGATGCGCGCGAGTTCTCCTTCGCGCACCACCTGTACCCGAACGTACTGGTGGGTTTCGCGCTGCCGGACACGCGTCCGGTGCAGTGGATCGTGCGCCGCGACGCACCCGAGCTGCTCGCCGACGTGAACCGGTTCTTTCAGGGGCTCGCCGCTTCCGGCGAGCTGGCGCGGCTGCTGCAGGACAGCTCCGGTGACGTGCGGCGCTTCGAGTACGAGGAGTCGCGCGAGTTCCAGACGCACGTCGCCGATCGCCTGCCGCGCTACCGCGCCTGGTTCGAGCAGGCGGCCGCCGAGAACGGCCTCGACTGGCGGCTGCTCGCCGCGATCGGCTACCAGGAATCGAAGTGGGATCCGCGCGCCGAGTCCGGCGACGGCGCACTCGGCGTCATGATGCTCACCGCCGACACCGCCGCGGCGATGGGCATCGGCAATCGCGCCGATCCACGCGAGAGCATCTTCGCCGGCGCGCGTTACCTCGCCGAAGTGCGCCAGAAGATCCCCGACCGCATTCCCGAGCCCGATCGCACCTGGCTCACGATCGCCGCCTACAACGTCGGCTTCGGCCACCTCGAGGACGCGCGCATCATCACCCAGTCGCTCGGCAAGAACCCCGATTCCTGGCCGGAGGTGCGCGCGCGGCTGCCGCTGCTCGCCCAGGGGCGCTGGTACGAGCGCGCCAGGCGCGGCTACGCGCGCGGCTGGGAGCCGGTGCAGTTCGTCGACCGCATCCAGCGCTTCCTCAAGCTGCTCGAATGGCAGCCGGGAGAGCCCGGCCCGGCCCGCGCCGCAGTCAGCGCCGCTGCAGGAAGAACCGCTGCAGCAGCGCGGCACACTCTTCCATGAGCACGCCGCCGAACACGTCGACGCGGTGATTGAGCTGCGGCAGCGCGAACACGTCGGTGATGCTGCCGGCGGCCCCGCCGCGCGCATCCCACGCGCCGAACACCAGCCGGCGCACGCGCGCGTGCACGATGGCGGATGCGCACATCACGCACGGCTCGAGGGTGACGTACAGCGTCGTGTCGGTGAGACGGTAGCTGCCGAGTGCGTGGCCGCCCGCGCGCAGCGCCTGCACTTCCGCATGCGCGGTGGGATCGTGGCTTGCGATCGGGGAGTTGGCCCCGGCGCCGATGATCTCATCGCCGCGCACCAGCACCGCGCCGACCGGCACTTCGCCGCGCTCGCCGGCCGCCCACGCCTGGGCGAGTGCGGCGCGCATGAACTCGACGTCGCGGGGGCCGTCAGCCGGATCCGCCATGGCTCTCCGGGGCCGCGGCGGCGGGCAGGAACAGCGCCGGGTCGACGAAGGTGGCGTTCAGCGCTACGCCGAAATGCAGGTGCGGGCCCGTGGCGCGGCCGGTCGACCCCACTCTCCCGATGACGCTCCCCGCCTTGACCCGCTGCCCCCGCTTCACTTTGATGGCGCTCAGGTGGCAGTAGAGCGTGATGAGACCCGCGCCGTGATCGAGCACCACGGTGTTGCCGTTGAAGAAATAGCTGCCGGTGTCGAGCACCCGGCCATCCGCCGCCGCGTGCACCGGCGTGCCGGTGGGAGCGGCGATGTCCATGCCGGAGTGCGGGTTGCGCGCCTCGTCGTTGAAGACGCGGCGCGAGCCGTAGGAGCTCGAGCGTACGCCCGGCACCGGCTGCACGAGCCGCAGTGTCGCGGGCGTGCGCACCGAGAAGGTGGCGTAAGTCTCCCTGAGGTGCGCGATCTCGCGCTCGGCGCGTGCCAGATCGCGCGCCGAGAGGTCCACCTGGCGCGGTTCGACCGTGAGGCGCTGCACCGTGTACTGCTTGTCGCTCACCTCGAAGCCGAGCGCATTGCCCTCCCCGCCCTCGCTCGCGCCCTCGTGCACGCGCACCACCGCCGGCCCGGGCGGCTGTGACAGCGGGATTCCGACCACCGCGAGCCAGCGCTGCGCCTCGCGCACCACCAGCACGCGCCGCTCGTCGAAGGTGACGCGCGGGGGCTGCGCAGAGTCGCTCTCGAGCGCGAGGATCGCGACGCCCCCGGGCACGCGCTCCTGCTCGGGGAGCGCGGCTGCGACCGCGGGCGGCAGCGCACCGGCATCGGCCGCGGCGGGCGCGGGCGCCGCGGCGGCGACGGGCGCCGCGGCGGCAGCCCACAGCGGGACGGTCGCACACAGCATCGCCGGCGCCAGCGCCGAAGCTCTCCGGGCCGCGGCGTTCATGCTCAATCTCCCGCCTTGCGGCCCGTCACGCGCGCCGTGACGCTGCCGCGCGCGAGACGCGCCTCGATGGACTCGCCGACCGCGACCGACGTGGCATCGGTGAGGAGCGCCCCGTCGGCGCGCGTCACGATCGCAAACCCGCGCGACAGCGTCGCGAGCGGACTCACGGCATGCAGCGCGCGCTGTGCGAGCTCGACGCGGTGCTGTGCGCCCGCCACTCGTTCGAGCACCGCATGCCCGAGGCGCGCCCTGAGATCCTGGTGCCGGGCGGCCTGCGCGCGCAGGCGCTGTCCCGGTTCGCCCCGGATCAAGCGGTCGCGGGCGCGCGCGAGGCGCAGGCTCGGCAGCCGCACCCCGGCACGCGCCGCGCCCGCGAGGCGCAGCGCGAGATCATCGAGCCGCTGCATCTGCTGTTGCAGCCGCACGCCCGGATGCGCGAGCCCGAGCCGCCGCTGGTCACCCGCGAGACGCTCGCTCGAGGTGCGCAGCTCGCGCCGCATGCCGGTCGCGAGGCGCTGCGCCGCCGCCGCCACCCCCGCGAGGCACGCCATCCGGTCCGGCACCACCAGCTCCGCGGCCGCCGAGGGTGTCGGCGCGCGCGCGTCGGCGACGAAGTCCGCGATGGTGAAGTCGATCTCGTGCCCCACCGCCGAGACCACCGGCAGCGCGCAGGCGCGGATGGCGCGCGCGACGCGCTCGTCGTTGAACGCCCACAGATCCTCGAGCGAGCCGCCGCCGCGCGCGAGGATCAGCAGGTCGCACTCGGCGCGTGCCGAGGCGGTGGCGAGCGCGGCGGCGAGCGCGCCGGCTGCGGCCGCGCCCTGCACCGGCGAGGGATAGATGAGCACTGCGGCCGGCGGGTAGCGCCGCGAGAGTACCCGGAGAATGTCGTGCAGCGCGGCGCCCGAGGGCGAGGTGATGACGCCGATGCGCCGCGGGAAGCGCGGCAGGGCGCGCTTGCGCTCGAGCGCAAACAAGCCTTCGGCGGCGAGGCGGGTCTTGAGCCGCTCGAACTCGCGCTTCAGCGCCCCGAGTCCCGCCTCCTCGAGGTGCTCGACGATCAGCTGGTACTCGCCGCGCGCCTCGTACACGCTGATGCGGCCGCGCACCAGCAGCTGCGCCCCGGGGCGCGGCGTGAAGCCGAGGAGTGAGTTCTTCATCCGGAACATCGCGCAGCGCAGCTGCGCGTCCCGGTCCTTGAGCGTGAAATACCAGTGACCGGAAGCGGGTTGCGAGAAGTTCGACAGCTCCCCTTCCACCCACACCACACCCAGCCCGCGCTCGAGCAGCGCGCGCACCGCGCGGTTGAGACGCGAGACGCTGTACACCTCGCGGGCGGGTGCGGCGGCGTGTTCCTCGGGTCCGGCGGGCATAAGCCACCTTAGCATGAGGTTTACCGCCGCAAGCCTAGCGCCTATAATTACGCATGCGCATCCTCGAAGAAGCTCTCACCTTCGACGACGTCCTGCTGGTTCCCGCGTACTCGGACGTTCTGCCTCGCGAAGTCGACCTTTCCACGCGCCTCACGCGCCGCATCCGCCTCAACCTGCCGGTGCTCTCGGCCGCGATGGACACGGTCACCGAGGCGCGCCTGGCGATCACCGTCGCGCAGGAGGGCGGCATCGGCATCATCCACAAGAGCATGAGCATCGAGGCGCAGGCGCGTGAAGTCGGCCGCGTCAAGAAGTTCGAGGCCGGCGTCATCAAGGACCCGATCACCGTCCCGCCGGACATGACTATCCGCGATGTCATCGACCTCACGCGCTCGCGCGGTATCTCCGGAGTCCCGGTGGTCGTGGGGCGCAAGGCGGTCGGTATCGTCACGCACCGCGACCTGCGCTTCGAGGACAAGCTCGAGGCTCCCGTGTCCTCGGTCATGACCCCCAAGGAGCGCCTCATCACGGTGCGCGAGGACGCCCCCAAGGAGCAGGTGCTGGCGCTGCTGCACAAGCACCGCATCGAGAAGCTCCTGGTGGTCAACGCCGGGCACGAACTGGTCGGCATGATCACCGTCAAGGATTTCCAGAAGGCTACCGAATTTCCGCGCGGCTGCAAGGACGACAGCGGGCGGCTGCGCGCCGGGGCGGCAGTCGGCACCACTCCCGACACGCTCGACCGGGTCGCGGCGCTGCGCGAGGCGGGTGTCGACCTGGTGGTGGTCGATACCGCGCACGGACACTCGCGCGGAGTGGTCGACACCGTGCGGCGCATCAAGGCGAAGTGGCCGGACCAGCAGCTGATCGCCGGCAACATCGCCACCGCCGAGGGCGCGCGTGCGCTCGTGGATGCCGGTGCGGATGCCGTCAAGGTCGGCATCGGCCCGGGCTCGATCTGCACCACGCGCATCGTGGCGGGCGTCGGTGTGCCGCAGATCTCCGCGGTCGCCAACGTCGCCGACGCGCTGCGCGGCACCGACGTGCCGGTGATCTCCGACGGCGGGATCCGCTTCTCGGGCGACATCGCCAAGGCGATCGCCGCCGGCGCCGACGCGGTCATGATCGGCGGCCTGTTCGCCGGCACCGAGGAGTCGCCGGGCGAGGTCGAGCTCTACCAGGGAGCTTCCTACAAGTCCTACCGCGGCATGGGCTCGCTCGGCGCCATGGCCGAGCGCCACGGCTCGGCCGACCGTTACTTCCAGGACGCTGCCAGCGAGCTCGAGAAGCTCGTGCCGGAGGGCGTCGAGGGACGCGTGCCCTACAAGGGCAGCGTGATCGCGATCCTGCAGCAGCTCGCCGGCGGCCTGCGCGCTGCCATGGGCTACACCGGCAGCCGCAGCATCGCCGACATGCGCACGCGCCCGGTGTTCGTGCGCATCACCAACGCCGGCATCCGCGAGAGCCACGTGCACGACGTCGCGATCACCAAGGAATCACCCAACTACCGGGTGTCGTGACCCACCCCATGGCGAGCGTTGCACGACCCCGCTCCGCCCCGGCCGGTGCCGCGGCGCCCGGCGCGCGCGCTGCCACGAGCGCGGGCGCGGAACGGCCCGACATCCACGCGCACCGCATCCTGATCCTCGATTTCGGCGCGCAGTACACGCAGCTCATCGCCCGCCGCGTGCGCGAGCTCGGCGTGTACTGCGAGATCCATCCCTGGGACATGAGCGAGGCGCTCGTGCGCGCCTTCGCGCCGCGCGGCGTGATCCTCTCCGGGGGACCGGAGTCGGTGACTGACGCCAACCCGCCGCGCGCCCCGCAGGCGGTGTTCGAGCTCGGCGTGCCGGTGCTCGGCATCTGCTACGGCATGCAGACCATGGCGCAGCAGCTCGGCGGACGCGTGACTCCCGCGCGCGAGCGCGAGTTCGGCTATGCGGAAGTGGTGGTGACGGCGGCCTCGCGCCTGCTCGATCATCTCGAGGATCGCCGCGACCGTGCCGGGCGGGCGTTGCTCGACGTGTGGATGAGTCACGGCGACCGCGTCGATGCGCTGCCGCCGGGTTTCGCCGCCACCGCCGCCACCGGCACCATCCCGTACGCCGCGATGACCGACGAGCGCCGGCGCTTTTACGGCGTGCAGTTCCACCCCGAGGTGACGCACACCACGCAGGGCGTACGCGTGCTCGAGCGCTTCGTGCGCGAGATCTGCGGCTGCGAGGCGCTGTGGAGCGTCGGCAACATCGTCGCGGACCTCATCGCACAGGTGCGCGCCACCGTCGGCGGCGGCCGGGTGCTGCTCGGCCTCTCGGGCGGGGTCGACTCCTCGGTGGTCGCGGCACTCCTCAACCGCGCGCTCGGCGCGCAGCTCGAGTGCGTGTTCGTCGACCACGGACTGCTGCGCCTCGGCGAGGCCGACCAGGTGATGAGCACCTTCGCCGAGCATCTCGGCGTACACGTGATCCGGGTCGACGCCGCGGAGCAATTCCTCACGGCGCTCGCCGGCGTCACCGACCCGGAGGAGAAGCGCCGCATCATCGGCCGCACCTTCGTCGAGGTGTTCGATGGAGAGGCCCGCAAGCTCGCGGGCGTCGAGTTCCTCGCCCAGGGCACCATTTATCCCGACGTGATCGAGTCGGCCGGCGCACGCACCGGCAAGGCGCACGTCATCAAGTCGCATCACAATGTCGGCGGCCTGCCCGAGAAGATGCACCTCAAGCTCCTCGAGCCGCTGCGCGAGCTCTTCAAGGACGAGGTGCGGCGCCTCGGCGTCGAGCTCGGGCTGCCGCGCGAGCTGGTCTACCGGCATCCCTTCCCCGGGCCGGGCCTCGGAGTGCGGATCCTCGGCGAGGTGCGCCGCGAGCATGCCGAGCTGCTGCGCCGCGCCGACGCCATTTACATCGAGGAGCTGCGCCGTCACGACCTCTACGATCGCGTCGCCCAGGCCTTCGCGGTGTTCCTGCCGGTGCGCTCGGTGGGTGTCATGGGCGACGGGCGCCGCTACGACTACGTGATCGCGCTGCGCGCGGTGGAGACGGTGGATTTCATGACCGCGCACTGGGCGCGCCTTCCGTACGAATTCCTCGACCACGTCTCGCGGCGCATCGTCAACGAGGTCCCCGGCATCTCGCGCGTCGTGTACGACATCTCCGGCAAGCCGCCCGCGACCATCGAGTGGGAGTAGACCTGCGCCAGTCGTTGGCGCGCCGCCCGCTGCCGGCGCGCCTCAGGATTGCTCTCTGCGCCGCCCGCGCGGGCGGCGTCCGCGGGTATCGGCCGCGCCGGCAGCGGAGCGCTCTGCCGGCGGCAGCGTCTCCGGCAGCGGCGCTTCCGTGGTGAGGCCCGCCTTCATCAGGCGGATCATCTCGGCGTCGATGCGCGGATCGGTCGGCGGCGAGACGTAAGCGGCGAGCAGCCGCTCGACCTCGGCCTTCACGCGCTGCTCGAGAGGCTTGCTGCCCTGCTGCAGCCAGGTCTCGCGGTTGATGCGGTCGAACACCGCTCCCGGCAGATAGAGCTCCCGCGGCCAGTACCTGAGGGTGTGCTCGGCGGTGAGCAGGTGTTTCTCGGCCAGGAGCTGGCGCACCAGGCCCACGGTGGGCAGGTCTTCCATGACATCGAACTCGCGGCAGAAGTGCAGCGCCTGGCCGCAGAGCTCGTCGTCGAAGACCAGCTTCTCCAGACTGAAGGTCAGCACGTAGTCGAGCATCCCGGGACCCGATACCGAGTTGACCCCGCTGATGGCGGCGAGCAGCGCGCCGGCGAAGGTCTCGGCCCCGGCCTGCGCGTCGAGAAACTTGCCCTCGCTGAGCGCCATGTAGCCCTGGGTGGGGAGCGCGAGGTGCCTGGCGATCTCCACGTAGGCGACGTTGAGGTGCAGCGTCTCGATCGCCGCCATGGGCGACATGGCGGTCTTCATGTGGAAGGTAGCCGGCGCTCCCCCGAACAGCACCGGCGTGCCGGGCTTCACGATCTGCGCCATGGTGATCCCGGCCAGCACGTCGGCGACGTGCATCACGGTGGCGCCCACCAGCGTCACCGGCGCAATCAGCCCCATGAGCGTCACCGGCACGATCTCCACCGGAATGCCGGACTCGATGCAGTCGAGCAGGTTCTGGCAGGAGTCTTCGCTGTAGCGGTAGAAGCCGGTCGCCGTGACCGTGAAGATCGACATCGGGCGGGCGATGAGATCGGCGCGGTCGCGGCGATAGAGCTGCATCATCTGCGCCATGCGCGGCACGCCGTGCTCGCTGAAGGCGCCCGACACCACGGGCTTGCGTGAGTTGGTGAGCACCAGATAAAGCCGCCACGCATCCGATACCTGCGGCTCGAGGTCGTTGGTCGAGAACGCGGTCGCGAGATAGCCGAGATGCTTCAGTCCGTCGGCGACGCGCACGTACTCGATGAAATCGCGCGTACGGGAGAGGCGCGTCTCCCCGCTCCGATGGTCGAGCAGGTGCAGTCCGCTGGAGCCTGGGACGAAGTGCACCTTGTCGCCGCCGAGCTCGGTGTAGGGCGCGCCATCGCGATCGTAGAGCGGGAAGCGCTTGGGCGCCGCCTCGATGGCGCGCTCGACCTCCTGCGGCGGAATGAGCACGCGCTCGGCGTCATCCGCGGTGCGCGCGAGCTTGAGCCCGTGCTCGAGCAGGAGCTGGCGCAGCCGCGCGCCACGCACCTCGATGCCGATCTCGGCGAGAATCCGCTTCGCCTCATCGAGAATCGGCGTGACGAGGCCCTCGGGGACGACGCGTAGCTGTGGCCTCATGTTTGCGCCCGGGTGGTCACGGGTGATCCGCGCCGAGCCGGCGCCGCTGGTCAGCCGCCCGGTCCGTGGTGGCTCGGAAGCGGCGTGGTGAATATCGCCGCGATGCGCCAGCCGGACCCGGTCTTCACCAGGACCCCCTCCCACCGGACAGGAGCCGTGGACGGGTAGCGGCCCGGGTCGCCCGCCGTAATCAGCAGCGGCGTGATGAGCACCGCGACGCCCGGGGCGGGAGTCGCGATGCGCAGCTCCTGCATCTGCGGGTCGAGCTTCCACGTCCCCTGCCATTCCTGCGCGAATGCCGCCAGCGCCTCGGGGGATCCCGAGACCGCGGTGCCCTCGGCCTGGACCCACACGAAATCCCGCGATTCGAGCAGCACCGCAGCGACCGCGGCGCGGTCGTGGGCATTCTGGCCGGC
>DASQIC010000079.1:0-1931 GCA_035631755.1 Steroidobacteraceae bacterium
CAGCTGCTTCGCTGCCGTGACCCAGGCGTTGCCGGGGCCGAAGATCTTGTCGACCCTGGGGATGCTCTCCGTGCCGTAGGCGAGCGCGGCGATCGCCTGGGCTCCGCCCGCCTTGAACACCGTGTCGATGCCGCAGAGCTCCGCCGCGACCAGCACCGCCGGGTGGCAGGCACCGCTTTGCATCGGCGGTGTGCAGAGAATGCGCCTCGGGCAGCCGGCGATCTCGGCCGGTACGGCGAGCATGATGACAGCCGAGGGGAGCGGCGCACTCCCGGCCGGCACATACAGGCCGACGGAAGAGATCGGACGGATGAGCTGCCCGCAGCGCACTCCGGGCTCGGTCTCGAGGGAGACCGCCAGCGGCTGCTGCGCGCGATGGAAAGCACGGACGTTGCGAATTGCCCGCTCGAGCGCCGCCGTCTGCGCGCCGGTGAGCTCGCTCCGTGCCTCGGCAAATTCGGCGCCCGTCACCTGGAATGCGCCGAGATCGACGCCGTCCAGGCGCCGGGTGAGCTCGCGCAGACCGCTGTCCCCGCGGCGGCGCACCGCCGCAATCGCCTCCGCGGCGACCCGGACCACGTCGGGTCGGGCGGCGAGCTCCGGGCGGGCGAGCGCTTCGCGCCGGCCGGCCTCATCGAGCGTTGGCCAGTCGAGGATGCGCATCGCCATCAGGCCAGCATCTTCTCGACGGGGAGCACGAGCAGCGCGCTCGCGCCGGCCTGCTTCAGCCGCTCGAGCGTCTCCCAGAAGACGTTTTCGCGGCACACCGCATGCACCGCGACGCGGTCGGTCGTGCCCTCGAGCGGGATGATGGTCGGCGACTCGGACCCGGGCAGCAGGCGGCGGATTTCGGCGAGGGCGCTGCGCGGCGCGTGCAGCATGATGTACTTGCTCTCGCGCACCTGCTGCACGCCGTCGATGCGCATCAGCAGCCGCTGCACCCACTCCTCCTTTTCCTGAAGCAGCGCCTGGGGGGTGCGGATCAGGACGGCGCGGCTCTCCAGCACGGTCTCGACCTCCACCAGGTGATTGGCCTCGAGCGTCGAGCCGCTCGCCACCAGGTCGCAGACGAGGTCCGCACGCTTCAGGCGGGGCGCGATCTCGACCGCGCCGGAGAGGGTGACGATCTCGGCTCGCAGGTCCTGCTGCCGGAGGTAGCGCTCGAGAAGGTAGGGGTACGTGGTTGCGATCCGCTTGCCGCCGAGTGACTGAACCCCCTGCCAGGTCGCCTCGCGCGGGACAGCGAGCGCGAGGCGACAGCGCCCGTAGTCGAGGCTGCGCACCGGCTCGAAGCGCGCCGCATGCCCGCGGGCGGCGAACTCGAGGCGCTTCTCCTCGAGGACGTTGAGGCCCACGATCCCGAGGTCACACACGTCCTCCTGGACCAGGTCCGGGATGTCGTCGTCGCGTACGAAGAGGACGTCGAGCGGCAGGTTCTCCCCGAAGCCGACCAGCTGGTCCTTGCCGCGCGAGAGCTTGAGGCCGCAGCGCGCAAGCAGATCGAGCGAGGGGTCGGTGAGCCGACCCGCCTTCTGTACGGCGAGTTTGAGGCGCTGCGCGTCCATGGCGCCTCCTCAGGCGTGTACGGTCGCGTGAGAGGTGCGGCGCGCGGCCTCCAGCCGGCGCTGTGCGGTCTCGTAGCCGCCGTAGCCGCCCGCGAGGAAGCGGGCGACGCGGCCGATCGTGGTGACGCTCACCCCGGTCAGCCGATGGATCTCCCGATAGGGCACGGAGCGCTTCAGGGGCTCGACCACCGCCCAGCGGTCGGCCATGGCCTGGATCTCCGCCGGCGTGCACAGATCCCTGAGAAACGCCTTCACCTCCTCCGGGGTGCGGAGCGCAGCGAGCGCGACGCAGAGGTTGCGCTCGGCGAGCGCTTCCTGGCGGGGCGTCAGGGTGCGGTGGGCTTTCACGCCTGCTAGTTTAATGTA
>DASQIC010000080.1:0-17526 GCA_035631755.1 Steroidobacteraceae bacterium
GCCGTAAGGCCCGGGAAATCATGGGTGAGGCTGTCGCTTGCCGAGCAACGCGGATGAAGCTGGTCTCCGCGGATGCGGTGAGGTGAGGTAGCAGGGGGATTTATCATGGTCAGACGTCTCGTCAGCATCATCGTGTTCGCCGCCGTGACCCTGGCGCCGCTCACGCACGTTGCCTGCGCAGCGGACAAGAACGCGAGCGTACTGGCCGCCGCGCAGGCCGCCCGCCCCGCTCAGCTGCAACTGCTCGAGCAGGTCGTGAACGTCGACTCTGGCACGGGCGATGTCGAGGGCGGCCGCAACGTTGCCGCCATCCTGACGGCGCGCCTGACGGCTCTCGGAATGACGGTTGAGTCCGTTCCCGCGGAGGAGGCCGGACTTGCGGAAAACACCGTGGCGACGCTGAGCGGCCGTGGTAAGGGCCGCATCCTCATGATCGGGCATATCGATACGGTGTTCGCGCCCGGCACCGCGCACCGGCGGCCTTTTCATGAGGACGACAAACGGGCCTACGGGCCGGGTGTAGCCGATGAAAAGGGCGGGGTGATCGAGGGCGTCTACGCGCTGCAGATCCTCCACGATCTCGATTTCAGGAATTTCGGCAAGATCGTTTTTCTCATGGAGACCTCGGAAGAGCGTGGCTCGCCCGGAACGAGGGCTCTCATCGGTAAACTCCTCAAGGACGCTGATGTGGAGCTGAATCTGGAGCCCGGAGACGTTCCGGACACTCTCACCGTCTGGCGCAAGGGCTCTGACACGTTCCGCATCGACGTCAAGGGCCGGGCCGCGCATGCGGGAGTCGCACCTCAGGATGGCCGGAACGCCGCGCTCGAACTGATCCATCAGCTCTCGGGACTGGAGGTGTTTCCGAAGTCCGGAGACGGTCTCACCGTGAATCTCACCGTGATGCACGCCGGCACGCGAGCGAACATCATCCCCGAGGACGCTTCGGCGCAGGTCAACGTGCGCGTGCGCGACAAGGCCGACTTCGCTCGAGTCGAGCAGATATTGCGCAAGAATGCCGAAACCACCGTGATCCCCGACACCAAAGTAACCATCAGCCACGGGGAGGGTTTCCCGCCGTTGCCCAATAATCCCGCTACCGACAGGCTTGCGGCACAGGCGCAGCGGATCTACGCGGGCATTGGGCGCACGCTCGCTGCGGGCGGCAACGGCGGGGCGTCCGAGTCGGCGCTCGCGGCCGATGCGGGAGTGCCGGCGCTCGACGGACTCGGGCCGGTCGGAGGCGGGTTTCACTCCGACGAGGAGTTTCTGGAGCTGGATACCGTGACTCCGCGACTCTACCTGCTGACGACGCTGCTCATGGAACTGGGAAGCTGACGGATGCCGCCCGGGGCGGCCGGGCGCCTACTGCAGCAGCGCGGTAGCAACCGCGGTCATGGCCGTGACCCGCGCAAAATCGCCGCGCATTGTCGCAGAGCCCCCCGGGACTGTCATGGAGTCTCCCCGGCTGCGGCCAGCCCCGGCGGGGACCGTCACGGCACCGCAGCAGGAGGCCTTCAGCCGCAGGCTCGGGCGGTGCGGTCCCGGGTGCCTCGTCCCCGACACTTGCAGAGCGCGTCCCGCAGTCGGATCATCGACAGTCCCTCAGAGCCGCCTGCCGGGCGGCCCGGATACGCGCAAGAACACGGGGGTGCTCCATGTCCGTGACCATTCAACTGAGCGTGAATCGCCGCTCCGTGACCGCCGAGGTGAGTCCCGACACGCTGCTCTCGCACTTGCTGCGCGAGCAGCTGCGTCTCACCGGCACCCACATCGGCTGCGATACCTCGAGTTGCGGGGCGTGCACGGTGCACCTCGACGGGCGCGCGGTGAAGAGCTGCACCGTGCTCGCCGCACAGGCGCACGGCCACGAGGTCACGACCATCGAGGGCGTGACGCCCGCCGACGGCTCGCTGCATCCGATGCAGGCTGCCTTCCGCTCCTGTCACGGACTGCAATGCGGCTTCTGCACCCCGGGCATGGTGATGGCCGCCATCGACCTCGTCACGCATCGCGAGCACGCCACCGAGGAGCAGATCCGCACCGGACTCGAGGGCAACCTGTGCCGTTGCACCGGCTACCACAACATTGTCAAAGCCGTCGCGCAGGCCGCCAAGGCCATGGGGCGCTGACCGATAACGGCTAAGGAGCGCGAGCCATGAGCGCAGCACGAGCACCTCTGATCGGACAGTCCGTCGAGCGCAAGGAGGACTACCGTTTCGTCACCGGTGCGGGCCAGTACACCGACGACATCGTACTGCCGCAGCAGAGCTATGCGTATTTCCTGCGCAGCCCGCATGCGCACGCGCGCATCCGCGCGATCGACGTCGCGCCGGCGCGCGCCGCTCCCGGCGTCCTCGCCGTCTTCACCGGCAAGGACCTCGCCGGTGTGGGCGGACTGCCGTGCGGCTGGCTGATCAAGTCGCTCGACGGCACCCCCATGAAGGAGCCCAAGCACCCCGTCATCGCCGAGGACAGGGTGCGCCATGTCGGTGACCAGGTGGCGCTGGTGGTGGCCGATACCGCGGCCGAGGCGAAGGCCGCCGCCGCGCTCATCGAGGTCGATTACGAGATGCTGCCCGCGGTCGTCGATACGGCGACCGCCGCCAGCAACCCGGCCAGGGTGCACGACATCGCACCGGACAACGTGTGCTACACCTGGGGGATCGGCGACAAAGCGGCGGTCGATGCGGCCTTCGCCAAGGCCGACCACATCACCCGGCTCTCGCTCGTCAACAACCGGCTGATCCCGAACGCCATCGAGCCGCGGGCGGCGAATGCGCACTACTCGCGCGCCGACGATTCCTACACGCTGTACGTCGCCAATCAGAACCCGCACGTCGAGCGGCTGCTGATGACGGCCTTCGTGCTGGGACTGCCCGAGCACAAAGTGCGGGTCATCGCGCCGGACGTCGGCGGCGGCTTCGGCTCGAAGATCTACCTGTATGCCGAGGAGACCGCGCTCGTCTGGGCGGCCAAGCGCGTCGGCCGCCCGATCAAGTGGACTGCCGAGCGCAGCGAGTCGTTCCTGACAGACGCACACGGACGCGACCATGTATCGAAGGCCGAGCTGGCGCTCGATCGCAGCGGGCGTTTTCTCGCGCTGCGCGTACACACCACCGCGAACCTCGGCGCCTACCTCTCGACCTTCGGCTCGAGCATCCCGACCATCCTGCATGCGACGCTGCTCGCCGGCC
The DNA here is from genome assembly GCA_035631755.1 of Steroidobacteraceae bacterium. Lineage (GTDB taxonomy): Bacteria > Pseudomonadota > Gammaproteobacteria > Steroidobacterales > Steroidobacteraceae > 13-2-20CM-66-19. The sequence goes on from DASQIC010000080.1 coordinate 3,198, forward strand.
AGTACGCCACAGCGGCGATCTACTGCGAGGTGCAGGCGGTCTTCACCAACACCGCACCCGTCGATGCCTACCGGGGCGCGGGGCGGCCCGAGGCGACCTACCTGCTCGAGCGCATCGTGGAGCAGGCGGCGCGCGAGCTCAAGATCGATCCGGCGGAGCTGCGGCGGCGGAACTTCATCCGCAAGTTTCCCTACAACACCCCGGTCGGACTCACCTACGACACCGGCGACTACGAGGCGACCCTCAAGCGCGTGCTCGAGCTCGCCGACGTCAAGGGCTTCCCGGCGCGCAAGGCGGCGAGCGCGCAGCGCGGCCTGCTGCGCGGCATCGGCTACTCCTGCTACATCGAGGCGTGCGGCATCGCGCCGTCCGCGATCGCCGGCGCCCTGGGGGCACGCGCGGGTCTGTTCGAGGCGGGCGAGGTGCGGGTGCATCCGACCGGCAAGGTGACCGTGTTCACGGGCTCGCACAGTCACGGCCAGGGCCACGAGACGACCTTTGCCCAGGTGGTGGCCGACCGCCTGGGCCTCGCCCTCGATGACGTAGATATCCAGCACGGCGATACCGGCAAGGTGCTGTTCGGTATGGGGACCTACGGCTCGCGCTCGCTCGCGGTCGGCGGCAGCGCCATCGTCAAGGCGGTGGACAAGATCATCGCCAAGGGCCGCAAGATCGCCGCGCATCTGCTCGAGGCCGGCGATGCCGACGTCGAATTCGCCAACGGCGAGTTCCGCGTCGTCGGCACCGACCGCAAGAAGAGCTTCGCCGAAGTCGCTCTGGCCGCCTACGTGCCGCACCACTACCCGCTCGACCGGCTCGAGCCGGGCCTCAACGAGAACGCCTTCTACGACCCGCCCAACTTCACTTTCCCGGCGGGCTCGTACGTGTGCGAGGTCGAGGTGGACCCCGAGACCGGCGCGGTGCGGGTCGACCGCTTCACCGCGAGCGACGACTTTGGCAACGTCGTCAATCCGATGATCGTCGAGGGCCAGGTCCACGGCGGCCTGGCCCAGGGCATCGGCCAGGCGCTGCTCGAGGCTTGCGTCTACAACAGCGACGGCCAGCTGCTCACCGGCAGCTACAGCGACTACGCCATGCCACGCGCCGACCATCTGCCTGCCTTCCGCGTCGAGACGGCCAAGGGCACGCCCTGCACCCACAATCCGCTCGGCGTGAAGGGCTGCGGCGAAGCCGGGGCGATCGGCTCACCGCCGGCGGTGATCAATGCGGTGCTCGACGCGCTGGCCGAGCGCGGGATCACCAGCATCGACATGCCCGCAACGCCGTATCGCGTGTGGCAGGCCCTGCAGGCCGCCAGGCGCTGAAGGAGGTTCTCCATGCCAGCCCTCTCGTATCACCGTCCGACCTCGCTCGCCGAGGCCGCACGGCTCGCGGCCGGCGACCCGGACGCGCGGATCCTGGCCGGAGGCCAGTCGCTGCTGCCGGCCGTGAAACTCGGGCTGCTCGCGCCCTCGGCATTCATCGATCTCGCCGGCCTCGGCGAGCTGCAGGGAATCCGCGCCGACGGCAAGGGCGTCACGATCGGCGCCATGACGAGCCACGCCGCGGTCGCCGCCTCCAAGGAGGTGCGCGCCAGGATTCCGGCGCTCAGCGCACTCGCCGCCGGCATCGGCGATCCCCAGGTGCGCAACCGCGGGACCATCGGCGGCTCGGTCGCCAACAGCGATCCGGCGGCCGACTACCCGGCGGCGGTGCTGGCGCTGAACGCGACCATCCGCACCAGCGCCCGCACGCTCGCGGCCGACGCTTTCTTCACCGGCCTGTTCGCCACGGCGCTCGAACCGGGCGAGCTCATCGCGGCAATCGACTTTCCCGCAACCGCGCAGGCCGCCTACGCTAAGTTTCCGCAGCCCGCCTCGCGCTTCGCGCTGGTGGGAGTATTCGTGGCGCGAGCCTCCGGCGGGGTGCGCGTCGCGGTGACCGGTGCCGGCCCCTGTGTCTTTCGCGTCACGGCGCTCGAGCAGGCGCTCGGGAAGTCGTTCACGCCGCAGGCGTGCGACGGCGTGCGGGTGGCCGCGGAGACGCTCAACACCGACATCCACGGCAGCGCGGCGTACCGTGCGCATCTCATCCCGGTGCTCGCGCGGCGGGCGGTCAGGCAGATCCTCGGTTGACGCATGACGACGCGGCTGCCCCCGCCGGCATCGATCGACGAGACTCAGGCGCGCCTCCTCGAGCATGACTATGTCGCCGACCGTCAGCTCTCGACCGCGGTATTCCTCGGCCTGAAGCTGGAGCGGCCGCTGTTCGTCGAGGGCGAGCCCGGTACCGGCAAGACCGAGATTGCCAAGGTGCTCGCGCAGCTGCTCGGCGCCGAGCTCATCCGGCTGCAGTGCTACGAGGGCCTCGATGTGAACCTCGCGGCCTACGAATGGAACTACGCGCGGCAGATGCTCGAGATCCGCCTCGGCGAGGCGGCCCACGAATCCCGCGAGCAGATCGCCGCGAGCCTGTTCTCCGAGCGTTTCCTGATCGCCCGCCCGCTGCTGCGCGCCCTGCAGCCTCAACCGGTCCCGCCGGTGCTGCTGATCGACGAGCTCGACCGCACCGACGAGCCGTTCGAGGCCTACCTGCTGGAGGTGCTGTCGGAGTTTCAGATCACGATTCCCGAGTTCCGCACCGTACGCGCCGGGCGGCCGCCGGTAGTCGTGATCACCTCTAACCGCACGCGCGAGATCCACGATGCGGTCAAGCGGCGCTGCATCTATCACTGGGTGGATTATCCGGATGCCGTGCGCGAGCTCGAGATCGTCCGCCGCAAAGTGCCCCAGGTCCGCGACGCCCTGTCGCGGCAGATCGTGGCGTTCGTGCAGGGACTGCGTACGCTCGACCTGTACAAGCTGCCGGGGCTCTCCGAGACCATCGAGTGGGGACGCGCGCTGCTCGCGCTCGATCGCCGCGCACTCGATGCGCAGACCGTCGACGACACCCTCGGCGTGCTGCTGAAGTACCAGGACGATCTGGTGCGCGTACGCGGCTCGGAGGCGGCCCGGCTGCTGGCAACGATCGCGGCCGAGGCGGTGGACAGCGGGGCAGGCTGAGCATGCTGCCGTCGCCGGTACTGCGGCCGGACGCCGGTCAGCTGGCGGGTAACGTGCTGCACTTCGCGCGGGTACTGCGCCGGGCCGGGCTGCCCGTCGGCACGGATCGCCCGCTGCTCGCGCTGCGGGCGCTCGAGCTCGCAGGCCTAGGCTCCCGTGCGGATCTCTACGCCGTGCTGCGTGCCTGCCTCATCGACCGCATCGAGCACCGTGCGCTTTTCGACCAGGCGTTTCACGCCTTCTGGAGGGACCCGGAGCTCTTCGCGGAGATCCTGCAGCTGCTGCTGCCGCACGCGCCGGCCGCCGGCCGCGCGCCGGGCGGCGGCCCGAGCCAGCGGCTGCTCGAGGCACTTGCCCCCGACGCGGCACGGGTACCGGCGCGCGTGCGCGCGGAGCGCGTACGCGTCGCCTTCGAGGGGCAGCCGAGCTCGTCGGACCGCGAGCGGCTGCGCAAGGCCGACTTCGACTCCATGACGACGGCGGAGTGGTCAGCGGCGCGGCGGCTGATCACCGCGCTCGCCCCGCTGCTGGCGCGGCTCGCCACGCGCCGCCACCGCCCCGCCGCTCGCGGGCGCGAGCTCGACCTGCGCGAGCTGCTGCGCGGCTGCGCCCGCAGTGGCGGGGAAATCGTGCGCCTGCCGCGGCGAAGGCCGGCCACGCGCATCGAGCCGCTGACCGTCCTGGTCGATATCTCCGGCTCGATGGCGCGCTACTCGCGGATGTTCCTGCATTTCATCCATGCGCTCGTGAACGGCTCCTCCGAGGCGGCGCTGCGCGTCAACGCGTTCGTGTTCGGGACACGCCTCACGAACGTCACGCGGCAGCTGCGCGCGCGCGATCCGGACGAGGCCGTTGCACGCGTGGTCGCCCAGGTGGCCGACTGGTCGGGCGGTACGCGCATCGGCGCCTGCCTCGGGGAATTCAACCGGCGCTGGGCGCGGCGCATTCCGCTGGCGAGCTCCACCGTGATGCTGCTGACCGACGGCCTCGAGCACGCCGATACCGGGCAGCTGGCGATCGAGGCCGCACGTCTGGCACGCTCCTGCCGCCGGCTGTACTGGCTGAACCCGCTGCTGCGCTACGATGCGTTCGAGCCCCGGGCGCGCGGCATTCGGGCGATCCTGCCGCACGTCGACCGGTTGCTGCCGACTCATAACCTCGCGTCGCTGGAAGAGCTGACGCGGGTGCTCACCGCCGCCTACCAGGGGGAGCCGCGCGCATGGAAATGAAAGGTTCGCGGGTGCTGCCGGCCGGCCGCGAGGTCGCCTGGGGGCTGCTCAACGACAGCGAGGTCCTGCGGCAGTGCATTCCGGGCTGCGAGAGCCTGACGGGCAGCGGCCCCAATGCCTACGACGTGGTGATGAATGCCGCCATCGGTCCGGTCAAGGCGCGCTTCAAGGGGAAGATGACGCTCGCCGACATCGAGCCGCCGGCCCGCTACCGGCTGCTCTTCGAGGGGCAAAGCGCCCAGGCGGGATTTGCCCGCGGCGAAGCCCGTGTCGAGCTCGAGGAGCTCTCCCCGCGGGAGACCCGGCTCAGCTACACCGCCACCTCGCAGATCGGCGGCAAGCTCGCGCAGATCGGCGCGCGGCTGATCGACGCGGCGGCGGGTGCGACCGCCGACCGGTTCTTCCAGGCCTTCGCCGCACAGCTCGTGGCGCGCACCCAGGGCGCCCCTGGCGGTGAGGCCGCGGTCGCGGTGCCCCCGGCGAAGTTCGGCTTCTGGGCCTGGCTGCGGTCGTTCCTCAGGCACCTGCTGGCGCGATAGAGAAGGCCCCGGCGCGCGTGCGCGCGCCGGGGGCGGGCTCGTGGGTCGAGCGGATCTATCGATCCGCGCCGAAGTCGAACAGGTCGAACAGGTCGCCGATCGCCGGCGAGTTCGCGGGAACGTAGGCATTGTCCTCGGCCCCGCTCACCGGGTTCGGCAGGTTGTCCCGGCTGCGGCGGCTCACGGTCGGCAACTGCCAGTTGCGCTCGATGAACTTCAGGATCGAGACATGGTCGGCGTACTGGTGCGAGACGTGTCCCGGGCGCGTGTGGGGCGACACCACCAGCAGCGGGATACGCGTGCCGTCGCCGAAGAAGTCGAGCGGCTGCACGTAGCCCGAGTCGTAGTAGCCGCCGCCTTCATCCGTGGTGATGAAGATCGCCGTGCTCTGCCACAGGGCGGGGTTCGCCCGTACGGCGTCGACGATCTTCTTGACGAAGCCCTCGTACAGATCCCACTTGGAGGAGGCCGGGTGTCCATCCACCCAGCCGCTCGGCTTGACGAAGGAGACCGCAGGCAGGGTTCCGTTGGCGATGTCCGAGTAGAGCTCCAGCGTGTCGACGATGTGCGCGGTGCGCACTGCGGCGTTGGCCATGATCTGCGTCTGGTACTGGAAGCCATTGCAGATGTTGCAGTACTGATCGCTGTCGGCGCCGACCGTGCCATAGTTCAGCTGGTACTTGTCGGTCAGGTACTCGTTCCACTGGTCGTTATACGATTTCCATGACACACCGCGCTCGAGCAGCACGTCGCCGATGCTGCGCTGGCTGGTGGGCGGTACCGTGAACGGCGTGTTGTACACGTAGTGGTCGGTGTAGGCGTTACTGCCGTCGCCGAAGTAGCCGGGGTTGTAGTTATTGAGGAGATAGTAGTGGCCCGGCTCGCAATTCGGCGCGATCGGGCGCGGCAGCGACCTGAGATAGGCGACGATCGGCGCGACTCCGGGCTGGTCCGGGTCGGCACACTCGGTGTAGGAGCCACCGCCGTAGACCGGCGAGCCGAAGCCGCCGCCGCCGTAGCCGTCCTCGGCGTACCAGTTGTTGGTTCCGGGCTGCGGGTTCGGGTTCTCGATCTGGTCGACCACGCCGGCATCCGGCGTCCCGGCGAACACCGTGACGTCATGGGGCGGCGTGGCGGCGTGTCCCTTGCCGTCGCTGAACCAGATGGCATCGCCGAAGAACAGCATGATGCTGTCGAGACCGGTGCCGCCCATGGCGGGCTGGTGGTAGTTGTCGGAGAAGGCGTAGTGATCGGCCAGGTACTTGGTGTAGGCCGCATCGCCCTGCAGCATGTTGTAGAAGCCCATGGAGGTCGAGCCCTCGCCGGTGGTCTTCTTGCCGGGGGCGTAGTCGGTGCTGAAGTTCGCCGCCTGCGGGCGGCCGTTGGTGCCCGCGCCGACGCTCACCTCAGTCCACGGGAAGAGGTCCGCCCGGCAGCCGCTCGGGTGTTGCGCCGAGACGTAGGCGGCGTCGCAGTCCATCTGCTGCCACATCTGGTAGAAGCGGTGCACCGGGCTCGCCGCGTACGAGTCGTAGGGGAGGGTCGCGGGATTCGCGGTGAGCTGGAATGGTCCGGGAAGCAGAGTCGAGTAGGGCGGCGAGCCGCTCACGCCCGCTATGCGGCTGTCCGGAACCTTGCCGGTGAGGCCCGAGCCGCCGCTCATCAGGAACGGATAGAAGCTGCTCGCCAGCCCGTCCTCGGAAGAGGTCGCGTCGGCAAGCGTGCAGATGCCGTTGTCGGCGCATACGTCCGTCGGCCCTCCGTTGAGTGGGGCCGGCAGCGTGTTGTAGAGCGCCTTGTGCTTCGGGCTGAGCTGAAACGCCGCGCTGTCGCTCACGTCGGCGGCGTACTGGTAGGCCCGGTCGAAGTGTGGTCCGGGCGTGCCGTCCGCCTTGACGATGCCCTCGGACAGGAGATTGAAGACGCTCTGTCCGGGGCGCGGCCGGTAGGTAGCGAAGATGTGATCGAAGCTGCGGTTCTCGCCGACGATCACGATGACGTGCTTGATGGGCGTGACCGGCCGGGGCGCGCTGCCCGGCTCGGCCTGGGCGATGGATGCCAGCGGGCCTGCCAGAGCGAGTTGGCACATCGCAATGTACGCCAGACTCGACCCGGCGGGACGCCGGAGATGCGGGGTCGACTTTACCGTGTGCATACGACTGCTTTCCTTGTGGCTGAGTGGCGAAGGCGAAGCGGCCGGCTGCATGCGCAGCCGCACGGGCACGCTACGAGCGAGGTGTTGCACGGCGATTAAGGATTCCTAACAGCTGCGCTTCAGAGCAGCTCGCCGGATGGTCAGAACCGGCCGGGCAGGACCGCGGTGCCCGCGTCCGGTACGCGCGGACTCCTTTTGTGATGCGGGCGGCCGCCCTTCAGCGCGAGAACACCACTCCGTGCGGGTTGGCCGAGCCCTGCCAGCCGTGCGGCCACGCGCGGTCGTCGAAGCTGAAGCCGGGCTTGCCGTCCGCATCATGGAACGCGGTGTCGAGGCTCACCGCGCCGGTCGCAGGGTCGAGCTCGAGCACGAAGAGCCGGTTCACATCGTAGCCGGTCACCACCAGGCGCCCGGTCTTCGCGTCCCATCCGGTCCAGTGAGGCCAGAAACGGTCGTCGATCCTGAGAGTGGAGACCTCGACCGGCTGCCTGGGGCGAGCGATGTCGAGCACCACGACTCCGTGGAGGGACGGCACGGTCTGGATCAGGTAATGGCCGACGATGGTCGGGACGCCGCACATCGACCCCGGAAACCGATACACGAGCTTCGAGTGCGGCGTGGTGGTGTCGAGGCTGGTGACCCGCTCGATGCCGCAGCCAAGCGTCTGGATGTACACGGAACCATCGGGCCCCCGCCGTGGCTCCTCGGGGTCGAGCTCGCCGTAGTCCCCCCGGCCCCGGTCGAGGTGCTCGGTCTCGAGGAGCTTGAGGTCCGAGAGCCGGTAGATCTGGTAGGTGTTGCCGTGCGCGCTGATCAGATGCATGGAGGAGTTGGTGACCAGCACCCGGTCGATCTCCGGCAGCACCACCAGGCTGTAGGGCATCAGCAGGGCATCGGGATGGGCCGGATCTGCCGAGCTTGCGGCGCGGATCACCTGGCCGGCATCGTCGATCTCGACCAGCCCGCCCGTATACGCCATCTGCATGGCGGCGCCCTCGTGGTGCATGTGCTGGAAGCTCGCGAGCACGTGCCCGTTCGGGAGTCTGAGAAAGGAGTGCGGGTGGCTGTAGCCCGCGAGGTCGACGAACGAGGTCGAGACCTTCGGGTGCAGCGGATCGCGCACGTCGATGATGAAGGTACGGCCCGCGAGGTGATCGTTGGCGAACAGGAATCCGCTCGCGGGCATGGCGTACTCGGTGTGATGGACCTGCATCGTCCTCTGGTCCGTGACCACGGTCGTCACCAGGTGCCCGTAGGAAGCGGACTTCGGATCGGCGTCGATGACCGCGAGGAAGTCGTTGCCTTTCTTCTCGACGTCACCCGCCCAGGCAAACAGGTAGTGCCCGGCCGGCTGGCCCTCGGCTCGAGACGCTGCAGCGGCGCACGCGATCGCCGCCGCCAGCAGAGACAGAGCCCATGATATGCGCTTCATCGACCCCACCGTGCTCGTGAAATTGCCGGATTCAGCTGACGCGCAGCTCCACCGAGTGCGCCTCGCGCCCGAGAGCGGTGACCAGGATCAGCGCGAGGGCGACCACCGCCATCGTCCACGCGAGGATTGATGCGTAGTCGTTGCCGTGCGCCTCGGCAATGCCGGCCTGGAAGGGTCCCATGCGTGCCATCGCCAGGTTGCCGAGCTGGTAGGCGAAGCCCGGGAGGATCGCGCGCACCGCTGGTGGCGACAGCTCGTTGAGATGCGCGGGCACGATGCCCCAGGCGCCCTGAACCATGAACTGCATGAGGAAGCCCCCGCACGCGAGCAGCACCGCCGTCTGCGAGTAGGCCCACAAGGGGATCACCGGCACCGCGAGAATCGCAGCCAGCGTGATCGTGCGCCTGCGTCCGAGGCGCTCGGAGAGCGCACCGAAGCACACGCCGCCCGCCATCGCGCCCAGGTTCATGACGATGGCAATCGTGCCGGTCTCGGCCGCGGAGAAGCCATGCTGAGCCTGCAGGAACGTCGGATACAGATCCTGTGAGCCGTGCGAGAAGGCGTTGAAGCAGGCCATGAGCAGCACCAGATAGCCGAGCATCGGCAGGCACTCCCGCGCCGCGCGCCACAGCGCGGCGGCCGAAGCCCGGTGCGGCGCGGTGCCGGCGAGCCACGCCGGCGACTCCTCGACGCCGAAGCGCACGTAGAGCGCGAGCAGCGCCGATACCGAGCTGAGGATGAACATCCCCCGCCAGCCGACGTGCACGAAAGCGATCGCGAAAACGATGGAGGCGAGCAGATAGCCGAGCACGTAACCCTGCTGCAGCAGCCCGGAGAAGAAGCCGCGGCCCCGCGCCGGCAGCGTCTCGAGAGCGAGCGCCGCCCCCACCCCCCACTCGCCCCCCATGGCGAAGCCGAACAGCGCGCGCAGCGCGAGCAGCGTCGTGAGATCGGGCGCAAAGGCGGTCGCGAACTGCACCGCCGAGTAGCTGACCACGTTCAGCATCAGGATCGGCCGCCGGCCGTACTTCTCCGCCAGCCAGCCGAAGGCGAGCGCTCCGAGCGGACGGAACGCGAGCGTGAGGAAGATTCCTTCGGCCGCTGTCTTGACGTCGGTATGGAACTCGGCGCTGATCGCCCGCAGGGAGAATACGAAGATGAAGAAATCGAGCGCATCGAGCGACCAGCCGGCGAGCGCGGCAAGGTACGCCCGCCGCTGCGCGCCGGTGAGCATCCGCAGATAGCTGAGCATGATCGACTCCCCCGACCCCTCCCGGGCCACCGCGAGGATAGCATGGAGCCGTTCCCGGCCTGTTCCCGCCGCTTGCGGCGCCGCGGTCGGGGCGTTATGTGATCCGCGTCCCAGTGTTGGGATGTCGGGGGCGGCCGACAGCTTTCGCGCCCGCGAATCTTTCACTACAAAGGAGGCGAGTACCTGAGGGAGATGCCATGCGCCTGATCGTCCCGGCGTGTCTGATCGCAGTTGCGGCCCTGGCCGGAACTGCCGGCTTCGCGGCGGAGCTCAACCCGCTGAGTGCCCGGGCCAAGGCGGCGGGCGGGGCGCCGGTCGAGTCGTTCATCGTCAAGCTGCACTCGCCCGCCGCCATCCGCGGCAGCGCCAAGCTGCAGACTCCCCGCGAGCGCATCGCCGCCGTGGCGCGTCGCACCGGGCTCGCGCTCGCCGCGCAGCGCCCGATCACCTCGCTGATGCACGTCGTGCAGCTCGCGCCGGCGGCGGGCGAGGCGGCGGCGGTGCTCGCGCGGCTGCGCGCCGACCCCGAGGTCGAGTACGCCGAGCCCGACCTCAGGCGTCACGTGCACGCCCTGCAGCCGAACGATCAGTTGTACATGCAGCAGTGGTACCTGCAGGTCGCGGCCACGACGCCGAGTGCCATCGATGCCCAGGATGCCTGGAGCACCACGACCGGCAGCGCGGGCCTCGTGATCGCCGACATCGACACCGGCGTCCGCGCCGATCACCCCGACCTCGCTGCGCGGCTGCTGCCGGGGTACTGCTTCATCTCCGAATCCTTCGTCGCCAACGGCGGTGCCTGCCCCGGTCCCGGGGCCATCGATCCCGGCGACTGGGTCACGAGCGCGGATGTGAGCAGCTCGCCCAACGGCATCTGCAACACTGCGACGGCCGAGCCGAGCTCGTGGCATGGCACGCGCGTCGCCGGCATCCTCGGCGCGATCACCAACAACTCCGCGGGCGTCGCCGGTGTCACGTGGAGCTCGCAGATCCTGCCGGTGCGCGCCCTCGGCAAATGCGGCGGCCTCGACTCGGACATCATCTCCGGGATGCTGTGGGCCGCGGGTATCCCGGTCGCGGGCGTGCCCAATAACCCGAACCCCGCGCAGATCATCAACATGAGCCTGGGCGGCACCGGCAGCTGCCTGCTGAGCTACCAGGACGCGATCAGCCAGGTCACGGCCAAGGGCGTGCTGGTGGTGGCATCGGCGGGCAACCTCGGCGGTCCGGTGGACGTGCCCGCGAACTGCCCCGGGGCCGCGGGCATCGCGGGCCTGCGCCAGGCCGGGACCAAGGTGGGCTACAGCAACCTCGGGCCCGAGATCGCGCTCGCGGCCCCGGCGGGCAACTGCGGCAACGCTTTCACGACGAGCCAGTCGGCCTGCGTGTACTCGCTCACCACTACCACGAATCTCGGCGCCATGGGTCCGGATGCCAACGACTACACCGGTCAATACTACTGCGACGCGACGTCCGGCAGCTTTCCGAACTGCGCCATCAGTGCCGGCCAGTACCGCAGCTACAACATCGGCACGAGCTTCTCGGCCCCGATCGTCTCGGGCATCGCGGCGCTCATGAGCGCGGTGAACGGCAAGCTCAACTCCTGCGAGTTGATCGCGCGGCTCAAGGAGGGCGCACAGCCTTTCCCCCAGACCTCGCTCGATGCGACGACGACGCAGCCGCCGATGTGTCATGTTCCGGCCGGCGCCAGCGACGTGCAGGGGAGTGAATGCATCTGCACGCAGGACGATCAGACTTGTGGGGCCGGCATGGCGAACGCCCCCGGCGCACTCACCGCGGCGCTGCGTCCCATTGCGGCGGTCGCGCTGCCGGCGTCGGTCTCCGCGGGCGCCACCGTCACTCTCGACGGCAGCGCCAGCGCCGCGGCCAACGGCCACGTGATCAGCAGCTACCAGTGGAGCACGGTGAGCGGCGGCCTGACGCTCGCACTCCAGGGCGCCGGCGCTTCGAAAGCGAGCGTCACGGCGCCGGCCTGCGGCATCGGGACGGTCGCGCTCACGGTCACCGACGACGCCGGGCGTGCCGACACGGCACAGGTGGTAGTCGGCCCGACCTCGGCGGCCACCTCGGCGCCCGCGGTCGCCGGCCAGGGCAGCTGCTCGGTGACGCCGGCGGCGGTCGAGGTGGCGGTGTGCCCTGGCACCGACAGCGTGCAGGCGGGTGGCGGCAGCCAGTCGTTCACCGCCACACTCGCGAACACGACCAACAGTGCCGTCACCTGGCAGGTGAACGGCGTGACCGGCGGCAATGGCACTGTCGGCACGATCTCGACCTCGGGGGTCTACACGCCGCCCGCGGGTGTGCCCTCACCAGCGACCGTCACGGTGTCGGCGGTCTCGGTCGCCGACGCGGCGAGCTCGGGCTCGGCACAGGTGACCGTCATCGCGCGGCCCTCCGGAGGCGGCGGCGGTGCGACCGACTGGCTGAGCGTGCTCGCCGGCGGCGCGCTGGCATTCGCGGCGGCTCGACGACGGCAGGGTCAGCGCGTCTGAGCGGTGCGCGGCCGGTGCGACCGGGCAGCGCCGTGCCTAGAGCGAGCTGAACACCTTCCTCAGCAGCGCATTCGTCTGGCCGAGCGGGTCCTTGCGGATGGCACGCTCCTCGTCGGCGATGCGGCTGAAGAGCCCGTCGAGCGCCCGCGCGGTCACGTAGTCGTTGAGGTTCGCGTCGGCCGGGGAGACGAGGCCGAGCTCGGCGGCCTTGCCGGCGAGCTGGTCGTACTGCGAGGCGAGCTTGAGTCTGGCGGTCTCGGCCGCCACGATCGGCTTGAATTTCGTGGTGAGCTGCGCACTCGTCGCCTGGCGGAAGTACCGGGTCGCGGCGTCGTCGCCGCCGGTCAATATGGCCTTCGCGTCCGTGAGAGTCATGCGCTGCAGCGCCTGTCGGAACACCGGCTTCGACTGGGCGACCGCCTGCTCGGCGGCGTGGTTCATCGCGACCCGGAGCTCATCGGCCTGCCCGCTCATGCCGAACATGCGCAGCGTCCGGTCCGCCTTCTCGAGCGCGGGCGGCAGCGGGATCGCGACCCGCGGGTCGCTGAGGAAACCGTTCAGGGCTCCGAGTTGCGTGACCGCGGTGTCGATTCCCTGGGAGAGCGCCGTGCGCAGCCCGCCGCTCGCGTCTTTCGAGCTGAGCGCATCGAGTCCCGCCGCCGCGCCGGCGCCTGCGGTGACTGCCAACAGCGCGAGGAGCGGCAGCATCGCGTGACGATCGCGGATCATCGGTGTCCTCCCCGGTTCGCGGCCGCGGTCAGTGTAGACTTCCGCCCGCACAAATCCCATCCGCGCCGCCAGGTCTCGGGAGTGCAGCGTTTGAGCACCGCGCCAACGGGTTTCGCCGCCATCGTCGAGCGCGAGCGCGGCTTGCGCCGCACCCTCGGCCCAGGCCGCCTCGCCATGATCGCCATCGGCGGCGCGATCGGTACGGGGCTGTTCCTCGGCAGCGGCTTCGCCATCGGTCTGGCGGGCCCCGCGGTGCTCCTCAGCTACGCGGTGGGAGCGCTGGTCGGACTCCTGCTCATGGGCTGTCTTGCCGAGATGACCGTCGCCCACCCGACCACGGGCTCCTTCGGCGCCTACGCCGAGTACTACCTCGGGCCGCTCGCCGGGTTCCTGGTCCGTTATTCCTACTGGACCGGCACGGTACTCGCGGTCGGCACCGAGGTCACGGCGATCGCGGTCTACATGCACTTCTGGTTTCCCGCCCCTCCCGGCTGGCTGTGGATCGTGGGGTTCTCGGCGCTGCTCGTCACCGTGAACGCCCTCAACGTCGGGGTCTTCGGCGCGGTCGAGTACTGGTTTTCCGCCATCAAGGTGACGGCGATCGTGCTGTTCATCGCGCTGGCGGGCTACATCGTGTGGCGCGCGCCGGTCGCGCCCGCCGCCGGCGCCGCGACGGTCGGCTTTCACAACTACGTGATCCACGGCGGCTTCTTCCCGCACGGCATCTGGGGTGCGTGGGTGGCGGTGATCGTCGCGATCTTCAGCTACCTCAGCATCGAGATGATCGCGGTCGCGGCGGGGGAGGCGGCGCAGCCCGAGATCGCGGTGATGCGGGCGTTCCGCTCGACGGTCGCGCGGCTGATCCTGTTCTACCTGCTCACCCTCGCCCTGGTGCTGGCGATCGTGCCGTGGACGCAGGCCGGAATCGACGAGAGCCCCTTCGTCAAGGTCATGCGCGCGCTCGGCGTGCCGGCTGCGGCCGGCATCTTCAACTTCGTCATCCTGGTGGCGGCGCTCTCGGCGATGAACAGCCAGCTGTACGTCACGACGCGCATGATGTTCAGCCTGGCGCGTGCCGGTCACGCGCCGCGGCGCTTGGGCGTCCTCAACCGCCGCGGCGTACCGCTCTACTCGCTGCTGCTCTCCAGTCTCGGTATCGCGGTGGCGACCGTGCTCAGCGTGATCGCGCCGCAGTCGGCCTTCATACTGATGCTGGCGATCTCGGCGTTCGGCGCCATGTTCACCTGGATGATGATCTTCGTTACCCACTACTACTTCCGCCGCGCGCACCTCGGCCGCGGCACCGCGCCGCTGCGCTTTCGCATCCCCGGTTTCCCCGCCACCACGCTCCTCGGCGCAGCGCTCATGGCGGCGGTACTCGTGACCACCGCATTCACGCCGGCGTTTCGCATGACGCT
>DASQIC010000081.1:0-47659 GCA_035631755.1 Steroidobacteraceae bacterium
ATCACCGACATGGACGAGATCCTGCCGGGCCTGCTCGAGAACCGCACCCGCGTCTACTACACCATGGGGGTGTACGCGGACTTCGACCAGCGGGTCGTCGGCTGGGTGAATGGCTTGAGGACGCAGGCGAGGAACGGCCGCCATCCTCCACAGGAGCTCGTGGCGCTCGATCACCTGCTGCACGACATGCGCCTCTACAAGTCACGCGGGGAGCTCGACCTGATGCGCAGCGCGGCGCGCATCTCCGCGCGGGCGCACCTGCGCGCGATGCGCTTCTGCCGGCCCGGCGCCACGGAGTACCAGGTGATGGCCGAGCTGCTGCACGAGTTCCGCCGCAACAACGCCGACACCGCCTATCACCCGATCGTGGGCGGCGGCGCCAACAGCTGCATCCTCCATTACCGCGACAACGACCAGCCGCTCGCCGACGGCGAGCTGCTGCTGGTCGATGCGGGGTGCGAGCTCGAGTGCTACGCATCGGACATCACCCGGACCTTCCCGATCAATGGGCGCTTCACGCCCGAGCAGCGCGCGGTCTATGAGGTGGTGCTGGAAGCCAACCGCGCCGCGATTGCGCGCGTGCGTCCCGGCAACCACTGGAACGAGCCGCACGAGGCGGCGGTCCGGGTCGTCACCCAGGGACTGATGAAGCTCGGGCTCCTCAAGGGGCGTCTCGCCGCGCTGATCAGGAGCGGCGCCTACCGGCGCTATTTCATGCATCGCACCGGGCACTGGCTCGGGCTCGACGTGCACGACGTCGGCGACTACAAGGTCGGCGAGGAGTGGCGGGTGCTCGAGCCCGGGATGACACTCACCATCGAGCCCGGCATCTACCTCCCGGCGGGCGCGCGCGGCGTGCCGCGGCGCTTCCGCAACATCGGGGTCCGCATCGAGGACGACGTGCTGGTCACGAAGCGCGGGGCGGAGGTGCTGAGCGCACGCGCGCCGAAGGATCCCGAGCAGATCGAAGCCGTGATGTCGCAGGGCTGAAGGCGTCCACACCTCACCATGAGCGACACAGCCCCTCTGCACCCGCTCGAGGTCGACGTGGCCATCGTCGGCGGCGGCATGGTGGGCGCGAGCCTCGCCGCCGGGCTGATCGGCACGGGCGTGCGGGCGCTGCTCATCGAGGCGGTGCCCTTCGGGGCGAGCGCCCAGCCGAGCTTCGACGAGCGCACCACCGCCCTCGGCAATGCGAGCCGGCGGATCTTCGAGGGCCTTTCGGTGTGGGAGGCGATCGCGGCCGAAGCCGCCGCGATCCGCGCAATCCATATCTCGGACGCCGGCCGCTTCGGCAGCGCCCGCCTCGTGGCGGAGGAGCAGGGGATCGACGCCTTCGGTTACGTCGTCCCCAACCGGCGGATCGGAGCGGCGCTCTGGAGCCGGCTCAAGGAGGCCGCGGAGCTCACCTTGCGGGTGCCGGGGCAGGTCGAGGACGTCGCGATCGCCGCTGCCGGCGTGCGCCTCAATGTCGCGAGCAACGGGCGGCGCGAGGCGGTGACCGCGCGCCTGGTGGTCGCAGCCGATGGCGCTCACTCGCAGATCCGCAGCGCCGCCGGCATCGAGGCCGCGGTCGAGGACTACCAACAGGTGGCGGTCGTCGCCAACGTGGCGGTCGACACGCCGCACGGTGGCGTCGCCCACGAGCGCTTCACGCCCGCCGGGCCACTCGCGGTGCTGCCGCTCGCCGACGGCACGCGCAGCGTCATCTGGGCATGCCGCCGCGAGGATGCCCCGGGAGTTCTCGCGCTCGATGACGCCGCCTGGCTGACCGAGCTGCAGGCGCGCTTCGGCTGGCGCGCCGGACGCTTCGTGCGGGCCGGGCGCCGCGCCTCCTATCCGCTGAAGCTCACGCGCGCCGCCGCGCCGGTCGCAACCCGCACCGTCCTCATCGGCAACGCCGCGCAGGCGCTGCATCCGGTCGCAGGCCAGGGCTTCAACCTGGGGCTGCGCGATGCCGCGATGCTGGCGGAGATGATTGCCGGGAGCACGGGGGATGTCGGCGCGCAGGCGCTGCTCGAGCAGTTCGCCGCCTGGCGCGCGCGCGACCGCCGTGGCGTCACCCGCTTCACCGACTCCCTGGTGCGGCTATTCGGCGATGAGCGATTCGGGGTGGGCGTGCTGCGTAACCTCGGACTCCTGCTCTTTGATCTCAGCCCGCCCGCCAAGAGCGCGCTCGCGCGCGTGAGCCTCGGCTTCGGCGGGCCGACACCGCGCCTGGCGCGCGGGCTCCCGGTGCGCCATGCGTGAGTTCGACGTCGCCATCGTCGGCGGCGGGCCGGCGGGTGCCTGTGCCGCGGCGCTGCTCGCACGCGCGAGCGGTGAGGGCGCCGCGCGGCTCTCGGTGGTGCTCGTCGAGCCGCACCTGCCGCGGCCACCCGCCGCGGGTGCGCCGCCCGATGCCCGGGTGGTGGCGATCTCGCGCGCCAGCGAGGCGCTGCTCACGAGCGCCGGGGCGTGGTCGGGCGTCGCCGGCCCGCGGGCGTGCGCCTACGAGCGCATGCGCATCTGGCACGAGAGTATCGGCCCCGAGAGCGACGACGTGCTGACCTTCGACGCCGCGGACGCAGGCGAACCGAATCTCGGGTACATCGTCGAGAGCCGGCTCCTGCAGGCGGCGCTGATCGCGGCCTTCACCACCGCCGGCGGGCAGCTCGAGCCGGCGCAGTTCTCCTCGCTCGCGATCGAAGCCGACGACGTGCGCATCACGACCAGCGGCGGGGAGCTGCGCGCCAGGCTCGTGGTCGGCGCCGACGGCGCGCAGTCCGCGGTGCGCACGGCGAGCGGCCTCACGGCCGAGGTGAGTGCCTACCGTCAGACGGCGATCGTCGCTACGGTTTCGACCGGGCGTCCTCACCGCTCGACCGCGTGGCAGCGCTTCATGAAGAGCGGCACGCTCGCCTTCCTGCCGCTCTTCGACGGCACCAGCTCCATCGTCTGGTCGGCCGACGAGCCTCTCGCCACCGAGCTCGCAGCCGCGAGCGCCACGGCCTTCGCGCACGAGCTCGATCGTGCCTCCGACCTCGCTCTCGGCGCGACACGCCTGGTGAGCGAGCGGGCCTCCTTTCCGCTCCGGCGCCTCACCGCACCCCGTTACGTCGCTCAGCGCGTCGCGCTCATCGGCGACGCCGCGCACGTCGTGCATCCGCTCGCCGGGCAGGGCGTGAACCTGGGGCTGCTCGATGCGGGGGCGCTGGCGCAGGAGATAGTGGCGGCACTCGCGCGGCGCGAGGATCCGGGCTCGCTCAGCGTGCTGCGCGCCTATGAGCGTTGGCGCAAGAGTGAGACCGCCTTCATGGCCGTATCGATCGATGCCTTCGACCGGCTGCTCGCCCACGGCACCGGTCCCCTGGCGCGCCTGGCGCAACGCGGGCTCGGATGGGTGAACCGCAGCCAGGAGCTGCGGCGTTTCTTCATCCGCCGGGCGCTCGGGGTGAGCGGGGAGCTGCCGGAGGCGGCGCGGCACGTGTCGTGAGCGGCGCAGCGCACAGCGCCGCGGGCGCCGGGCTCGAGATCCGCGCGTACCGCGAGGCCGACTGGCCCGCAATCCTGCCGATCCTGCAGGAGACTTTCCGCGCCGGCGACACCTACGCGTTCTCGCCGCAAAGCACCGAGGCGGAGATCCACCGGATCTGGATCGAAGCGCCCGCGAGGACCTTCGTGGCGTGCGAGCCGGACGGCCGGATTCAGGGTACCTATTTCATCAAGGCCAATCAGCCTGGCCTCGGCGCGCACGTGTGCAATTGCGGCTACGTGGTCGCCGCACAGGCGCAGGGGAGGGGTATCGCCGCGCGGATGTGCGAGCACTCGCAGGGGCAGGCGCTCGCCCTGGGCTTCAGAGCGATGCAGTTCAATTTCGTCGTGGCCACCAACACGCGTGCGATCCGACTCTGGGAGCGGCTGGGGTTCTCGGTCGTCGGCCGCCTTCCAGGCGCGTTCAACCATCAGCAGCTCGGCTACGTCGACGCTCTGGTGATGTTCAAGCAGCTCGACGTGGCCAGGGGCGAGCCATGAGGTTCCTCTAGGACAGCGGGATGAGATCCACTTTCGCCGCGCACACGAAGTCGTTCTCGGAGAGCCCCTTGACGGCGTGCGTCGTGAACTTCACGCGGCAGTAGTTGTAGCCGACCTCGAGGTCCGGGTGGTGATCCTCGATGTTGGCGATGTGGGCGAGCGCGTTGACGAAGCTCATGGTGCGGTAGAAGTCGCGGAAGGCGAACCGGCGCTGGATGGCGTGCGCGCTCTCGACGAGCGCCCATTCCGCGGAGAGCTGCGCGAGCAGCGCCGCTGCCTGCTGTGGCGTGAGTGGCGGCGTACCCCCCTCGCAGGGTTTGCACTTGCGTGCCGAGAGAGCCTCGCTCATGTGCCACCTCCGGGAGCGAGCCGCGCGTAGCGTCGCGCGACGTAGCGCTCGACGATCTCCTGAAACTCCTCGGCGATGCGCTCGCCCTTGAGGGTCACCGTCTTCTCGCCGTCCTCGTACACCGGCGCCACCGGCCGCTCGCCGGTGCCGGGCAGGCTGATGCCGAGGTTGGCGTGCTTGCTCTCGCCCGGGCCGTTGACGACGCAGCCCATGACGGCGACCGTCATCTCCTCGACCCCCGTGTACTCGCGCCGCCACTGCGGCATGCGCGTGCGAATGTGGCCCTGGATCTTGAGAGCGAGCTCCTGGAAGAAGGTGCTGGTGGTGCGGCCGCAGCCGGGGCACGCGGAGACCATCGGCGTGAAGGAGCGAAGCCCCATGGTCTGCAGGATCTCCTGCGCGACGATCACTTCCTGAGTGCGGTCGCCGCCCGGCTCGGGAGTGAGGGACACGCGGATGGTGTCGCCGATCCCTTCCTGCAGCAGCACCGACATGCCGGCGGTCGAGGCGACGATGCCCTTCGAGCCCATGCCAGCCTCGGTGAGCCCGAGGTGCAGCGGATAGTCGCAGCGCGCGGCGAGGTCGCGATAGATGGCGATCAGATCCTGCACGCCGCTCACCTTGGCCGAGAGAATGATGCGCGCGTGCGGCAGCCCGAGCTCCTCGGCACGCCGCGCGCTCGTGACCGCCGACTCGACTACGGCGCTGCGCACCACGGCCTGCGCGTCGCGCGGTTCGGGGAGGCGCGAGTTCTCGTCCATGAGGCGGGTCAGCAGATCCGCATCCAGGCTTCCCCAGTTCACGCCGATGCGGACCGGTTTGTCATAACGACAGGCGATTTCGATCAGCTCGGCGAACTGCGGGTCGCGCTTGGATCCGCGGCCGACGTTGCCGGGATTGATGCGGTACTTGCCGAGGGAGCGGGCGCACTCGGGATGCTCGCGCAGCAGCTTGTGGCCGTTGAAGTGGAAATCCCCGATGAGCGGCACGGCGATGCCGGCGCGATCGAGCCGCTCGCGGATCGGCGCGACCGCCGCGGCCGCCTCGCTCGTGTTCACGGTGATACGCACCAGCTCCGAGCCGGCGCGCGCGAGTGCCTCCGCCTGGCGCGCCGTGCCCTCGACGTCGGCGGTGTCGGTATTGGTCATCGACTGCACCACGATGGGCGCCCCGCCGCCGACGCGGACCGGGCCGATCTGGACCTCGACGGAGGAGCGGCGGCTGGGGCTCATGCGAGCGCGGATTCTACCGTCGCCCGAGCTTGGGCGGCACTCGCCGGGGCTGCTATCATCCGCCCGCCCGAATCGTCTGTCCGGAGAGAGTCCGGCCGCCAAGCCGGAACGCCGAAGGCGCAAACCCGCCCGGAAACGCTCAGGCACATGAACGGCAGGCGGCGGAACGCGTGAGGTTCCGCGAGGGCTTCTGGAGAGCGGTGGACCGGTCCGTCCACCCACCGAAGGGGAGCGGCGCCCGCTGCGCCTGATCTCTCAGGTCACAGGGACAGAAGGGCGGCAGGCGCTGCGGGGCGAGGCTCGCGGCACCTGCCGCCCTTTGTCGTTTTCTAAGGCTGGCTGCGGAGAGACCGGTGGCACGACAGACCCCGCTTTACACGCTGCACCAGGAGCTCGGCGCGCGCATGGTCGACTTCGGCGGCTGGGACATGCCGGTGCAGTACAGCTCGCAGATCGGCGAGCATCACGCGGTGCGCCGCGCCGCCGGTGTGTTCGACGTCTCGCACATGTGCGTGGTCGATCTCAAGGGGCCGCGGGTGCGCGCCTTCCTCGAGCGGCTGGTCGCCAACGACGTCGGTCGGCTCAAGACCCCCGGCAAGGCGCTCTACAGCTGCATGCTCAACGAGAGCGGCGGCGTGCTCGACGACCTGATCGTGTACTTCCTCACCGAGAGCTCTTTCCGCGCGGTGGTGAACGCCGGTACCCGCGACAAGGATCTCGTCTGGATGCGCCGCCACGCCGCCGCTTTCGGCGTCGAGGTGCTCGAGCGCGCCGATCTCGCGATGCTCGCGATCCAGGGTCCGGAGGCGCGCGCCAAGGCGGCGCAGCTGCTCGCGCCCGCGGACGCCAGGGCGGCGCTGGCGCTCGGGAGCTTCAGCGCGCGCGAGCTCGGTGGCTGGTTCGTGGCCCGCACCGGGTACACCGGCGAGGACGGCTTCGAGATCATGGTGCCCGCGTCCGAGGCGGTGCCGGCGTGGCGCAAGCTCAATGCCCTGGGCGTCGCCTCCTGCGGCCTCGGTGCCCGCGACACGCTGCGGCTCGAGGCCGGCATGAACCTCTACGGCAACGACATGGACGAGAGCACCAATCCGTACGAGTCGGCGCTCGGCTGGACGGTGGCGCTCGAGCCCCGCGGCCGCGATTTTCTCGGTCGCCGCGCGCTCGAGGCGATCTGCGCCAGCGGCCCGGCGCGCAAGCTCATCGGGCTGCTGCTCGAGGACCGCGGCGTACTGCGCAGCCACCAGCGCCTTCTGATCGACGGCGTCGACGCCGGGGAGATCACCAGCGGCACCTACTCCCCGACGCTCGAGCGCTCGATCGCGCTGGCGCGCCTGCCGGCGGCCGCCACCGGCAAGCCGCAGGTGGACGTCCGCGGCAAGCTGCTGAACGCCAAGGTGGTGAAGCCGCCGTTCGTGCGCTTCGGCAAACCCCTGGTCAGTTGAGTGAAGGATCCTCCATGAGCAACGTTCCCGCCGATCTCCAGTACACCAGGTCCCACGAATGGGTGCGCACCCTCGCCGACGGCACGCTCGAGATCGGCATCACCGATCACGCCCAGCACGCGCTCGGGGACCTGGTGTTCGTCGAGGTGCCGGAGGCGGGCCGCAGCGTGCGCGCGGGCGAGGCGTGCGCGGTGGTCGAGTCGGTGAAGGCCGCCTCCGACGTGTACGCGCCGCTCGCGGGCAAGATCACCGCCGGCAACCCGCGGCTCGCCGGCGAGCCCGAGGCCGTCAACGCCGAGCCCTACGCCGGGGGCTGGCTGATGCGCCTGAAGCCCGATGCGGGAGCGCTCGCGGCCGCGCAACTGCTGTCGGCGGCCGCCTACGAGAAGCTGCTGCAGGCGGAGGGCGGCTGATGGCTTTCATTCCCCACACCCCGGCGGACGTGGCGGAGATGCTCGCGGCGATCGGTGCGCGCGACATCGAGGAGCTTTTCGACGAGATCCCGCCCGAGCTGCGCTGCGCCGAGCCCGCCGCGGTGCCCGCGGCGCTCGATGAGATGCAGATCGGACGCCTGATGAGCGAGCGCGCCGCGCTCGACGGCACCGCGCTCAGCTTCCTCGGTGCCGGCGCCTACGAGCATCACATTCCGGCCGCCGTCTGGGCCATCACGACGCGCGGGGAGTTCTACAGCGCTTACACGCCTTACCAGGCAGAAGCGAGCCAGGGGACTCTGCAGACGATCTACGAGTTCCAGACCATGATCGCGCGTCTCACGGGCATGGAGGTGGCCAACGCCTCGATGTACGACGGCGCCTCCGCCTGCGCCGAGGCGGCGCTGATGGCGGTGCGTGCCCACCGCAGGTCCAGGTCGGCGCGCATCCTGGTTCCCACCACCGTGCACCCGCACTACCGCCGGGTCGCGCTCACCATGACATCGAACCAGGGGCTGCGGTTCGAAGAGCTGCCGTACTGCACCGCCGAGGGCATCACGCCCTGCGGGTCGCTCGCGCGCTACGAGGGCGAGGACATCACCGCGCTCATGATCCAGCAGCCGAACTTCTTCGGCCAGCTGGAGGATGTCGATGCGCTCGCCGACTGGGCGCACGCGCGCGGCATCCTGGTGATCGCGATCGCCAACCCGACCTCGCTCGGGCTGCTCAAGCCGCCGGGTGAATGGGGCGGGCACGGCGCCGACATCGCGGTGGGTGAAGGCCAGCCGCTCGGCGTGCCGCTCTCCTCCGGCGGCCCCTATCTCGGCCTGATGAGCACCCGCATGGAGTACGTGCGGCAGATGCCGGGCCGTATCGTCGGGCGTACGCTCGATACGGCGGGCCGCGAGGGATTCACCCTCACGCTGCAGGCGCGCGAGCAGCACATCCGCCGCGCCAGGGCGACTTCCAACATCTGCACGAATCAGGGGCTGCTGATGACCGCCGCCACCGTCTACCTGTCGCTGATGGGGTCGGAGGGGCTGGCGCGTACCGGCGCTGCCGCCCACGCCCGCACCCGCGAGCTGGTTGCGGCGCTCACGCGGCTGCCGGGCGTGCGGCCTGCGTTCACCGGAGCGTTCTTCCACGAGGCGGCGCTGCTGCTCGATCGCCCGGTGGCCGCGGTGCTCAGGGGACTCGCCGCCCGCGGCATCCTCGGCGGGCTCGATCTCGCCCCGTATTTTCCCGAGCTTGGGCACGCACTGCTGGTGTGTGCGACCGAGACCAAGACCAGCGCCGATATCGAGCGCTATCGCGCCGCGCTCGCCGAGACACTGCAGGCGGCGCGCGCCGCCTGAGGAGAGCTCACCGCATGCCGAGCCGTGAGAAAGTGATCTTCGAATACTCGCGCCCGGGACGCGGCGCGAGCGACCAGTGGCCGACCGACCCCGGGCCGGGCGCGAGCGGTGACCTGCCGGCGAAGCTGCGCCGCGCGAGCCGCCCGCAGCTGCCGGAGGTGAGCGAGCTCGAGGCCGTGCGCCACTTCACCCGCCTGTCGCAGCTGAACTTCTCGATCGACACACACTTCTATCCGCTCGGCTCCTGCACGATGAAGTACAACCCCAAGGCGTGCAATCAGTACGCCATGCTGCCGCAGTTCCTGGCGCGCCACCCGCTCGCGCCGGAGGCCCATGGCCAGGGGTTCCTCGCGTGCATGTTCGAGCTGCAGGAGATGCTCAAGGAGGTCACCGGCATGCAGGGCGTGGCGCTCTCGCCGATGGCGGGCGCGCACGGGGAGTTCGCCGGGGTGGCGATGATCCGCGCCTACCACCGCGCGCGCGGCGACCTCGAGCGCAACGAGATCATCGTGCCCGAGGCCGCCCACGGCACCAATCCCGCGACCGCCACCATGTGCGGCTGCGCGGTGCGCGAAGTGCCGGTGAACGCGCAGGGCGACGTGGACCTCGAGGCACTCGCGGCCGCGGTCGGCCCGCGCACCGCGGGGATCATGCTCACCAATCCCTCGACGCTCGGGGTATTCGAGCGCGGCATCCGCGAGGTGGCGCGCCTGGTGCACGATTGCGGCGGGCTGCTCTACTACGACGGCGCCAATCTCAATGCCATCCTCGGCAAGGTGCGCCCCGGCGACATGGGCTTCGATTGTCTGCACATGAACCTGCACAAGACCTTCTCGACGCCACACGGCGGCGGCGGGCCCGGCGCCGGGGCGGTGGGCGTGGGCGAGCGGCTGCTGCCCTTCCTGCCGATCCCGATCGTCGGCCGCGAGGGCGAGCGCTACCGCTGGCTGGCCGAGGCCGAGCGGCCGCAGTCGATCGGCCGGCTGTCCGCGTTCATGGGCAACGCCGGTGTGCTGCTGCGCGCCTACATCTATATGCGCATGCTCGGGCGCGACGGCATGCGGCGCGTGGGCGAGTACGCCACGCTCAATGCCAACTACCTGATGCAGCGCCTGCGCGATGCGGGCTTCGACGTCGCCTACCCTGGGCGGCGCGCGAGCCACGAGTTCATCGTGACGCTGAAACGCCAGGCGCGCGAGCTCAACGTGACCGCGATGGATTTCGCCAAGCGCCTGCTCGACCACGGTTTTCACGCTCCGACCACCTACTTCCCGCTGCTGGTGCCCGAGTGCCTGCTCATCGAGCCGACCGAGACCGAGAGCAAGGAGGTACTCGATGCCTTCGTGGCGGCCATGTCGCAGATCCAGAAAGAGGCCGAGCAGGAACCCGAGCGCGTGCGCAGCGCTCCGCATACCATGCCGGTGCGGCGCCTCGACGACGTGCGGGCCGCGCGACAACTGGATCTCACATGGAAGCCGACAGCGCAGCCGTAGACCGATACAAGCCGCGGGGCCTCACCCGTCTGACGCGCGCGCTCGGCGCGAGCCTGCGCGGGCTCGCCGGCGCGTTCCGCGACGAGGCGGCATTCCGCCAGGAACTCGCCGTCGCGGCCGTCGTCATACCCCTGGGCCTGTGGATCGGGCGCAGCGGCATGGAGCGCGCGCTGCTCGTGGGACCGGTGCTCCTCATGCTCGTCGTGGAACTCCTCAACAGCGCCATCGAAGCGACCGTCGACCGCATTGGGCTCGAGCGGCACGCACTCGCCGGTTTGGCCAAGGACATCGGCTCGGCCGCGGTGCTGATGTCGTTCGTACTGCTCGCCGCGGTGTGGCTGCTCGTGCTGCTCGGCCGCTAGGACCCTGACTCCGATGCGACGGTTGCGAGTGCTGCCTCCGTGCCTGCTCGCGCTGTGCGCGGCGGTGTACGCCGCGGCCGCTGCGAGCGATGGCGCTCCGGCCGCCGCCGCCGCCGCGGTGCCGCAGCCCGAAGAGCCCGCACCGCAGCCGGCGCCTTCGACGCCCGCCCCGTCGGCCCCGACACCCGCGGCCCCGGCACCCACCGCCCCGGCGAGCGTCGCGCCCCCGCCCGCGACCCCCACGCCGCTACCCGCGCGGCAGATCGCGCAGCAGGCGGCGGCGGGGGAAACCAACCCCGACTGGGCCGTCACGCTCGAGCGGATCGCGAGCAGCGTGGTGTCGATCGACATCGACATGACGCGGGCTTTCGACACCGAGTGGAACGCAACCGCTCAGGCGACCGGCTTCGTGGTCGACGCCGAGCGCGGGCTCATCCTCACCAACCGCCACGTGGTGACGCCGGGTCCCGTCACCGCCGTCGCCACCTTCCTCAATCGCGAGGAAGTGCAGCTCTACCCCGTGTACCGCGATCCGGTGCACGACTTCGGCTTCTACCGCTACGATCCCGAGAAGCTGCGCTTCATCAAGCCGAAGGCGCTGCCGCTGTACCCCGAGGGAGCGCAGGTCGGGCGCGAGATTCGCGTCGTGGGCAACAACGCCGGCGAGCAGCTGTCGATCCTCGCCGGCACGCTCGCGCGGCTCGACCGCGATGCACCCGACTACGGGCTGGCCAAGTACAACGACTTCAATACCTTCTACCTGCAGGCCGCCTCCGGTACCTCGGGCGGCTCATCCGGCTCGCCGGTGATCGACATCCGCGGCCGCGTGGTGGCGCTCAACGCCGGCGGGGCGAGCGGTGCGGCCTCGAGCTTCTACCTGCCGCTCGGACGCGTGCGCCGGGCGCTCACTCTCATCCAGCAGGGCAAGCCCGTGCCGCGCGGTACGCTCTACAGCGTCTTCAACTACACGCCCTACGAGGAGCTCGAGCGCCTCGGGCTCGACGCGCGCACGGAGGCCGACGTGCGCCGCACGTTCCCGCGTTACACCGGCATGCTGGTCGTCACCGAAGTGCTGCCCGGGTCCGCCAGCGAGAACGTGCTGCAGCCGGGGGACATCCTGGTGCGCCTCAACGGCCACTACGTCACCCAGTTCGAGCCGCTCGAGGAAGTGCTCGACGACTGCGTGGGCAAGGACGTCGAGGTCGAGCTCGAGCGCGGTGGCAAGCCGGTGTCGGCGACGCTCCCGGTCGGCGACCTGTACGCCATCACCCCGGGCTCCTATGCCGAGTTCGGCGATGCGGTCGTCAACCGGCTGTCGTATCAGCTGGCGCGCGCCTACAACGTGCCTACGCGCGGGATCTACGTCGCCAATCCCGGTTACGTGTTCGGCTCCGCCGGCATTCCGCGCGGCGCCGTGATCACCGCGCTCAATGGCCACCGCACCGACACGCTGCCGGATTTCGAAGCCGGGATCGCGCAGCTCGGCAATGGCGACTACGCCACGGTGCGCTACCTCACCATCGACGATCCGAACGGCAGCCAGCTGCGCGCCATCCGCATGGACAGGCTGTGGTTCCCGGCGCATCACTGCACCCGCGACGACGCCAAGGGCGTGTGGGACTGCCGCGACCTGCCGCCCGGGCCGCCGCCGAAGCCGCCGGCCGTGAGCTCGACCGTGTTCGCCCATTACCCCGATCCGCGCATGACGACGCTCGCGCCCTCGCTCGCCATGGTCGCCTTCGACATGCCGTATTCGGTGTCCGGGATCACCGAGCGCAACTACCACGGCACCGGGCTGGTGGTGGATGCCGAGCGGGGCCTGGTGGTGGTCGACCGCAACACCGTGCCGGTCGCGGTCGGTGACGTCACCGTGACTTTCGCCAGCACCGTGCAGGTGCCGGGGCGCGTGGTGTACATCCACCCCCTGCACAACTTCGCCATGGTGGCCTACGACCCGAAGCTGATCGGCACGACGCCGGTACGCTCCGCGCAGCTGACGCCGCGCGAGCTCACCGCCGGCGAGCCGGTGTGGGTGGTGGGCCTCGGCGGCGACAGCCAGCTGCACGCGCGCAGCACCGTGATCGCCAGCGTCGATCCGCTCGATCTGCCGCTGTCGCGCACCATGCGCTTCCGCGACAGCAACCTCGAAACCGTGCAGCTGGTGAATCCGCCGAACGAGTTCGACGGAGTGCTGGCGGACAAGTCCGGCAACGTGATCGGCACCTGGTCGAGCTTCGCCTTCGAGAACGGCCGCGAGCTCACTCAGGACACGCGCGGCGTGCCGATCGACGTGGTGGCAGACATGGTCGACCGGGTGCGCAACCACCGCCCGCTGCACTCGCTCGAGGCCGGTCTCAACGTGCTGCCCCTCGCGAGCGCACGCGAGTTCGGGCTGCCGGAGGCGTGGACGCAGCGCCTCGCCGCGCACACGCCGGCAAGGCGCCAGGTGCTCACCATCGTGCGCCGGGTGGGCGGCTCGCCGGCGGCGAAGCTTCTGCAGCAGGGCGACCTGCTGCTCGCGATCGACGGTCACGTGGTGACGCGCTTCCGCGAGGTCGAGCAGGCCGCAGCCGACAAGGACCACGTGGCGGTGACCGTGTGGCGGGGCCAGGGGGAGGAGACACTCGACGTACCCACCGTCGAGCTGCCCGGTACCGACGTCGAGCGGCTGGTGGAGTGGGCCGGAGCGACGCTTCAGGCGCCGCATCGCGCGATGAGCGAGCAGCGCGGGATTCCGCCGGTGGGGGTGTACGTCGCGTACTTCGCTTACGGCTCGCCCGCCACGCGCTACGGGCTGTATCCGGGCCGGCGTATCGTCGAGGTGGACGGCATGCCGACCCCGGATCTCGATACCTTCCTCAGGCTCGTGACCGGCCGGCCGGATCGATCCTCGGTGCGCCTGAAGACCATCACCTGGAACAACGCCGCCGAGGTGACCACGCTGAAGCTCGACAAGCACTACTGGCCGGCCTACGAGCTCAGGCACACCGGCGCCGGCTGGGTGCGTACCGCGCTCGAGTGAAGCGTTCGCGTTCGTAGGCTGCACGCGACAGAATCCGGGCCCCCTGAGCGGGGGTTTTCCGCAAGCAATACCGCATGTTAGGAGCCTGCTGACGCTTTACTGCAACAGCCGGTTCCGGGGCCCGCGGCTTGCTAGAATTCATCTCATCCCTATGGTCCGAGTCGTCAGAGCTACCCAGGTCGAGATCGAGGCTGCCGTGCAGGCGTTGCGCGACGGCGAGCTGGTCGCTTTCCCCACCGAGACCGTCTACGGGCTGGGGGCGAATGCCCAGAACCCGGTCGCGGTGCGGCGCATCTTCGAAGCCAAGGGACGGCCGCCGAACCACCCGGTGATCGTGCATCTCGACAGTCCGCGCTTTCTGCCGCGCTGGGTGCGGGAAGTCCCGCCGGGCGCGCTGCGGCTCGCGGAGAGCTTCTGGCCGGGCCCGCTTACCATGGTGATGCCGCGGGCACCCCAGGTGCACGACGTCGTGACCGGCGGGCAGGACACCATCGCGATCCGCGTGCCCGCCCATCCCATGGCGCAGCAGCTGCTCACCGCCTTCGGCGGCGGAATCGCCGCGCCCTCGGCCAACCGCTTCGGGCGGCTCTCGCCGACGCGCGCCGAGCACGTACGTGAGGAGCTCGGCGACTCGGTGCGCGTGATCCTCGACGGCGGCGAGTGCCAGATCGGGCTCGAGTCGACCATCGTGTCGTTCGAAGGCCCGAACGTGCGGCTGCTGCGCCCCGGCAGCGTCACCGCCGCCCAGATCCGCGCCGTGATCGGCGAGCTGCTGACGGGGCCGGCGGTCGAATCCCCGCGGGTACCCGGCGGCGCGTCCACGCACTACGCGCCGCTCACCCCCATGACCATCGCGCCCGCCGGCGAGATCGACGCGCAGGCCGACGCCGCTTCCGGCGGCGGCCGGCGCATTGCGGTGCTGGCACAGCGCCTGCCGCTGCGCTCACACAAGTACGTCACCTGGATCAACGCCGGTCGCCGTCCCGACAGCTATGCGCGCGACCTGTACAACAATCTGCGCACCCTCGACCGGGCCGGCTGCCAGCGCATCCTGGTGCAGGCCGTTCCGGAGGGCGAGCGCTGGGACGCGGTGCGCGACCGATTGTTGCGGGCTGCCACCAGCGTCGCCGAGAGCGACGAGGGCACCGGCACCATGGCCGTGCTTCCTTAGAAAAGCTCACCGCGGTGAGCGGCGCGCGCTTCATCGACCCGTTCGAGCCCGCGCACGTGCGCCGCCTGGTACGGGAGTTCGGCTCGCCGCTGCTGATCCTCGACTGCGAGCGCGTGCGCGCGCAGCTGCGGCGGCTGCGCAAGGCGCTGCCGCACGTCGATCTGCACTACGCCCTCAAGCCGCTGCCGCATCCGGCGGTGGTACGGACGGTGATCGCCGCGGGCGGATTTCTCGATCTCGCCACCAGCGGCGAGGTGCAGCTGGTCGAGCGCCTCGGAGTGAGTCCCGGGCGCTGCATCCACACCCATCCGATCAAGCGCCCGGCCGACATCGCCAACGCGCTCGAGTTCGGCGTGCGCACCTTCGTCGCCGACAATCCCGACGAGGTGGCCAAATTCGCGCGCCACGCCCGCGAGGCCGAGCTGCTGCTGCGCGTCTCGTTCCGCAGTCCCGGCGCGGTCTGCGACCTGTCGCGCAAGTTCGGCTGCGACCCGGAAGCGGCGCTCGACCTGGCGCGCCAGGCAGCCCGGCTCGGTATCGGCGTGCGCGGACTCTCCTTCCACGTCGGCTCGCAGGCCGCCGACGCCACCAAGCACGTCGAGGCGATCGAGGCATGCGCCGCGCTCATGGCGGCGGCGCGGCGCGAGAAGCTCGGTGCCTTCGATACCCTCGACATCGGCGGCGGCTTTCCCATCGACTACGCCCAGCCGGTGCAGGACATCGGGCAGTTCTGCGCGCCGCTGCGCGCCGCGCTCCTCAAGCTGCCGAAGCGCGTGCGCGTGATCGCCGAACCGGGACGCTATATCGTCGGTCCCGCCGCCATCGGCGTCGCCTCGGTCATGGGGCGCGCGCAGCGCGAGGGGCACTGGTGGTACTACCTCGACGACGGCCTGTACGGCTCCTACAGCGGCCAGCTCTACGATCACGCGCGCTACCCCGTCGAGCCGCTGCGCGCCGGCGCCGAGCGGCTGCCGGCGGTGCTCGCCGGCCCCACTTGCGACAGCATCGACGTGATCGCCGAGAACCTCATGCTGCCGCTGCTGAGAGTGGGCGACCTGATCGTCGGGCGCGCCATGGGCGCTTATACGCGGGCGAGCGCCTCGGAATTCAACTTCTTTCCCCGTGCCATCGTGGTGGCGGTCAACACCCGCCCCGGCGACGCGGGCAGCGTCGATCCACTGGCGCTGTAGCGGCGCTGCTCATGCGCGACGCGCGAAGGCAACAGGAGCCTCGATTGAGATGGTCTTTACCGGGCCGCCGTAAACCCTTCCCTGGGGGCTGCGGGAAAAACGTCCCTGTTTTTCACGCCCCGGTAAAGACCATTTCAATCAAGGCTCCGTTGGTTGGCACGAGCCGCTCATGAGCACTGCCGCCATCAGCAATGTGGTGTTCGATATCGGCTGGGTGTTCGTGCGGCTCAATTACCGTCCGCTGCTCGAGCTCCTGCGGGCGCGCGGCGCCGACGTCGCCGACATGAGCGCGGTGCTCGCACGCGTCGCGCTCGCGGAGCACGAGTCCGGGCGGCTGCACGGCCGGGGACTCCTCGAGCAGCTCGCGTCCCTGACGCGCTCGCCGGTGGCGCTGGACGAACTGCACGCCAAGTGGGTCGACATGTTCGAGCTCGAGCCTGCGATGGTCGAGCTCGCGCACCGCCTGAGCGAGCAGCAGCGCGTGTACCTGCTGTCGAACGTCGGCGACCTGCACTGGGCCCACCTGTCGCGCGAGTACCGCCTGCACCGCATCGGGCACGGGGCGCTGCCGTCCTATCTCGCCGGCGTCATGAAGCCGCATGCGGGCATCTACGCCGAGGCGGAGCGGCGTTTCGCGCTCGCGCCCGCCTCGACGGTGTTCATCGACGACCGGCCCGACAACGTCGCCGCCGCGCGCGCACGCGGCTGGCACGGCATCGTGCACGGCGGCCGGGACGGCACGGTGGCGGCGCTGCGCGCGCTCGGGGTGCGCTGCTGAAGGAGAACGCACGATGCCGGTGATCTACGCGGTGCTGCTGCTGATGGCATCCAACGTCTTCATGACGTTCGCCTGGTACGCGCACCTGAAGAATCTCCCCGACCGGCCCTGGTACGTGGCGGCGCTGGTGAGCTGGGGGATTGCGTTCTTCGAGTACCTGCTGCAGGTGCCCGGCAACCGCATCGGCTACACGCGCCTCACGCTCCCGCAGCTGAAGATCCTGCAGGAAATCATCACCTTGAGCGTGTTCGTGCCCTTCGCGGTGCTGTACATGGGCAAGCCGCTGAAGCTCGACTACCTGTGGGCCGGCTTGTGTATCCTCGGCGCGGTGTATTTCGTATTCCGCGCCCCCGGCACTCCATGAAGAACGACAGCGCAGACGAGCCGCTCACCGCGATCCACCGGCAGGTCCTCGCCTCGCGCGCCGGCAGCGAGCCACGGGTCATCGCGCGGCTGTTCTCGGGGTGGGCGCTGTTCGGCGAGCGCCAGTTCGTGCGCGGTTACCTGCTGCTGCTGCCCGACCCGGTGGTGCCCAATCTCAACGCGCTCGGCACGCGCGAGCGCATCGCCTTCCTCACCGACATGACGCGTCTCGGCGATGCGTTGCTCAAGGTCACCGGCGCGACGCGCATCAACTACGCGATGTTCGGCAACCGGGAGCCGGCGCTGCACGCGCACGTCATTCCGCGTTACGCCGACGAGCCCGAGGCGCTGCGCGGTGAGCAGCCGTGGGCCTACGACTGGCAGGCGGCGCCGGCCTTCGAGCGCGGCGCCTACCAGGAGCTCGCCGAGGCCCTGCTGCGCGAGCTCACCCGCTTCGGGGTCACCAAGCCCATGCGCTACCTGCCCGGCACGAACGCCGGGAGCTGAGCGGCACGGCCGCTCGGGTCACTTCGGCGGCTGAGCGGGTGCCGGAGCTGCGGCGGCGGCCGGCGGCGGTGCCGCCTTGAAGCTGAGCAGCTCGACCTCGAACAGCAGCAGCGAACCCGGCGGGATAGGCGGCGGCGATCTCAGGTCATAGGCGAGCTGCGGCGGGATGAACAGCTTGTACTTGGCGCCCGGCTTCATCAGCGAGAGCGCCTCGGTCCAGCCGGGGATCACCCGGTTCACCTGGAAGGTCGCCGCCTGGCCGCGGGTGTAGCTGCTGTCGAACTCGGTGCCGTCGAGAAGCGTGCCGCGATAGTTCACCGTGACCTCGTCGGTCGGCTTGGGCGACTCGCCGCTGCCGGCGGAGATCACCTGGTACTCGAGGCCACTCGCGGTGGTGACGATGCCCGGCTTCTTGCCGTTCTCGGCCAGGAAGGCCGCGGCCTTCTTGTGGTTGGCCTCACCCACGGAGTTGAGCAGCCCGCGGATGTTGTCGCGATCGGCGGCGCTCGGCGCCACTCCCTTGGCGAGCGCGTCGTGCACGCCGGCGGCGAGCCGCACGGTGTTGATCTCGTCGGCGGTGACGCCGCTGCTGCGCAGCTGCTGGCCCATCGACACGCCGATACTGTAGCTGGCATCGCCCTTGGGGCTGGTCGCCGCCTTGGGTGCGGCTGCCTTCTGTGCCGGCTTCTTGGCCGTGGCTGCGCTGCCGGGCGCGGCCGGAGTACCCGATGACGACTGCTGCGCCTGCGCGAGCGTGGCACCGGCCAGGAGTACGGCGAGTGCCGCGGCGTGAAGTGCGAGGATCTTGGGTGCGCGGCGTCGCGCTGGGGGTCTCATGGGTCACCTTAGTATGGGGGCATGCGGGCCGTGCAACGGCACAGCTTGGGGAACCCGCAGCCGGGCATGGAGTGTCGCCGATCCCGGGCGGCCAATCCAGCGAATCTAGGCCGAATCGGGCCCTTGTCGGGGTGCCCTTATGTCACGTCGTCCGTGGGCGCGGGGGCGCCGGCGAGAGCCGCGAGCTCCTCCTCGGTGAACTCGCGCTGCGCCAGCAGCAGCCGTGCCCGGTGCAACTGGGTCGCGCCGACGTAAATGCGCGACGGCGCCGCCTGGCCGAGCACGCCGGCATCCGAGGCGACGCGCACGTCGATACCATCGTCGGCCAGCATCCCGGCGAGCAGGTGTGCCGAGGGCAGGTCGGTGAGGGTGGTGAGCAGCCGCCATCCGGTTCCGGCCATGGTGCCGCTACACTGCCAAACGGGCGAAGTTTCCACAATGCTCACCCTCCGGCAGCTGTACCGCAGTTTCCGCGAAGGCACGCGGGTGCATCGCGTGCTCGCGGGCGCAGACGCCGAGCTCGCCGCCGGCGAGACCGTGGCCATCATAGGGCGCAGCGGCTCGGGCAAGTCGACGCTCCTCAATATCGTCAGCGGCATCGACCGCCCCGACAGCGGCGCGGTCGAGCTCGACGGCCGTAACCTGAGCGCGCTCGGCGAGCCGGCCCGCACGCTGTTCCGCCGCGGGCACGTCGGTTTCGTCTACCAGTTCTTCAATCTGATTCCGACCCTCGACGCCGGCGAGAACGTGCGCCTGGTGCTCGAGCTGAACGGCGTGCGCGGTGCGGAGGCACGCCGCCGCACCGCGGCGATGCTCGCCGCGGTAGGTCTCGGCGACCGTGGCGCGAGCGCGGTAGAGCAGCTCTCGGGCGGCGAGCAGCAGCGCGTGGCGATCGCCCGCGCGCTGGTGCACGCGCCCCAGCTGCTGCTTGCGGACGAGCCAACCGGCAACCTCGACGAGCAAACCGCACGCGAGGTGCTACCGGTGCTGCTGTCGCTCGCCCGCAGTCACGGCAGCACGCTGCTGCTCGCGACGCACGACGCGGCGCTCGCGAGCGTCGCGGACCGGGTGCTGGAGCTGCGCGAGGGGCGGCTGCACGGCGCGCGCACGCCTGGGTCGAGCGCGCCATGATCGGCGCGCGACGCGGCGTGCCTGCTCGCCTGCTGCGGGCCGCGAGTCTGCGCCACCTGCTGCGCCATCCGGCGCAACTCGCGCTGGCGCTCGTCGGCCTGGCGCTCGGCGTCGGTACCGTCGTCGCCGTCCACGTCGCCACCGCGAGCGCGCAGCGCGCCTTCGAGCTGTCGCTGCAGGCGGTGAACGGTGCCGCCACGGATGCAATCGCCGGCGGTCCGCAGGGGATCGACGAGCGCTGGTACGTGCGGCTGCGCACCGGCGCGCTGCTGCCCGGCGCCCCGGTGCCGCCCTGCGCGCCGCTGCTCACCGGCTACGTCACGTTCGGGGAGCAGACGCTGCAGCTCGTCGGGATCGATCCGTTCGCGAGCGCCGGGCTCGAGGAGGACGGGGGCGCGGCGGCCGCGCGCGGTGTTGCGGGTTTTGGCGTCGCGGCGCTGCGCGCCTGGTTCACCGAACCCGGAGCCGTGGTGATGAGCACGCGCACCGCCGCCGAGCTCGGGCTCGCCGAGGGTGCGCGCTTCGAGCTCGCGATCGGCGGTGTGCCCCGCAGCGCCACCCTGATCGCGCGGCTCGGCGATGCCGGTCCCGGCCTCGACGGGGTGCTGCTCACCGACATCGCCCAGGCGCAGGAGTGGCTCGGGGCGCCCGGCCGGCTGTCGCGGATCGATCTGCGGCTGCCGCCGGAGGGCGCCGGTGCGGCCTGGCGTGCGCGGCTGCGCGCGCTGCTGCCCGCGGGGCTCGAGCTCGAGGGCACGCGCGCCACGGCACGCGAGACACTCGCGATGACGGGCGCCTTCACCACCAACCTCGAGGCGATGAGTCTGCTCGCGCTCCTGGTCGGCACCCTGCTGATCTACGGCGCGGTGAGCTTCGCGGTGCTGCAGCGCCGCGGGATCATCGCGGTGCTGCGTGCGCTCGGCGCCACGCGCGGTGAGGTTCTCACCGTGCTGCTCGCGGAAGGCGCGCTGCTGGGACTCCTGGGCGCCGCGTGCGGGGTAGTGCTCGGTGCAGCGATGGGCCGAGGGCTCATCGGGCTCGTCTCGCGCACCATCAACGACTTCTATTTCGTGGTGGCGGTCAGGCAGGTGACCGTGCCCCCGGGCGCGTTTCTCGAGGCGCTGTGCGGGGGACTCGCAACGGCGCTGGTCGCGGCGCTCATTCCCGCGCTCGAAGCCGCCGCCGCCACCCCCGAGCTCGGGCTCAAGCGCTCGGTGCTCGAGGAGCGGGCGGTTGCCGTGGCGTACCGGCTCGCGGCGCTCGGGGCGCTGCTCGCGCTCGGCGCCGGCGTCCTGGTGCTCGCCTCCGGCCGCAGTCTCTTCGGCGGATTCGCGGCGCTGTTCATGCTGCTGCTCGGCGTCGCGGCGGTCACGCCGGCCGCGCTGCGGGCGCTGGCGCTCGCCGCAGCGCGGCTCGCGGCGCGTGTCAGCCCGGTCGTGCGGCTCGCCTGTGGCGACATCGCCGGCTCACTCAGCCGTACCGGGGTGGCGGTCGCCGCGCTCGGCATGGCGCTCACCGCCATGATCGGAGTCGCCGTCATGGTGCAGTCCTTCCGGGAGTCGCTGCGCGAGTGGCTCGGGCAGACCCTGCGGGCGGATCTCTACGTGAGCGCTCCGGGTGTGGCGGACAGCCTGGAGCGGCGGCTCGACCCGCAGGTGGTGGAGGCGCTGCTCGCCGTACCGGGCGTGCGCGCCCACAGCGCGGGCCGCCGGGTAACCGTGGCATCACCGCGCGGGCCGGTGGATCTCGATGCGGTGAGTCTCGCACCGGACAGCCACGCCGGCTTCGTCTTCACCGCGGGCGATCGCGCACGCGCCTGGCCGCGCTTCGAGACCGGCGAGGTGCTGATCAGCGAGCCGCTCGCGTGGCGGCTGCAGCTCACGCCGGGAGACACGCTCGCGCTCACCACCGCCGCGGGCGCGCGTAGCTTCACGGTCGCGGGCATCTACCGCGAATACGGCAACGACCGCGGCGAGGTGCTGATGAGCCTCGGCGAGTACCGGCGGCTGTGGCACGACGACGCCGTGGGCGCGCTCGGGCTGTACCTCGTGGCGGGCGCGCAGCCGCAGGCGGTCGCCTCGAGGTTGCGCGAGGCGGTGCGCGGCCGCCAGGCGCTGCTCATCCGTTCCAACGCCGAGATCCGCGCACTCTCGATGCGTATCTTCGAGCGCACATTCGTGATCACCCGCGTGCTCTACTGGCTCGCCGCCGGGGTGGCGGCGGTCGGCCTGGTGAGCGCCTTGCTCGCGTGGGAGCTCGAGCGCGCGCGCGAGCTCGCGCTGTTGCGCTCGCTCGGAGTGACCCCGGCGGGTGCGGCCGGGCTCGTCGTGGCGCAGACGCTCTTCATGAGCCTCGCGGCGCTCGCCGCGGCGATCCCGGCCGGGCTCCTCACCGCGCTCACGCTCACCGAGGTGATCAACCGGCGCGCCTTCGGCTGGCGGATCGACCTGCACCTCACCGCCGCGCAGTTCACCCAGGCACTCTCCCTCGCGCTTGCCGCGGCGCTTGCCGCGGCGCTCTATCCCGCCTGGCGCGGCGCCCGCGCCGCGCTCGCGCCCGGCCTGCGCGAGGAGTGATGCGCAGCGCGGCGGGACTCGCCGGGCTCCTCGCCGCGCTCGCCTGCGCGGCGGCCGGCGGCGCACCCCCGGCGGAACCCGGCGTCCTCGGTTCCGGGGAGGCGCGCGGCTTTGCCGCAGCGCTCGCGCCGCGGCCGTTCGAGTTTCCCCGCGACCACGGACCTCACCCGGAGTTTCGCCACGAGTGGTGGTATCTCACCGGCAACCTCGATGCCGCGGACGGGGAGCGCTTCGGTTTCGAGCTGACCTTCTTCCGGTTTGCGCTCGCGCCGCCGCCGGCGCCTGGCGCCATCGGCGCGGCGAGCCCGCCGGCGCAGCCCCGCTCCGCCTGGCGCGCGCGCGAGATCTACATGGCGCACTTTGCCGTCAGCGACGTCGCGCGCGGCCGCTTCCGCTACGCGCACAAGCTGTCACGCGCGGCGCTCGGCCTCGCCGGCGCGCAGGCCGAGCCGCTGCGCGTGTGGATCGATGACTGGTCGCTGCGCGCGGCGGCAGCCGGGACGGGTGGCCGCAGCGCGAGCTGGACGCTCGCCGCCGCGCAACCGGGCTACGCGCTCGAGCTCACCCTGCGGCCGCTCGAGGCGCCGGTGCCGAACGGCCGCGGCGGGCTGTCGCGCAAGTCCGACCGGCCTGCCGACGCGAGCTACTACTACTCGATTCCGCGTCTCGAGGTGCACGGACGGCTGCTGCGCGACGGGGTTCCGCTCGAGGTGCAGGGCCTCGCCTGGCTCGACCGCGAGTGGGGCAGCGGCGCGCTCGGGGCGAGCGAGACCGGCTGGGACTGGTTCGCGCTCCAGCTCGATGACGGCAGCACACTCATGTTCTATGCGCTGCGAGATCGCGACGGCGCTCGCGATCCCCACAGCGCGGGCACCTGGGTGGCGAGCTCCGGCGCCGTGCGCGCGCTCTCCTCGCCGGAGGTGCAGATCGAGGTCACGGATCACTGGACCGACGCCGCCGGCGTGCGCTATCCCGCCGCGTGGCGCGTGCGGGTGCCGGCGCTCGCGCTCGACCTCGCCGTGCACCCGGTGCTCGCGGACCAGGAGCTCGAGGTGCGCCCGCGCTACTACGAGGGCGCGGTGGATGCGAGCGGCGACGGATCCGGGCACGAGCGGCGCGGTCGCGGCTACGTCGAGCTGGTCGGCTACGCGGGGGAACGCTGAGCGGGGGTCACACTGGCGCGGTCGCGTTCCCTGGCCGATGATGCGCACCTTCCGCAGGAGCAAGCACCACCCGAGGAGGCCCCATGCCACGCCTTATCATTCCGGTCCTGACGAGCCTCGCGCTCGCGATTCCGGTATATGCCGCGCTGCCCGACGGCACGCGGGCGCCGGAGTTCACCGCCCAGGCGACGCTCGCGGGCAAGGAGTTCAAGTTCTCGCTCGCCGATGCGCTCAAGCACGGACCGGTGGTGCTGTACTTCTACCCGGCGGCTTTCACGCCGGGCTGCACCAAGGAGGCGCACCTGTTCGCCGAGGCCACCGCGAGATTCCACGAGCTCGGCGCGACCGTGATCGGCGTGTCGCATGATCCGATCGAGAAGCTCGACCGCTTCTCCGTGAGCGAGTGCCGCAACAAATTCGCGGTGGCTTCCGATGCCGACGGAGCGATCATGAAGTCTTACGACTCGGTGCTGGCGAGTCACCCCGAGTACGCGAATCGCACTTCCTACGTGATCGCCCCGACCGGCGAGATCATCTACTCCTACACCGCCATGAACCCCGACGAGCACGTCGCGAACACCATGGCCGCCGTGAAGAAGTGGCAGGAGGCGCACGGCAAGGGCTGAGCGGCGGGCGTCCGCCCCGAGATTGCCTCAGGCGAGCTGTGCGAGCGCCGCCGGCACGTGGCGGCGCAGCAGCTTGTTTTTCGCCTCCCACTGCGCCGGCGCGGCGAGCTCGGTGAGGAAGCTCACCTCGCCCCCGGTGAGCACCGCCAGCGGCACCCCGTCGCAGTAGAGCACCCGGTTTCCGCTCAGCGCCGGGAGCCGCCCGCCCGGCGTCAGGATCCCGACGAGGTTGAGCGGGTCGGCGCCCGAGAGCGAGACGTACTCGCCATCGCGCGGCCGGCGGCGCGCATCGCGCAGCGGTCCGATCGCTTCCGGCAGCGCGTACTGCTCGCCCGTGACGCCGGCCACGAAGCGCCCGCCGCGAATCTCCCCGCGCGCTTCCAGCCGCCGGCAGCACATCAGCAGCTCGCGCCACGGCGGCAGCCAGTCTGCCTCGCGCGCGAGCAGCCGCCAGAACACCACTCCCCAGCGCTTGAGCAGCGTGCGCACCACGTGCTCGACGAGCTCCTCTTCGCGGGTGCGCCCGGCAGCAGGATTCGCACGCTCCTCGCGCTCCGTGCGCGCCCAGCGCCCCGCGGCGTCCATGCCGAAGAGCGCCACGCGTCGGCGGCGGCGGCCGGCCGCGGCCGGGCGGCGCCGATCGGTCGGCACCAGCAGTGCCCGCAGTCCCGCGAAGCTGTCGGAGTTGACGAGCCCGAGTGCGGTGAGCTCCGCGAGCGCTTCCTCGGCCTGCGAGGGCAAGAGCCCGGTGCCGCCCGTGAGCTCATCGAAGAAGGAGGCACCGTGGGCCGAGAGATAGTGCGCGACGCGCTCGGCGGACGCGCTGAGCGGGGCCGGGTTCGCCGGGCCGGCGAGCTCCGACCACAGGCGGAAATTGCGCCGCGCGAGCAGCACGATCGGCGTGGCGCGCACTGGCGCGGCGCGCCGCTCCGGATCGCTGCGGCGCGAGCTGAGTCGCGTCCACACGAAACGCCCGGCGAGGCACTGCTCATCGAGCCAGGCGGGCTCGTACTCGCTGATGCGCTCGGGGAGGATCTCGATTTCCCAGGCGCCGGCGGCCGCCTCGAATCCTTCGAGCTGCGCGAGGATCGCGCCGACCGCGTCCGGTCCCTCCATGCGCCCCGTCGCCGTCACGCGCTGCCACTCGAACAGGAACCTGAGGAAATCGCGCGCCTCGATCGGCTCGATCTCGGCGCGCAACCGCTTGACCGTGTAGCGGTGGATGCGGGCGAGCAGCCGCCGTTCGCACCACTCCGGCGCGCCCGCCGCGCCTTCCGGCGTGAACAGGCCGCGCATGGCGAAGCCTTCGGCCTGTAGCGCCGCGAGCGCCGCCTCGATGTGCGCGGGCGCGACACCCGTCACGGCGGCGAGCGCGCGCACCGTCACCGGCCCCGACCCCGTGAGCCGCCCGCGCACGACTTCGATGAGCGCCGCCTCCGGGGCGAGCTCGCGCGCGTGCGCCGCCGGTGTCGTCACCTGGGGATGGCACGGGATCTGCGGGTAGAGCGCGGTAAAGAGTGGCAGTTGCTCGGCGGTGACCCACAGGCGCGTCTCGCCGGCGGCGAGCTGCGTGGCGCGCCCCGCGGCGGCGAGCAAGCTCATGAGCGCGGGCCATCCCGCCTGGCGCTCGACCTCCTCCGCGGTGAGACAGGTGAGCCACAGCAACGCATCATGCAGCTCGTCGGCGTCGAGCGCATCGGGCCAGGCTTCGGCGCGCACCCGCGCGATGGCCTCGGGGTCGAGCTTGCCGATGTCGGCCGCGCTCTCGGGATCGAGCCAGCGCCGGCTCATGACCGCCTGCGTGCGCCGCTCCTCGAGCGGCGCATCGTCGAGGAAGGCATACGGCCGGGCCGACAGCACCTCGAGCGCGAGCGGCGAGGGCTCGGTGAGACCGCGGGCGAGCGTGCGGATGCTGCCCGCCTCGAGCCCGCGCAGCAGCCGCTCGAGACCCGCGACGTCCATCGCCTCTTCCAGGCAGTCCCGGATCGCCTGGCTCACCAGCGGATGATCGGGAATCTCCAGCTCCCCGGTGAGATTCTCGGCGCACGCCACCTGGTCGGGGAAGACCGCGGTGAGCAGATCCTCGGCCGCCATGCGTTGCAGGGGTGCCGGCACCTTCTTGCCGCCGCGCATCCGCGGCAGCGCGAGTGCGATGGTGGCGCTCCAGCGCCAGCGCACCGGAAACATGGGCGCGGCGCACAGCGCCTGGATGAGCAGCGGGCGCACCGTGTTGGAATGCAGGTAGCGTGCCACCCCGGCGAGCTCGAAGCTGTGTGCCGTGGTGAGCGACAGTACGATCGTGTCTTCGGTCGCGGCAGCCTGCAGCTCGAAGTTGAACGAGCGGCAGAAGCGCTTGCGCAGCGCGAGGCCCCAGGCGCGATTGATGCGGCTGCCGAAGGGTGAGTGGATCACGAGCTGCATGCCGCCGGCTTCGTCGAAGAAGCGCTCGAAGATCACGGTCTGCTGCGTCGGCAGCGCGCCGAGGGCGGCGCGCGCGGCGGCGAGATAGTTGACGAGCTGCACGGCGGCGCTCGCGCCGATGCCAACTTCGGCGACGAGCCAGGCGGTCGCGGCGTCGAGGCCCTCGTCGAGCCGCGTCTCGAGCTCGCCTCGCAGCCGCGAGACGCTCGCCGACAGCTCGTCGGTCCTGCCCGGGGCCTCGCCGATCCAGAAGGGAATGGTCGGCGGCTCGCCGCGCGCGTCCTCGACGCGGATCCGTCCGGGCTCGACGCGCAGGATGCGATAGGAGACATTGCCGAGCTGGAAGATGTCGCCCTGCAGGCTCTCGACGGCGAAGTCCTCGTTGACCGTGCCGACGAATTGCGCCTGCGGCTCGAGCAGTACCTGGTAGTCGGCGGTGTCGGGTATGGTGCCGCCGGAGGTGAGCGCGGTAAGGCGGGCGTTGCGGCGTCCCTTGATGCGGTGATTGACCCCGTCATGGTGGATGAGCGCGCCGTGGCGGCCGCGGCGCGTGCTGTAGCCTTCGGCGAGCATCCGCACGACCTGGTCGAACCGTGCGCGCGGCAGGTCGCGGTAGGGCCAGGCGCGGGTAAGAAGCGAGAAGAGCTCCGCCTCGTCCCATTCCCGCGCCGCCACTTCCGCCACGATCTGCTGTGCGAGCACATCGAGCGCGTTCGTCGGCACCGTGAGCCGGTCGAGCTCGCCGCGGCGCACCGCGGCAAGCAGCGCGGTGCATTCCACCAGGTCGTCGCGTGACAGCGGGAAGAGCCGCGCCTTGGGTCGGCCGCCGACCGAGTGACCGGAGCGGCCGGCGCGCTGCAGGAACGCCGCGATCGAGCGCGGCGAGGCGACCTGGCACACCAGATCCACGTCGCCGATGTCGATGCCGAGCTCGAGCGAGGCGGTCGCGACCAGCGCGCGCAGCTCGCCGCGCTTCAGGCGCGCCTCGGCGTCGAGACGCGATTCCTTCGCCATGCTGCCGTGATGCGCGGTAACGTTCCTCTCGCCGAGCCGCTCGGAGAGGTGACGTGCGAGGCGCTCGGCCTGGCGGCGGGTGTTGACGAACACGAGCGTCGTGCGGTGCTCGCTCACGAGCTCGGCGAGGCGGTCGTAGAGCTCCGCCCACGCCTCGCCCGACATCACCGCCTCGAGCGGCGCCGCCGGGATCTCCAGCTGCAGGTCGCGCTCGCGGACGTGACCGGTGTCGATGATGGTGCAGTCGGCGCTGCCGTCCGGCAGCAGGCCGCCGCTGCCGACCAGGAAGCGTGCGACCTCTTCGATCGGCTTCTGCGTGGCGGACAGCCCCACGCGCGTGAGCTTGCGGCCGGCGAGCGCCTCGAGCCGCTCGAGCGAGATCGCGAGGTGCACGCCTCGCTTGGCACCGGCCATCGCATGGATCTCGTCCACGATCACGGTGCGGGTGCTCGCGAGCATCCGCCGGCCCGACTCCGAGCCGAGCAGAATGTAGAGAGATTCGGGCGTCGTCACGACGATGTGCGGAGGGCGTTTGACGCTCGCGCTGCGCTCGCGCTGCGGCGTGTCGCCGGTGCGCACGAAGGTGCGGATGTCGAGCGCCGGCAGCCCGAGCGCCGTGAGCTCGGCACGGATTCCGGCGAGCGGCGCCTCGAGATTGCGATGGATGTCGTTGGAGAGCGCCTTGAGGGGCGATACGTACACCACCAGCGTCTCGTCGGCGAGGCCCTGCGCCTCGACGCCGCGCCGCACCAGCTCATCGATCACCGCGAGAAATGCCGCGAGCGTCTTGCCCGAGCCGGTGGGCGCGGCGATCAGTACGTGGCGCTGCGCGGCGATCGCCGGCCAGGCGGCGCGCTGTGCCAGGGTCGGCGCATCGAAAGTGCGCGAGAACCAGCTGGTGACCGCGGCGTGGAATGGCAGCGACATCCCGTGATTGAAACACACCGACGCGCGTGCGGGCAGTCCGGGAGCGAAGACTTCACGCAACGTACAGCAGCGCGCGCGTCGCGTCGCTGTATGGTTCCAGCCATCCCCCTGCAAGCCGGCAGGGCAGGACAGGGGATTCGAGTGTAGAGTTCACCTCGTCGGCCGGCCGTGAGGGACACGCGCATGTGGGAAGACGAGGGCGGCGGCGATGCAACTCGCCGCAGGCTGATCGGGTGGATCGCCGGGCTCGTGGTCGCAGCGGCCATCGGCGTCGGCCTCTGGTACCGCTTCCTGTACGCGCCCGCGGCGCCCGCGCCGAAGCCGCCCGCACCCGCGCCGGCGGCGCCGGCGGCGAGCGCCCCGCCCCCGGTCGCGAACCCGATCCCGGCCGAGACGGGTGGCAACATCGCGCTGCCGGCGCTGAACGACAGCGACCGGGTAGTGGAGGATGCACTCGCGGGAGCGGTGGGTCACGCCACGCTCGAGAGCTTCCTCGTGCCGCAGAACATCGTGCGGCACATCGTCGCCACGGTCGACAATCTGCCGCGGCGCAAGTTGGCCGTGGATCTGCGACCGGTGAAACCGACCCCGGGGCAGACCGTGACCTCGACCCAGGGCGACCTCACCGTGCTGAGCGAGGCCAACTTCGACCGCTACACCCCGCTGGTGCGCGCGGTGCAGGCGACGGACATCAGGGCGCTCGCCGCGGTGTACAAGCGGCTCTATCCGCTGTTCCAGGAGGCGTTCGAGGATCTCGGCTACCCGGGCAAGTATTTCAACGACCGGCTGGTCGAGGTGATCGACAACCTGCTCGAGGCACCGGAGATCCCGGCACCGATCCCGCTCACGCAGCCGCGGGTGTTCTACGAGTACGCGGATGCCGGACTCGAGGCGCGCTCGGCCGGCCAGAAGCTGCTGA
This sequence comes from Steroidobacteraceae bacterium, assembly GCA_035631755.1. Taxonomy (GTDB): domain Bacteria; phylum Pseudomonadota; class Gammaproteobacteria; order Steroidobacterales; family Steroidobacteraceae; genus 13-2-20CM-66-19. The sequence goes on from DASQIC010000081.1 coordinate 29,324, forward strand.
TCCGCATGGGGCCGGCGAACGCGCGCGCGATCAAGGCGAAGCTGCGCAAATTCCGCGCCGAGATCGTCAAGAAGAACTAGCGCCATGAGCTACGCACCCGAAGGCGACGAGCGCGGACTCGAGCGCGCGCTCGGCTGCCTGCGCTCGGTGATGATCGCCGGGGAGACGCTCGAGGCGTGGGCCGTCCAGCGACGGTTGTTCGCGCTCAACCACCGCCGGCTGCTGCTCGCCGCGACCAGCGGCCGGCTGATCGTCATCACGCGCCGCCTGCTCGGCGGCTTCGACGTGGCGACCGTGCGCTGGCAGGATCTCGAGGAGGTGACGCTCCGGGTCGGGATGCTCGGCGCGGACCTCGGCATCCGCGCCGGCAGTGCGACCGACCTTGCCTCCCTCGGCGCGCAGGGGGCGCAGCGGGTCGAGTTCCCCGGGCTGCGCAAGGAGCAGGCGCAGGCCGTCTACCGCATCTGCCAGGCGCAGGATCAGGCCTGGCGCGAGAAGCGGCGCGTGCGCGAGCTCGAGGAGCTGCGGGCACGATCGGGCGGCATCCAGGTCACGCAGGGAGCCGCTCCCGCCCCCGCGGGAGCGGCGGCCGATGATGCGGTGCGGCGTCTGCAGGAGGCCAGGCGGCTGCTCGAGGCGAAGCTGATCACCGACGCCGAATATGAGGCGATCAAGGCCAGGATCGTCTCCTCCTGAAGCTCCGCCCTGGGTTCCCGGCGCGCCGTGCACAGGTAATCCACAGGCGATCCACAGGCCGGGTACGCTAGGCTTCGCTCCCATGGTCGCTCTGCGCCTGCGGCGGCGTAAGCCGGTGGAGAACGAAGTCCTCGGGATCTACACCTTTCCGAGCCGCACGGTGCAGGTTCTGAAGACGCACGACGACCGCATCCTGTGGACCTGCGATTGCGAGCGCTTCCGCCGCCAGGCCGGCCAGCGCGAGCCGCTGTGGTGCAAGCACATCGCCAAGGCGGCGGCGCGGCGCTCGCTCGAGCGCCTCACGCGCCGGGTGGCGCTCGCACACGGCACGTCCTAGCGCCGCGGCAGCACGCGGATCAGGGCTTCGCGCTGGCCGTGGGGCATGCGAAAGTGGCTGACGGGGCGGAAAAACGGGCGCGCAACTATACCCCATCCGCCCGCGGTTTAGATCGCAGTGCGATACTGTGAGGTGGGCTCATGGCTCGGACCGGTGCCGGCCCAGGCCGCAACCTGGCTAAGGCCGACTACGAGACGCTGGCCGGCTTCCGCTACCTGCTGCGCCGCTTCGCGATCTTCAGCGAGCAGGCGGCGCGGCGCGCGGGCCTCACGGCCCAGCAGCATCAGGTGCTGCTCGCGGTGCGTGGCTTCCCCGGCCGCGAGCGCGTCGCGATCGGCGAGCTCGCCGAGCGGCTCGGCCTGCGCAATCACAGCGCCACCGGCCTGGTCAACCGCCTGGTGAAGCGCGGACTGCTGCGCCGTCGCGCCGACCGGCGCGACCGTCGCCGGGTGATGGTCGAGGTCACCGCACGCGCGGGGCGTCAGCTCGCGCGGCTCTCGGCGGCGCACCGCGCCGAGCTCGGGCGGCTCGCGCCGCTGCTGCGCACGCTCCTCGACCGCATCGCGCCCGGCACCCGCCGCGCTGCACGCCGCGCGGCCCGCTGAAGACGCGGCGGACGCGGCGCGGTGCTTTGCGGCCCCCCGGATAATTCGGTATGGTGATCCCCTCGTGAAGATCCGGGTGCTGGGCTCGGCTGCCGGCGGCGGTTTTCCCCAGTGGAACTGCAACTGCCGCAACTGCTCGGGTGTACGCAACGGTACCCTGCGCGCCACCGCGCGCACCCAGTCCTCGATCGCGGTCAGCGGGCCGGACCCGAGCGCCTGGGTGCTGGTCAACGCCTCACCCGACATCCTCACCCAGCTGCGGGCGAATCCGGTGCTGCAGCCGGCGCGCGCGCCGCGCGATACGGCAATCGCGGGCATCGTGCTGGTCGATGCGCAGATCGATCACACCACCGGGCTGCTGATGCTGCGCGAATCCACGCGCCCGCTGGCGGTGTGGTGCACCGACAGCGCCTACGCCGATCTCACCCGCGGCAATCCGCTGTTCGCCGTGCTGGCGCACTACTGTGGCGTCGACCGCCGTCGGCTCGACATCGCTGGCGGGGAATTCCGTGTCGCGGGAGTCGAGGGGATCGAGTGGCGCGCGCTCGCCGTGCCGAGCAAGCCGGCGCCGTACTCGCCTAACCGCGCGGCGCCGCTGCCGGGTGACAACGTGGCGCTGCTGATGCGCGATGCGGCGAGCGGCCGGTCGGCACTCTATGCGCCGGGCCTCGGCGCGATCGAGGAGCCGCTGTGGCGCTTGATGCAGGCGGCGGCCTGCGTGCTGGTCGACGGCACCTTCTGGCGCGACGACGAGATGATCGCGCTCGGCCTGTCGCACAAGCGCGCCCGCGACATCGGCCATTTGCCCCAGAGCGGGCCCGGCGGCATGCTCGAGTGGCTCGCGCGGCTGCCCGCCGCGACGCGCCGCATCCTGATCCACGTGAACAACACCAACCCGATACTGGACGAGAGCTCCGCCGAGCGTGCCGAGCTCGAGCGCCGCGGCATCGAGGTCGCCGCGGACGGCATGGAGATCGCGCTGTGAGCGAGCCGGCCTGGACGCGCGCGGAGTTCGAGCAGCACCTGCGCGAGCGCGGGCGCGCTTATCACATCCATCACCCGTTCAACGTCATGCTGAACTCGGGCAAGGCGACGCGCGAGCAGATCCGCGGCTGGGTCGCGAACCGCTTTTATTACCAGATCAGCATTCCGGTCAAGGATGCCGCCATTCTCAGCAACTGCGACGACCGCGCGGTGCGGCGCAGCTGGGTGCAGCGCATTCTCGATCACGACGGCCACGGCGACGATCCGGGTGGCATCGAGTCGTGGCTGCGCCTGGCGGAAGCGGTCGGGCTCGCGCGCGCACGGGTGGAGAGCCTCGCCGACGTACTTCCCGGGGTGCGCTTCGCGGTCGATGCGTACGTCAACTTCGCCCGCCGGGCGCCCTGGCCGGAGTCGGTGTGCGCCTCGCTCACGGAGCTGTTCGCCCCGGAGATCCACCGCCAGCGGCTGGCCGGCTGGCCGGAACACTATCCGTGGATCGACCGCGCCGGTCTCGGCTACTTCCAGAGCCGCGTGAGCCTCGCGCGGCGCGATGTCGAGTTCGGCCTGGCCGTGACGCTCGAGCGCTTCCGCACGCGCGCCGAGCAGGAGCGCGCGCTCGCGGTGCTGCAGTTCAAGCTCGACGTGCTGTGGCAGATGAACGACGCCATGGCGCTCGCCTACGGAGTGCGCACGTGAGCGCGGTGAGCCCGCAGGCACGGCCCGCCATCGCACGCGGCCTGCGCCTGCAGTGGGAGCCGGCCCAGGAGGCGCACGTGCTGCTCTACCCCGAGGGCATGGTGAAGCTCAACAGCAGCGCCGGGGCGATCCTGAGCCGCTGCGACGGCGTGCGCACCGTGGCGGATATCGTCGCGGACCTGGAGCGCACCTACGGTCTGACCGGGCTCGCCGACGACGTGAGCGCCTTCGTCGCGCTGGCGCTCGACAAGAACTGGCTGGAGCTGCGCGAGTGAGCGCGCCTGCGGCCGGCTGAAGCGAGCTGCGCAGTGGCCATCCGCCGGGTGCTGCGCATGGGAGAGCCGCTGCTGCGCGCGGTGGCCGCCCCGGTCGAGCGTTTCGACGCCGCGCTCGCGGCGCTGGTCGCCGACATGGACGAGACGATGCGCCACCTGAGCGGCGCCGGCATTGCCGCGCCGCAGCTCGGGGTGAGCCTGCGGGTCGTGATCTTCGAGCTCGCCGACAATCCGCGCTACCCGCATCTCGAGCCCGTGCCGTACACGGTGCTGGTGAACCCGCGCCTCACGGTGCTCGATACCACCGTGGAAGAGGGCTGGGAGGGTTGTCTGTCCGTGCCCGGCCTGCGCGGGCTGGTGCCGCGCTTCCGGCGGCTGCGCTATCAGGGATTCGATGCGGCGGGTGCGCCCATCGATCGCACGGTGGAGGGCTTCCATGCCCGCGTGGTGCAGCACGAAGTCGATCACCTCGACGGCATACTGTTCCCGCAGCGGGTGCGCGACCTGCGCAACTTCGGTTTCGAGGACGTGCTCGCGGGCCAGATGACGCCGATGCCCGACTGAGCGGCCTCAGGGCGCACTCTGGCGCGTGCCCGGCGAGGCCTCGCGACTGGTGCGAACGTCGCGCGTCATGCGGATCGCGGCCTCGACGCCCTGGTAGTAGCCCGGCACTTCGCCGAGCTCGCGGTAGCCGAGCGCGCGGTAGAAGCCACGCGCTGCCTCGTTCGCCGCGCGCAGCTCGAGCCCGATGATGAACGTCCCGGCGGTGAGCGCCGTTTCCTCCAGCCAGGTCACGAGCCGTCGCGCGATGCCGCGCCGCTGGTGCGCGGGATCGACGGCGAGCAGGTTGAGATGCGCGTCCCGGTCGGCGTAGCGCATGATCGCAAAGCCGGCGATCACCCGGTCGCTGCGCGCGGTGAGCACCACGCTGTCCGGGTGGCGCACGTGCCAGCAGATGCGGGCCGCGCCCCAGGCGGGCCGCAGCCCGCACTCCACGAGCTGCTGCGACAAGGCCGCAAGGCGCGGCGCATCGGCGACGCGGGCCGGTTCGAGGCGATAGTCCTGCACGATGACGCCAAGCATAGCGCGCCGGTGCCCGTCGGCCCACGGGCGCCACCGCGTCCTGGGGTGTCCGCGGGGGCCAGCCTACGGTGAACCCCTCAGGCGAGCGTGTGGAACACGCGCTGCACGTCCTCGTCCTGCTCCAGGCGGTCGATCACCGCGAGCACCTCCGCGGCCTGCTCCTCGGGCAGCTCGGTCGGCACCGTGCACACGTACTCGTGCTCGGCCGAGAGCGGCACGATGCCGCGCGCCTCGAGCGCCTCCTGCAGCTTGCCGAAATCGCCGAACGCACAGCGGATGACCAGCTGCGGCTCGCCTTTCTCGCCGGTGCTCTCGCCCATCTCCTCGAGCCCGTGATCGATCAGGTACAGCTCGAGGTCGTCCTGGTCGATGCCGGCGGGGTCGAGGCGAAAGACCCCCATCTTGCGGAACAGGAAAGCGACGCTGCCGCTGGTGGCGAGGTTGCCGCCGCCCTTGGTGATGATGTTGCGCACCGCCGCGACGGTGCGCGTCGGATTGTCGGTGGCCGTCTCGACCACGAGAGCCACGCCGTGCGGCGCGTAGCCCTCGTAGATCACCTGGCTGTAGTTGGCCGCATCGCGTCCCGAGGCGCGCTTGATCGCCGCCTCGATGCGGTCCTTGGGCATGTTGACGGCACGCGCGTTCTGGATGGTCCGCCGCAGCACCGGATTGGTGGCCGGATCCGTGCCGCCGGACTTGACGGCGATGGTGATGTCCTTGGCGATGCGCGCGAACTGCTTCGCCATGCGGTTCCACCGCGCGAACATCGTGTGCTTTCTGACTTCGAAGATGCGGCCCATGCCGGCATGGTGCACGAACGGCACCGGGACTGCCAAAAGTCGCGTCGCGGGGTGGGCCTGCGGAAAGCGCCGCAAGGCGCTTTCCGCCAATTGATTATGCGAGTTGCGCGTGCAGTACGCGCATGCGGCGCCGCTGGCGGCTGAGCGCCCGCTCGATCTCGCGCAGCTTGCGCTGCAGGCTCACCTGCTGCCACTGCTCGAGAACGGCGCGGCGTTTCTCCTCCAGCCACTGCTCCTTGACGCGCGCCCACTCGGCCAGCGCGGTGAGGAAGGTCTCGTACTCGCGCGCGCAGCGCGCGCGCAGCTGCTCGAACTGACCGGCGGCCGGCAGGCTCGCGAGCCGCGCCTGCGCGCGGGTGAACTGCATGGTGAGCAGCGCGCGCTGGATCTGGAACCAAGGGGTGCGTTTGAGGCGCCGCGCGAGCCCGACCCACGCGAGCGCGGCGATCAGCCACTTGGTCGGGTCCCACTGCCACCAGCGCACGCCGTTGCGGTAGTCGTGCGCGAAGCTGTGGTGGAAGTTGTGATAGCCCTCGCCGTAGGTGATCACCGCCAGCACCGCGTTGTCGCGCGCGGTGTTGTCCTCGGTGTAGGGCCGGCTGCCCCACATGTGGGCGAGCGAGTTGATGAAGAAGGTGACGTGGTGGCTCCACACCAGCCGCGCCACGCCCGCGAGCAGCAGCATCCCCCACACGTCGTGGAACAGGAAGCCAGCCGCGAGCGGCAGGCCGAGATTGGTTGCGACGGCGAGCGGCACGTAGTAGCGATGCTGGAAGGCGAGCAGGCGATCGCGCCTGAGATCCGGGATGTTGCTCAAGTCGACCTTGCCGCTCGGATACTCGCGCAGCATCCAGCCGATGTGCGAGAACCAGAAGCCGCGGCGCGCTGAGTACGGGTCGCGGTCGACATCGTCGACATACAGATGATGCGCACGGTGTCCGCTGCACCACGCGAACGCGCTGTTCTGCAGCGCCATGGTGCCGAAGATCAGATAGAAGATCCGCAGACCCAGGCTCGCCTCGTAGGTGCGGTGAGCCCACAGGCGGTGGTACCCGGCGGTGATGGCCAGGCCGTTGGCCCAGGCGAAGAAGACAAAAAAGGCCCAGTCCGCGGCCGTGAACCCGTGGACGAGCCCGTACCAGGGGACGAGCAGCACGGCCACGGCCAAGGTCACGGCGAACATCACGATGTTCGTCCAGATGAGCGGGGCGCGCGGTGCCTGCGGGGCGGTGTGGGACATGGCCATCCGGGTAAGGGAAAGGGCGGCGTAACTTATCACGGTGCGGGACCGGGGGTGGGACTTGCGTCGGGGTCCTGCGGCCGGATCCCCGGGAAAGGCCGGGGCAGACCCCGGGGGAGCCCCGGATCAGGCCTCGATCAGCCCGTGCCGGATCGCGATCAGGGTGAGCTCCGCCTGGTTCGACACGCCGAGCTTCTGTTTGACGTTATAGAGATGAGTCCCGACCGTGGACGCCGACAGGCTGAGGTCCTCGGCGATGCGCTGCACGCTGGCGCCGCCGGCGAGGCGCACGAACACCTCGAACTCGCGCTCCGACAGCCGCTCGACCGGCGACTTGCCGCCGCGCTCGACTTCATCGAGGGCGAGCTTCTGCGCGAGCGCGCCGTCGAGATAGCGCTGGCCGGCGGCCACGGTCGTGATCGCCTCGAGCAGCGCCTCCGGGGCGCTGCGCTTGGAGAGAAAGCCGCGCGCGCCCTCGCGCAGCGCCTGCCGGGCGTGCAGCGGATCGTCGTGCGCCGAGAGCGCCAGGATGCGCGCGTGCGGATGATGCGCGCGGATGCGCCGCAGCGCCTCGAGCCCGCCCATGCCCGGCATGGCGAGATCCATGACCACGACGTCCGGCGTGAGCTCGAGGTAGCGCTGGCAGGCGCTCTCGCCCGAATCCGCCTCGCCGATCACCGTGGTCTCGGGGTAGGCCTGCAGCAGCAGCCGGAAGCCGGTCCGCACGACTGCGTGATCGTCCACCAGCAGCACCCGGATCATGCCGCCACCGCCAGCGGAATCTCCGCCGTGAGGCACACGCCATGCGGCTCGTGGTTGCGCACCCGCAGGATGCCCCCGAGGTGCTCGACCCGCTCGGCGAGGCCGCGCAGCCCGAAGTGGCCGGGACGCGACCATTGCGCCGGCAGACCGATGCCGTCGTCCGTTACCGAGATGATCATGCGTTCGCCGCTCACGCTCGCCTCGATGGTAACGCGGCTCGCCTGGGCGTGCCGCAGGGCATTCACCAGACCCTCCTGCACCACGCGGTAGGCAGCGAGCGACACGCTCGCGCCGAGATCCGCCGGCAGCTCGTGGTGCAACGACAGCGCGGGCGAGGGGTGACGACGCCGCCAGTCGCGCACCAGCGCCTCGAGCGACTCGGCGAGTCCGAGCGTCTCGAGCGCCGGCGCAGTGAGGCGCGGGATGAGTCCGTGCATGGCGTCGTAGAGCCGCGCCGCCTCCTCGCATACCAGGCGCGCCGCGTCACGCATGCCGGCCTCGGCCGACTGCGTGGCGATCGCCATGGCGAGGCTGCGTATCGCGGTGACCGACTGGCCGAATTCGTCGTGCAGCTCGTGCGCGATCAGCCGCCGCTCTTCCTCCACGCTCTGCTCGATGAGCAGCGCGAGCTCGCGCCGTTCCTCGAGCCGCGCGCGCGCCTCGCGCGCCTCGCGCGCGGCGTGCAGGTTGTCGGCGACCGCCTGCGCCATGCGATTGAAGGCGGTACCGATCGCGCTCGCCTCCGGGCCCGAGAGCGGCGGCAGGCGAAACTCGAGCTCGCCGCGCATGAGGCGCTCGAGGCCGTCCACTATGACGGGAAAAGGAGCCAGCGCCCGATCCACCAGCCAGAAGGCGAGTCCGCCGAGGACGATGAGCAGCACCACCGCCACGGCCACCAGCCGCGTGAGGTCGTCCCATGCGTCGAGTATCGCCCGCGACGGCTGGGCCTCGATCATGAGCTGCGTGCCGCCCGCGAGCTCGAAGGCCTGGCGGGCCGGGTGCGGCGCCAGCAGCCGCGCGAACCAGGCCGGAGCGTCCCGGCCGGCCTTGTAGACCGGCGGCGGCGAGCGGTAGAGGAGCTGCCCCGAGGAATTGCGCAGCGTGATCTCGTTGGCGCGCACGTGGCCGAGCTGCTCGAGCAGCCGGCGCACCGCCGGCTCCCCGCCGGCTTCGGAATAGGCGACCGCGAGCTGGCCGACGACCTGCACCGCCACGTGGTTCGCCGCTTCGATCTCCTCGCGGATGGAGGAGCGGGTGTCGCGGATCTGGTCGGCGACCAGCGCGGCGAGGAATACCGCGCTCAACCCCGTCAGCACGAGATTCAGGCGGGTGCGCAGCTTCATCTGCGGCTCACCCGGGTGCCCTCAAGAAAATCATGAGGCCACTTTCATGATGATCCGCTTTCGCTCCCCCGCCTGATCGCGGAAGGATACACGCGTGACGGCAGCTATCGTGCCGGCCGTCCGAGCGAGGAGCCAGGAACATGCGCTGGGAAACACCACGAGCGATCGATTTGCGGTTCGGCATGGAAATCACGATGTATATCGCGAACCGGTAGAGACACAATCCAAGGGCTGGGGGCCCGGCCGCCGGGCTCCGCAGGCCCGTCAGCCGGGCGCGCCCGCGCCCGCACTCTCAGCATTTCCCTTCCTCGGACGCCCGCGGCGGCGTGGCGCGTGACTGCGCCTTTCGTGACAAACTGAGCGCATGGACACCACGGCGCAACCCCCGGCCGCCTCCGGCCCGGCCCCGTCCGCTCCGGCCCGCGGCATCGGTCCACCGCTGTGGCTGCTGCTCGAGCTGACCTACCGCTGCCCGCTGCACTGTGTGTTCTGCTACAACCCGACGGAGTTCGCCGCCACGGGGCCGGAGCTCCCCACCGCCGAGTGGCTGCGGGTGCTGCGCGAGGGACGCGCGCTCGGGGCGGTGCAGCTCGGACTCTCGGGCGGGGAGCCGCTCGCGCGCGAGGACCTCGAGGAGATCGTCGCCGAGGCTCACGCGCTCGGCTACTACATCAACCTGATCACCTCGGGTGTCGGCATGACCGAGGCGCGCATACGCGCGCTGAAGCGCGCCGGGCTCGATCACATCCAGCTCTCGTTCCAGGACAGCGGTCGCGAGCTGAACGATTTCCTGAGCAGCACCCGCACCTTCGAGCTGAAGGCGAAGGTGGCGGCGCTGATCCGCGCGCTCGACTACCCGATGGTGTTGAACGTGGTGCTGCACCGGCTCAACATCGATCACGTGGGCGAGATCCTGGCGATGGCCGAGCGCATGGGGGCGCAGTACGTCGAGCTCGCGAACACCCAGTACTACGGCTGGGCGTGGCTCAATCGAGCGCAGCTGCTGCCGAGCCGCGCGCAGCTCGAGCGCGCCGAGGCCGTGACGCGCGCGTTCCGCGAGCGCGTCGGCACCAGGATGCAGATCTATTTCGTAGTGCCGGACTATTTCGAGACGCGGCCCAAGGCCTGCATGAACGGCCTGGGGAGCGTGTTTCTCGCGATCAGCCCCGACGGCACCGCGTTGCCGTGCCACGCGGCCCGCATGCTGCCCGGCCTCAGCTTCCCCAACGTGCGTGAGCACCCCCTGCGCAGCATCTGGTACGAATCGGAAGGCTTCAATCACTTCCGCGGCGATGGCTGGATGAAGGAGCCGTGCCGCAGCTGCCCGGAGAAGCACCGTGATTTCGGGGGCTGCCGCTGTCAGGCGTACCTGCTGACCGGGGATGCGGCCAACGCCGACCCGGTATGCGAGCTCTCCCCGCATCACGCCCTGGTCACCGAGGCGGTAACGCGAGCCGAGCGCGCTGCCGCGAGCGGCACGCAGCAGCCGGGGGCGGCGCTGGTGTTCCGCGATCACCGCATCTCGATCGCCGTGGTTCCAGCGGCGCGCGACGGAGTGGCCTCATGACGCTCGAAACAATCAGCGAGCATCGCTGCTTCGGCGGCGTGCAGGGTTTCTACCGGCAGCAGTCGGCCGTGATCGGGCTGCCGATGCGCTTCGCCGTGTACCAGCCGCCGCAGGCGCGCGAGCGCCGCGTCCCGGTACTTTTCTACCTCGCGGGGCTCACCTGCACTGAGGAGACCTTCACCATCAAGGCGGGCGCGCAGCGCGTCGCCTCGGAGCACGGACTGATCCTGGTGACCTGCGACACGAGTCCGCGCAACACCGCCATCCCGGGCGAGGCCGACGACTGGGAATTCGGCAGCGGTGCGGGCTTCTACCTCAACGCGACGCAAGCGCCCTGGTCGAAGTACTTCCGCATGTACGACTTCGTGCTCGAGGAGCTGCGCGCCACGGTGCTGGCGAACTTCCCGGGCGTGGCGCAGCGGCTCGGGATCTTCGGCCACTCCATGGGGGGGCACGGGGCGCTGGTGCTCGCGCTCAGAAACCCCGCCGTGTACCGCTCGGTGTCGGCCTTCGCGCCGATCTGCTCGCCGTCGCGCTGCCCCTGGGGACTGAAGGCGTTTCCGCGCTATCTCGGCGAAGACCGCGCGGGCTGGGCGAATTACGATGCGGTGGAGCTCGTCAAGGCGCGCGGCGCACGCACCTTCCCGGAGATCCTGGTCGATCAGGGTCAGGCGGACAAGTTCCTCGCCCAGGGACAACTGCTGCCGGAGCTGCTCGAGTCGGCCTGCGCCGCGGCCGGCCAGCCGCTGCGCCTGCGCCGTCACGAGGGCTACGGCCACGACTACTACTTCATCGCCACCTTCATGGAGGATCACGTGCGCTTTCATGCGCAGGCGCTGGCGGCGGTCGCGGCCTGAAGGGACTGCGCCGTTCCGGCACGGCCGCCCTATACTGCTGCGCTGGGAGCGGCCGGTGCAGCAATCAAGACAGGCGTTGTGTCAGGTGCCGGCGGGCACGTGTCGCGGAGCTTGCGCGGTGCTGCCGGCAATGCTGCTCGCCGCGTTGCTGGCGGCGTGCGCTGCTGCGCCTCCGCGCGCACCGCCCGACCCCGCGCAGACGCTCGCCGGCTTCAATGCACGGCGCCTCGACGCGCTGCCGGGGCTGCCGCCGGCCGCGCAGGGCTGGGACCGGGCGCAGTGGCTCGATGCGGCGCTGCAACTCAATCCCGCCCTCGCCGCCGAGCGCTCGCAGGTGACCGCGGTCGCCGCCGCCGAGCGCACCGCCGCCGAGCATCCCAATCCCACGCTCGACCTGTTCGCCGAGTACCTCACGACGGCGGCCCACAGCAGCGCGTGGCTCTACGGACTGTCGCTCGATTTCCTGCTGCGCCAGCCGGGCGAGCGTGCGCGCACCCGCCGCCGGGCGGCGCTCGAGACCGCGCTGGCGCAGTCGCAGCTCGCCGAGTCGATCTGGCAGGTACGCTCGCAACTGCGCCAGGCGCTGCTCGATGCGGTAGCGGCGCAGGACGAGTCGGCACTGCTCGAGTCCCTGGTCGCCGGCCGGCAGGGGCTGCTCGACATCGATCGTGACCGGGTGCAGCTCGGCGACATCCCGCGCACGCAGCTGCTCGCCGACCAGGCGGAGCTGGCGCACGCCGGGGCGCGCCGCGCGCAGTCGCAGGCGAGGCGCGCCGACGCGCTGGCGCGGCTCGCCGCCGCGGTCGGAGTGCCCGCGGCGGCGCTCGACGGGGTGCCGGTACGCTGGAGCGACTGGGCGGCAATCGGTGACCTCAGCAGCACCACGCCCGAGCGCTGGCGTGCCGAAGCGCTCATCGGACGGCCGCAGATCGTGCGGGGGCTGCGCGAGTACGACCTCGCCGAGGTGGCGCTCGAGAGCGAGGTCGCGCGGCGCTGGCCGCAGCTGCACGTGGCGCCTGCCTATGCGTGGGGCGGGAACGGTGTGCGCGAGGGCGCGCTCGAGGACATCGCGCGCGACAGCGCGGTGAGCGCCTCCTTCGAGCTGCCGCTGCTCAATCAGCACCAGGGCGCGATCGGGGAGGCGCTCGCGCGCCGCGGCGCCGCGGGGGCGCGCCTGGTGGCCGCGCAGGCCGAGATCTATGAGCAGATCGATCGCGCCGAGCGCGCCTGGCCGGCCGCGCGTGCCGCCTGGGAAGAGAGCGGGCGGCTCGCCGCGCTCGCCGCCCGGCAGCGCGGCGGCGAGCAGCGCGCACTCGCGCAGGGGGCCGCGGATCGCGCCGGCGTGGTCGCCGCCGAGATCGCCGCCACCGAGGCGCAGCTCGCGACGCTCGAGGCCGCGTACCAGGCCGAGGTGGTGTTCGGGGCGCTCGAAGACGCCTACCACCGCCCGCTCGCGGGCGCCGAGGCCGTGAGTCCGCCCGGCACGGCGTCGCATTCATGAGGGCGTCGCTGCGGATGGTGGCGGCGTGCCTGCTGCCGGTGGCAGTCGGCGCCGCGGCGGACGAGCCCGGTGGCGGGCAGCCGCTCGCGCTCACCGCCTCGCAGGAGCAGGCGGTCGGCATCCGGGTCGAGCATCCGCTCGCTCTCGGCAGCGCACCGCCGATCGCCGCCTTCGGGCTGGTGCTCGATCCGGCCGCACTCGTGACCGACCTCGGGCGGGTCGAGAGCACCGCGGCGGCGGCGGCCGCCGCGAGCGCCGACACCGCGCGCCTCGAGCGGCTCTACCATGATGATGAGCGCGCCTCGCTCAAAGCGGTGCAGGCCGCCGAAGCGCAGTCGGCGGAGGCTGGTGCGCAGGCCCGCGCAGCGGCGCTCAGCTTCAGGCTGCAGTGGGGACCGCTCGCGGCCTGGAGCGCGCCAGAGCGGCGGTCGCTGGTCGAGGCGCTCGGCGCGGGCCGGCGCGTGCTGCTGCGCGCGTCAGTGCCCGGCTACCGGGCCGGCAGTGCGATTGCCGCCCGCGCTCTGGTCGAAGTGGACGGCGTGAACGTCGCCGCGCGCGTTCTCGGTCCGCTGCCGCGCGGCGATCCGCAATCGCAGAGCGCGAGCTGGCTGCTCGAGCTCGAGCGCGCACCCGAGGGCCTCGGCCCCGGGGCGCGCGCAGCGGTGCAGCTCGAGACCGCGGCCGCGGCGGGCCTGCTGGTGCCGGCCGCGGCGCTGGTGTACGCCGAGCAGGGTGTGTTCGTATATCGCCGGGAAAGCGTGGGCCGCGCCGATACCTTTCATTACACCGCCGCGCCGGTCCGGCCGCTGGCCCGGGTCGGCGCTGCCTGGCTGGTGAGCGGGCTCGCGAGCACCGACCAGGTGGTGGTGCAGGGAGCCGGCGTGCTGTGGTCGCTCGAGGGCCTCGGGAGCTTCTCCGCCGCCGAGCAGGAACACGACTAGCGGCCATGCTCGCTTCCATCGTTCGCGCCTCGCTGGCCCACCCCAGGATCGTCACGGCGCTTTCGCTGCTGATTGCGCTGCTCGGAGTCGGTGCGCTCTTGAGCGCCCGCTTCGACGTGTTTCCGGACTTCGCGCCGCCGCACGTGCTGGTGCAGGCCGAGGCACCCGGCATGGACGCGACCCAGGTCGAGTCGCTGGTCACCCGGCCGCTCGAGAACCTGCTCGAGGGCGCCGAGAACGTCGAGGTGGTGCGCTCGACCTCGAGCCAGGGTCTCGCGGCCATCCAGGTCGTGTTCGGCCGCGGCAGCAACCCCTACCTGCAGCGCCAGGTGATCACCGAGCGCCTCGCCGACGCGAGCGCACTGCTGCCGGCGGGCACCGGCCCGCCGCTGCTCTCGCCGCTCAGCTCCTCGATGGAGTATCTGCTGCACTTCGGATTCACCAGCGATCGGCTCTCGCCGCTCGAGCTGCGCGATCTCGTGCGCTGGACGCTCAAGCCGCAGATCCTCGCCGTGCCGGGGGTCGCGCAGGCGCAGATCTTCGGCGGCGACTCGCGCGAGCGGCAGCTGTGGGTCGACCCGCTGAAGCTCGACGCCGCCGACGTTACGCTGGAGGAGCTGTGCGAGGCGGCGCGCCGGGGCACGCAGATGGCCGGCGGCGGCTACCTCGAGACGCCCACGCAACGCCTCGTGCTGCAGGCCGAAGCGCCGGCGGTCTCACCCGCGGCGCTCGCGCAGGCGGTCGTCACCAGCCACGGCGCCGTGCCGGTGCGCATCGGCGATCTCGCCGCGGTGCGCGACGGCGCCGCGCCGCGCATCGGCGATGCGATGATCGGCGGCCGGCCCGGCATCCTGGTGGAGACTTCGACCCAGTACGGCGCCAACACGCTCGAGGTCACGCGCGCGCTCGAGCGGCGGCTCGAGACGCTGGTGCCGCAACTGGCGCAGCGCGGTGTCGAGTACCACGCGGCGCTGCTGCGGCCGGCGAGCTTCATCGAGAGCGCGATCGCGAAGCTGCGCAATTCGCTCGCGGTGGGCGCGGCGCTGGTGGTGGTGCTGCTGCTCGCCACGCTGCGCGACTGGCGCGGAGCGCTGATTTCCTTCGGCGCCATCCCGGTGTCGCTGCTCGCCACCGTGTGGCTGCTCGGCATCGGCGGCCTGTCGCTCAACACCATGAGCCTCGGCGGACTGGTGGTGGCGCTCGGCGTGGTGGTCGACGATGCGGTCATCGACGTCGAGAACATCACCCGCCGCCGCCGCGCTGCCGGCGCCGGCGCGGATCTCGGCCGGCTGCTGCTCGAGGCCTCGCTCGAGGTGCGGCGGCCGGTGTTCTACGCCACGGCGGCGGTGGCGGTCGCGTTCCTGCCGATCGTGATGCTCTCGGGTCTGCAGGGCGCGTTCTTCCGGCCGCTCGCGACCGCGTTTCTGCTCGCGGTGGGGCTGTCGCTGCTGGTGGCGATGAGCGCCACCCCGGCGCTGTGCGCGCTGCTGATGCCCGGGCACAGTCCGCGCGCGGAGCCGCGCTGGCTGCGTGAGGCCAAGCGCTGGCAGCGCTCGAGCATCGCGCGGCTCGCGCCGCGTGCGCCGCTGGTGCTCGGCGCGATCCTCCTCAGCGGGCTCGCGGGGCTTGCGCTGCTGCCGCTGCTCGGCGCGCGGCTGCTGCCGGACTTCCGCGAGAACTACCTGATCGCGCACGCTTCGCTCCGGCCCGGCATCTCCCTCGAGGAGACCTCGAGGGTCGGCAGCCGCATCGCCGCCCGCCTGGCGGCGATTCCCGGCGTCAAGAGCGTCGCGGAGCAGATCGGCCGGGCCGAGAACGGCCAGGATCCGGATGCTCCCAACAAGAGCGAGTTCGAGATCCAGCTCGACCCGGCGCGCGGGCTCACCACCGCGCAGCTCGAAGCGCAGGTGCGCGCGGTGTTCGACCAGTTCCCGAATCAGCTGGTGGAGATCTACTCGGTGCTCGCCGAGCGCATCGGCGAGACGCTTTCCGGAGAAGTGGCGCCGTTCTTCGTGAGCGTGTTCGGCTCCGATCTCGACGTCGACGACCGCGTGGCCGGAGAGATCGCGGAGCTGCTGCGCACCCGGCCCGAGAGCGGCACGGTGCGGCTCGAGGTGCCGCCGCGCCAGCCCGAGCTCGAGGTGCAGCTGCACCCGCAGCAGCTGAGCCTGTACGGTCTGCAGGCCGCGGACGTCTTCGGGGTACTGAACGCCGCGTACCACGGCACGCAGGTGTCACAGCTCAACCAGGCCGACCGCAGCGTACCGGTCGTGGTGCGCATCGCGGGGCCGGGCGCGACCCCGCGCGACGTGGGCGAGCTGCGCCTGCGGGGGCGAGACGGCACGCTGGTGCCGCTCTCCTCGGTGGCCCGGCTCGCCCTGGTGTCGGCCCGCAGTCTCATCGAGCACGAGGACGGCTTGCGCCGTCAGGTCGTGGTCGCGAGCCCGACCACCTCCGATCAGGCCGGTTACGCGCGCGCCGCGCGCAGCGCGATCGCCGCGCGCGTGAAGCTTCCGCCGGGCGTATATCTGCGCTACGGCGGCACCGCGCCGGCGCAGGCGGCGGCGGCACGCGAGCTGCTGTGGCATTCGGCCGCGGCGCTGGTGCTGATCGTGCTGCTGCTCGCGCTCGCCTTCGGACAGGGCCGGCACGTGCTGCTGGTGCTGGCCGCGCTGCCGAGCACGCTGATCGGCGGCGTCGTTGCGGTGGCGCTCGCCGGCGGCACGCTGTCCCTCGGTGCCATGGTCGGCTTCGTCGCGCTGTTCGGCATGGCGGCGCGCAACACCATTCTTCTGATCTCGCACTACGAGCATCTGGTGAGCGTGGAAGCGCAGCCGTGGGGACTCGCGACGGCGCTGCGCGGCGCCGAGGAGCGCCTCACCCCGGTGCTGCTCACGGCACTGCTGACGGGGCTCGCGCTCCTGCCGGTGGCGCTGCAGTCGCGCCAGCCCGGACACGAGATCGAGGGCCCGATGGCGGTCGTCATTCTCGGCGGGCTCGTCTCCTCGACCTTCGTCAGCCTGATCCTGGTTCCGCCGCTCGCCGCGCGCTGGCTTCATCGCGTGCCGCAGACGTGAGCTCCACGGTCGGCCGAGCTGTGGCGTTCCTGGAACACCGCGGACGGCACACCTGTAACCTTTCTGACAAAGTCGCGCGCGCGCGCGGGATTCTGCGCTCCTAACTCGTTGTTCGATTGGGAACGAGCCTGTTGCCCATCCGCAACGGCTGCTGGCATGCCCTTTGCTCCGCTCCGCCGGTGGCAGGCGCACCGCCGCTGCCGTAGGCATCACGACAGGGCAACTTGGGAGTCAGTCAATGAAGAACATTCGCTTCGCTCAGCAGGTTAAACGGCCGTTGCTTGCCGGCGCACTGTTGGCGGTCATCGCATCGCCCGCCTGGGCGATCGACCTGAAGACCGCCGACGGTACCTGGACTTTCTCGATCGACGGCAACGTGAACGTCGACTACATCTATTCGAACTGCCAGAGCCCGACCAACGCGGTCGCCGTGGTTGGGCTGGGGCTGACCTGCATCGGGACGGCGAGCGGCAACAACGTCTCCAACATTGGTAACGGCCTGTTGCCGGCCGCCTTCACCTTCGGGGTTTCGACCACTCAGGACGGCATCGACCTCTCGGCGCACCTGGGCCTCTATCCGGGCATCGCCACCAACGATGGCGGCAGCCCGAACCTCCAGTCGGGTAACGGGCCGACGAACTCTGCGCTCGGCACCACCGGTCTGGACATCCGGCAGGTCTACATGACCTTCGGCAACAAGGACATGGGCACCTTTACCCTGGGCCGCAACATTGGCCTCTTCGGCGCCGACGTGATCCTCAACGACATGACGCTGCCCGGAGTCGGCGCGCCGGGCTCGGCGGCGGGCCCGAATCCTTCCAACACGACGCTCGGCGGCATCGGTTTCGGCTACATCTATACCGACTGGCTGGCGCAGATCGACTACACGACGCCCGACATCTCGGGGTTCAGCCTGACGGTCGGAGTCTTCGATCCCATCAATTCGCTCACGGACGCCGCGGCCCCCGCCGGCAAGCAGGCACCGGGGTTCCACGCCAAGGCGTCGTATACGATGCCGATCTCGAGCGGCACCAAGCTGTACCTGTCGGCCGCGTTGTTGTCCCAGAAGCAGAACTTCGACACCGGCCCGACCACGAGCTACAGCTACACGGGCACGGGCATCGACGTGTTCGCCAAGCTCGATATCCAGGACCTCGAGCTGATCGGCTATTACTACCACGGCGACGGACTCGGCACGACCGCGCTGTTTCTTGACGGTGCCTTCGGCGCCGGCCAGACCCGCACGTCGGACGGCTACTTCGCGCAGGCCACCTACAAGTTCGGTCAGCTGAAACTTGGCGTGAACTACGGCGAGAGCAAGCTCGATCTGGCGAGTGGCGAGGTGGATCCCAACCTGCTCGCGAACAACAAGAAGTTCACAGTCGGGTTGTACTACTCACTCACCAAGAATCTGACGCTGCTAGGCGAGTTCAGCAACATGAAGACCGATACGCAGAGCGCCGGCAGCAACAGCGCCAACACGGTGAACGTCGGGGCGTTCCTCGGATTCTGAAGGAGCACGCACGGGCACGGGCGAAGAGTGGGTGTGCAGTGGGAGCCGCGGGGGGGGGG
>DASQIC010000082.1:0-22574 GCA_035631755.1 Steroidobacteraceae bacterium
TTCCCACGCCGCGGTCAGCAGCTCGAACGTACCGTTAATGCTCGCTCTTGCCAGCAACACCTTCGACCACTCGTAGGTGTCGCCGGGACTGACGTGGACCGCCAGCGTGAAGTCGCGCGGCGCGCTTAAGGATTTGCTGAGCAGATTCGTTTCCATGCGCACACCATATTCGCCGCGCAATTCTTCGATCTGTACGCCAGCGCACGCTGCAACCAATTGAACTGTCTGGTATTCCCGACAATCGCGGCAGGCGCTACAGGTCGACCAGCGCCAGTTCCTTGCCGTTGTGCGCGAGCTGCTTACCCTTGGGCAGCTTGAGGTAGGGCTTGGCTTGCTTGACGCTGAGCCCGTAGGTAAAACTGATCGAGCCGCGCCTCAGGTTGCCGACACCGTGGCCGCTGTAGATGTCCAGGCGCTCAAAACGAAAGGTCGCGCTTGCGCCGTCGCTGCACTTCAGCTGTCCCTTGCCACCCAGCTTCGCGCTGGAAGTGAACTGCCCGACGCAGGTGAGCCCGGGGTTCTTCTGCGAATGAATGGCGAGCGTTCCCGCGCCGTTGAGGTGGCCTTCGGCCTCGCCCAGGAAGAGCTCCCCGTCGAGGATCGCAATCACCATGCCGGTCGCGGAAAACAGCCCGGCGACCGCCACGCTCGCCGAGCCGGCGAGCCCGAGGCATGCGGCGAGAAGCGCGATCAGCGTTTTGCGCATGAAAGCGAGACTATCGCCTCGCCGCGCAATGCACCGTGCGTCAGCGTACCAACTGGTTGATCTCGATGATCGGCAGCAGGATGGCGAGCACGATCATCAGCACCACCGCGCCCATCACCAGGATCATCGCCGGCTCGAGCAGCGTGAGGAACACCACCAGGCGCCGCTCGAGCGCCTGGGTCTCGAGGCGCGCGGCGCGCTCCAGCATCTGCTCCAGCTTGCCGCTCATCTCGCCGCTCGCCACCAGGTGGACGAGAAGCGGCGGGAAGGCGCGCGTCTCGCCGAGCGCGCGGGCAAGGCTCACGCCCTCGCGCACGCGCTCGATGGCGCGCTCGACCGCCTCGCGCATCACGGCGTTGCCCATCACTCGCGCGCCGGAAGCGAGCGCGGCGAGCAGCGGCACGCCGCCGCCGACCAGAATCGCGAGCGTGCTCGCGAAGCGCGAGGTGTCGACGCCGCGCGCGAGCGGCCCGAGCCACGGCAGGTTGAGGACGAGCGCGTGCCACCGGCGCCGGATCGCAGGGCGGCGCAGCGCCATCCGGGTCACGACCGCACTCCCTACAGCAAGAACCGCGAGATAGGGCCACGCCGCGCGCAGGAATCCGCTCAGCCCGATCAGGGCGCGCGTCAGCAGCGGCAACGCCTGGCGCGACTGCTGGAACACCTGCACGACCTGCGGCACCACGTACACGAGAAGCCCGGTGACGATGGCGGTGGCGACGATTGCGACGAGGACCGGGTAAAGCAGCGCGAGAGTGGTCTTCTGCCGCAGCGCCTGGCGCGCGTCGAGATAGTCGGCAAGATGCTGCAGCACGGTGGGCAGCGCGCCGGATTCTTCGCCGCCGCGCACCAGGGCGCGATAGAACTCGGGGAAGCTCCTTGAATGGCTGCCGAGCGCCGCGGCGAGCGACGCGCCGGCCATCAGCTCGGCCTTGACGCCGGCGAGCACTTCGCGCGTCAAGGGCGCCTCGGCCTGCTCGATGAGCGCGGCGAGCGACTGCTCCATCGTCAGGCCGGACTCGAGGAGCGTCGCCATCTGCCGCGTAAGCAGGCTGAGCTCCGCGGCGGAAAGGCCGCGCGCCCAGGGCTGGCGCACGTGGACCTTGTCGAGCGCCGAAGGCAGAAGTCCCCGTGCGCGCAGCTGCGTGCGCGCTTCGCGCGGCGTATCGGCCTCGACCACGCCGGAGACCGACGCGCCGGCGGCATCGAGCGCCTGGTAGCGGAAAGCTTCCATTGCTATTCCCCGGTCACGCGTACCGCTTCTTCCAGGCTGATCACGCCCGCCGCGGCCCAGCGCATCGCGTCCTCGCGCAGCGATTTCATGCCGTGCGCGACGACGTGCGCGCGCAGCGCCTGCTCCGAGGCGCGGTCGTGGACCAGGCGGCGCAGCTCGTCGTCGACGGTGAGCAGCTCGTAGATCCCCGTGCGGCCGCGATAGCCCGAGCGGTTGCATGCCGCGCAGCCGACCGCCGAATAGAAGGTGGCGCCCTCGTGAACCACCGGCTTACGGCAATCGAGGCAAAGGCGCCGCACCAGGCGCTGGGCGCCGACGCCGATCAGGCTCGAGGCGAGCAGGAACGGCTCGACGCCCATGTCGACGAGGCGCGTCACCGCGCTCACCGCGTCGTTGGTATGCAGGGTCGCGAATACCAGGTGCCCGGTGAGGCTCGCCTGCACCGCAATCTGCGCGGTCTCGAGGTCGCGGATCTCGCCGATCATCACCACGTCGGGGTCCTGGCGCAGGATGGCGCGCAGGCCGCGCGCGAAGGTCATCTCCACCTTGGTGTTCACCTGCGTCTGGCCGATGCCGTCGATGTAATACTCGATCGGGTCCTCGACGGTCATGATGTTCTGGGTGTTGTCGTTGAGCCGCTCGAGCGCCGCGTAGAGCGTCGTGGTCTTGCCCGACCCGGTCGGCCCGGTGACCAGCAGGATCCCGTGCGGCTTGTGGATCAGATCGTCCATCAGCGACTGGGTGCGCTCGTCCATGCCGAGGGAATTCAGGTCGAGCTTGCCGGCCTGCTTGTCGAGGATGCGCAGCACCACGCGCTCCCCGTGACCCGAAGGGATGGTCGACACGCGCACATCGACGGCGCGCCCGGCGATGCGCAGGCTGATGCGGCCGTCCTGCGGCAGGCGTTTCTCGGCGATATCGAGCCGCGACATCACCTTGACGCGCGACACCACCAGCGGCGCCACCGCGCGCTTGGACTGCAGCACCTCGCGCAATACGCCGTCGATGCGGAAGCGGATCACCAGGCGGTTCTCGAACGGCTCGATGTGGATGTCGGAGGCGTTCTCCTTGACCGCCTGGGTGAGCACGGCGTTGATCAGGCGGATGATCGGGGCGTCGTCCTCGCTGTCGAGCAGATCCGCCTGCTCGGGCAGCTCCTGGGCGAGGTGCGCGAGATCGGTGGTCTCATCGAGCCCCTCGACGGCCTGCATGGCGTCGGAGCCGGCCTCGTAGGCACGGCGCAGCAACAGGTCGAACTCCGCTTCCGGCACGCGCTCGAGGCGCACCGCGCGGCGCAGGTAGCGGCGCACCTCGGCGAGCGCGAGCGCCGAGGCGTTGTCGCGGCAGACGCAGTCCGCCACGCCGTCCACCACGCCGCGCACCAGCACGCCGTGGCGCTTGGCGAACGCGAACGACAGCCGCCGCTCGTCTGCGGCCGGGTCGGCGGGCGCGCCTTCCTTGATGGTCGCGTCGTTCACGGCTTGGGTGGACTCGCCTCGGCGCTGCCTGCGGGGGCGCTCGTCTGCGGGGCACCCTGCGGGGCACCCTGTCCGGAGGGCGGCGCACCCGGCGCACCCGGCGCACCCGGCGCGGCCGGCGGGCGCTGCGGGGGCGGCGGGGGCGGCAGCGGCGGCAGCTGACCGCGCTGCACCCCGGGGAGCAGCGGCACGGCCTCGCGGTAGTTCAGCCCCTGCGCCTGGTCCTGCATGTAGTTGTACTTGAGGTCGGTCTCGTAGGCCGCCTGCGCCTGGTCGCGGATGATCTTCGGCCGGATGAAGATCATCAGGTTGTTCTTGGTACTGCTCTCGTTGCGCGTCTTGAACAGCAGTCCGATCAGCGGGATGTTGCCGAGGAACGGCACGCGCTGCTCGCCGCGGGTGCTGTCGTTCTCGATGAGTCCGCCGAGCACCACCACGCCGCCGTCCTCGATCAGCACCGTGGTGCTCACGGTGCGCTTGTTGGTCACGAGGTCGACCGCTCCCGCGGGTTTCTGACCGATGCTCGAGCTCTCGATCGAGATCTTGAGCATCACCTGGTTGCCTTCGGCGGAGATGGTCGGAGTCACCTTGAGGATGGTGCCGACTTCCTCGCGCTGGATGGTCTGGAACGGACTGACCGCGCCGGCCGTCACCGCCCCTGTGTTGGTGAACTGGCCGGTGATGAAGGGCACTTCCTGCGCCACCTTGAGCTCGGCCTCCTGGTTGTCCATGGTGACCGCGGACGGCGTGGCGATGATGTTGGTGTCGGTGTCGCCGCGGATGGCACGCAGCATGGCGGCGAAGTTGACCCCGGTGCCGGCGATGCGCCCGATGCCGAGCGTCGTGCCCTGCAGCAGCTGGGTCGAGGCGTTGGCCGGATTCTGCACCGCGCTCGCGAGGTCCACGATGCTGGTGCCGCCGACGGGGCTGACGAAGGCGCCGACCGGCACGTTGCTGCCGTTGGAGAACGCCGCCCAGTTGACGCCGAGCTCGGCATCCTTGTCGACGTCGACGTCGGCGATGATCGCCTCGACCAGCACCTGCGGGCGGCGGATGTCGAGCTTGTCGATGATGTCCATCACCGAGCGCATGATCTTGGGCGGCGCGGTGATAATGAGCGCGTTGTTGGTCGGGTCGGCCCAGATCATGGCGTTCTTCTCCGCCTGCGCCTGCGGCGAGGCGCCGGCGGTGCCCCCGGTGCCGGCGCTCGCCTGGGCGATGCCGGTGATCTGCTCCTTCAGCTTCGGCGCGAGCTTCTCGGCGTTGGCGTAGTGCAGGTAGCGCACGCGCGTGTCGCCCCCGCCGCCGAGCGGGGTGTCGAGATGGGCGATCAGCGCCCGGATGCGCAGCCGCTGCGCCTGATCGCCGGCGACCAGCACGCTGTTGGAGCGCTCATCCGCCACCACCTTGAGCGCGCCGCCCTCGGCGGCGGCGCCCTGATAGAGGGAGTTCACCACGCGGACGATCTCGGCGGCCGAGGCGTTCTGCAGCGGGATGATCTCCGGGTCCTGGTTACCGACCTGGTCGATGCGCCGGATGATGCGGATCATGCGATTCACGTTGCTGGCGCGGTCGGTGATGATGAGGATGTTGCCCGCGGGATAGGCCATGAGGTGGCCGTACTGCGGCACCATCGGCCGCAGGATCGGGACCAGCTGCGCGGCGCTCACGTTGCGCACGTCGAGCACCTGGGTGACGATCTCGTCGGAAGTCGCGTTCACGCGCTCGGGCAGGTCGATCGAGGGACTGAAGCGCGCGTCGGCATCCGGCAGGATCTTCACCACGTTGCCTTCGGCCGGCACGGCGATGAAGCCATAGACCTGCAGGATCGACAGGAACGTCTGATAGAAGGCCGCCGGCGACATCGGCGTCGAGGACAGCATCGTGACCTGGGCGCGCACCCGCGGATCGATGATGAAGTTCTTGCCGGTGGCGGCGCTCACCGCTTCGGCGATCTGGGTGATGTCCGCGTCCTTGAAGTTCGGCGTGATGCGCTCGGCCTGCTGCTGCGCCGAGGCCCCCGACAGCAGGGCGAGTATCGCGAGCGCGCCGAATGCCAACGAGCGTGGAGCTGTCACGTGGGTGTGTCCCCGAAAGGAGTGCGTGGCGCGAGTCACTGGGTGCCGGGCGGCGTTGCGGGCGGCTCGGGCGGCGGCGCCTCGGGCGACTGCAGTGACGCGGGCGGTGGCGCCTGCAGAGGCGCCGGCGGCGGCGGCTCGGCGGGTGCCGCCGTCGCCGGCATGCCGCCGGTCGCGGGTGGGACGCCGGGCGCACGCGGCGCCGTGCTGTCGAGGCCGGTGGCCACCTCGGCCTCCTGCGCGACCTGGGCGAGGTTCAGCGTGAGCTCCTGCGAGCGGCCGGCACGGATTACCGTCACATGCGCCTCGCTCGAGCCACCGAGCGTGCTGAGGATCTCCTGACCGCGGTCGCGGTCATCGAGCGGCGTGCCGTTGATCGCGACCACCTCGTCCCCGGGCCGCAGCCCCAGACGATAGAAGGCAAAGCGGTTGCGTCCCGGGTAGACCCGAAAGCCCTTCACCTTGTCGCCCTCCATCACCGCCTGCGGCCGCAGCAGGTCGGCGATGAGCCCCGGTTGCTCGGTGAGCGCCCGGCGCATGCGCTCGACCACGGGGCTCGCGGTGGGCAGCGCCGTGCTCGAGGGCGGCGGGGCACTGTGCACTTCCTTCGGAAGCACCAGCGATTCGAGCTGCCCCGCCCGATCGATGACCACCCGGTCGACGTACACCGAATGCAGCCGGGCGCCTCCCGGGACCGTGTCGCCGACCGCATACACCTTCGCGGTCTGTGCGTTCGGTCCCAGGATTGCGAGACCGTTTTGGGGATCATTGGCGGCGATGATCCCGGTGAGCGTGAGCGGCATGCTGGTACGGGGCGCATTGGCGTCGCTTTGTTTCGGAGCCGGCGCCGCGCCGAACAGATGCGCATTGGTGATCGCGGCGATGTCGGTGGGCTGCACCCGCGTCGCAGCCGCGGCCGCCGCCGCCGGCGGGCGGCGGCCCGCCCCCGCCAGATCGGTGACGACGAAGGCCGCCTGCACCCCGAGCGCGAGCGCGGCCATCCAGGTCGCCAGGCGCGGCCCGTCGCGCAGCAACAGCGCCCGCCAGCGGTCGGGCGCCGGTAAATCCTCGAGCCAGGACGCGGCGTTCATTGAGCCAAAAACATGAGCTTACTCCGCGCGCTGCACCTCACCGCGCGAGGGGAACAGACCCCATCATACGGGGGCGCTGCTGGCGCTCTCAAGCGATTGTTTCTGCAGGAGTAAGCGCCCTGCATGGTGGCAGGCTTGTGTTGCCGTTTCACGACCCCTATAAAGAACGTCATGCCCGAGCAGCATCCGGTCCGTCCCGACTCCGGCGTAGCCGTCGAGGAGGCACAACCGGAGGTCAAGCAACCGCCGCTGTACCGGGTTGTGCTGCTCAATGACGACTACACCCCCATGGAGTTTGTGGTCGATGTGCTGGAAAAGTTCTTTCAGCTCAACCGGCCGACCGCCACGCGCATCATGCTCGAGGTTCACACCAAGGGTAAGGGCGTGTGCGGGGTCTTCACATATGAGATCGCCGAAACTAAGGTGGCACAGGTGACCACCTATGCGCGCGACCACCAGCACCCGCTGATGTGTACTCTGGAAGAGGCCTGAACTGGATGGCTGAAAGGCTCGGCTGACGTGCTGTCGAACGAACTCGAGTACTGTCTCAACGACGCGTTCCACCAGGCGCGCGAGGCGCACCACGAGTACCTGACCGTCGAGCACCTGCTGCTCGCGATACTCGATACGCCGAAGGTGCGCGAGGTGCTGCGTTCCTGTGGCGCGGACTTCGGCAAGCTGCGCCAGGAGCTCAAGGAGCACATCGATCAGTCGACTCCGCGTCTCGAGGAGGGCGAGGAACGCGAAGTGCAGCCGACGCTCGGCTTCCAGCGGGTACTGCAGCGGGCGGTGTTCCACGTGCAGTCGAGCGGCAAGAAGGAAGTCGGCGTCACCAACGTGCTGGTGGCGATCTTCAGCGAGAAGCAGAGCCACGCGGTATTCCTGCTGAATCGCCAGCGCGTCACCCGGCTCGACGTCGTCAATTACATCTCGCACGGCTTATCGAAGATCGCCGAGGAGAAGACCGACAAGGAGGACTCCCAGGGGGACGGCGAGCGCGACGCCGAGGGCGGCAGCGCGCTCGAGAAGTACACCACCAACCTCAATCGCCTGGCGCAGGAGGGGCGCATCGACCCGCTCATCGGCCGCAAGCTCGAGGTCGAGCGCACCATCGAGATCCTGTGCCGCCGCCGCAAGAACAATCCGCTCTACGTCGGCGAGGCCGGCGTCGGCAAGACCGCGATCGCGGAAGGCCTGGCACGGCTCATCGTCGAGGGCCGGGTGCCGGAGGTGCTCTCCGACTGCACCATCTTCGCGCTCGACATGGGCGCCCTCATCGCCGGCACCAAGTATCGCGGTGACTTCGAGAAGCGCCTCAAGGGCGTGATCGGCGAGCTGAAGAAGCTCCCCGGGGCGATCCTGTTCATCGACGAGATCCACACCGTGATCGGCGCCGGCGCCGCTTCCGGCGGGGTGATGGACGCCTCGAATTTGATCAAGCCGGTGCTCACCGCCGGGGAGATCCGCTGCATCGGCTCGACCACCTACCAGGAATACCGCGGCATCTTCGAGAAGGACCACGCGCTCGCACGGCGCTTCCAGAAGATCGACGTGGTGGAGCCCTCGGTGGCTGAGACCATCGACATCCTCTTCGGGCTCAAGCCGCGCTTCGAGGAGCACCACGGCATCACCTATGCGGACGACGCGCTGCGCGCCGCGGCGGAGCTCGCCGCGCGGCACATCAACGAGCGCCATCTGCCCGACAAGGCGATCGACGTGGTGGACGAAGCCGGGGCACGCGCGCGCCTCAAGCCGCTCGCCGAGCGCGAGCCGACCGTCGAGGTGCGCCACATCGAGGACGTGGTGGCGCGCATGGCGCGCATCCCCGCCAAGAGCGTTTCGACCTCGGACAAGGAGGTCCTCAAGAACCTCGAGCGCAACCTCAAGCTGGTGATCTTCGGCCAGGACAAGGCGATCGACGCGCTGGCCGCGGCCATCAAGATGGCGCGCTCGGGGCTCGGCGAAACGCGCAAGCCGGTCGGCAGCTTCCTGTTCGCCGGTCCCACGGGCGTGGGCAAGACCGAGGTGACGCGGCAGCTCGCGATCGCGATGGGGGTCGAGTTCCTGCGCTTCGACATGTCCGAGTACATGGAGCGCCACACGGTCTCGCGCCTGATCGGCGCGCCGCCCGGCTACGTCGGTTTCGATCAGGGGGGACTGCTCACCGAGGCGATCACCAAGCACCCGCATTGCGTGCTGCTGCTGGATGAGGTCGAGAAGGCGCATCCGGACGTGTTCAATCTGCTGCTGCAGGTGATGGACCACGGCACGCTCACCGACAACAACGGGCGCAAGGCCGATTTCCGTCACGTCATAATCGTGATGACCACCAACGCCGGCGCGCACGAGATGGCGCGCGCCTCGATCGGTTTCACCCACGCCGACAACGCGAGCGACGGCCTGGAGGCGATCCGGCGGATCTTCAGCCCGGAGTTCCGCAACCGCCTCGATGCGGTCATCCAGTTCGCGGCGCTCGATCCGGCGACCATCGAGCGCGTGGTCGACAAGCTGATCCTCGAGGTGGAGGCGCAACTCGAGCAGAAGGGCGTCACCATCACGCTGGACGATGCGGCGCGCCGCTGGGTGGCGCAGCGCGGCTACGACCCCAAGATGGGCGCCCGGCCGATGGCGCGCACCATCCAGGAGTACATCAAGCGGCCGCTGGCCGAGGAGCTGCTGTTCGGGCGGCTGGCGAGCGGCGGGTACGTGCGGGTGTCGGTGTCCGAGGATGGCTCGCAGCTCACGCTGCACTGCGAGCCGGCGAACGTGCCGGCGGTTCCGGCCTGAGGCAAGGCCAGCGCACGGCGCCAGGCCACCGCCTGACGCACTGCCTACCGGCCGCGATAAATGATGCGCCCCTTGGTGAGATCGTACGGAGTCATCTCCACGGTCACCGCATCGCCGGTGAGGATGCGGATGTAATTCTTGCGCATCTTGCCGGAGATGTGCGCGGTCACGACGTGGCCGTTCTTGAGCTTCACGCGGAAAGTCGTGTTGGGCAGGGTCTCGATGACCTCGCCTTCCATCTGGATCGCATCTTCTTTGGACACAAGCGTCCTAACGCGCACGTGGCGGGCGCGAATTGGAGCACAAAGGCCGCTGCAAAGGCAACGCGCGCGCTCAGCCGAGCGGCGGTGCCGGCAGCGACACCTGCTCGCGCAGCAGCCCCTGGAACTGCGCGCGGGGAATGGTGCGGGCGCCGAGGCTCGCGAGGTGCCGCGAGTACAGCTGGCAGTCGATCACCGCGACGCTGCTGCGCGCGCACATCACCACCAGGTGCGCGAGCGCCACCTTGGAGGCGTCGCGCGCGGCGCTGAACATCGACTCGCCGAAGAATATGCCCCCGAGCCGCACCCCGTACAGGCCGCCGGCGAGCGCCTCGCCACGCCACACTTCGATGCTGTGCGCGAGTCCTAAGCGGTGCAGCTCGCGGTAGGCGGCCCGCATCTCGGAGGTGATCCAGGTGCCGGGACTCGCCGCACGCGGCGCCGCGCAGCCGTCGATCACCGCGGCGAAATCCCGGTCGAGCGAGGTGGCGAAGCCGCCGTTGCGCAGCGTCTTGGCGAGGCTGCGCGGGCAGTGAAATTCCTCCGGGAACAGCACCGCCCGCGGGTCGGGCGACCACCACAGCACCGGCTGGCCCGGGGAGTACCACGGGAAGATGCCGAGGCGGTAAGCGGCGAGCAGGCGCGCGGGCGAGAGGTCGCCGCCGGCGGCGAGCAGCCCGGGCGGATCCTCGAGCGCCTGCTCGGGAGGCGGAAACCAGTCCGGCGCGTCGTGGGCCGACAGCCAGGTGATGCTCTTCACGCGCTCTCCGGCGCCGCACGCCGTTCCCGGTACGGGACGTGCTCCTGGACCTCGCGCGCGTAGCTCTCGACCGCCGCACCCTCGCGCGCGAGGAAGGCGGCGATTGCGGCGCGGAACTGGCGGTCGGCGATGAAATGCGCCGACCAGGTGAGGGTGGGCTCGAAGCCGCGGCTCACCTTGTGCTCGCCCTGGGTTCCCGGCTCGAAGCGCTCGATGCCGCGCTCGATGCAGAACTCGATTCCCTGGTGGTAGCAGGCCTCGAAGTGCAGGCTGTGATAGTCGGCCGCTGCGCCCCAGTAGCGCCCGTAGAGCGTCCCGGAGCACCAGAAGAAGATCGCCGCGGCGACCAGCGTGCGGCCGTGCATGGCGAGCTTCACCATGAGCGACTCGGGGAGCGTGCGCGCCACCTCGCTGAAGAACGCGCGCGTGAGGTAGGGCTCGTGGCCGTGGCGCAGAAAGGTATCGCGGTGCAGCTCATAGATGCGGGTGAGAAGCGACTCGTCGAGCTCGCCGCCGAGGCGCGTCTCGAAGCGCACCCCGGCCTCGCTCACCCGGCGCCGCTCGCGCCGCGCCTTCTTGCGCTTCTCGGCGGTGAAGGTCTCGAGGTAGTCCTCGAAGCTCCCGTAGCCGCGGTTGGTCCAGTGGAACTGGCAGTCGCGGCGCAGCAGCCAGCCGCGCTCGGCGCAGGCGGCGCGCGCCGGCTCGTCGAGGAACAGCAGATGCGCGCCCGAGAGCCCGTGACCGGCGACGTGGCGCTCGAGCGCGCCGAGCAGGCGAGCCGAAACGTATGCGCGGTCGAGGTCGGCGCGCACCAGCAGGCGCGGGCCGGTCGCGGGGGTGAACGGGGTGGCGATCGTGAGCTTGGGGTAATAGCGCCGGCCGAGGCGCTCGTAGCCCTGCGCCCAGGCAAAGTCGAACACGAATTCCCCGTAGGAATGGGTCTTCACGAACGCGGGCGCTGCCCCGGCGAGCCCGGCGCCGTCGCGCAGCGCGAGGTAGCGGGGCTCCCAGCCGGTGCCCGGACCGACGCAGTGCGCGTGCTCGAGCGCCGCGAGGAACTCGTGGCGTGCGAAGGGATTGCCGCCGGCGTCGAGCGCGTTCCACTCGTCTTGCCCGAGGCGGTCGATGCTGCCGCAGAACTCCGTGCCGTCCAAGGCGTGTGACTCCGGACCGGGGTGCCTCAGGTGCGCGCGTCGAGCGACTCGAGATAGCGGTCGGCATCGAGCGCGGCCATGCAGCCCGAGCCCGCCGAGGTGACCGCCTGCCGATAGACGTGGTCGGCCACGTCGCCGGCGGCGAACACTCCGGGCACGCTGGTCGCGGTGGCATCTCCGTCGAGGCCGCTCTTCACGGTGATATAGCCGCCGCGCATGGCGAGCTGGCCCTCGAACAGCGCGGTGTTGGGAGTGTGGCCAATGGCGACGAAGAGTCCCGTCACCTCGAGCGTGCGCGCCGCGCCGCTGCCGAGCTCGCGTACCCGCACGCCGCCGACGCCGCGCTCATCGCCCAGCACCTCGTCCACGGTGTGATTCCACAGCAGCGTCACCTTGCCGGCTTCGACCTCGCGGAACAGCCGCTGCTGCAGGATCTTCTCCGCGCGCAGCCGGTCGCGCCGGTGCACCAGCGTCACGTGGGCGGCGATGCGCGCGAGGTAGAGCGCCTCCTCGACCGCGGTATTGCCGCCGCCCACCACCGCGACGCGCTGCTGGCGGAAGAAAAAACCGTCGCAGGTGGCGCAGGCCGACACCCCGCGGCCGCGGAACTGCTCCTCGGAGGGCAGTCCCAGGTAGCGGGCGCTCGCGCCCGTGGCCACGATGAGCGCATCGCAGCTGTAGCGGCCGGAATCGCCGGTGAGCTCGAGCGGCCGCACCGAGAGATCCACCGACTGCACCTGGTCGTGCACGATCTCGGTGGCGAAGCGCTCGGCGTGGTGTCGCATGCGCTCCATGAGCGCCGGACCCTGCAGCCCCTCGACATCGCCCGGCCAGTTATCGACGTCCGTGGTGGTCATCAACTGTCCGCCGGCGGCGACACCTGTGATCAGGAGCGGCGCGCGATTGGCGCGGGCCGCGTACACCGCCGCGCTGTAGCCGGCCGGCCCCGACCCGAGGATGATCAGGCGGCTGTGTCGGGTGTCCTTCGGGGTCATCTGTGGCATCGGTGCATGGTACCAAGCTCTATAATGCCCACCGTCTATCTTAAGACGGAGCCGCCGCGAGTGGCTGAATCGCAAGCACAGTCCCGTCAGGAGACCCGCCTCAGCTGGGCGGTGGCGCGCGCGCTGCGCGAGAGCGCCGTGATCGCGCTCGGCCTGGTGGCGCTCACCATCTTCATGGCGCTCGCGACCTATAGCCCGGAGGACCCAGGCTTCTCCTACACCGGCGGCTCGGCGGCGCTCCATAACCGCATCGGCCTCGTGGGCGCGTGGCTCGCGGACGTGCTGTTCTTCCTGTTCGGCCGCCCCGCGTACCTGCTGCCGGTGGTGCTGGCGACCGCGGCCTGGGGCCTGCAGCGCCGCTCGCGCGGCGAGGTGGCCTCGCGCCTCAACGCCGCGGTGCGCCTCGCCGGCTTCATGCTGCTGCTCGCGGCGAGCTGCGGCCTCGCGACGCTGCACTGGGACCCGGGCGTGCTGCGCCAGACAGCCGGCGGGGTCGTCGGCAGCCTGGTCGGCGAGGGTCTCTCCCGGGGGCTCAACTTTCTCGGCGCCACGCTGGTGCTGATCGCCGCCTGGATGGCCGGCCTGTCGCTCGCTTTCGGGCTCTCGTGGCTCGCGTTCATGGACCGCGTCGGGGCGCTCGCCTGGGGCGCGCTCGGCTGGTTGCGCGGCCGCTTCGCCTCGGCCCGGGACGCCGCCGAGGGCCGCGAGCGCCGTCAGGCCCGCAAGGAGGCGGTCGAGTCGCTGCAGAAGAAATCGGCGACGCGCGCGCCGCCGCGCATCGAGCCGCCGCTCGCGCAGTTCGAGAGGAGCGCCCGGGTCGAGCGCGAGCGCCAGGTGCCGCTGTTCGAGCCGCCGCAGGCGCGCGAGCTGCCGCCGCTGAAGCTCCTCGACGATCCGCCGCCGCGTGAGCCGCTGTACTCCGCCGAGGCGCTCGAGGCGCTGTCACGACTGGTGGAGATGAAGCTCAAGGACTTCGCCATCGAGGCGGAGGTGGTGGCGGTGCAGCCCGGCCCGGTGGTGACGCGCTTCGAGCTGCGCCCCGCGCCCGGCGTCAAGGCGAGCCAGATCACGGCGCTGTCGAAGGACCTGGCACGCGCGCTCTCGGTGCTCTCGGTGCGCGTGGTCGAGGTGATTCCGGGCAAGAGCGTGATGGGACTCGAGATCGCCAACGAGAAGCGCGAGCTGGTCACGCTCGGTGAGATCATCCGCTCCAAGGCCTACGACGAGCTGCACTCGCCCCTCGCCCTCGCCCTCGGCAAGGACATCGGCGGCGCGCCGGTGGTCGCGGACCTCACCCGCATGCCGCACCTGCTGATCGCCGGCACCACCGGCTCGGGCAAGTCGGTGGCGCTCAACGCCATGGTGCTGTCGCTCGTCTACAAGTCGACCGCCGAGCACGTGCGCATGATCATGATCGACCCCAAGATGCTGGAGCTCTCGGTGTACCAGGGCATCCCGCACCTGCTGGCGCCGGTCGTGACCGACATGAAGCAGGCCGCCAATGCGCTGCGCTGGTGCGTGGCGGAGATGGACCGCCGTCACGCGCTGATGGCCGCGCTCGGGGTGCGCAACATCGCCGGCTTCAACCGGCGGGTGCGCGAGGCCAACGAGGCCGGCAAGCCGATCCGCGACCCGGTGCTGATGCTGCGCGCTGCCAACGACCCGACCGTGGATCAGAGCCAGATCCCCAATCTGATGCCGCTGCCCTACGTCGCGGTGTTCGTGGACGAGTTTGCCGACCTCATGATGATCGTCGGCAAGAAGGTCGAGGAGCTGATCACGCGCCTGGCGCAGAAAGCGCGCGCCTCGGGGATTCACCTGATACTCGCGACCCAGCGTCCCTCGGTGGACGTGATCACCGGGCTCATCAAGGCCAACATTCCCTGCCGCATCGCTTTCCAGGTCTCGGCCCGCGTCGACTCGCGCACCATCCTCGACCAGATGGGCGCCGAGACGCTGCTCGGACACGGCGACATGCTGTACCTGCCCCCCGGGACCTCGGTCCCGACCCGCGTGCACGGCGCCTTCGTCTCCGACCAGGAGGTCCACCGGGTGGTCGATGCGCTCAGGACCCCGAACGCGCCGGACTACATCGACGAGGTGCTGTCCGGTCCGCGCACCCCCATCGCCGGTCTCTCGGGCGAGGACGGGGAAGAAGAGGGCGGCGTCGGGGCGGACGCCGAGCAGGATCCGCTTTACGACGAGGCGGTGCGTATCGTCACCACCGAGCGCAAGCCTTCGATCTCCTACGTGCAGCGCCGGCTCAAGATCGGTTACAACCGCGCCGCGCGGCTGCTCGAGGCCATGGAGCTCGCCGGGCTGGTCGGCCAGCTGCAACCGAACGGCGCGCGCGACGTGCTCGTGCCGGCGCCGCCAGAAGACTGACCGTGAGCGCCGGGCGCCCCAAGCGCGTCGCGGCGGCCGCCGGGCGCGCGCTGCTCGCGGCTGCGGTGCTGGTCGCGGCTGCGGTGCTGCTCGCCGTGCACGCCCCGGCCGCGGCCGCCACCGCGCCCGGAACGGCGGGACACGGCGAGGCGACGCCGCTCGATGCCTATCTCGATCACCTGCGCACGTTGCGGGCGAGCTTCCTGCAGACGCTCGCCGACAGCCACGGGCGCGAGATCGATCGCGCCACCGGGACGCTGATCGTCGAGCGGCCCGGGAAATTCCGCTGGGAAATCCACCCGCAGCACGCTGCCGGCAGCGCCGCCGCGGCGAACGCCGGTCAGCTCATGGTGTGCGACGGGCACAATCTCTGGTTCTTCGACCGCGACCTCGACCAGGTGACGGTGAAGCCGGTGGATGCGGCGCTGTCGGCGACGCCGGCGATGCTGCTCTCGGGTGCGGTCGACGTGCGCAGCAATTTCACCATCACTCCGGCGGGCGAGCGGCTCGGCCTGACCTGGGTGCTGGTCGAGCCGCACGGCGCGGAGGCCGACTTCCGCCGCGCACTGTTCGGCTTCGAGCACGGGGACCTGAAGCGCATGATTCTCGAGGACAAGCTCGATCAGACCGCCACCGTCATGTTCGATCAGATCGAGCGCAATGCTCCGGTGAACGCCGCCGACCTGAGCTTCACACCCCCGCGCGGGGCGGACGTGATCGGAACGCCGCGCCCATGAGCCTTGCCGTGGCCGAGAGCCTGCGACCGCTCGCCGATCGCATGCGGCCACGGAGCTTGAGCGAGTTCGTCGGCCAGCAGCACATCCTCGCGCCGGGCAAGCCGCTCCACGCCGCCATCACCGCCGGACAGCTGCACTCGCTCATCCTCTGGGGACCGCCGGGCACCGGCAAGACGACGCTGGCGCGGCTCATCGCGCAGGCCGCGCACGCGCAGTTCATCGCGCTGTCGGCGGTGACCGCCGGTGTCAAGGACATCCGCGCGGCGGTCGAGAGCGCGCGCGCCGTGCGCAGCGCCGACGGGCGAGCGACGCTGCTGTTTCTCGACGAAGTGCACCGCTTCAACAAGGCGCAGCAGGACACGTTCCTGCCCTACGTCGAGGACGGTACGCTCACCTTCGTCGGCGCCACCACCGAGAATCCGTCCTTCGAGGTGGTGAGCGCGCTGCTGTCGCGCGCGCGGATCTACGTGCTGAAGGCGCTGTCGCTCGAGGATCTCACCGGGGTGCTGCGCACGGCGCTCGCCGACGCCGAGCGCGGGCTCGGCCGCGAGCAGCTCGAGGCCGAGGCCGAGGCGCTGGAACTGATCGCGCACGCCGCCGACGGCGATGCCCGCCGCGCGCTCAACATGCTCGAGCTCGCCGCCCAGCTCGCCCAGGCGAGCAGCACCCCGTCGAAGCTCACCGCCGCCGCGGCGCGCGAGGTGGCGGCCGGAGGCTACCGGCGCTTCGACAAGGGCGGCGAGCAGTTCTACGACCAGATTTCCGCGCTGCACAAGGCGGTGCGCGGCTCCGATCCCGATGCGGCGCTCTACTGGCTGTGCCGCATGCTCGATGGCGGCTGCGACCCGCGCTACGTCGCACGCCGCGTGGTGCGCATGGCGAGCGAGGACTTCGGGCTCGCCGATCCGCGGGCACTCGCCCTCGCGCTCGATGCCTGGGAGGCTTACGAGCGACTCGGCAGCCCCGAAGGCGAGCTGGCGATCGCTACCGCGGTGGTGTATCTCGCCTGCGCGCCGAAGAGCAACGCCGTGTACGTCGCCATGGGCGAGGCGATGGCGGACGTCGCCGAGTACGGCACGCTCGAAGTGCCGCTGCGCCTGCGCAATGCGCCCACCCGCCTCATGAAGGAGCTCGGCTATGGGCGCGACTACCGCTACGCCCACGACGAGCCGGAGGGCTTCGTGCCGGGCGAGCGGTACCTGCCGGAGGGGCTGCCCGATCGGCGATACTATCGGCCCGCGCCGCGCGGACTCGAGCTGAAGATCGCCGAGGCGCTGGCCCGCGTGCGCGCCGAACTCAAACCCAAGGGTTGAACGCGTGATCGATCCGAAGCTGCTGCGCAATGATCCGGAAGGTGTGGCGCGCAATCTCGCGCGCCGCGGCTACCGCCTGGACGTGGCGGCGCTGCGGGCGCTCGAGGAGAAGCGCAAGCCCTGCGCCGTGGAAGTCGACGGGCTGCGCGCCGCCCGCAACGCCGGCGCGCGCGAGGTCGGTCTCGCCAAGGGGCGCGGCGCGGACGTGGGCGAGCTGATCGCGCGCGGCGAGGCGCTCACCGTGCAGCTCGCCGCGGCCGAGCAGCGGCTCGCCGCGGTGCAGGCGGAGCTCGAGCAGTGGCAGCTCGGGCTGCCCAATCTGCTGCACGAGTCGGTTCCCGACGGCACCGACGAGCGCGCCAACGTCGAGGTGCGCCGCTGCGGCACGCCGCGGCGCTTCGAGTTCACGCCGCGCGATCACGTGGCCGTGGGCGAGGGGCTCGCGGGACTCGATTTCACCGCGGCGACGCGCCTCTCCGGGGCGCGCTTCGTGGTGATGCGCGGCGCCGTGGCGCGACTGCACCGGGCGCTCGCGCAGTTCATGCTCGATCTGCACACCCGCAGCCACGGCTATACCGAGGTGCACGTGCCTTATCTGGTGCAGCGCGCGGCGCTCACCGGCACCGGGCAGCTGCCGAAATTCGAGTCCGACCTGTTTGCGCTGCGCGGCGAGCAGGGCCTGTTCCTGATCCCGACCGCCGAGGTGCCGCTCACCAACCTGGTGCGCGAGCAGATCGTACCGGCGGAGCTGCTGCCGTTGCGGCTCGTGGCGCATACGCCGTGCTTCCGCTCCGAGGCAGGCGCGGCCGGCAAGGACACGCACGGCATGATCCGCAACCACCAGTTCGACAAAGTCGAGCTGGTGCAGGTGGTGCGCCCGGCCGACTCCTACGCGGCGCTCGAGGAGCTCACCGGGCACGCCGAGGCCGTGCTGCAGCAGCTCGAGATTCCGTACCGGACCGTGGCGCTGTGTGCCGGCGACGTCGGCTTCAGCGCCGCCAAGACCTACGACATCGAGGCCTGGCTGCCGTCCCAGGGCCGCTACCGCGAGATCTCGTCCTGCAGCAACTGCGAGGCGTTCCAGGCGCGCCGCATGCAGGCGCGCTGGCGCAACCCCGCCGACGGCAAGCCCGAGAACGTGCACACGCTCAACGGCTCGGGGCTGGCGGTGGGGCGCACGCTGGTGGCGGTGCTGGAGAACTTCCAGCAGGAGGACGGCTCGGTGAGCGTGCCGCGGGCGCTGCAGCCGTGGCTCGCGGGCGTGGAGCGGCTCACGCCGTAGACTATCGATAATCGATAGAACTATACTGCCGGGCGCATGAAGCGCATGCGGCGCAAGCCGACGCCCGCCCGCGACCCGCTGTTCAACAGCTCGGTCGGCAAGGCGCTCGGGCTGCTCGCGAGCTTCGGCGCCGGGCGGCGGGCGCTCAGCCTCGCCGAGCTCGCCGCGCTCGCCGGCATGAGCGTGAGCTCCGCGCAGCGCTGCACGCACACGCTCGCGCGGCTCGGGTATCTGCGGCGCGATCCGCGCGTGCGGCGCTGGGTACTCACGCCGCGCACCCTGTCGCTGTCGCACGGCTATCTCGCCGGCCATGCGCTGATCGAGCAGGCGACGCGCCACCTGATCGATCTCAATCAGGTGAGCGGGGAGTCGGTGAGTCTCTCGGAGCCCGACGGCGACGACATGGTGTACGTGGCGCGCTTTCCGAGCCGCAAGCCCTTCTTCATCCACATGCCGGTCGGACACCGGCTGCCGATGTACTGCACCGCCTCGGGACGCGCGTACCTCGCGGCGCTGCCGGCGCCGCTCGCCGAGCGCATCGTGCGCCGCTCGCGGCTCGAGGCGCTCACCCCCTACACGCTCACCGATACGCGCGAGATCCTGCGGCGTATCAGCGCGGCACGCTCGGAGGGCTACGCCTGGTCCGAGCAGGAGTGCTACCGGGGCGATCTCACCATCGCGGCCGCGGTACTCGGCGCCGACGGCGCGCCGGTGGCGGCGGTGAACGTCTCGGCCCCGAACAGCCGCTGGACTCTGGCGCAGTTACGCGCGAGGCTCTCGCCGGTGCTGCTGGAGACCGCGCGCGCGGCCTCGCATCCGCGGCGCGCCGCGCCGATGAGCACCCCGGGGGGCTGATGGCATTCATATATATGGCCGTCGCGCCGCCGTGAGCGACGCTTCCGCGCTCACCCGGCGGCGTTTCGTACAGGCTGCGGCCGCGGTCGGCGGTGCGCTGGTGCTCGCGGTCGCGCTGCGCCGGCTGCCGCGCCGCGCCGGCCACGCGAGCCCGGGCACCGCCACATTCAACGCCTACGTGCGCATCGCGCCCGACGGCACGGTCACGCTCGTCATGCCGAAGGTGGAGATGGGGCAGGGCACCTATACCTCGCTGCCGATGCTGATCGCCGAGGAGCTCGAGGTCGACCTCGGCAAAGTCACGCTCGAGGCGGCACCGCCCGCACCCGAGGTGTATGGATTCGTGCCCGACCCGTCGGCCGACGAGGGCCTGAAGTGGGATCAATCGACCGGCACCTCGCTCTCCATCATTCAGTGCTGGACGCCGCTGCGGCGGGCGGGGGCGGCCGCGCGGCTCATGCTGATCCGGGCGGCGTCGCAGCGCTGGCGCGTACCCCTCGACAGCTGCACCGCGCAGCGCGGCGAGGTGATCCACACGCCTTCCGGCCGGCGCCTGGGCTACGGGGAGCTGGCCGCCGCCGCCGCCAGGCTCCCGGTGCCGAAGTCGGTGCCGCTCAAGCCGGCGCGCGACTTCCGGCTGATCGGGCACGCGACGCAGCGGCTCGACACCCCGTCCAAGGTGGACGGCAGCGCGCGCTTTGGCATCGACATCCGTCCGCCGCATTCCAAGGTCGCGCTGATCGCCATCTCCCCGGTGCCGGGTGGCAGTGTCGCCGCGCTCTCGAGCGATGCGGCGCTCGCGGTGCGCGGTGTGCGGCAGGTGGTGAACGAGACCGACCTCATCGCCGTGGTCGCCGACGACACCTGGGCGGCGATGCAGGGCATGAAGGCGCTCGACATCCGCTGGAACGATGGACCGAACGCCAGCGTGCAGCAGGCTGAGCTGGTCGCCGAGCTCGAGCACGCCGTCCGCGAGGAGGGGGCGCTCGCCGCCCGTAAGGGCAATCCCGCACGGGCCGCCGCCGGCGCCGTGACCCACGTCGAGGCGATCTATCACCAGCCGTTTCTCGCACACGCGACGCTCGAGCCCATGAACTGCACACTCGAGTGGCGCGCGGGGGAGTGCGAGATCTGGACCGGCACCCAGGCCCCCGACCGCGCGGTGGCGAAGCTCGCCGCACTCGGGCTCTCTCCGGGGCAGATCATCCTGCACAACCAGCTGATGGGCGGCGGCTTCGGCCGGCGTCTCGAGGTGGACGGCATCGTGCTCGCGGCGCGCATCGCGCGGCACGTGTCGGGACCGGTGCGGGTGCTGTGGGAGCGGCAGCAGGACATTCAGCACGACCGCTACCGTCCCTACTACGTCGATCGCCTGTCCGC
The DNA here is from genome assembly GCA_035631755.1 of Steroidobacteraceae bacterium. Lineage (GTDB taxonomy): Bacteria > Pseudomonadota > Gammaproteobacteria > Steroidobacterales > Steroidobacteraceae > 13-2-20CM-66-19. The sequence continues at coordinate 20,505 of DASQIC010000082.1, forward strand.
AGCGCTCGATGCCCGGGGGCGGCCGGTCGCCTGGCGCCAATGGATCGCGGGTGCGGGCCTGTGGGCGCTCTACTACGGGGAGCCGACGGTCAGGAACGGCGTCGATCCGGATGCGGTGACCTCAGCGGTCGATCTCGCCTACCCGCTCGAGAACATGGAGGTACGTTTCGTGCGGCACGACCCCCGCGGCGTACCCACCGGCTGGTGGCGCGGCGTCGGCGCGACGCGCAGCGTATTCGCGGTGGAGAGCTTCATCGACGAGCTCGCCGCCAGGGCGCGGCAGGATCCGGTCGCCTACCGCCGCGCGCTGCTCACGGACGAGCGGCAGCGCGCGGTGCTCGACCTCGCCGCGGACCGCGCCGGCTGGGGCACACCGCTGCCGGCGGGCGCCGGGCGAGGCGTCTCCATCCAGCATGCCTTCGGAAGCTATCTGGCGCAGGTCGTCGAGGTGCGCGCCGGCGCGCAGGGCCGGCCGCGCGTCGAGCGCGTGGTCTGCGCCATGGATTGCGGCCAGGTGGTCAATCCCGACGGCGTGCGCGCGCAGCTCGAGGGCGGAGCGACCTTCGGCCTGAGCGCAGTCCTCGGCAACGAGGTCACGATCGCCAACGGGCGCGTTGAGCAGACGAACTTCAACGACTACCCGGCGCTGCGCATCATGGAGGCCCCGAGCATCGAAGTGCACCTCATCGCGAGCAGCCTCGATCCGGGCGGCGTCGGGGAGACCGGCACCGCGTGCGTGGGCGCAGCCTTGTGCAACGCTATTTATGCGGCCACCGGCAAGCGCGTACGCACCCTGCCGGTGACCCGGGGTTTCGGCGCCTGAACGGCCCGTTGCTCTGGCAGCGGCGCCGCGTTACCTTGTGACCCCTGCGGCCGCACCGCCGGTGTGGCCGGATAATTCAAGAAGCGACATTTCAGGGGGAGGCTCCATGCGGGGCGATCAGCGACACGGATCTATCCGCCGGCGTGCCGGCGCTGCGGTTGCGGCGACGGCCTTGGGCTGCGGTTGCGCCATTGCGTGGGCCGATCAGCAGCCGGCGCAGCCCGTCGAGCAGGCGGCCCCGGCGGGCGCGCTGCAGGAAGTAGTCGTCACGGCGACGCGGCGCGAGGAGAGTCTCAGCAAGGTCCCGATCAGCGTCACCGCGCTCACCCAGGAGAACCTCGATCTGCGGGGCATCAAGGACTTCCAGGAAGTGGCGCGCTTCACGCCCGGGGTGAATTTCGACAACTCCGGCACCAACAACATCTCGATCCGCGGCATCTCCGGGACCGGCGGGGCCGGCACGACCGGCATCTACATCGACGACACGCCGATCCAGATGCGAAACGTCGGCTTCAACCCCGACGACACCCTGCCCAAAGCCTTTGATCTCGAGCGGGTCGAGATCCTGCGCGGGCCCCAGGGCACGCTGTTCGGCTCGGGGTCGGAGGGCGGAACCGTCCGCTACATCATGAACCAGCCCAAGGTGACAGGCTCGAGCACCTATGTGCGCAGCGAGCTGTCGTTCACCCAGTACGCGGGACAGCCCAACTATGAACTGGGGGTCGCCCACGGCGACACCCTGGTGGACGGCGTGCTGGGCTTCCGGGTGAGCGCCTGGTACCGCGGCGACGGCGGCTGGATCGACCGGGGGGATCCGACCACGCGCGTGACGACGGAGCGCAACATCAACCATGCCGGCACCGCCGTCTTCAGGGTCGCGGCCGCCTGGCAGCCCGCTTCCTCGATCACCATCACGCCGAGCGTGCTCTACCAGGACTCGAAGAAGCATGACCAGTCGACGTACTGGCCGGACTACTCAAACCCGGACCAGGGTCACTTCAACACGGCGACCGAAGAGAACATGCCGATTCCGGACAAGTACTACCTCGAGGCGCTCAAGGTCGAATGGGATCTCGGCAAGAGCCAGCTCTTCTCGAACAGCTCCTACTACCACCGACGGCAGGAAGACGCCTACCAGGGCACGGTCTACGACCTCGCCTACTTTGCGACGCTGGGCTGGCCGGCGAATCCCTCGACCGGCGGCTTGAGCTGCGGTCCGAGCTCACCGAGCCCGGTCATGCCGTGCT